>NZ_JBEYIL010000005.1:0-657017 GCF_040635845.1 Streptomyces sp. NPDC006872
CTTCCTTTGTACTCACCCGAGACACTCTCAGGCTTTCCTCCGGGCAGTTTCCCTTCGGTCTTGCGTTTCCGACTCTATCAGATCCTTTTCCGATCTGATTTCCTCGGTGCTTTCCAGGTTCCCGCTTTTGTTTCGCGGTTTCCCTTTCCGGCGGTTCCGACTTTATCAGAAGTTTCGGGCCGGTCTGACCGGCCATTCATTTTCCGACTTCATCGGGAGCCTCTGTGGAATCCGGAGATTCAAGAGGCTGACAGATACTAACCGCTGCCGACCGGACTCTGTCCAGTTCCAGGCAACTGTTCGAATCTACCTCCCCACGCGCTCCGTGTCAACGGTTTTTGTGGGGCGAGGAGGAGACTAGCAGTTCAACGGGGCCGGTCGCACATCAGGCGGCTGTCGGCACCGTGGCGCTGCGCTCGGCGGCATCGACGTCACCCGTGTCCCCGGCACGGGCAGCCTTGCCGCCGAGGACGTAGACGTATGCGAGGAAGGTCAGTTCTGCTGCGATGCCGATGGTGATGCGGGCCCAGGTGGGCAGGCCAGATGGGGTGACGAAGCCTTCGATGGCGCCGGAGACGAAGAGAACCAGGGCGAGGCCGATCGCCATGCCGACCGCGGCTCGGCCCTCTTCCGCGAGGGCGGTGCGTCGGGAGCGGGGGCCCGGGTCGATGACCGTCCAGCCCAGGCGGAGGCCGGTGCCGGCGGCGACGAAGACGGCGGTCAGTTCGAGGAGACCGTGTGGGAGCACGAGTCCGAGGAAGGTGTCGAGGCGGCCTGCCGAGGACATGAGGCCGGCTCCGATGCCGAGGTTGAGCATGTTCTCGAAGAGGATCCAGAGGACCGGCAGGCCCAGGAAGACGCCCAGGACCAGGCACATCGCGGCGGCCTGGGCGTTGTTCGTCCAGACCTGGGCGGCGAACGCCGCGGCCTGGTGGCTCGAGTAGTACGTCTCGTACAGGCCGCCGGGTCGGGTGAGCTGGCGGAGTTCGTCGGGGGCGGCTATGGAGGACTGGACTTCCGGGTGGGTGCCGATCCACCAGCCGAGTACGGCGGCGACGGCAGTGGAGAGGAGTGCGGTGGGTACCCACCAGTGGCGCGATCTGTAGACCGCGGCCGGGAAGCCCTGGGTGAGGAAGCGCGTCACGTCGCGCCAGGAAGCGCGACGGGTTCCTGTCACCGCGCTACGCGCGCGTGCCACGAGTTGGGTGAGCCGACCGGTGAGCTGTGGATCGGGGGCGCTGGACTGGATCAGGGAGAGGTGGGTGGCGGTGCGCTGGTAGAGGGTGACGAGTTCGTCGGTCTCGGTGCCGGTGAGGTGGCGCTGGCGGCGCAGGAGGGCGTCGAGGCGGTCCCATTCGGCCCGGTGGGCGGAGACGAAGACGTCGAGGTCCATCGGTGTGCCTGCTCCTCGGCTGTTCGTCGGCGGCCGGTGGTGGATGTCAGCTTGTCCTACTGCCGCGCGATGTGCGTTCAGCTTGGCAGACTGGCTGTTCTCGGGGCAGGCCAGGGAAGGGACGACGGGCGTGAGTGAGCTGGTGACGGGCGAGGCCGTGGCGTTGGAGCTGCGGCCTGCCAGGCTGCCCAGCCGGGCGTTGGCCATCTTGCTGGACCTGGTCGTGGCGTTCGTGGCCTACATCGTCGTGAGCATTGCTCTGGTGGCGGCGACGGCGTCCCTGGACGAGGCTGCGCAGATCGCGCTGTCGATCGCGACGTTTCTGCTGGTGCTGGTGGGTGGACCGATCGCGGTGGAGACGCTCAGTCATGGGCGGTCGCTCGGGAAGATGGCGTGTGGGCTGCGGGTGGTGCGGGACGACGGGGGGCCGATCCGGTTCCGGCACGCGCTGGTGCGGGGTGCGATCGGTGTGGTGGAGATTCTGCTGACGATCGGCGTGGTGGCCACTATCGCCTCGCTGGTGTCGGCGCGGGGCAGACGGCTCGGTGATGTGTTCGCCGGGACCCTGGTGGTGCGGGAGCGGGTGCCCGCGGGGCAGAGCGGTTTCGTGCCGCCGCCTCCGCCGTGGCTGGCAGGGCGATTCCAAGGGCTCGATCTTTCGGCGGTGCCGGACGGGCTGTGGCTGGCGGTGCGGCAGTACCTGGGGCGGATGAATCAGCTGGATCCGCAGGTCGGCTGGGCGATGGCGGAGCGGCTGGCCGGTGAGTTGGCGGCGCGTACGGGGGCTCCGGTGCCGCAGGGGGTGCCGCCGGCCGCGTTTCTGGCGGCGGTGGTGCAGGAGCGGCAGGTCCGGGAGGCGCGGCGGGCCTTCGGAGGCGGTCCGGTTGCGGGGTGGCCTGCGGGTGACGGTCCGCCGAGGCCGTACGGTCCGGGGCCGAGCGGTTCACCGGGTTCGTACGGTGCACCGGGTTCGTACGGTCCGCCTGTGTCGTACGGGGCTGCTGGGGCGCAGGCGCCTGTTGATCGGTCCGAGGGGCCGGGCAGTGGGTTCGTGCCGCCGGCGTAGCTCTGTGCGGGGTGGGTTCAGGCGAACGTCGACGGGGGTGTTTCGAGGTCTTCCAGCTCGATGCCGGGGGCTGCGAGGACGACGTCGCCGGCGATGTGCACGGTGTGCTGTTCGCCGGTGTCCAGGGCTGTGACCTGGTATTCGTCCACGGTCAGGGGGCCGTTGTCAGTGGCGTGTGCTTCGCTTTTCAGCAGGGCCCAGGACTGGTCCACGGTGCGGGGGGCGAGGACCGGATCGGTGAAGGCGACGAGGCGTACTCGGGTTGCCGAGGAGGAGGGGGTGAGGCGTAGGAGTCGGGTGGTCGCGATGAGGAAGGCGGGGGAGGTGCCGGTGAAGGCGTGGGCGGGGGTGTTGCCTTCCGTGGCGTGGGTGCCGGTGGGGTCGGTGCGGACCCAGGTGACGCCGTCCAGGGCTGCGCCGCGTACCTGCCAGTTGCTCGCGTGGAGTTCGAGGCGGAGGGGGCGGCCGAGGTCGTCGAGTGTGAGGTCGACGGAGCCGGTGTGTTCGCCGGTGGGGGTGGTCAGCCGGGAGACGTAGCGCCAGCCGGAGGGGCCGGGGGCGCATTGGAAGTGCTCGAGTGCGAGGGGGGTGTGATCGTGCGGATCGTGGAGCGAATAACGGCCGCGGGGCATGGGGGTCCTGGGGTGTGACGGGCTGGTCGGCGCTGGTGCGGCCGTGGGCCGACGGGGCAGGCCCCCGGCACGGGGGTGCGGGGGCCTGCCTCGGAGGACCTGCCTGGTGCTGAGGGGCGCGTCAGCGCGTGGGCGCGCTCCTCAGCGGGCGGGGCTGCGGACTCAGTAGCGGTAGTGGTCCGACTTGTAGGGGCCGTCGACCTCGACGCCGATGTACGAGGCCTGCTCGGGGCGGAGCGTGGTCAGCTTCACGCCGAGCGCGTCCAGGTGGAGGCGGGCGACCTTCTCGTCGAGGTGCTTGGGCAGCGTGTAGACGCCGATCGGGTACTCGGACTGCTTGGTGAACAGCTCGATCTGGGCCAGGGTCTGGTCCGCGAAGGAGTTGGACATCACGAACGAGGGGTGGCCGGTGGCGTTGCCCAGGTTCAGCAGGCGGCCCTCGGACAGCACGATGAGGACCTTGCCGTCGGGGAACTTCCAGGTGTGGACCTGCGGCTTGACCTCGTCCTTGACGATGCCAGGGATCTGCGCGAGGCCGGCCATGTCGATCTCGTTGTCGAAGTGGCCGATGTTGCCGACGATGGCCTGGTGCTTCATCTTGGCCATGTCCGAGGCCATGATGATGTCCTTGTTGCCGGTCGTGGTGATGAAGATGTCGGCCTTGTCGACGACCTCGTCGAGGGTCGTGACCTGGTAGCCGTCCATCGCTGCCTGGAGGGCGCAGATCGGGTCGATCTCGGTGACGATGACGCGGGCGCCCTGGCCGCGGAGGGACTCGGCGCAGCCCTTGCCGACGTCGCCGTAGCCGCACACGACCGCGGTCTTGCCGCCGATGAGGACGTCGGTGGCGCGGTTGATGCCGTCGATGAGGGAGTGGCGGCAGCCGTACTTGTTGTCGAACTTCGACTTGGTGACGGCGTCGTTGACGTTGATCGCCGGGAAGAGGAGGTCGCCGTCGCGCTGCATCTCGTACAGGCGGTGGACGCCGGTGGTGGTCTCCTCGGTGACGCCGCGGATCTCCGAGGCGATCTGGGTCCACTTCTGGGAGCCGTCGGTGATGGTGCGGTCGAGCAGTTCGAGGACGACGCGGTGTTCGTCGGACTCGGCGGTGTCGGCGGAGGGGACCTTGCCGGCCTTCTCGTACTCGACGCCCTTGTGGACGAGCATGGTGGCGTCGCCGCCGTCGTCCAGGATCATGTTCGGGCCGCCGGTGGGGGTATTCGGCCAGGTCAGGGCCTGCTCGGTGCACCACCAGTACTCTTCCAGGGTCTCGCCCTTCCAGGCGAAGACCGGGACGCCCTGCGGGTTGTCGGGCGTGCCGTTCGGGCCGACGGCGATGGCGGCGGCCGCGTGGTCCTGGGTGGAGAAGATGTTGCAGGACACCCAGCGGACCTCGGCGCCCAGGGCGACCAGGGTCTCGATCAGGACGGCGGTCTGCACGGTCATGTGCAGGGAGCCCATGATCCGGGCGCCGGCCAGCGGCTGAGTGGCGGCGAACTCCTTGCGGATGGACATCAGGCCGGGCATCTCGTGCTCGGCGAGGGTGATCTCCTTGCGGCCGAAGTCGGCCAGGGAGAGGTCGGCGACCTTGAAGTCCTGTCGGCTGTCGACAGTCGTCATGGTGTGCTGCTCCTCGGAGTCGGGTCGAGAGAGTGGGTACGGCTGGTCTGCGCGGCTGCGGACACAGGGGTCCCCAGGGGGGGACACAGGCATGCCCGCGTTCGCGCAGCGCAGTCCGTCGGAGGCCCTCTCTCCCTCGGACGGTCCGCACCGGGTCCGCCCGACCGCCATCAGCAGCGACGTTCTGGCTCCGCTCCAAGCTACACCGGAGGTGCGGGGCGGCCCCAGTCCACCTCGGAAACGGTGACAGGACCCGCCGGTGGTTCGGCGGGTCCTGTCGGGTGGTGTGCGGGTCAGTGCTCGGTGGGGTGCTGGGCGGGTCCGCCCGGGGTGGCCTCGGGCTTCGGTCCCTTGGCGGCCACGTCCTCGCTGTAGATGTCGGGCTCGAGGTAGATGACGCGGGCGATGGGGACGGCGGTGCGGATGCGGGCCTCGGCGGCGTTGATGGCGGTGGCGACCTGGGTGGCCGTGTCGTCGTGCTGGACGGCGATCTTGGCGGCGACCAGGAGCTCCTCGGGCCCGAGGTGGAGGGTGCGCATGTGGATGACGCGGGTGACGGTGTCGCCGTCGACGATGGCGGCCTCGATCTTCTGGACGTCTTCCAGGCCGGCGGCCTCGCCGAGGAGCAGGGACTTGGTCTCGGCGGCCAGGACGAGGGCGATGAGGATGAGCAGGATGCCGATGCAGAGGGTGCCGATGCCGTCCCAGACGCCGTCGTCGGTGAGGAGGGCGAGGCCGACGCCGCCGAGGGCGAGGATGAGGCCGACGAGGGCGCCGAGGTCCTCCAGGAGGACGACGGGCAGTTCGGGTGCCTTGGCGCGGCGGACGAACTGCGTCCAGGAGTGTTCGCCGCGCAGCGGGTTGGACTCCTTGATGGCGGTGCGGAAGGAGAAGCTCTCGGCGATGATCGCGAAGATGAGGACGCCGACGGGCCAGTACCAGTGCTCGATCTCGTGCGGGTGCTTGATCTTCTCGTAGCCCTCGTAGATGGCGAACATGCCGCCGACGGAGAAGAGGACGATGGAGACGAGGAAGGCGTAGATGTAGCGCTCGCGGCCGTAGCCGAACGGGTGTTGCGGGGTCGCCTCGCGTTGGGCCTTCTTGCCGCCGATGAGGAGCAGGGCCTGGTTGCCGGAGTCGGCGAGCGAGTGCACGCCTTCGGCGAGCATCGACGACGATCCGCTGAACGCGAACGCCACGAACTTCGATGCCGCGATCGCGAGGTTGGCGCCGAGTGCTGCCACGATCGCCCTGGTGCCGCCTGACGCGCTCATGTGTTCGCGTTGTCCCTTCGCCTACGTGCGTACGCCGTGCAGGGCGGGGCCGTGTTGGCTTTGCCCGTCCTTTGCCGGTGGGTCATTGTTGCAGCCCGGTCCGGTGGTGGCGCGTCGGGCTGTCCGGTGCGCGTGGGTCAGGCGATGACCGTGGCGCGGAAGACCGTACCGGTTCCGGACACTTCGGCTTTTTCGCCTGCGGGGACGAAGACGGAGTGGCCGGGAGTCAGTTCGTGTTCGCCCGCCTGTACGGCGCCGGCCGTGCAGAGCAGGATCTGCGGGGTCGGCAGGGTCAGGTCGTGGGCGGGGGCGCCGGCGGGCAGGACGTATCGCGAGAGCCGGAACTCGTCGATGGGGGTGTCGTAGACCTCTTCGCCGTCCGGGGCGGCCTCGGGGCGCAGGACGCCGGGGTCGCCGGGCTCGAAGCGGACGATGCGCAGGAGTTCGGGGACGTCGACGTGCTTGGGGGTCAGGCCGCAGCGCAGGACGTTGTCGGAGTTGGCCATGATCTCGACGCCGAGGCCGTTGAGGTAGGCGTGCGGGATGCCGGCGCCGAGGAACAGGGCCTCGCCGGGCTGGAGTCGGACGTGGTTCAGCAGCATGGCGGCGATGACGCCGGGGTCGCCGGGGTAGTGGTGGGCGATGCCGGCGTAGGGGGCGTAGTCGCCGCCGAGGCGGTCGCAGGCGGCCGCGGCCGCGGCGACGGTGTGGGCCGTCTCGTCGCGGTCGGCGCTGAGGATCGCGGTGAGGACTTCGCGCAGGGCGGCCTCTTCCGGGTGGGCGTGCAGGAGGTCGACGTACGGCTTGAGGGAGTCGACGCCGAGGCCGTCGAGGAGGTCGGCGGCCTGTGTGGGGTTGCGGAAGCCGCACAGGCCGTCGAACTCGGTGAGGGCGCAGATGAGTTCGGGCTTGTGGTTGGCGTCCTTGTAGTTGCGGTGCGGGGCGTCGACGGGGATGCCGCGGCGCTCTTCGTCCTCGTATCCCTGTTTGGCCTGGGTCAGGTCGGGGTGGACCTGGAGGGAGAGGGGGGCGCCGGCGGCGAGGATCTTGAGAAGGAAGGGGAGGCGGGGGCCGAACTTGGCGACGGTCCGCTCGCCGAGTTCGTGTCGCGGGTCAGCCTCGATCACCTCGACGAGGGTGCCCCGGTCGGTGCGCGAGGGCGCGCCCGGGTGGGCGCCCATCCACATCTCGGCCTGCGGTTCGCCGGTCGGCGCGGTGCCGAGCAGCTGCGGGATCGCGGTGGGGGAACCCCAGGCGTAGGGGCGGACGGTGTTGGCGAGGCGGTCCATGCGGTTCTCTCTGCCTGCGGTCGGGTTCTGCGGTCGGGTTCTGGCTTGTGTGGTCAGGCCCCGGAGGCGAGCGCCAGGTAGACGGCGGCGAAATCCGTGGTGGCGATCAGTTCGGCGAGGGTGACCAGTTCGTCGCCGGCTTCCGGCTCGAGCTCGCTGATCGGCGTGTCGTGGCTGAGGGCCAGTTCGCGGGCGGACGGGGCTGCGGTGAGGCCGCCGATCGGGCGGTCGCGCAGGAGCACCACGCGCGCGTGCAGGGCCGGGGCTTCTTCGACGCGGTCGCGGAAGAAGTCGTCCGGGTCGGCGCTGGCGGCGAGGGGGCCGGCGAGGAGCGCGTTGTGTTCGGCGAGGGCCTCGGGGAGTTCCGCGACGAGGGCGGGTCGGCCGGTGAGTTCGGCGAGGGCGGCTGCGAAGCGTCGGCCGGCGGGGCCTGCCGAGGTGCCTTCGGTCCAGATCACCGGGAGCGCGTCGGCCAGTTCTGCGGCCAGGGTCTTCGCCGGGTTGCTGTAGGTCGCGATGGCGGGGCCGCAGCGTTCGGCGACCTTGTCGAGCCGATCGGCGACCTTCTCGATCGCCTCGGGCGGTGCGGAGAGCAGTGCGATGCGGTCGAGGAGGGCGAGCAGGGGGGTCAGCAGGGCCCAGAGGACGCCGGGGGCGGAGGCGGCGACGGGGGGCTGCTCGTCCTGTTCGTAGGGTGCTGTCGCCAGCGGGACGAACAGGGCGTGGGTGGCGCCCGCCGCCTCGGTGAGCGGGGAGTGGGCGGGGGCCACTGCGGCGACGGTGCAGCCGCGGCGGTAGGCCTGCTCGGCCAGGAGGGCGAGGCCGGGTTCGCTGCCGTCGGGGGTGGCGATCAGCAGGAGGTCGACGGAGCCGGCCCAGCCGGGGAGTTCCCAGCGCAGGGCTCCTGCGGCGGGGGCGACGCCGGTGGGGGTCAGGCGGATGACGGGGCAGGCGGCGCCGGCGAGGGTGCCGAGGAGGTCGGCCACGCAGGTGGCGGCGGCGCCGGGGCCTGCGATGAGGATGGCGCGGGGGCGGCCGTCGGGTTTGAGGTCGTTGACGCCGGCTTCGGCCGCGTGCCGGGCGGCGGTGCGGACGCGGGCGCCGGCTTCGGCCGCGCCGCGCAGGAGGGCTCGGCGGTCGGCCTCGGCGAGGGCCTCCGGCGTGTCGAGCAGCGAGTCGTCGAGCATGGCGGCAGTCTCCGATCGCCTGGGGCGTCGTCGGTTTTGCGGGGCCGGGTGGGGAACGCGAGTTTGTGCTTGGTGCCCGGCGCCTGGTGGCGGGGCTTTGTGGCGGGGTTTTGTGGGGCGCGCGGTGCGTCGTTACGCGGGGTGGCGGGCCTCGTCGACCAGGAGGACGGGGATGCCGTCGCGGACGGGGTATGCCAGGCCGCAGTCCTGGCCTGTGCAGATCAGCTCTGTGTCCTGCTCCTTGAGGGGGGCGTGGCAGGCGGGGCAGGCGAGGATCTCCAGGAGGCCGGCTTCGAGCGGCATGGGGTGTCCCTTCGGGGTGTGCGGGGCGCGGTGCGCGGTGTGGTGGGCGGGTGGGTCGGGGTGGGCGGATGTGCCTGGTCAGGGTACCGCTGGTGGGGGTGGGGCGCGGGGGTTGGGCGGGAAGAGGCGGGGTGCGGCGTGGGGAGTGGGTGGGGCTGGTGGTCGGCGCGTCGGGGTGGGCGTTGTGGGGTGAGGCCGGGGGTTCAGGAGCGGATGATTTTCAGGGCCTCGTTCCGGATCCTGGTCATGGTGGCTTCGTCCCGGGCCTCTGCGTTGAGGCGGAGGAGGGGTTCTGTGTTGGAGGGCCGGACGTTGAACCACCAGTCGGTGGACGTGACGGTCAGGCCGTCGAGTTCGTCCAGGGTGACGTCGGCGCGGCTTCCGTATGCCGCCTTGATCGCGGCGATGCGGTCGGCCTGGTCGGCGACCGTGGAGTTGATCTCGCCGGAGCCGGTGTAGCGGTCGTACTCCGCGACCAGGGAGGAGAGGGGGGTCTGCTGGGTGCCGAGGGCGGCCAGGACGTGGAGGGCGGCCAGCATGCCGGTGTCGGCGTTCCAGAAGTCCTTGAAGTAGTAGTGCGCGGAGTGCTCCCCGCCGAAGATCGCGCCTGAGCGGGCCATCTCCGCCTTGATGAACGAGTGGCCCACTCGGGTGCGGACGGGGGTGCCGCCGTTCTCCCGTACCACCTCCGGGACTGTCCAGGACGTGATCAGGTTGTGGATGATCGTGCCCTTGCCGCCGTTGCGTGCGAGTTCGCGTGCCGCGACCAGCGCCGTGATCGCGGACGGGGAGACCGGCTCGCCCTGTTCGTCGACGACGAAGCAGCGGTCGGCGTCGCCGTCGAACGCGAGGCCGAGGTCGGCGGACTCTTCGCGGACCCGCTTCTGCAGGTCCACGAGGTTCGCCGGGTCCAGTGGGTTGGCCTCGTGGTTGGGGAAGGTGCCGTCGAGTTCGAAGTACATGGGGATCACGGTGAGGGGCAGGCCCTCCAGGACTGTGGGGACGGTGTGGCCGCCCATGCCGTTGCCCGCGTCGACCACGACCTTCAGGGGGCGGATGGAGGTCACGTCGACGAGTGCGCGGAGGTGCGCCGCGTAGTCCTTCAACGTGTCCGTTCGGGAGATCGTTCCCGGTGCCGGCGCCGGTGCGGGTTTCGGGGCGGTCGAGTTCGTCCAGCTTTCTACCAGTTCTCGGATCTCCGTCAGGCCCGTGTCCTGGCCCACCGGGGCCGCGCCCGCGCGGCACAGCTTGATGCCGTTGTACTGGGCCGGGTTGTGCGAGGCCGTGAACATGGCGCCGGGGAGGTCGAGTGCGCCCGAGGCGTAGTACAGCTGGTCCGTCGAGCAGAGGCCGATCTCGGTGACGTCGACGCCGAGCGCCGCCGCTCCGCGCGCGAAGGCGCCGGTCAGACCGGGCGAGGAGGGGCGCATGTCGTGGCCGACGACGATCGCCCGGGCACCGGTCACCTGGGCGAAGGCGGCCCCGAAGAGCTCGGCCAGCGACTCGTCCCACTGGTCCGGGACCACCCCGCGCACGTCGTACGCCTTCACGATCCGAGACAGATCAGCAGCCACGGCCACCCTTCCTGAAGTCCTGTAGGTCACCACAAACTACCCGGGCGGGTTCGCCGTCCGCTGTGGGCCCTAGGGCAGCATCCAGTCCAGTACCGGGGAGCTCTGGCCGACCACGATCAGGCACATCACCAGGAGCAGGCCCACGCTCCATGGGAGCACCTTGCGCAGCAGGTCGCCCTCGCGGCCGGCGAGGCCGACGGCGGCGCAGGCGATGGTGAGGTTCTGCGGCGAGATCATCTTGCCGAGGACGCCGCCCGAGCTGTTCGCGGCGGCCAGCAGCTCCGGGGACAGGCCCGACTCGCGGGCCGCGGTGACCTGGAGGGCGCCGAAGAGTGCGTTGGCCGAGGTGTCGGAGCCGGAGACGGCGACGCCGAACCAGCCCAGTACCGGGGACAGGAAGGCGAGGCCCGCGCCGGCCGCCGCCACGAAGTGGCCGATCGTGGCGGCCTGGCCGGAGAGGTTCATGACGTAGGCGAGGGCCAGGACGGAGGTCACGGTGAGGATCGCGTACCTCAACTCGTGGACGGTCGCGGCCCATTCCTTCAGCGCCACGCGCGCGTGGACGCCGAGTACGGCCGCGGTGGCGAGGCCGGCCAGCAGGACGAGGGTGCCGCCGGTCGAGACGACCGGCCAGGTGAAGACGTTGCCGCCGACCGGTTTCCCGTCGGCGTTCACGACGTTCAGGAAGGGCCAGTCGTAGGTCCGGGTGGCCTGGGCGAGCCAGTCCTTGACCGCGGGGAGCTGGGCCACGGAGAAGATCACGACGATCAGCGCGTAGGGGGCGTAGGCGCGCAGGATCTCGGGGTTGGGGTCCGGTTCGTCCAACTCCTCGCTGCGGGTGCCCGTCAGCACGGACGCGCGTACCGCTTCGGGTGTGGGCACGCGCGTGTGCGGTACGGCGACCAGGGCGGCGGCGCCCGCCAAGGCGGCGCCGATGTCGGCGAGTTGCGCGGAGACGTAGTTGGAGGCGGCGAACTGGGCGACGGCGAAGGCGATTCCGCAGGCCAGGGCCGGAACCCAGGTCTCGCGCAGGCCTCGTCGGCCGTCCACCAGCCCGACCAGGACAAGCGGCACGACGAGGGCGAGCAGCGGTGTCTGACGGCCCACCACGGAGGCCACTGTGTCCAACGGCAGGCCGGTGACCTGGGCCAGTGTCACGACGGGGGTGCCCATGGCGCCGAAGGCGACGGGCGCGGTGTTGGCGACGAGGGCGACGACGGCCGCGCGGACGGGGTCGAAGCCGAGGGCGACGAGCATGACCGAGCAGATCGCCACCGGGGCGCCGAACCCGGCGAGCGCCTCCAGGAGGGCGCCGAAGCAGAAGGCGACGACGAGGGCTTGGATGCGCGGGTCGTCGGAGAGGCGGCCGAAGGACCGGCGCAGGACGTCGAAGTGCCGGGTGCGGACCGTCATCCGGTACACCCAGAGGGCGTTGACGACGATCCACAGGATGGGGAAGAGACCGAAGGCGGCTCCCTGGGCGGCGCTGGAGAGCGTCTGACTCACGGGCATGCCGTAGGCGAGGCAAGCGACCAGAGCGGCCGCCAGAAGGCCCGTCAGGCCCGCCAGATGGGATTGGAGCCGGACGCCGCCGAGGAGGACCAGGACGATCACGAGGGGCAGGGCCGCGACGAGGGCGGACAGGCCGAGCGAGCCGGCGACGGGTTGCAGTTCCTGGACGTACACGGGCGCCCCCGATCCAGATCACGTTTCCGATGACGTGTCCGATGACGTTTCCGGCCGCGTTCCCGATCACGTTCCGGCCGTTTTCCGTCATGCGGAAAGCGGTTTCTCGTTCTCCGGCCGAACGGAATGGTCGTGTCCGCGACAACGGCACGTCAATGGGCGTGCGTCAGTCCGTGACGAACAGGAGGGCGAGCAGGGGGACGAACAGGGAGGGGAACCGGCTCAGTTGTCGGGTGAGCGCAGCACCCGCAGATGGCCGCGGCGTGCGACCTCCATCGGGTCCGCAGTGCGGGCGCCGCCGCCGGCCCCGGCCGCGCGTCCCTGCGGGCGGGCCGCCTCGCGGACGGCGTTGGCAAGCGCTTCCAGATCGTCGCCACTGGGGCGGGCGGGAGCCGAACCGTCGAGGAGTCGGACGACCTCCCAGCCGCGCGGGGCGGTGAGGCGCTCGGAGTGCTCGGCGCACAGGTCGTAGCAGTGGGGTTCGGCGTAGGTGGCGAGCGGGCCGAGGACCGCGGTCGAGTCGGCGTAGACGTACGTCAGCGTCGCGACGGCGGGTCGGCCGCAGGCAGTTCGCGAACAGCGACGTACAGGGCTCACGACGTTGGACGGTACCGCACTCTTGAGCGGGCCGCGACGACTCTCCACCAGGTCACTCCACCGTGTCGTGTTGTGAAACGCCCCACCAACGGCTCCAGTCATACCCCGCTGACCTGCGGGAACACCAGTGATTATGCAAAGGGAGTCATCACCCCGCGGTCACCACTCGGCACAAACGCCATCAATTGCCGCGAGTTCACCGGTCTCGGAGAGATACGGAAACGAGCCCAACCTTGGCTGGAATGGTCATCCCACGACATGCGGTGCACCGCGGGCGGCGGCGCCCGGGCCGGCTCGTGGAGCCGCGCGCCGGGGCACGGCGGGGACTACGCTTCAGTGGTGATGGACAGCCCCGTACCGCCCCCCGCCGCAGGCCCAGGACCCCGTCGTCGCGATCGCCACGGCCGGGGCATGCGGGGGCCGATCGCGCCACCCCAGGTGCCGTTGGCCGCCAGCCGCGCCGATGTGTTCGCCGATCTTGTGCAGGACTCCGTGGAGCGGCTGGAGCGGCGGTGGCCGCAGCTCGCCGACATCGACTTCGTCGTGCTGGAGGTGCCGCGCCTGGACGCGACCCCGGAGCCGTGGAACGACGAGGCGGTCCCGTTGGGAGGAGTGGTCCCCGCGCGGGAGGGACGGCGGGCCCGGGTCGTCGTCTACCGGCGGCCGGTGGAGATCCGCACCAAAGGGCGCGACGAGCGGGCCGCGCTGGTGCACGAGGTCGTCGTCGAGCAGGTCGCGGAGCTGCTCGGCCAGACTCCGGAGACGGTGGATCCGCGCTACGGCGAGGACTGAGCCCCCGAGCCCCCGGCTCCCCATGTGCCCCGAGTGCCCCTCTTTAGGGGGACCTGAGCAGTCCTTTCGAGTTACGGCCGCACTGGTTCTGCCGCATTGCTTCTGCTGCGCTGCTTCTGCTGCGTTACTTCTGCAGCACCGCGATGTCCTCGTCGGCCTGCGGTACGGCCACCGTGCCCCGGTCGTCCGGCAGGGTCTGGATCGTGAAGCCCGGTACGCCGTCCTGGGTGACCGCCAGGGTGCGGGAGGCGTAGACCGGGGTGGCCGTGAGGGGTTCCACGGTCAGCGCGTAGGTGCCCTTCAGGCCGGTGGGGACGGGGAGTTCGACGTCCTGGGTGGTGCCCGCCTTGATCGTGTACGTCTTGGAGACGGCCGTGCCGCCGCCGCTGCCCGCGGACGCGGTGACCTTCACCTTGGCGGTGCCCTTGGGGGCGGTCAGGGAGAGGGTGGATCCCTTGGCCCTGTTGTCGGCGGCGGACGCGCGCGTGCCGACGGGCGCGGTGGCGGAGATGAACGCCGACTCCTGGTCGGCGCCCTTGCCGCGCAGGACCCGTACGGCGGCGACGACGGGCACCGACTGGCCGGTCGGGGTCAGCACCAGGGAGCCGGACTCCCCGCGCGTGACGTCGCCCAGGTCGACCGAGGCCGTCATGCCCGCCTTGACGTGAAGCGTCTCGTGTCCGGCGGGGGTGATCAGCCCTGAGGGGGAGGCGAGTTGGACCTTGAGGTCCGCGTCCGCGTCGCCCGGGGCGTAGGCGATGAGGCGGACGGCCGTGGCGTCCTTGGGGATGCCCGGGATGACCTGGGTGCTCGCCGGGTCGGTGGCGGCGGCCAGCCAGTCACCGCCGAGCTTCTCGTCCAGGGCCTGCACGGCGGCCCCGACCCGGCCGCTGCGGACGTTGACGTGGACGGTGAGGTCCTCCTGCTTCTCGCTGGTGAGCGTGGACAGCAGGATCGGCTCGCTGGAGTGCGCCGGGACGGTGATGTCCTCCCCCGCCGTGGTCGCGAGGGCGCCTTCCTTGCCGTAGAGCTCGATGTCCACGACGGCCGCGGAGTCGTCCGGATTGGTGAGGTGGACGTAGTCCGTGCGGTCGGCGACCGTGCTGACGCCCGGGAACCAGAACTCCGTGTCCGGCGCGCCGCAGGTCAGGCCCTGCAGGCCGCGGCCGGTGCCGGCGGCGACCTGCGTGGTCTCCTGGACGGTCCAACCGGGAGCGAACTTCCCCTCGGCGGTGCCCAGGAGCGCGGGCGCGTCGCCGCCTGTCGTGTCGCCGACGGCCGGGGTGCCGGGCGCCTTGGGGGTGAGGACGGGCTTCGCGGCCGCCTTCTTCTTGTCGGTCGCCTTGTCGGTCGCCGCGGCCGCCGAGTCGTCGGTGGCCGCGGTGAGTTCGGCCGTGCCGTCGCCGTCGGTGCCCTTGGTGACGGGTGTGAAGGACGTGTACGAGGTCTCGGCGAGGTCGGAGGTGCTGGGCGAGGGGCAGACCAGGCTCGTGCGCTCCACGGGCAGTTCGGCGGCCGTCTTGGCGGTGTCCGGGGCGGTGGCGTCCGGCTGCTGGAGCGTGGCGAACCCGGTGACGGCGGCGAGGGCCGCCGTGCCGGCGATCAGGGACAGGGTGGTGCGGTTCACTGCTGGCTCCCGTCGGGGCGCTCGCTGCCGGTGCCGTGGGGGTTCCGGTCCGGGTCGTAGGCGGGGTCGTAGCCGCCCTGGCCATAGGCCGACGGGTCGTAGGCCTGCTGCTGGTAGTTCGGGTCGTACGGCGCCTGCTGGGCCTGGCCGTCGTAGGCGTACGGGTCGTACTGGCCGGCCTGGTAGGGGTCGTAGGACTGCTGGTCGTAGCCACCCGCCGGGTACTGCTGGGCGTTCTGGTACTGCTCGCCCGCGTAGCCGGCGTATTCGCCGCCCGTGTAGGCCGACTGGTCCCAGTCGCCGTAGGACTGCTGCTGCGGGACCGCGACCGGGGTCTGTTCCTCCTGGACGGGGACGGGGAACTCCTCGTCCTGGCCGGGCTCTTCGCTCTCGGTGTCGGTCTCGGCTTCGGCTTGGGCGCGCAGGCGGCGGGCGCGGCGGCCCTCGCCCTCGGCCGGCTCGGCGGGGATCGGCTCCTCCTCGGGGAGGTCGTCGTCGACGTCGCGGCGACGGCCGGGGAGGGCGAGGACGACGAGGACGAGGGCGAGGAAGCCCTGCGCCCACAGCCAGGCGGTGTGGGTGAACGGGTCGTCGTAGGTGACGTCCAGCTTCCCGCCGGAGGTGGGGAGTTCGAAGCCCTGGGCCCAGCCGTCGAGAGTGACGGGGGTGAGGGGCTTGCCGTCGAGGGTGGCCGTCCAGCCTTCGGCGACGGCGTCGGCCAGGCGCAGGACGCGGCCGTCGGAGCCGTCGGGGACGGTGGTGTGGATGTCGACGGGGCCCGCGGCGACCGGGGTTGCCGCGCCCTTGCCGGAGTCCGCGACGACGGCCGCGCGGGAGACCTCCTGGTCGACCCGCCACAGGGCGCTGCCGTCCTGCTGGCTGAGCCGCTTCAGGCCGGGTGTGGCGTCCAGGACGCGGGTGACCTCGCGGGGCGCTCCCTTGTGGACGAGGACGTAGCCCACGGCGAACTCGCCGAGTTCGTCGGCCTGGTCGGCGCCGGAACCGGCGACGAGGTTGGCGACGACCTTGTCGAGCTGCTTGTTCTCGCCGTCGGCCGCGGCGAGTTCGGCGTCGCCCAGGCGGGCGCCCGAGCCGCGGACCAGCACATATCCGACGCGGGCGGCGGAGTCGCTGTCGAGGACGAGGGTGCGGGCCTGGTCGCGGTTGCCGGCCTCCTCGGCGACGAACGCGGGCACCTGTACGGGGTCGCGGCGTTCCAGGGGGCCGTCGGCGCCGCCGATCATCCAGCCGGCGGCGACGAGCAGCGGGCCCGCGGCCGAGGCGAAGGCGATGAGGGCGGCGACCGGCTGGCGCCAGCCGAAGCTCTGCTCGGCGACACGCGTGCGTGCCCCGTCGGCGCCGATGACGGCGGCGGCGAGGAGGGCGATGCCGTAGACGAGGGTGGCGGGGCCGGCCCAGGTGGAGCTGTTGGACAGGACGGCGAAGACGAGGCCCACCAGGGCGACCGCCCAGGCCGCCCAGACGCCGAAGTGACGCTCGGAGCGCAGCAGGGCGGCCAGCGCGGCCAGCACGATGCCGATGAGCATCAGGCCGTCGACGGTGCCGGGGCCGCCGGGGCTGGCGCCGAGCAGATCGAGCGCGGTGGCGCTCGAGGGGCCGAAGTCGAGGCCGGCCTGGGTGAAGAAGCCGAACGGCAACAGGGTCAGCGACCAGGGCGCGAGGATCAGCAGGGGCGTGCCGAGCTGGGCCAGGAAGCGCAGACCGTAGGCGGTGATGTCGCCGCGGCGCACGGCCAGGACCGCGAGGCCGAGGACGAGGGCGATGGGCCAGACGATCGGCGTGAACGCGGTGGTGATCGTCAGCAGCAGTGCGTACGCCCAGGTGGCGCGCCAGCTGCCGCGACCGCCGGAGCGGTGCGTCAGGCCGCTCGCCGCGGCGCCCGCGCGGGCGATGAGCGGCAGCAGGACGGCCAGGACGGCGGTGCCGACGCGGCCGCCGGCGAGGGCGCCGGTCGCGGCCGGCAGGAAGGCGTAGACGACGGCCGCCCACGCGCGCAGGAGGCGCGACTCGACGAGCGGGCGGGAGGCGAAGTAGGCGGTGAAGCCGGCCAGCGGCACCGAGCAGACGAGCAGCACGGTGAGGGCGAGGCCGGTCGAGCCGAGCAGCAGGGTGGCCAGCGCGGCGATGATCGCCAGGTAGGGCGGCGCGGACGGGGTGCCGCCGGCGCCGACCGGATGCCAGGCGTCGAGGTAGCGCGACCACAGCTCGGAGGCGTCGGCCGGGGCGGGCAGCAGGGCGCCGCCCGCGAGGGCGCCGCCGCCGAGGAGGTTGCGGCAGGCGACCAGGGAGACGAGCAGGAGGACCAGGAAGAGCACCGGGCCGGGTTTGCGGGCGATGCGCTTGAGGCGGGCGAACTGCTCGATCTCCAGGAAGTCGGCGTCGTCGCCGCCGGGTCCGGACTCGACGGCGCCGCCGTGCCGGCCCGCGCCGGAGACGGCCTCGGGGTCGTCGGAGCCGAAGAGGTCGCCGGCGACCTGTTCGACGGTGGCCCGCACGGTCGCGCCGGGTGGCGGGAACAGGGGGCGCATTTCCTCCTTGTCGACCGTCGACTTCCCGCGGGCTCGCCGCCCGGCGATGATCCGCTCGGGCCGCAGCAGGGTGCTCAGCAGGCCGCGGATCTCGTCGAGGGCCTGTCCGGGAACCTTGCCGACGAGGTAGGCGACGGTCCGCAGCAGGGTGCCGAGGACCAGGCGCACCAGGATCCAGGGCAGCAGGGCCGTGCGGCTGTTGACGAGGAGGGTGTAGACGGCGCCGGCCTTGTCGACCTTGTGCGGGGAGGCGCTGGTGCGGCCCGCGCAGTCGACGGTGCGGCGCTCGCGGGAGGCGGCCTCGGCGTGCCGTACGACGGCCTCGGGGGCGATGAGGACACGGTGGCCGGCGGCCTGGGCGCGCCAGCACAGGTCGACGTCGTCCCGCATCAGGGGCAGTCGGCGGTCGAAGCCGCCGAGCTGTTCGAAGACGTCGCGGCGGATCAGCATGCCGGCGGTGGACACGGAGAGCACGGACCGCACGTGGTCGTGCTGGCCCTGGTCCTGTTCGCGGCGGTCCAGGCCGGTCCAGCGGCGGCCGGAGTGGGCGATGGTGACGCCGACCTCGAGGAGCTGCCGGCGGTCGTACCAGCCGCGGAGCTTGGGGCCGACGACGGCCACGTCGTCACGGCCCAGTTCGAGCTCGTTCTCCACCACGCGCAGCAGCTCGGCCAGTGCCTCCGGTTCGGGGGCGCAGTCGTCGTGCAGCAGCCACAGCCATTGGACGGGCTCCCCGTGCGGGAGCTCCGGCAGGTCGTAGGCGTCGTCGCGCCACGTGCGCGTGACAGGGTCCCAGCCGCTGGGGCGCTTCAGGTACGGAAGTTCCTCGGGGGTGAGGACCGGGGCCGTGCGGTTGGCCTCCTCGACGGCCTGGCCGAAGCCGGTGCGCCGGGCCAGGTGCAGGACGCGGTCGTCGCCGAGGGCGTCGGTGACCAGCTGCGCGGACGCGTCCGAGCTGCCGGTGTCGGCGGCCATGACGGACTGGACGGGGCGCTCCTGGCCGAGCAGCCCGGCGAGCGCGTCGGGCAGCCAGCGGGCACCGTCGTGGGAGACGATCACCGCGGTCACTACATGACGCGGAAACTCAGGTGTGGCAGCGCTGTCTTGACGGGCTGCCGTGTGGCTGTGCACGGACATCGAGGTACGGGCCCCGGTTCGATGGACTGCGGTGGACTCCTGCGCCGTCTGGGGGCGGCGGGGTGTCTCGGACGAGCGCCCACACTATCGGCTGGGCAGGACGACGGCCCGCCGCCTGTGGATAACCCACCTGCGACGGGCCGTTCGGACCGTTGTGCCTCTCGTGGAGGGGGCGGTTCTCAGACCGCCGCCTTCTTCAGACGGCGGCGCTCCCGCTCGGAGAGGCCGCCCCAGATGCCGAATCTCTCGTCGTTGGCGAGGGCGTACTCGAGGCATTCGGAGCGGACCTCGCAGGCGAGACAGACCTTCTTGGCCTCCCGGGTCGAGCCGCCCTTCTCGGGGAAGAAGGACTCGGGATCGGTCTGGGCGCACAGCGCGCGCTCCTGCCAGCCGAGTTCCTCGTCCGCGTCATCGACGTCGACCAGCAGTTGCTGCACCAGCTCGGTCATGTGCGCCCCTCGCTCTGTCTTTCGCGTCCCCGTGACGTGGCCGTTACCGATTCCGGCTGAACGACACGAGTGAAATTACAAGTGTGCTGCTCCGGGCGAGTCAAGCCGAGATCTGCTATTGGGCCCCTTATTCACTCTGCGGAACCAAGGCCATGCAGTAAGTGTTCAAATCGCCATAAACCTTGACAAGCAGATGAAGCCCCGGAGGACCACCGGCCCCGCACAGTGCTTGTACGGGTAAGGACGTCCTGAGGATCGATCCCGTTGCGGCACGCGCGCGGAAGCGAACCGGATCACAGTCGGATCACGGGATCGCCACGAGGCTTGCGCGCCCGGCTTGTGCGCCATGTGTCCCGGTGGCCGAGTGAACAAACCTTTCATCTTCGAGATGAACCGGATGAGGTGAACCGCGTCCCACATACCGGGTGTCGAGTTGACAGTGAAGGTGTGAACCGCTGTGCTTGTGGGCATGCTCGCGAACTTGGCACTCACCTCGACCGGCTCCGCCGGGTCCCACGGTGCTGCCCGCGCTCGCTGTAGCTGTTGTCGCTGTTCCAGCTGTTGAGCCACACCTGCTCCAGCTGACGGCCGAGTCTCCCGCACCCGTGACCCGGGCGGGACCCGGTCTCTCGTTCCCTCTGACCTTCTTCATCACTGAGGAACCACCACACCCATGAACAGCGACAGCGACCTGCAGATCGCCGGCGACATCCTCGAAGTCCCGCACCTCCTCCAGGCACCGCGCGAGCACCCGGCCACCGTCGCCGAGTTCGTCGGCCTGGCCCGCTCCATCGCCGCCGACCGTGACCAGTGGGAGCACCTGGTCCGGTACGACGCGACGACCCGCTGGTACCACCGGCTGCGCACCGGCCCCGGCTACGAGGTGTGGCTGCTGTCCTGGGTGCCCGGCCAGGGCAGCGGGCTGCACGACCACGGCCCCTCCTCCGGAGTGTTCACCGTCCTGGACGGCGAGCTGACCGAGCGCACGGAGCGCGGCACAAGGGTGCTGGCGGCGGGGACGCAGAGAGTGTTCGGGGAGGGGTATGTGCACGAGGTCGTCAACGACGCGCTGGAGCCGGCGGTGAGCATGCACGTGTACTTCCCGGGACTGACCGAGATGCCGATCCTCCCCCAGTCTCGGCTTCGCTCGACCGGGGGGACCCCCATGGCGTGCACGGCCCGTGGCACGTACGACGAGGTGGACGCCGTCAGCGCGTAGGACACGGCCTCGGCGGTGGCCGTCCGCTCGTACGGGTGGGCGGGTTTTCCACAGGTGGGTGGTTGTCCACAACCGGCGGACGGGTTGTCGGTGGCGCCTGCGAGACTGGCTCTCATGCGCATTGTGGTTCTGGCAGGCGGCATCGGCGGTGCCCGGTTCCTGCGCGGTCTGAAGCAGGCCGTGCCGGACGCGGACATCACGGTCATCGGCAACACCGGCGACGACATCCATCTCTTCGGGCTGAAGGTCTGCCCGGACCTCGACACGGTGATGTACACGCTCGGCGGCGGCATCAACGAGGAGCAGGGCTGGGGTCGGGCCGAGGAGACCTTCCATCTGAAGGAGGAGCTCGCGGCCTACGGCGCCGGGCCCGGCTGGTTCGGGCTGGGCGACCGGGACTTCGCGACGCACATCGTGCGGACGCAGATGATCGGCGCCGGGTATCCGCTGAGCGCGGTCACCGAGGCGCTGTGCGACCGGTGGAAGCCGGGGGTGCGGTTGATCCCCATGACCGACGACCGGGTGGAGACCCATGTCGCGGTCGTGGAGGACGGCGAGCGCAAGGCCGTGCACTTCCAGGAGTACTGGGTGCGGCTGCGGGCGTCGGTGCCGGCCGAGGCGGTCGTGCCGGTCGGCGCCGAGCAGGCGAAGCCGGCGCCGGGGGTGCTGGAGGCGATCGCGGAGGCGGACGTGATCCTCTTCCCGCCGTCGAATCCGATCGTCTCCGTCGGCACGATCCTCGCCGTGCCCGGCATCCGCGAGGCGATCGCCGAGGCCGGCGTGCCGGTGGTGGGCCTCTCCCCCATCGTCGGGGACGCGCCGGTGCGCGGCATGGCCGACAAGGTGCTCGCGGCGGTCGGCGTGGAGTCGACGGCCGCGGCGGTGGCCGAGCACTACGGTTCGGGGCTACTCGACGGCTGGCTCGTCGACACCGTGGACGCGGGCGTCGTGGAGCGGGTGGAGACGGCCGGGATCCGCTGCCGGGCCGTCCCGCTGATGATGAGCGACCTCGACGCGACCACGCGGATGGCCCAGGAGGCGCTGACGCTGGCCGAGGAGGTGCGGGGGGCGTGAGCGAATCCATCGGATCGATCGGATCCAGCAAATCCGGCGGATCCAGCGGATCCTTCGAGGGCGGTTATCGGGTCTGGGCCGTGGGCGGGCTGCCCGAGGTGCAGACCGGGGACGACCTCGCCAAGCTGATCGCCGCCGCCGAGCCGGGGCTCGTCGACGGGGACGTCCTGCTCGTCACCTCGAAGATCGTGTCCAAGGCCGAGGGCCGGATCGTCCGGGCGGCCGACCGGGAAGCCGCGATCGACGCCGAGACGGTACGGGTCGTGGCCCGGCGCGGGATGCTGCGGATCGTCGAGAACCGGCAGGGGCTGATCATGGCCGCCGCCGGGGTCGACGCCTCCAACACCCCTTCGGGGACGGTGCTGTTGCTGCCCGAGGATCCGGACGCATCGGCGCGCGCGATCCGGGAGGGGCTGCGGGGTGCGCTCGGTGTCGACGTCGGGGTCATCGTCACCGACACCTTCGGGCGCCCCTGGCGCGCGGGGCTCACGGACGTGGCGATCGGCGCCGCCGGGGTGCGGGTGCTGGACGATCTGCGCGGCGGCACGGACGCGTACGGCAATCCGCTGAGCGCGACGGTCGTCGCCACGGCGGACGAGCTCGCCGCCGCGGGGGATCTCGTGAAGGGAAAGGCCGCCGGGCTGCCGGTGGCCGTGGTGCGGGGGCTGGGGCATGTCGTCGTCGCCGAGGACGACGGAGACGGGGAAGGCGAGAGGCTCTCCGAGAGCGTCGGCGGGGCTCGGGTCATGGTGCGGGGGGCGCGCGACGACATGTTCCGGCTCGGGACGTCCGAGGCGGTGCGGCTGGCGGTCACGCAGCGGCGGACGGTGCGGTCCTTCACCGACGAGCCGGTCGATCCCGGGGCGGTACGGCGCGCGGTGGCGGCTGCCGTCACCGCGCCGGCACCGCATCACACGACGCCTTGGCGGTTCGTGCTGCTGGAGTCGGCCGAGTCCCGGGTTCGGCTGCTGGACGCCATGCGGGACGCGTGGATCGCGGATCTGCGGCGGGACGGGAAGTCCGAGGAGTCCATCGCGAAGCGGGTGCGGCGGGGGGATGTGCTGCGGAACGCGCCGTATCTGGTGGTGCCCTGTCTGGTGATGGACGGGTCGCATACCTATGGGGACGCGCGGCGGGACGCGGCCGAGCGGGAGATGTTCGTGGTCGCCGCCGGGGCCGGTGTGCAGAACTTCCTGGTCGCGCTGGCCGGGGAGCGGCTGGGGTCCGCGTGGGTGTCGTCGACGATGTTCTGCCGGGACGTGGTGCGGGAGGTGCTGGCGTTGCCGCAGGGGTGGGATCCGATGGGGGCGGTGGCGGTCGGGCATGCGGCTGAGGAGCCTCGGGCTCGGGCGGAGCGGGAGGTGGGGGACTTTGTCGAGGTGAGGTGAGGTGACGCTCCGCTGGGGCCAGGTGCCTACCGTGTGTTCGGGTGGGGGTTTGTGGGCGACTGCGGGCTTGTGGGGGCTTGTCGCGCAGTTCCCCGCGCCCCTTAAGGGCTGCCTGGCTGGCTAGTCTCGTAGGGCATCACCGGCAACCAAGGGACTCCTGTGGCAGGACGGTTCTCTCCTCGGCCTACGCGTACGACTGTGCGCGGTGGGCATGTCGGTGTGCCGTCCGGGACGGGCGCCGGGGTGAGCTCCGGGGTGCCTCGGCAGGTCTCCGTTGCTGGGCGGGTGCGGGAGTGGGTTCCGCAGGGGCCTGTCGATCTCGGGCTGGTGCTCGGGCCGCTTCGGCGTGGGCCGGGGGATCCGACGTTCCGGGCGATGCCGGACGGGTCCGTGTGGCGGGCCAGTCTCACCCCTGCCGGGCCGGGGACGCTGCGTGTCGCGGCCGCAGCAGCCGGGGGTGTGGTGCGCGGGGAGGCCTGGGGGCCGGGGGCCGACTGGCTGTTGGAGCAGTTGCCCGAGCTGCTCGGGGCCTCGGATGCGCCGGAGGCCTTCGTGCCGCGGCATCGGGTGGTGGCCACGGCCCGGCATCGGCGGCCGGGGTTGCGGCTGACGCGGACCGGGCTGGTGCTGGAGTCGTTGATTCCGTCCGTGCTGGAGCAGAAGGTCACGACCGACGAGGCCTATCGCGCGTGGCGGTCGCTGGTGCGGAAGTTCGGGGAGCCGGCGCCGGGGCCTGCGGCGGACGGGCGGCTGTGGGTGATGCCCTCGCCTCGGACGTGGGCGCTGATTCCGTCGTGGGAGTGGCATCGCGCGGGGGTCGACAACAAGCGGGCGTCGACGATTCTGCGGGCCGTGCGGGTGGCGAGGCGGTTGGAGGAGGCCGTGGGGATGACGGCGGAGGCTGCGCAGGCTCGGCTGGAGGTGGTGCCGGGGGTCGGGCCCTGGACTTCGGCGGAGGTCGTGCAGCGCAGTCATGGGGCGGCGGATGCGGTGACCGTGGGGGATCTGCATCTGCCGGGGATCGTGGGGTGGGCGTTGGCGGGGAATCGGGATGCGGATGACTCGGTGATGTTGGAGTTGCTGGAGCCGTATGCGGGGCAGCGGCATCGGGCGGCTCGGTTGATCCTGCTGAGCGGGCAGGGGCCGAAGCGGCGTGCGCCGCGGATGTCTGTGGGGGACATCAGGGGGTTGTGATGTCCCCCGTTCCAGGGGGCTCTGCCCCCTGGACCCCCGTTCGGCCTGGACGGCCTCGTCCTCAAACGCCGGACGGGCTGGAGTGTGCTCACCCGGGCTCGACAGGCACCCCCGGACGGGCTGGAATGCCCTCACCCAGGCCCGACAGGGCACCCCCGAACAGGCGGGAATGCCCTCACCCAGGCCCGACAGGCACCCCCGAACGGGCGGGAATGTGGTCTCCCGGACTGGACAGGGCACCCCCGAACGGGCGGGGATGCGCTCGCCCAAGCCCAACAGAGCACCCCCGGACGGGCGGGAGTGCGCTCACCCCGGTTCGAGAAAGCCCCCTGACGGGCTGGAGTGCACGCGCCCCCCGGCTGGATCCGCGTCGCCTACTGGTCCGATGAGAAGCGGACTGCTCCCGCTGGGATTGTTGCGTCGCACCAGATTCTTGCGCCCTCGCGGAGTTCGTTGTCGGGGCCTACGACCGCTCCGTCTCCGATGACCGTGCCGGTGAGGATGGAGCGTTCGCCGACTCGGGCCCGGGTGCCGATGAGGGAGTCGGTGATGACGGCGCCCGGTTCGATGACGGCGCCGGGGAGGATCGTCGAGCCGAAGACCCTCGCGCCCCGCGCCACGAACGCGCCCTCGCCCACCACCGTGCCGCCCGTCAGTTTCGCGTCGGGGGCGACCCTGGCCGTCGGGAGGACCAGGCGGTCGCCGCAGCGGCCGGGGACCGCGGGGGACGGGGCCCGGCCGAGGACCAGGTCCGCCGAGCCGCGGACGAAGGCCGCCGGGGTGCCGAGGTCGAGCCAGTACGTCGAGTCGACCATGCCCTGGAGGTGGGCTCCGGCCGAGAGGAGGTCGGGGAAGGTCTCGCGCTCCACCGACACCGGGCGGCCGAGCGGGATGGTGTCGATGACCGAGCGGCGGAAGACGTACGCTCCCGCGTTGATCTGGTCGGTGACGATCTCCTCGGGGGTCTGGGGTTTTTCGAGGAACGCCAGGACTCTGCCCGTCTCGTCCGTGGGGACCAGGCCGTACGCCCTCGGGTCCGTCACCTGGGTGAGGTGGAGGGAGACGTCCGCGCCCGTCGTCTCGTGCGTCGCCACCAGCCGTCCGATGTCCAGGCCGGTGAGGATGTCGCCGTTGAAGACCAGGACCGGGTCGTCCGGGGCCGAGTTGAGGCGGGACGCCACATTGCGGATCGCGCCGCCGGTGCCGAGGGGTTCGTCCTCCGTCACGTACTCGATGTGCAGGCCGAGCGCCGAGCCGTCGCCGAAGTACGGTTCGAAGACCTCCGCCAGATAGCTCGTCGCCAGGACGATGTGCTCCACGCCCGCCGCTCTCGCCCGCGCCAGCTGGTGCGTGAGGAACGGCACCCCCGCCGCCCTGACCATCGGCTTGGGCGTGTGCACCGTGAGTGGGCGCAGCCGGGTGCCCTTGCCGCCGACCAGGAGGATCGCTTCAGTCACCTTCGTCTCTGCTTCCTGCCGGGACCGGCCGAACTGTCTTTCGGCCGGCCAGTGTATGCAGACCCTTGCAGACCCCTCGCAGATCCCTCGGAGACCTCTCGCAGATCCCTTGCAGGCCATTTGTCTGGCGACTTACAGATGTGTGCTCCCGCCGTTCGGTTGCGTGCGTTCGTGAGCTCCGGGGTCAGGGGAAGACCCCGGAGCTCGGAGCTCACGAACGTGGCCGTCCGGCTCAGCGACCCTGGTAGCTCGCCGAGGTCGAGCGGGCCGAGCCGAGCTTGCCGTAGAGCTGCTTGCCCGGGCACTCCGTGGCGAACCCGTCCCGATGTCCGGAGATCACATTCAGTCGTACGTTCTTTCCCTTTGCGTAGAGATTGCCACCCGCGGACTTCAGGTATGTCTTGCCTTTCGGATTCGCCCCGAAGAGGCCGAGTTTCCACGCCGTCAGTCGGGCGACGGCGTTGACCGTGGCCGAGTTCGGCTTGGCGGAGGTGAACGTGCCGAGGACGGCGATCCCCATGCTGTTGGTGTTGAAACCCAGGGTGTGGGCGCCGAGAACCGGGTTTGCCACTCCCCCGGCGCGACCCTCGTAGATCTTCCCGCACTTGTCGACGAGGAAGTTGTAGCCGATGTCGCGCCAGCCCATGCTCTCGACGTGGTAGCGGTAGATACCGCGGATGACCGACGCCGCCTGCGAGCACTTGTAGCTGTTGCCCGACGCCGTGTGGTGCACGAACGCCGCCTTGACCTTCGTCGTGTACACGAATCTCTTCTCGCGCAGGTCCTCGTCGGCTCCCCAACCGCGCCGTGTGACGATGCTCGGGCGCGGGCCGATGTACGGCCTCGCCCGCTGGGCCTCCGTCAGCTCGGCCGCGCGCAGGGTGAAGAGCTCGCGTTCCGTGCCCGGACGGTCCAGGGCGGGGATCTCCGTGGCGCCGAGCGGGGCGAGGGGGGTGTTGGCGGCGGAGGCGGCCTTCGTCTCCGCGGACATCCCTGTCGTTGCGGATGCGGATGCGGATGGCCCTGATGCCGACGATGTTCCGGATCCCGTTTCCGATGCCGTCTCGGATCCCGTTTCCGATGCCGTCTCGGATCCCGTTTCCGATGCCGTCTCGGATCCCGTTTCCGATGCCGTCTCGGATCCCGTCTCGGGTGCCGTGTCGGATGCCGTGTCGGATGCCGTCTCGGGTGTCTCTGCGTCTGGGTCGGTTGTGTTCTCGGGTGTGTTCTCCGTCGCTGGGTCCTGTGCGTCCGGTGCGTCCGGTGTGTCCAGCGCGGTTGTGTCGGGGGGTGTCGCGCCGGTGCGCGGTGGGCCGGCCGGGACGTGTGCGGGGGTGGCCGCCCCCGGGTCGACCAGTTCCAGGCGCAGGCCGGACGGGAGCGGGGCGGCGACCGAGCGGGTACGGGTCCCGCGTCCCGTCTCCTCCGTGCGGCTTTCGGTGTCCGGATGGACGCGGATCTCGACGCCGTCGGAGTCTCCGACCCACAGCGGGGCCGTCGCGCCGCGGACCCGGCCCGAGGCGCTCTCGGACGTCTCGGGGTCGGCTCCGTGGTCGGCGTTGTGGGTCTCGACGTCCTGCCAGTCGGACCAGGCGGCGCTGTCGGCCGGCCGGGTGCGGACCTGGACGCGGCCGTGGAGTTCGGCCGCCGGGTCGTCCCAGACGACGCCGAGGAGGGAGAAGTGACGTACGTCCCGCCGGGGCAGGCCCTGGTCGACGCCGGTGCCGCCGAGGGCCCGGTCGTCGGTGAGGGAGGTCAGGGGCAGCGACTGGGTGCTGCCCGGGAGGTCGGGGAGAGTCGGGGTGGTCGGGGTGTCGGGGCTCGTGACCCTCGTCGTCCCGGTGGGCACCGTCTTCGTGGCCGGTGCCGGTCGCACCGTCGCCGCGTCGGCGGGCGGCGTCAGCGGGAGCGCGAGAGCTGCCGCGCACGTGACGCCGATCGAGGTAGCTAGCAATCCACGCATGCCACCGATCCTGGACATAGTCATACATTTCTGTCCATCGGGGAATTGACGTGCCGTCGGGGTGCGTTGCGCCGAACCGGTGGCCCCGCAAAGGCCCCGCGAGCGGTGTCGCGGCGCGGGCGGCGCGTACGCTTGTGTGGGTGACTGCCACCGATCGCACCCCTGCCGACCTGCTGCGTTCCGCGCTGGCCGCGGATCCCGCGCGCCCCTTGGTGACCTTCTACGACGACGCCACGGGCGAGCGGGTCGAATTGTCCGTCGCCACCTTCGCCAACTGGGTGGCCAAGACCGCGAACCTCCTCCAGGACGGACTGTCCGCCGAGCCCGGCGACCGGGTCGCCCTGCTGCTGCCCGCGCACTGGCAGACGGCGGTGTGGCTGCTGGCGTGTTCTTCGGTGGGGGTCGTCGCGGATGTGGCCGGGGATCCGTCGAAGGCGGACTTCGTCGTGGCCGGGCCCGGGGAGTTCGAGGCGGGGCTGGCGTGCCGGGGTGAGCGGTACGCGCTGTCGCTCGCGCCGCTCGGGCGACGGTTCGTGCCGGGGCCTCCGGACGGGTACGACGACTACGCCGTGAACGTCCCGAGTTTCGGGGACCGTTTCGCGCCGTACGTCCCTGTCGACGCGGAGGCGCCCGCGCTGATCGTGGCCGGGGCGGAGTACACCGGCGCGGAGCTCGTGGAGCGGGCGCGGGCGGAGGCGGCGGGGCTGGGGTTGACGGGGCCCGGGTCGCGGCTGCTGTCGGGGTTGCCGTACGACACGTGGGAGGGGTTGAGCGCGGGGTTGTACGCGCCGTTGGCGAGTGGGGGGTCCGTGGTGTTGTGCCGGCATCTCGAGGAGGCCGGGGAGGAGGTTGTGGCTCGGCGGGTCGAGAGTGAGCGGGTGTCTGCGACGGCTCGGTAGGTACGGGTTGGTCTGGGCGTGGGGTGAGTGTGGGCGTGGGGTGAGTGTCGACGTCGGTCGGTGTGGACGTCTCTGGGGGCTGCCGCCCCCAGACCCACGCTTCGGCCCTGAACGGGCCTCGTCCTCAAACGCCGGACGGGCTGAATAGGCGCACCTCGCCGACAAAGCACCGCAGGGGCCCTCAGCCGACAAGGCGCCGCCCCCCTTCATCACCCGTTCAGCCCACCCCCAGCCGCCCCCCGGGAGGGGTTCGCGCCATCGTCGTAGGAGTGGCTCTGTGCGCTCGTGCTGCGGGAGGGGTGGATCGGACGTGACGTACTCGGCGGGTTCCGGTGGGCCCCTTGGGCCCGGGGTGGGGGCGTCCGCCGATGGGCGGGGGCTGGTGCGGCGGCGTCGGCGGCGGTGGGTGCGGTACGGGGTGGGGGCGGTGGGGGTCGTCGTCCTGGGGGTGGGGGTGGCCGGGTGGGTCGTCTACGTGAAGCTCGACGGGAACATCACGCCCGACGAAGCCGCCGCGGCCGAGCTCGCCCGGTATGCGAAGGAGCGGCCGACCTCGTTGGTGAAGGACGCGCAGAACATCCTGCTCATCGGGTCCGACTCACGGTCCGGGGACGGCAACGAGAAGTACGGGCGGGACTCCGGGACCGAGCGGTCCGACACGACGATCCTGTTGCATCTGGCCGCCGGGCGGCGCAGCGCGACCGCCGTCTCCCTGCCGCGCGACCTGATGGTGAACGTGCCGGGGTGTCTGCGGGCGGACGGTAAGCGGACCGCGCCGATGTTCGCGATGTTCAACTACGCCTTCCAGACCGGGGGTTCGGCCTGCACCATCCGGACCGTGGAGAAGCTGACCGGGGTGCGGATCGATCATCATGTCGTCGTCGACTTCAGCGGGTTCAAGGATGTCGTCGACGCCGTCGACGGAGTCGAGGTCTGTCTCAAGGAGGCGATCAGCGACAAGGACGCCGGGCTGCGGCTGCCCGCCGGGAAGGTCACGCTCGACGGAGAGCAGGCGCTCGGGTACGTGCGGGCCCGCAAGTCGCTCGGGAACGGCAGTGACACCGACCGGATGGACCGGCAGCAACGCTTTCTCGGAGCGCTCGTCAACAAGGTGCAGAGCAATGACGTCCTGCTGAATCCGGTGAAGCTGTATCCGGTGCTGGACGCGGCCACGTCCTCTCTCACCACCGACCCGGAGCTGGCGAGTCTGCGCGGGCTGTATGAACTCGTGCGCGGTCTACGCGACATTCCCACCGAACATGTGCAATTCCTGACCGTTCCGCGGGAGTCGTACGTCTACAACGCGAATCGCGACCAACTCGTGGAGCCCGAGGCGGAGAAACTCTTCGAACGGCTGCGGACCGACATGCCGGTGGCGGTTTCTAAGGAAGTTCCCACAAACGCCTCGCCGGCGGAGTCGGGCGATCACGGGCCTTACCGGTCGGGGGCGGTGAGGCGTGCGGCTTCCGGGGTGTTTTCGCCCACTCCGCCCGCTCCGACGTTCCGTGGAAACACAGCCGCCGAGGACAGCTGCGGGTAAAGCGCTTGCCAAGCCGAGCCCTTCCCGCGAACAGGAGTTCAAGGAAATGCGGCGGATTGCCCGGTTGTAGGGGCGTGGAATTTGTCACGGCCGTCGCTTCGCGTCGAACTTGGCGGCTAGTGTGAGCGATCCGGTGCACCCGGCCGCGAGGTCCTTCCTGGGGTCGCGCACCGTGTGACCGAGACCCGAGCGCCTTTAGAGGGGGTAAAAAGGCGCCGCGTGGCCCCGACGGAGGATTCGGACAACCGTGGACGCGCAAGGCCGTGGGCGGGCGGACAACATCGATCCCGCAGACCAGTGGGTGCTCAATCCGAACACCGGCGAATACGAACTGCGACTGAGTCCTTCCGCACCGCAGTCGTCGGTGCCCGGGCCTCGTAGATCTGCCTCCGGTACGACCGGGGGCAGCGGCTCGGCTCGGGGGCGGGATTCGCCGTCCCCGTCTTCGGCGTCGCCGCCTTCGTCGGCTTCGGCGTCTTCGCCGTCGTCGTCGTCCGAGCAGGTGCCCGGGCAGCGGCGGCGACGGGGCGCGCCCGCGGAGGAAGCCGCGGCGAACCGGCGTGGGCGCCGGCCGGTGAAGAAGAAGTCGAAGGCGAAGAAGATACTGCTGTGGACCGGCGGGATCATGGCCTTCGTCCTGGTGGGCACGGCCGGTGCGGCGTACCTCTATCTGGAGCACCTGAACGACAACATCACCGCTGTCTCCGACGACGGTGCGAGCACCGGTGGCTTCAGCAAGGACAAGGCGATCAACCTGCTGGTGATCGGCACCGACAAGCGCACCGGCTCCGGCAACGAGGGCTACGGCGACTCGGGCAGCGTGGGCCATGCGGACACCACGATCCTGCTGCACGTCTCCAAGGACCGGACGAACGCGACCGCGCTCAGCATCCCGCGCGACCTGATCGTGGACGTCCCGGACTGCCAGACCGAGCAGGAGGACGGCTCCACCAAGGTCATCCCGGGTACGGACGACGTCCGGTTCAACACCAGCCTCGGGCAGGACGGCCGTACGCCGAGCTGCACCGTGCGCACGGTCACCGAGCTGACCGGGATCCAGGCGGACAATTTCATGGTCGCCGACTTCAACGCGGTGAAGACGCTGACCACGGCGGTCGGCGGCGTCGAGGTGTGCCTGGCCAAGGACATCGACGACGAGGACTCGAAACTGAAGCTGTCGAAGGGCACGCACACCATCCAGGGCGAGCAGGCGCTGGCCTTCGTGCGCACCCGGCACTCGGTGGGCTTCGGCGGCGACCTGAGCCGGATCGCGCTGCAACAGCAGTTCCTCAGCGCCCTGATGCGCAAGCTGAAGTCGAACGACACCCTCACCAGCCCCACCAAGATGATCAAGCTGGCGGAGGCGGGCACGAAGGCGCTGACCGTCGACTCCCAGCTGGACACCATCGACAAGCTGAAGGACCTGGGTCTGGAGCTGGGCAAGCTCAACGTCAAGAACCTGACCTTCACGACCGTGCCGGTGGTCGACAACCCGGCCGAGAAGGTCAAGGCGACGGTCGTGGTGAACAGTTCGACCGCGCCCACCGTGTTCCAGATGATCAAGGACGATGTCTCGTTCACCGAGGTGCAGCAGCAGGCGGCGGCGTCGAAGGACGCGGCGGCCGCGGCCGCGGCGGCCCGCCTCAAGGGCGCCCAGTCCGCCGCCTCCGAGGTGCGGGTGCAGGTCATGAACGGCGGCGCTCCCGCCGGCAGCGCACAGGAGACTCTTAACTGGCTGCAGAATGATGAGGGCGTGACGAAGTCCGAGAACGCCGGCAACGCGCCCGCCGAGCTGAGCAAGACGACGCTCGAGTACGCGCCCGACCAGGCCGCACAGGCACGCAAGCTCGCCTCCATCATGGGGCTGGCGGGCACCGCCATGAAGCCGGGCAAGAGCGTCACCAACTCCCAGGGTCTGCCGACGATGACATTGACGCTGGGCAAGGACTTCAAGGGCGCGGGCGTCTCGCTCACGGCCCCGACCACCGTGCCGGACACGGTCGAGAAGTCCACGGCGGACAAGGTCGAGTGCGCCAAGTAGGTAACCCTTCGGGCCCGTCGTGCGTCTGACTGGACGCGGGACGGGCCCGTGTCAGGCGCACGGCGGGGAGGGGCAGGGGAATGGCGGGGAGCAGTGGGGTGCGGGGGGAGGTTCCCGCGGTCGACGACACGGTGTCATCGACCGAGCGGGACCGGCAGGATCAGGACGCGCCCGAAGGAGACGCCTCGGAGACCGGGAGCACCCGGACGACCGGGGGCTCCGTCGCGGGCGGAGGCAGCGGCGGACACGGGGGACGCCGTGACACCGACCGCAAACGCCGTCGTCGACGCGCGTTGCGCTGGTCGGCGACGGTGCTCGCGGTGGTCATACTCGGCGGCGCGGGGGCCGGATACCTCTACTACGAACACCTCAACTCGAACATCAAGAGCGACGACCTGAACATCGGCGACGCCAAGGACCGGGCGGCCAAGACGGAGGCCAACTCGGCCGGGCAGACGGCGCTGAACATCCTGCTGATCGGTTCGGACGCCCGTGACACCGCCGAGAACCAGAAGCTCGGCGGCGCCAAGGACACCTTCGACGGTCCCCCGCTGGCGGACGTCCAGATGCTGCTGCACATATCGGCGGACCGCAGCAACATGTCGGTGGTGAGCATGCCGCGCGACACGCTCCTGGACATACCCAAGTGCACGGACCCCGACGACGGGACCACCTACCAGGCGCTGACGAACGAGATGACGAACGTGTCGCTCGGTCGCGGCGGCCCCGGCTGCACGGTGGCCACGTGGGAGAAGCTCACCGACATCCACATCGACCACTTCATGATGATCGACTTCTCGGGTGTGGTGTCGATGGCGGACGCGATAGGCGGCGTCCCGGTCTGCGTGGACGCCAACGTCTACTCGCACACCTCCAGCGGCAAGGGCTCCGGCCTGAAGCTGGAGGAGGGCACCACCTCCATCAAGGGCAAGCAGGCCCTGCAGTGGCTGCGCACCCGCTACGGCTTCGAGGACGACACCGACCTCGCCCGCGCCAAGGCGCAGCACATGTACATGAACTCGATGGTCCGCGAGCTGCGCGCCAACGCCAAGCTGACCAACCCCAACAAGCTGCGCAAGCTCGCCGAGGCGGCGACCAAGGCGATCACCGTCGACGACGGCCTGGACACCATCACGAAGATGTACGACCTGGCGGGCGAGCTGCAGAAGGTGCCCACCGACCGCATCACGATGACGACCATGCCGAACCGCTACCAGGGCAGCCGGGTGGTCCCGACGGACGACGCCACGCAGTTGTTCCGGCTGGTGCGCGACGACATCGCGCTGGACGGCAAGGACGCCAAGAAGACCGCCGTCACCGCCAGTCCGACGCCGACGGTCGCCGCGGACCCGGCCGCCGCGAACGACAAGATCGCGGTGCAGGTGCACAACGGCACCTCCACGGACACGCAGGCCCCGGTGCGCGGACGCGCGACCGCCGTGAAGGAGCTGCTGGCGGGCAAGGGCTTCGACGAGGCCGTCGCGGACACCTCGGCGGCCACGGCCGAGGCGAAGACGGTGGTCCGCTACCCGAGCGCCGACCTCCAGGGCGACGCCCAGGCCGTCGCGAAGGCCCTCGGCATCCCGACGAGTCAGGTGAAGAAGTCCACCGACGTCTCCGGGGTCATGGTCGTCGTGGGCGCCGACTGGCGGTCGGGGACGACGTACAAGGTGGCGGAGCCGGACGACACGACGCCCGACACCGCCGGGGCGATCAACGCGTCCGACACCACCCAGTGCATGCACGTGGACCCGGACTACATCTGGTAGTCCGGGTCCGGTGCGGGTGCGGTTCCTGGAGCGGGGTCCTCAGCGCGCGTCGCTGAGGACCGCGGGGCGCCGCGAGGCGATGACCTTCCTGGCCAGCGCTTTCGGGCTGGTCAGGAAGCCGAAGCCCCAGCACATGTGCATGGTGGCGAGGGCGACGGGGATCTGCAGCCGGGCCTTCGCCGGCAGCCCCTTGCCCGCAGGCAGCGATCCGGCGACTATCGCCGCGAGGTAGCCGCCGGGGATGACGAAGCCCAGCGGGGTGAGCACGGCGCCCACCACCACGCCGGCCGCGATCAGGCACACCGCGGTCGGCGGGGCGAGGTAGCGCAGGTTGATGGAGCCCTCGTGGTAGCGGGCCACGACGTGCCGCCAACGGCCGTAGTCCTTGTACTGCTTGGCGAGCGCCCGCACGCTCGGCCGCGGCCGGTAGGACACCTTCAGCTCGGGCGAGAACCAGATCAGCCCGCCGGCCTCCCTGATCCGGAAGTTCAGCTCCCAGTCCTGGGCGCGGATGAACTCCTCGTTGTAGCCGCCCTGTTGCTCCAGCGCCTCGCGCCGGAAGACCCCTAGGTACACGGTCTCGGCCGGGCCGGCCTGCCCTCCCGTGTGGAAGGCGGCGTTGCCGACCCCGATCTTCGAGGTCATGGCCGCGGCGACCGCGTGCTCCCAGTCGTTCTCGCCCTCGGCGTGCATGATGCCGCCGACGTTCTGCGCGCCGGTCTCCTCCAGGAGCCGTACGGCGGTGGCGATGTAGTCGGGCGAGAGCATGCCGTGCCCGTCGACGCGGACGACGATCGGGTGGCGGGAGGCCTTGATCGCGGCGTTGAGCGCGGCGGGCGTGCGGCCGGTGGGGTTCGGGACGGTGTGCACGCGTTTGTTCTTATTGGACGCTGTTTCGGACACGAGCTCGGCCGCAATCTCTTCCGTACGGTCCGTGGACGGACCGATGGCGATCACGACCTCCATCTCGCCGGGGTACTCCTGCGCGAGGATCGCTTGGACGGCTCCGCGCAGATGCCGCTCCTCGTCGAGGACGGGCATGATGACGGACACGGCGGGGAGCTGCACGTCGGGCTTGGCGTTCATAGGACGCTCACGTTACCGCGAACGGGGGACACGGCCCGCCCCGCCGGGTGCGGCTGCACCGGTGGGCAGATCGTATGGGCCTACTGTGCGAACGGCTTCCCCCGCCCCACGGTCGCCGCCCGGAGGTGCCCTCCCATGCCCACCACCCCGCTCCGGTCCCCGCGCCGCCCGCACCCTGGGCGCCGCGTGCCGCGTTCCCCCGTTCGCCGCCGGCGGCCCCGCTGGGCCGTACGGGCGGCGACCACGCTCTCGGTGGTGCTGCTCGCCGCCGCCGGCATCGGTCACTCGGTGATCAGCAGCCTCGACGCGGACATCGCCCGGGTCGACCCCTTCAAGGACATGAAGAACCGTCCGCAGGCCGGCCACGGCATGAACGTCCTGCTGGTCGGCACCGACGGCCGCGACCGGATCACGGCGGCGGAGCGCCACCGGTACCGCCTGGGCGGGGCCCCCTGCCACTGCACCGACACGATCATGATCGTGCACATCTCGGAGGACCGGGAACGGGCCAGCGTGGTCAGTCTGCCGCGCGACTCCTACGCCGAGACTCCCCCGCACACCGACCAGGTCACCGGCAAGCAGCACCACGGCCATCCGCTCAAGATCAACGCCGCGTACGCCGAGGGCGGCCCGCAGTTGACCGTCCGCACGGTCGAGCACATGACGCATGTGAAGATCGACCACTATCTGGAGGTCGACTTCACCAGCTTCATGAAGACGGTCGACGTCCTCGGCGGCGTGAAGATCTGCACCGCGAAGCCGCTGAAGGACTCGTACACGGGCCTGGACCTGGCGTCGGGCGCGCACACGCTCATGGGCGGCGAGGCGCTGCAGTACGTCCGCTCCCGGCACGTGGACGGCTCCTCCGACCTCGGCAGGATGAAACGTCAACAGCGCTTCCTGGCGGCCCTGGTGGACCGCGCCACCTCCTCCGGGATCCTGCTGAACCCGCTGCGGTTCCGGGACGTGACCCGGGCGGTGCTCGGCTCGGTGCGCGCGGACCGCGGCTTCGGCGCCGACGAACTGCTCGACCTCGGCCGGGCGATGCGCACCTTCTCCCCTTCTTCCTCCGAGTTCGCGACCGTCCCCATCGGCCAGATGGGATACGTCGTGAAGGGCATCGGCTCGACGCTGAAGTGGGACCCGGTGAAGTCGCAGCTCCTCTTCCGGGCGCTGCGCGACGACAAGCCCCTCGCCGCGACCGTCCGCGCCCTCGACGGCCGGGTCGCGCGGGTGGACGTGGCCCCGCAGCAGATCCGGGTGCAGGTGGAGAACGGCACGCACACGGCCGGCCTCGGCAGACGGGTGGACAAGGCGCTGGCCGCGGTGGGCTTCCGGACGACCCGGCAGCCGGTCAGCGCGGCCGCCCCCTCCGCCCGGCGCACGGTCGTCGCCTACGACCCCCGCTGGGACCGCTCCGCGAAGTCCCTCGCGACCGCCCTGCCGGGCAGCGAGCTGCGCGCCGTCAAGGGGCTCGGGGCGACGCTGAAGGTGATCGCGGGCGCGGACTTCCGCCAGGTGCGCACGGTACGGGCGGTGGACGCGGAGCAGGGTGAGTTCGGAGTGGTGCGCGGGGACGAGGTGGGGTGCCCGTAGGGGGCCCCGGGAGACCACTGGGAGGCTCCCCGATGGCGGGGGCCCGCCGCAGGGCGTAGGACGGAAGTCGGAAGAGCACGCTCGGGCCCGCCCCGGGCCCCCGCACCCCCTGGAGGAGCCATGACCCAGCCCGGAACCATGAACGCCATGAGCAAGCAGATGCAGGACTGCGTCGAGGCGTGCATGTCCTGCCACAGCATGTGCGAGGAGACCATGAGCTCCTGCATGCAGATGGGCGGCCAGGCCCAGATGCAGATCATGCGCGCGCTCCTGGACTGCTCCGAGACGACCCGGATGTGCGCCGACATGATGATGCGGCGCTCGCCCATGTCGGCCGAGATGTGCGCGATGTGCGCCAAGGCGTGCGACATGTGCGCGGAGGCGTGTATGTCCATGCCGGACGATCCGCAGATGATGCGCTGCGCGGAGTCCTGTCGCCGCTGCGCCGAGATGTGCCGCACGATGGCCGGCGCCACGATGTGACCGCCGCCCCCGCATGACGAGGGGCACCCGCCACGGCGGGTGCCCCTTGTCGCGTCCGTCTGCTCAGTTGCCCGAGACGGTGACCTTCTCGTCGTTCTTCAGCTGGCTGACCAGCGTCTTCACCTTGGCCTTGTCCCAGACGAGGTTGCTGCCGCTGGAGCCGGAGATCGGCATGTTCATCGACTTGCCGTCGCCGCTGTTGACGCCCTTCATCGCGAAGAACATGGACGCCAGGTCGTACAGGCCCATGTCCTTGTCGACGATCAGGGAGTCCAGGCCCGAGCCCATGGTCGGGTACAGCTTGAACGGGTTGAGGACCGTGCCCGGGGTGGCCACCTGGTTGGCGAGGGCGGCGAGGAACTTCTGCTGGTTCTTCGTGCGGTCGAGGTCGGAGCCCGCGAGCGCGTACCGGGTGCGGACGAACGCGAGGGCCTCCTCGCCGTTCAGCGTCTGCTTGCCCTTCTTGAAGTCGGCGCCGGACTTGGTGTCCTTGATGTCCTGCGGGATGTCGATCTCGACGCCGCCGACCGAGTCGACGATGTTCGCGAAGCCCGCGAAGCCGATCTCCACGTAGTGGTCGATGCGCAGGCCGGTGTTGAACTCGACCGTGCGCACCAGCAGTTCCGGGCCGTCCTCGGCGTAGGCCGCGTTCAGCTTCACGTGCCGGCCGGTGCCCTTGTACGTCTTGCCGGACTCGGAGCCGACGAACGACGGGATCTCCACGTCGGAGTCGCGGGGCAGCGAGATCAGCGTGTCGCCGTTGGAGCCGGTGTGCAGGATCATCATCGAGTCCGTGCGCTTGCCCTCGGCGGAACCGGTGTGCAGTTCCTTCTTCTCCTCGGCGGACATGCCCTCACGGCTGTCGGAGCCGACGATGAGGTAGTTCGTGCCCTCGCCCGCCTCGGGCCGGTCGATGACCTTCGACAGGTCGACGTCGCGCTGGAGCTTGGAGTCGGCCCAGAAGTACGTGCCGACGGCCGTCACGACCAGCACGGTCACGACCGAGATCGCCGTCCACTTGATACGGCGGCGCCAGTTGGGCGCGGGGCGCGGGCCGCGGGTGTCGTAGCCGCCAGGCCCGGCCGGTCCCCCCGGTCCACCGGGGTCGCCGCCGTAGACCTGGCCCGAGCTGTAGCCGCTGTCGTACCCGGTCTGCTGGGCGTTCGTGTAGTCGCCGTGTCCCTGACCGTTGACGTACGACGGCTGCGGCGGGACGCCGGCGCCGCTCGGCGGGGCGGCCGGGCCACGGCGGACCTGCCGCATGACGCGGGCGCTCTCGGGCTGTGCGCTCGCGCTGCCGCTTCCGTACCGGTTGCCGCGGTCGTTGTCGGACCATCCCTCGGGCCAATCGTTCATGCGGACCAGTGTGCAGGCCACTGCTGTGTCCTATACAGGGGCGTCGGAAAATCACAGCCCCGCTGTTGCCAAGCTGACACAAAGTCCCGAGTCGTCCCCCTCGGCATAAGGTGGAGGACATGACAGACCAGGTCACCGCGGCGGACTCGGGCAGCACCCCGGACATCCCGGGCAAGCCCACATCCGCGTCCCGCACCACCCTCAGCCACATCATGGGCCACAACGACACCAACCTGTTGGGCACGGTGCACGGCGGCGTGATCATGAAGCTCGTGGACGACGCGGCGGGTGCCGTGGCCGGGCGGCACTCCGGCGGGCCCGCCGTCACCGCGTCCATGGACGAGATGGCGTTCCTGGAGCCGGTCCGGGTCGGTGACCTCGTCCATGTGAAGGCCCAGGTGAACTGGACCGGCCGGACCTCGATGGAGGTCGGCGTCCGGGTGCTGGCCGAGCGCTGGAACGAGTCCGCCCCGGCCACCCAGGTCGGCTCGGCCTACCTGGTCTTCGCCGCCGTCGACGCCGACGGCAAACCCCGCCCGGTCCCCCCGGTCGTCCCGGAGACGGAACGCGACGAACGCCGCTACGAGGAGGCCCAGATCCGCCGCACCCACCGCCTGGCCCGCCGCCGCGCGATCAGGGAACTGCGCGAGCGACGGGTGGCGGAGGGACTGGAGGACTGAGCCGGACGGCCGCGGGGGCCGTTACGGCAGGTTGCGCGCCATGACGATCCGCTGCACCTGGTTCGTGCCCTCATAAATCTGGGTGATCTTGGCGTCGCGCATCATGCGCTCCACCGGGTAGTCGCGGGTGTAGCCGTAGCCGCCGAGGAGTTGGACGGCGTCCGTGGTGACCTCCATCGCGACGTCCGAGGCGAAGCACTTGGCGGCCGCGCCCTGGAAGGTGAGGTCGGAGTCGAGGCGTTCGGAGGCGGCCGCGGCCTGGTAGGTGAGGGCGCGGGCGGCCTCGATCTTCATGGCCATGTCGGCGAGCATGAACTGGATGCCCTGGAAGTCGGCGATCGCCTTGCCGAACTGCTTGCGCTCCTGGACATAGCCCTTGGCGTAGTCGAAAGCGCCCTGGGCGACGCCCAGCGCCTGGGCGGCGATCGTGATGCGGGTGTGGTCCAGGGTCTTCATCGCGGTCGCGAAGCCGGTGCCCTCCTCGCCGATCATGCGGTCCGCCGGGATGCGCACGTTGTCGAGGTAGACCTCGCGGGTCGGGGAGCCCTTGATGCCCAGCTTCTTCTCCGGGGCGCCGAAGGAGACTCCCGGGTCGGACTTCTCCACCACGAAGGCCGAGATGCCCTTGGTGCGCTTGGTGGGGTCGGTCACGGCCATGACCGTGTAGTACTCGCTGACGCCGGCGTTGGTGATCCAGCGCTTCACGCCGTTCAGGATCCAGTGGTCGCCGTCGCGGACCGCCTTGGTCTTCATGCCGCCCGCGTCCGAGCCCGCGTCCGGCTCGGAGAGGGCGTACGAGAACATCGCGTCGCCCTTGGCCAGCGGCGTCAGGTACTTCTTCTTCAGGTCCTCGGAGCCGGAGAGGATCACCGGGAGCGAGCCCAGCTTGTTCACCGCGGGGATGAGGGAGGAGGACACGCAGGCGCGGGCCACCTCCTCGATGACGATCACTGTCGCCAGGGCGTCCGCGCCCGCGCCGCCGTACGACTCGGGTACGTGCACCGCGTGCAGATCGCTCGCCACCAGCGCGTCCAGCGCCTCCTGCGGGAAGCGGGCCTCCTCGTCCACCGCGGCGGCGTACGGCGCGATCTTCGCCTCGGACAGCGAGCGGATGGCGTCGCGGAGCATGTCGTGCTCCTCGGACGGGCGGTACAGGTCGAAGTCAGCCGATCCGGACAAGGTGTCTCACGCTCCAAATACGCTGCGGTTCACGACGCTAATTACCGTTAAGTAACTCAAATTTTAGGGGCCCTCCCGACCGCGTGGCACGTGAGTTTGGCGACAAGGGGCACCCTCCACCGGGATCTGCCCGGTGAGGGGCCGCGACATGCCCCGACTATGCTCGGGCGCGCAGTGTCGGCATCCCCCGTCAGGAGCATTCATGGCCCTCAAGATCACCGTGATCGGCACCGGCTATCTCGGCGCCACACACGCCGCGGCCATGGCCGAGCTGGGCTTCGAGGTGCTCGCTCTCGACGTCGTGCGGGAGAAGATCGAGATGCTCGAGCGCGGCGAGACCCCGATGTACGAGCCGGGGCTCGAGGAGCTGCTGCGCCGGCACGTCGCCGGGTTCGAGGGGACCAGCGGGCGGCTGCGGTTCACCCAGGACTGGGCCGAGGTGGGGGCCTTCGGCGACGTCCACTTCGTCTGCGTGAACACTCCGCAGAAGCACGGCGAGTACGCCGCCGACATGTCGTACATCGAGTCCGCGATCGAGTCCCTCGCTCCGCATCTGACGCGGCCCGCCCTCGTCGTCGGCAAGTCGACCGTGCCCGTGGGGTCCGCCGAGCGGCTGGCCCGGACGATCGTCGAGCTGGCGCCCGCCGGGGAGGACGCCGAGCTCGCGTGGAACCCGGAGTTCCTGCGGGAGGGCTTCGCGGTCCAGGACACGCTGCACCCGGACCGGATCGTCGTCGGGGTGCGCAGCGAGCGGGCCGAGGCGGTGCTGCGGCAGGTGTATGAGACGCCGGTCGGCGAAGGGACGCCGTTCGTCGTCACCGACTTCCCCACCGCCGAGCTGGTGAAGACCGCCGCGAACTCCTTCCTCGCCACCAAGATCTCCTTCATCAACGCCATGGCGGAGGTGTGCGAGGCCGGCGGCGGCGACGTCGCCAAGCTGGCCGAGGCCATCGGCTACGACGACCGGATCGGCAAGAAGTTCCTGCGGGCCGGGATCGGCTTCGGCGGCGGCTGTCTGCCCAAGGACATCCGCGCCTTCATGGCCCGCGCCGGTGAGCTCGGCGCCGACCAGGCGCTCACCTTCCTGCGCGAGATCGACTCCGTCAACATGCGCCAGCGCGGGCGGATGGTCGAGCTGGCCCGGCAGGCGCTGGGCGGCGGGTCCTTCCTGGGCAAGCGGATCGCCGTGCTCGGCGCCACCTTCAAGCCCGACTCGGACGACGTCCGGGACTCGCCCGCCCTCAACGTCGCCGGGCAGATCCATCTCCAGGGCGGACAGGTCACGGTGTACGACCCGAAGGGGATGGCGAACGCCCGCCGGGTCTTCCCGACCCTCGGCTACGCCGACTCGGCCCTGGAGGCCGTACGGGGCGCCGAGGCCGTCCTGCACCTGACCGAGTGGCGGGAGTTCCGCGAGCTGGACCCGGCGGCGCTCGGCGAGGTCGCGACGGACCGGCTGGTCCTCGACGGGCGCAACGCGCTCGACCCCGTGCTGTGGCGCAAGGCCGGGTGGACCTACCGGGCGATGGGACGCCCGACCGCATAGCCGCAGCCGCCTCCGTTGCCGCGGGCTGCCGCGGGCGCACAGCGACGCCGGTTCGGCCGAGGCTCAGTCGGCCGAACCGGCGTCTTGTTGCATTCTGCACCACAGACCTGTGTGGCGAGTGGTGAACTACTTCGCGCGGTAGCGGCGCATCTTGGCCCGCGCCCCGCAGACCTGCATCGAGCACCAGCGGCCCCGGCCCGCCGGACTGCGGTCGTAGTACGCCCAGTGGCAGGTCACGGCCTCGCAGGCCTTCAGCCGGGTCCAGGTGCCCGCGATCAGCGCGGCCGCCACGGCGGCGGCCGTACGGGAGAGCAGCGGGGCGCCGTCCGCGGGAGTCAGCCGGGCCGAGCCGTCGTTCTCGTCGACGGTCACCAGCAGGGGCGCGGACGCCAGCAGCTCGCCCAGCGGGGTGACCTCGCGGTGCGGTGCGTGGCCCGCGTGGGCGAGCAGCGCCACGCGCAGGGACTCGCGCAGCTCACGGGCGCGCGCCAGGTCGTCCTCGTCGTCGGTGAGCCCGAACCGCGCCCGGCCGTCCGCCGTGTCCAGCGAGTCGGCGCCCGACTCCAGGTCCAGCGTGTTCACCAGGGACTCCACCAGGGCCAGTTCCCCGGGGGCGGCCGATCGCTCATTCATGCTTGCGACGTTACCTCCAATGCGAGAGCATGCAGTAACCGTTACCTTCTAACGGCTCTATCAGGTAACCCGAGGAGGAGTCATGGCTCTCGCCGAGCTGGGTGTCGTCGTCCTGGACTGTCCCGACCCGCGTGCGCTCGCCGGTTTCTACGCCGAGGTGCTGGGCGGCAGCGTCGAGAGCGACGACGGGGACTGGGTGGATGTGAAGGTGCCGGGCGGTCAGTCGCTGGCCTTCCAGGCCGCTCCCGGGTTCGTGCCGCCCGCGTGGCCCGCGCCCGAGCACTCGCAGCAGTTCCATCTGGACCTCACCGTCGACGACCTGGACGCGGCCGAGCGGGGCGTGCTCGCGCTGGGCGCGAAGCCGCTGGACACGGAGGACCGCTCGCGCGGCTGGCGGGTGTACGCGGATCCGGCCGGGCACCCGTTCTGTCTGTGCACGTCCTGAAACCGCAGGCCTTCGAGTCAGGAGAGTTCCATGTCGCCCGTCGCCCGTTTCCGTAACGTCGTGCTCGACTGTCCCGATCCGCGTGCGCTCGCCGCGTTCTACGCGGCGGTCGTGGGGGGCGTCCCCGAGTGGGAGGAGGGGGAGGAGGACTGGGTCGTCCTCCAGGTGCCCGGCGGTCCCCGGCTCGGCTTCCAGGAGGTGGCGCAGTACACCCCGCCGGAATGGCCGCGCTCCGACCGCAACGGGCAGCAGTTCCACATCGACCTCGACGCCGGCTCCACCTGGGCGGAGATCGACGCGGCCCATGAGCGGGTACTGGCGCTGGGCGCGCGGCCGCTGGAACTTCAGGACCGGGAGAAGAAGGACTTCCAGGTGTACGCCGATCCGGCGGGCCATCCGTTCTGCCTGTGCCGGATCGAGAAGCCCCTGACCTGAGCGGATCAGCCGTCCAGATGGGCGATGCGCGCCGTCGACGGTTCCCGGCGTTCCTGTGCCGCTCGGGAGGCGAAGTCCGCCGTGCGCAGGACGCGCTGCATGTTTCCCCAGGTCAGCAGGGCGATATCGGGGTCCGGCCAGCCGCGGTGGAGCAGCTCGGCGATCAGGTGCGGGTAGCCGGAGGCGTCGGCGAGGCCCTGCGGGTGGGCGGCGCCCGAGTCGTAGGTGCCGGACAGGCCGACGCAGCCGGGACCGGCGATCGCGCGGACGTGGTCGAGATGGTCGGCGACGTCCCGGACGCTCGGGCCGGTCTGCTCGGCGGTCAGCGGCACCAGGCACAGGCCCTTGGCCGCGCCGAGCCCGGCCAGCAGCTCGTCGGGCAGGTTGTCGGGGTGGGGGCGCAGGGCGCGGGCGGCGGAGCGGGTGCACAGGACCGGTGTCCTGGAGAGGGTGAGGGCACGGCTGACGGTGGTGTCGGAGGCGCCGGAGAGGTCGGCGAGGACGCCGAGCCGGTTCATCTCGCGCACGACCTCCTCGCCGAACCGGGTCAGCCCCGCCTCGCTCGCCCAGGTGGTGCCGGAGAGGGTCAGGACGCGCAGTCCGAGGGAGTGCAGGACGCGCAGGATGCCGAGCGAGTCGTCGAGTGCGGCGGCCGTGGCCGGGCCGAGGACGACGGCGACCCGGCCGCAGTTGCGGGCGTCGATGACCTGCCCGGCGGTGCGGGCCAGCCGCAGCCCGTCGGGGTGCGTGGCGATCACCGACCGGACGAGGTCCAGCTGCTCCAGGGTCGCGCCGACGGCCCGGTCGGCGGCGAGGCCGTCGGGCAGGTGCAGCGACCACAGCAGCGCGCCGACGTGGCCTTCGCGCAGCCGGGGCACATCGGTGTCGACGGCGCTCTCGCCGAGCTGGAGGTCGTACCAGGGCAGATGGCGCAGGGCCCAGGGCAGTCCGCTGTAGCCGTCGGCGACGGGGTGTGCGGCGAGGAGGGCACGGGCGCGGTCCAGCGGGCCGGCCTCGGGCTCGGGCGTGACCGGGGTGACCGGCGCGCACGGGGTGAAGGGGACGGCCGCCCGCACCTCGTCGCCGCGTACGTCATCGCGGTCGTCGCCGCGTACGTCATCACGGTCGTCGCCGCGTACGTCGTCGTGGTCGTGGTCGTCGCCGCGGTCGCCGGCCTCGGGAAGGGTGTGCAACTCGTCCTGGAGGTCGGCCATGACGGTCTCCGTACGTTCGATCAGCAGTACGGTCACCGTCGCACGGCGGGCGGCGCGCTTCCTGGTGGACGGGGCGTTCGGGGGTAAACGGCGTCCCCGGACGCCCCGTCCACGGTGCGTGTCAGCCGTCCAGTGACTCGATCGTCGCGTTGGACGGTGCGCGGGTCGCCCGCAGGTCACGGGCGACGTCCTCCGCCGCGCCCAGCACCCGGACCGCGTTCTGCCAGGTCAGCTTGGCGAGGTCGGGCTTGGACCAGCCGCGGTCGAGCAGCTCCGCGATCAGGTTGGGGTAGCCGGAGACGTCGTCGAGGCCGTCGGGGGTGAAGGCCGTGCCGTCGTAGTCGCCGCCGATGCCGAGATGGTCGATGCCAGCGACCTCGCGCATGTGGTCGAGGTGGTCGGCGACCGTGGCGACGGTGGCGACGGGACGGGGGTGGGTCTCCTCGAAGGCCCGGTGGACCTTCATCGCCTCCGGGGTGGTGGCGAGGTGGTGGAAGCCGTGGGCGCGCATGTTGTCGTCGGCCTCGGCCGTCCAGTCCACCGCCGCCTGCAGGACGAACTTCGGCACGAACGTCACCATCGCCACGCCGCCGTTCGCGGGCAGACGCTCCAGGACGTCGTCCGGGATGTTGCGGGGGTGGTCGCAGACCGCACGCGACGAGGAGTGGGAGAAGATCACCGGCGCGGCGGTCGCGTCCAGCGCGTCCCGCATCGTCGTCGCGGCCACGTGCGAGAGGTCGACCAGCATGCCCTCGCGGTTCATCTCGCGCACCACCTCGCGGCCGAAGGCGGACAGACCGCCGACCCCGGGCTCGTCGGTCGCGGAGTCCGCCCAGTCCACGTTGTCGTTGTGGGTGAGCGTCAGATAGCGCACGCCGAGCGCGTACAGGCCGCGCAGGGTGCCGAGCGAGTTGGCGATCGAGTGGCCGCCCTCCGCGCCCATCAGCGAGGCGATCCGGCCCTCCGCCCGGGCGGCCTGTATGTCGGCGGCGGTGAACGCGGCCCTGAGGTGCTGCGGGTTGCGGGCGATGAGCTGCCGTACGCAGTCGATCTGCTCCAGCGTCGCCGGGACCGCGTCGGGCAGGTCCGAGCGCACGTACACGGACCAGTACTGCGCGCCGACGCCGCCCTCGCGCAGCCGGGGGATGTCGGTGTGCAGATGGCCGTGCTGGTCCGCGGCGATGTCGCGGGCGTCGAGGTCGTAGCGGACCGGCTGCGCGCGCAGCGCCCACGGCAGGTCGTTGTGGCCGTCGACGACCGGGAACTCGCGCAGGAGTTCGCGGGCGGCGGCCAGGGAGGTCGGCTCCGTCACTTCGCGTGTCACTTCCCGAAGCCGAAGCCGTTCGAGCCCTCGACCTTGGCGCGCAGGCGCTTGCCCTTCTCGGTGGCCTGGTCGTTGAGCTCCTGCTGGAAGTCGCGCATCCGGGCCTGCAGGTCCTGGTCGTGGGCGGCGAGGATGCGGACGGCGAGCAGGCCCGCGTTGCGCGCGCCGGCGACCGAGACCGTGGCGACGGGGACGCCGGCCGGCATCTGCACGATCGACAGCAGCGAGTCCATGCCGTCCAGGTACTTCAGCGGCACGGGCACGCCGATGACCGGGAGCGGGGTCACGGAGGCGAGCATGCCGGGCAGGTGGGCGGCGCCCCCGGCTCCGGCGATGACGACCTTCAGTCCCCGCTCGGCCGCCTGCTCGCCGTAGGCGACCATCTCGCGCGGCATGCGGTGCGCGGAGACGACGTCGACCTCGTAGTCGATCTCGAACTCGTCGAGGGCCTGCGCGGCGGCCTCCATGACGGGCCAGTCGGAGTCCGACCCCATGACGATGCCTACGACGGGGCCTGCAACAGGGCTCATTCGGTGATCGTGCCTCTCAGGTAACCGGCTGCGTGACGGGCGCGTTCGAGGACGTCGGCCAGGTCGTCGCCGTAGGTGTTGACGTGGCCCACCTTGCGGCCGGGCTTCACGTCCTTGCCGTACATGTGGATCTTCAGCTGGGGGTCGCGGGCCATGCAGTGCAGGTACGCGGAGTACATGTCCGGGTAGTCGCCGCCCAGGACGTTGACCATGACCGTCCACTTCGCGCGCGGGCGCGGGTCGCCCAGGGGCAGGTCGAGGACCGCGCGGACGTGGTTGGCGAACTGGGACGTGATCGCGCCGTCCTGGCTCCAGTGGCCCGAGTTGTGCGGGCGCATGGCCAGTTCGTTGACGAGGATGCGGCCGTCGCGGGTCTGGAACAGCTCGACCGCGAGGTGGCCCACCACGTTCAGTTCCTTGGCGATGCGCAGCGCCATCTCCTCGGCCTTCAGGGCGAGGGTCTGGTCCAGGTCGGGGGCCGGGGCTATGACCGTGTCGCAGACGCCGTTCACCTGCTGCGACTCGACGACCGGGTAGGCGACGGCCTGGCCGTGCGGGGAGCGGACGACGTTGGCGGCGAGCTCGCGGACGTAGTCGACCTTCTCCTCCGCCAGCACGGGGACGCCGGCCCGGAAGGGGTCCGCCGCCTCCTCGACCGAGTCGACGACCCACACGCCCTTGCCGTCGTAGCCGCCGCGGACGGTCTTGAGGACCACCGGGAAGCCCTCGCCCTCGGCGGCGAACGCGACGACGTCCGCCGGGTCGGTCACGATCCGGTGCCTGGGGCACGGAACGCCGATCGCGTCGAGCTTCGCGCGCATCACCCCCTTGTCCTGGGCGTGCACCAGCGCGTCGGGGCCCGGGCGGACGGGGATGCCGTCCGCCTCCAGCGCCCTGAGGTGCTCGGTGGGTACGTGTTCGTGATCGAAAGTGATCACATCGCACCCGCGCGCGAACTCACGCAGCGTGTCGAGATCGCGGTAGTCGCCGATGACGACATCGCTCACGACCTGCGCCGCGGAATCCTGTGGGGTGTCACTGAGGAGCTTGAACCTGATGCCGAGCGGGATGCCTGCTTCGTGTGTCATACGAGCGAGCTGGCCCCCGCCGACCATGCCGACTACCGGGAACGTCACGCCCCCAGGGTATCGGCCACGCCACCGCGGCCGAATTCCGCGCCTCTTACCCGGCCCTTTCCCGCCTCATACCGTTTGTTTCCCCGCATCTCCCCCGCTGGTCACGGGCCCGTGAGGTGGACCACAGGAAACCGACAAGAGTGGTGGTTAGCATGGTTGGGTTGACGAAACCGGACCCGGACGGGGGCCTGTACGACCATGGCACATGGTTCCTCGGGGCTGAAGAGGATCGTCCGAGAGCTGGCCAAGTTCGGAGCCGTGGGCGGCGCGGGGTTGCTGGTCAACCTCGGAGTGTTCAACGTCGTACGGCATGTCACCGATCTGCAGGTGGTGCGGGCGAGTGTCATAGCCACCGTCGTGGCCATCGTCTTCAACTACATCGGGTTCCGCTACTTCACCTACCGTGACCGCGACAAGAGCGGGCGGACGAAGGAACTGACGCTGTTCCTGCTGTTCAGCGCGGTGGGCCTGGTGATCGAGAACGGGCTGCTGTTCGCGGCGACGTACGGGTTCGGGTGGGACAGCCCGCTGCAGAGCAATGTCTTCAAGTTCGTCGGGATCGGCGTCGCGACGCTGTTCCGGTTCTGGTCGTACCGCACGTGGGTGTTCCGCACGCTGCCGGCGAAGGAGGCCGTGGCCAGCGCGGAGTCGTTCCTGGAGCCCAAGGCCACGCAGCGCGTGAGCTGAAAGACGCCTACCTGACCGTTTGCTCGTCGTCTTCCTGTGCGCGCTTCTGCGGGGCCGTGCGGGACAGGAACAGGCCGAAGACGGGGGGCTGGGCCTGGAGCATCTCCAGACGGCCGCCGTCGGCCTCCGCGAGGTCGCGGGCGACGGCGAGGCCGATGCCCGTGGAGTTGCGGCCGCTGATCGCCCGCTCGAAGATCCGGGCCCCCAGGTCGGCCGGCACGCCGGAGCCCTCGTCCGTCACCTCGACCACCGCCTGGTTGCCGGTGACGCGGGTGCGCAGCGCCACCGTGCCGCCGCCGTGCATGAGGGAGTTCTCGATCAGCGCGGCCAACACCTGGGCCACCGCGCCGGGCGTGCCCACCGCACGCAGATGACGCTTCCCCGAGCTGACGATGGCCCGGCCCACACCGCGGTAGGCGGGACGCCACTCGGCGAGCTGCTGCTGGATGACCTCGTCGAGGTCGAAGGTGACCGCCGAGCCGGTGCGCGGGTCCCGGGCGTTGGTCAGGAGGCGTTCCACGACGTCCGTCAGCCGCTCCACCTGCGTCAACGCGATCGTCGCCTCCTCCTTCACCGTGTCCGGGTCGTCGGTGAGGGTGATCTCCTCCAGGCGCATGGAGAGCGCGGTGAGGGGCGTGCGGAGCTGGTGGGAGGCGTCCGCCGCGAGCCGGCGCTCCGCGGTGAGCATCCGGGCGATGCGCTCCGCCGAGGCGTCGAGGACGTCCGCGACCCGGTCCAGCTCGGGGACCGAGTACCGCTTGTGCCGGGGGCGCGGGTCGCCCGACCCCAGGCGTTCCGCGGTCTCCGCGAGGTCGGTCAGCGGGGAGGCGAGGCGGTTGGCCTGGCGGATGGCCAGCAGCACGGCGGCGATCACCGCGAGCAGGGCCACCAGGCCGATGATCAGCAGGGTGCGGCCGACCTCCCGGGTCACCGTGGAGCGCGGCTCCTGGACCAGGACGGTCTCGCCCTCCTCGCCCGTGGCCCGCGCCTCGATGACGTCGCCCTCGGGTTTGACGCCGACCTGGATGGTCGTCCGGCCGGGGATCCGGATCTCGGCGTAGCGGTCCTGGGTGACCTGGTCGCGCAGTATGTCGGCGGTGACGTTCTCCGAGCCCACCAGCCGGCTGTCCACGATGCTGGCCAGCCGCAGCGCCTCGGAGTCCACCCGCTCCTGCGCGCTGTTGCTGATCGTGCGCGTCTCGACGATGACGAGGGACACCCCGAACACGGCGATGACGACGAGCACGACGGCAAGGGTGGACTGGATCAGTCGGCGGCGCATGTCCTCAACAACCCGCTAGAACCTGCTTGCGGAAACCTGTGTGCTGAAACCTGTGTGCTGAAACTTGTGTGCTGAAACTTGTGTGCGGAAGAGCTCAGCTCTTCTCGAAGCGGAAGCCGACGCCCCGCACGGTGGCGATGTAGCGAGGATTGGCCGCGTCGTCGCCGAGCTTCTTGCGCAGCCAGGAGATGTGCATGTCGAGCGTCTTGGTCGACGACCACCATGTGGTGTCCCAGACCTCGCGCATCAGCTGGTCGCGGGTGACGACCCGTCCCGCGTCCCGCACCAGGACCCGCAGCAGGTCGAACTCCTTGGCCGTGAGCTGGAGTTCCTCCTCGCCCATCCAGGCGCGGTGCGACTCGACGTCGATGCGCACGCCGTGGGTGGCCGGCGGCTGTGCGGGCTCGGACGCGCCGCGCCGCAGCAGGGCCCGGACCCGGGCGAGCAGCTCGGCCAGCCGGAAGGGCTTGGTGACGTAGTCGTCGGCGCCCGCGTCCAGACCGACGACGGTGTCCACCTCGTCGGCGCGCGCGGTCAGGATGAGGATCGGAATGGCGTGCCCCTCGGAGCGCAGCCGACGAGCCACCTCCAGGCCGTCCATGCCGGGCAGACCGAGGTCCAGCACGACCAGGTCGACGCCGCCCTGCATTCCGGCGTCGAGCGCGGTGGGGCCGTCCTCGCGCACCTCGACCTCGTAGCCTTCCCGGCGCAGTGCGCGAGCCAGGGGCTCCGAGATGGACGCGTCGTCCTCGGCGAGCAGTACTCGGGTCATGAGCTGATGGTAGTCCGCGCCGGGCAGGGGCCGAAGTGTGATCGCCCACGCCGTTTCTTACCAACGGACATGCCGGACAGCCGGAGGGAGTGGGACGGGACTCGACCGGGAGTCGGACGGGAGTCGACTGGTACGGACCTACGGTCCAGGGATGGCATCCTGGTACAGACCTTCAAAACCCCGATCAGGGTTCCTTGATCACCTGTGATCCGTGTCTCAAGTCCTTCCATATCCGACGTTGTCCTGTCGTATGGTGAAAGAACGCCTGTAGCACGCAGGGACCTTTGGCGGTCTGTTTGACGCCGAGGGTCTCTTTTGCGTGCGGGCCGGATCCCGCCGGCCTCGAAAGGAATGACCTGTGGCCGGGCCCCCGAAGCAGGGGGCGTGGATCCCGGTGGTCGCCGTCCGCCGCTCCGAGACCCGGAGCGGACTCCCCCCGGGCGTGGGGGTGGACGACGCGGTCCGCCGGTGCCGGCCGCCCCCCACCGGGCGCGCGACGCTCCAACGCAGCGCGTCCCGAGCAGCAAGGAACGACATGGCGTCCAGCCTGACGAAGGACTCGGTCCGCCCGGGCACCCCCGGCTCCGGGAAGACCTTCTTCGGCCACCCCCGCGGACTGGCCACTCTCTTCATGACCGAGATGTGGGAGCGTTTCTCCTACTACGGCATGCGAGCCCTGCTCCCCCTGTACCTGGTCGCTCCCGGCGGCCTGCACCTCAGCGCCTCGACGGCGACCGCGATCTACTCGGTCTACCTGTCGCTCGTGTACCTGCTCGCCCTGCCCGGCGGCTGGTTCGCGGACCGTGTGCTCGGCCCCCGCAAGACCGTCGCCGTCGCCGGCGCGGTCATCATGCTCGGCCACCTGACGCTCGCCCTGCCGAACGCCGGCACCTTCTACGCGGGCCTCGGCCTGGTCGCCATCGGCTCCGGCCTGCTGAAGGCCAACATCTCGACGATGGTCGGCCACCTCTACGACGGCCCCGACGACCCGCGCCGCGACGGTGGCTTCACGCTGTTCTACATCGGCATCAACATGGGCGCGTTCGCCGCGCCGCTGGTCATCGGCACCATCGGCGAGAACGTCAACTGGCACCTGGGCTTCGCGCTCGCCGCGCTCGGCATGGCGCTGGGCCTCGCCCAGTTCCTGCTCGGCAGCCGCCACCTGAGCTCCCGCTCGGACGTCGTCCCCACGCCGCTGTCCGCGCAGGAGAAGGCGACCACGCTGCGGAAGGCCGCGTTCTGGGCGGCCGTCGCGATCGTCTTCTACGCCGTCGTGGGCGTCTCCGGCGTCTACACGCTGAACTGGCTGCTGGTCCCGATCACCGTCGCCGGTCTGATCATCCCGGTCCTCGTCATCGCCCGGATGAAGCGGGACAAGGAGCTGGACCGCGCCGAACAGTCCAAGCTGACCGCGTACGTCTGGTTCTTCGTGGCCGCGGCCGTGTTCTGGATGATCTACGACCAGGGCGGCTCGACGCTGTCCCTGTTCGCGGACTCCTCGGCGGAGAACAGCGTCTTCGGCTGGGACTTCCCGGTCTCCTGGTACCAGTCGGTCAACCCGGTCCTGATCATGGCCCTGGCCCCGCTGTTCGCCTGGGCCTGGCTGGCGCTGGCCCGGCGCGGCAAGGAGCCGAGCACGGCGACGAAGTTCTCGATGGGCCTGGTGCTGATCGGCGCGTCCTTCTTCCTCTTCCTGGCCCCGCTGTCGATCGCCGAGGGCGGTCACAAGGCGGCCGCGCTGTGGCTGGCCGCGATCTACTTCGTGCAGACCGTCGGTGAGCTGACCGTGTCCCCGGTGGGCCTGTCGGTCACCACGAAGATGGCTCCCGCGAAGTACGCCTCGCAGATGATGGGCGTCTGGTTCCTGGCGGTCACCGCCGGTGACGCCACGACCGGCCTGCTGTCCATCGCCGGCGTCGACCTCAACAAGACGGGGATAGTGGCCCTGGAGGCCGTGCTCGCCGTCGTCGCGGGTGCGGCGGTGTGGATGTACCGCAAGAAGGTGAAGGAACTGATGGGCGACGTCCACTGACGTCGGTCCGGTTGCCCGGGGAGGGCCGCATACCCGCGTGGGTATGCGGCCCTCCCCGTTTCGTCCTGAAGGCCGAGCCTCAGCTCGCCCTTCTTCTCGGCATGAACGTGAAGACCGCTCCGCCCAGCAGGATCGCTGTGCCCGCCACCAGGCCCAGGGCCTTCAGGGCGCCGTGGTCGCCGGAGCCCGTCTCCGCGAGGCCGCCGCTCGTGGACGTACTGGACGAGCCGGAGCCGCCGGACGCGCCGGACGCCTGCTCCTGCGTGTTCAGGGTCAGGGAGACGGCCGTCTTGTCCGGGGTGCAGGTGGTGGTCGTGCCCGCGGCCTCGATCGTGAGGACGCCCGGGGACAGCGTGGACTCACCGGTCGCGCCGGGCTTGTAGGTGCCGACGAGGTCCGGGATCTCGATCGGCTGGCCCTGCGGGATCGCCGCGGAGTTCAGCGGGCCCTCCACCTTCACCGAGCCCGTGTCCGCGCCGCCGAGCGTGACTTGCATGGTCGGCTTCACCTTGCCGGCCGGGATGTCGATCGGGCTGTCCATCACCGACTTCTTGAACTGCACGGTGAGGTCGTAACTCCCGCTGCTCTTCTTGGCGTTGATCTGGATCGGCGAGGTCGCCTTCCTTATGCCGAGGGGCGTGTCGCAGGTGTAGGGGATGTCGACGACCTTGCCGGTGAAGTCGGTCTGGCCGTCGCCGGTCGCCGAGGCGGACGGGCTGGCCGAGGACGACGACGACGGTGACGCCGAGTTGCTGGGCGAGGTGGACGTGCTCGGCGACGTCGACCCGGACGGCGAACCCGAGCTCGAACCGCTGTTCGCGGCCGTCACGGTGATGGTCGCGGCGGGCTGGACGGGCTCCGTCGGCGCGCAGTTGGTGTTCGTCGACAGCGCGTTGACGACGTACGCGTCCGGGGTCAGCGTCACCTGTCCGACCGCCGTCAGTTTCAGCGTGCCCGTCATGTTGGACAGCACCATGTCGCTGCCCTTGGGGATCGCCGGGTTCGTGCGCGTCCCCACCATCGCGATGTCCGCGGTCTGCGCCCCGGCCGCCTTGAGGGTGCCGGACGGCTGGACCGAGTCGGCGGGCAGATCGATGATGTCGGGGTTCTTCGACGCGGCCTGGGTGAACTTCCACACGATGTCCACCGTGTCGCCGACCTTCGCCGTGGCCGGCGCCGTGATCTCGACCTTGGTGGTGCCGTTGACGTCGGGCAGCCCGATGCCCGGCGGCGGGACGCACTTGGTCGCATAGGCCACCTCGGCGGCCTGCGCCTGCCCGGCGGTCACGCCCAGCAGGACGGCCGCCCCGGTGAGCATGACGGCGGCGGCCGCGGCCGCCGCGCTCTTGCGCGTCTTGCGCGCGGGCGCACGGTCGGGTGGTGTGGCTCTCTCACTCACGTGTTTCCCTTCCTGCCGGGAGTCGTGGGAGTCGTGTCGGTCGTATGACTCTCCGGACTCGTCGATCGCTCTTCGTGCGGTGCGGAGAGCCGGCCCGCCGCGGCCGTGCCCGGACCGGTGTCCGGGCCGAACCACGGCAGAGTCGTGTTCGGGGTGGTGGTGGGCGGTGCGGGAGCCGGCGCCGATGTCCGGCTTCTGCGCCAGGGCGCGCGGGCGGGCCGGCGGGCCGCGTGGCGCGGGCGTACCCGGTCGACCACCGCCATGCCGATGCGGAAGAGCGCCGTCGGCACCACCACGCAGAGCAGGATCCAGAACAGGGTCACGCCCCAGGGGCGGCCCACGCCCCACGGCTGTTCGGCGAGGACCTTCCCGCCGTACTTCAGCGAGACGGTGTAGTCGCCGTGGGCGCCGGCGCCGAGTTCGACGGGCAGTTCGACGCGGGCCTTTCCGCCGGGGTCGATCGTGCCGTGCCACTGCCGCTCGTCCCACTGCGGGGAGAACACGCCGTGGGCGGTGCCGACCTGGAAGACGGGGTTCTCCACGGCCGCGGTGCCCACGTTGCCGACGGTGAAGACCAGCGTGCGGTCGGGCGGCGCCCCGAACCAGGTGAGGAGGCCGTCGGAGCCGTCGAGCCGGGTGTCGCTGAGCACGGAGAGGCGTCCGCCGGTCGTCTGCTCGGGCAGCGGTTCGACCGGGTGCCCGGCGACCTGGAACACCGCGTCGGCCTGCGCCTTCGCGCCGGTCGCGGTGGCCACGTGCACCACACAGGGGCACGGCACCGGCGGCTCGGCCACCGGCAGGGTCCGGCTGAAGCGGCCGTCGGCGTCGGTGGTGACGGCGCGTCCGTCGGCGTTGGCACAGGAGTTGGTGCCGCCGATCACGCCCCGGGCCGGGGTCGCCTGTCCGCAGAGCAGCAGCATCAGCAGCGTGCGCGGGCGCCAGCCACTGCCGCTGACCGTGATCGAACCGCCCGTGCCCGCCTGCGCCTCGGACAGCTTGACCACCGGCTTGTCGGCGGCGAAGGCCGTACCGGCCGACGGCAGCGGAAGCAGGAGCAGGAGCAGGAGCGCGGCCAGGGCCGGCGCCGTCATCCGCGGCTTGCCTCTCACGACAACGCTCCCCCTCGGCTCGGCTTGCGGCGACGACGTCTTCGTACGGCCGCGACGACGGCCGCGGCCGACAGCGCACCGGCCGCCGCCGTGCCCGCCGTCGCACCCCAGGGCACGAACCGCGCCGAGGCCCGCCCGGTCGCCTCGGTCGCGCCGGGGGCGGTGACCGTCAGACGCACGGTGACGGCGTCCAGGGTCGGGCGGTCGGGCCACGGTTCGTCGAGCTTCAGACGGCGGCCCGGGGCCAGTCGGACGGGCAGGGTGCGCGGGGCGCGGTCGAGGACGGCGCCGAGGACCCCGTCCGCGTGCACGGCCAGCCGCGGGACGAGGGCCGTCGTCCCGCGGTTGACCAGCTCATAGGTGATGCGGTCGCCGCGCACGGCCACGTGCTCGACGGTCAGCGCGGCCAGCTCCGGACCGCCGACCCGGATCAGCAGCCGGACGGCGCTCTCGCGGCCGGTGGAGTCCCGTACGACGATCTCGCCGGCGCGGTCGCCGGAGCGGGCGTCCGCCGGGACCGTCACGGTGAAGGGCACCTCGGCGCGGGTGCGGGCGGGGATGCCGAGGCCCGCGTCGGCCGGTCCGGCGAAGGCGACCCGCAGGCCGCCGGTACCGGTACCGGCGGCGCGCAGCCGTACGGTGAGCGGCTGCGCGCCCCGGTTGGTCACGGCGACCGTGTCCTCGATCACCGCCCCGGGAGCGCCCTCCGCGTAGAAGGACGGCCGTCCGCCACCCGCCGGCGCGGCCGACCAACCGGCAGTCGCAGCGGCAGCGGAGGCAGGAGCGGGAGCAGGGGTGGCTGCCGACAACAGCGGCAGGGAGACCAACAGGGCACGGGCGGCAACGGCGGCGGTGGCGTACGGCATCGGCGGCTCCAGCACTTCCACGAAGGTCCGGTCAGCGGCGGGCGCGCGCCGTCTGGCCCCGCCTGGTCAGCCACAGGGCGCCCGCCGCGCCCGCGAGCAGCACCGTGGCGCCGAGGGTGCCGAGGGCGATCGCGGAGTCCTCGGGCCCGGTCTGCGGGAGCGCGTCGGAGTCGTCCGATCCGCCGTCGCCGGTCGTGCCGCCGCCCGCCGCCGTCACGTCGAGGGTGAGGGACGGGCCCGGGGAGTTGGAGGGTGTGCAGGTCGTCGTCGTGCCGAGGGCCTTGATGGTGAGCACGCCGGCCGTGAAGGTGACCTTGCCGGACTCCTTCGGGGTGTACGTGCCGCTCAGGTCGTTGATCTTGATGGGGGTGTTCTCGGGGATCGCGGCCTGGTTGGCGGCACCGGTGACGGTCAGCGTGCCGCTGTCGGCGCCGCCCAGCTTGATCGTGGCGCTCGGCTTCATCGCGCCCGCCCCGAGTTCGATGGGGCTGGAGGAGACGCCTTTCTGCCAGGACATGGTGATCTTGTAGCCGCTGCCGCTCTTGACGCCCTTGATGTCGATGGGCGAGACGGCGGTCTTCACGCCGATGGGCGTATCGCAGGTGTAGTTGACGTTCACGACCTCGGCCATGGCCACCGGGGCGGCCATCCACACCGCCGAGCCGGCCAGGGCCGCGGCAGTCGCGAGCGCGGCGGTGCGCTTCCGGTTCGACACGGTCCGTCCCCTCACTCCCCCGCCCCGCCATTACTGACGAGGCATCAGATTGAGCCGTCAAGGTACGCCCGGGGCGATGAGGAGGGAAGAGAACGTACGCGCCGGAGTTGTGACGATCCGGCACACGACTTCAGGCGGGTCGGGCGAAGTCGGCTGCGGTTCGGAAGCGCCCTGAAGGGGCGCGGGGAACTGCGCGACCAGCCACGACGGCGCCGCGGCAAAACGACGGCATGTCGCGGCACTACCAGCGGAGCCCTCAGGGGACGTGCGTGGGCGAACTTCGGGGACGCCTGGGGGCCCTTTCAGGGTGTCAGGCCGGGGCGCCCAACTCTGCCCAGACCGTTTTGCCCGCGATGCCCGGGGTGCGTACGACGCCCCAGTCCAGGCAGAGGCGCTGGACGATGAACATGCCGTGGCCGCCCGGGCGGCCCGCGCGGTGCGGGGTGCGCGGGGCGGGCTGGCCCGTGCCGCGGTCGGAGACCTCGACGCGGATCACCTTGTTGTCGCAGCCGATGACCATTCCGTCCGGCCCCTCGGCGTGCAGACACGCGTTGGTGACCAGTTCGGAGACGACGAGCAGCACGTCCTCCGCGGCGGCGCGCCGGTCGGCGGTGGCGGCGGGCAGCCAGCCCCAGGCGTACAGCGCCTGACGGGCGAAGTCGCGGGCCAGCGGGACGACCCCGCCGGCGCCGTCGAAGTCCAGCCGCCGTACCTGGCGGCCGCCGGACGACCCGGACGCCCCGGAAGCGCCGTAAGGCCGGGTGGTGCTCATCAGCGCTTCACCTCACCGATTCACCGATTCACCGATTCACAATTCAGAAGTCGAGTCTCTACAGATTCTGTACGAAGTACTTGGCGCCTGGTCCTAGTCTCTGGTTCCTCGTACCTAATACGCAGCCCGACGGCGTTTGCGTCGGACTTGCCGCCGACATGTTCGGGCTCAGGATGTCTCCTGCCCGGGGGAACCGGTGGAACACCCTCCCCTTGCCGACAGTCGGTGAAGGTCAGCCGTCGTCCGCCAAGGCCGCCTGCACCGTGGCGTGCACGGTGAAGACCGCGTCCGCGCCGGTGATCTCGAAGACCCGCGCCACCACGGGCAGCATCCCCGCCAGATGGACCCCGCCACCGGCCGCCTCCGCCTTCAGACGGGCGCCGAGCAGCACGTTCAGCCCTGTGGAGTCGCAGAACTCCAGGCGCGTGCAGTCCACGACCAGGCGACTGAGCCCCTTGGAGAGGCATTCCTCGAGTGGCTCACGCAACAGATCGGCGGTGTGGTGATCCAACTCACCCGCCGGAGTCACGACGGCGCTGGAGCCCTCTTCCCGCACCTCGACCAGAAGCCGGCCAGACTGTGCGCTGCCGACCGTCCCGCGGTCCATGCCGTCTCTCTCCCGGGGTCGCGAACTGCTTGATGACGCCCTCGAACCCTACGCCCTGGACCCGCACGCCAACACCCGAACAATCACACACAAACGGACATACCTCAACAAAAGCCACTTGCGATCGGTCGAGTAAAGCGGGTAGGGCTAGTAGGGACACGCAATCGACCACGGCCGGCTTTGGAGGCGCCGCACACCGAAGTGCACTCACCGGCTTCGGCAGCCATACGCCGAGAACGATGGAGGACATCCATGTCACCCCGGCTCGACGCACCGCATGCACCGCCTACCCGCGGAGCGACGTCGACACCCCCTCCGGAACAAGAACATCTGGAACCCATCGCACAGGACGCGGTGCAGGACGTCGACCCCACCGACGCCCTCGCCGGACTTCCGGAGATCCCCCCGTACGCAGAGATCGGCCCGGTCGACGCAAGGGCCCTGTCCAAGACCCTGTTCGCGCGCCTCGAGTCCCTCGAAGAGGGCACGCACGACTATGCGTACGTCCGTAACACGCTCGTCGAACTGAACCTCGCGCTGGTCAAGTTCGCCGCCTCCCGCTTCCGCTCCCGCAGCGAGCCGATGGAGGACATCGTCCAGGTCGGCACCATCGGCCTGATCAAGGCGATCGACCGCTTCGAGCTGTCGCGCGGCGTCGAGTTCCCGACCTTCGCGATGCCGACCATCGTCGGCGAGATCAAGCGGTTCTTCCGTGACACCTCGTGGTCGGTGCGCGTTCCGCGCCGACTCCAGGAGCTGCGGCTCGATCTGGCCAGGGCGGGCGACGAACTGGCCCAGAAGCTGGACCGGGCGCCCACCGTCGGGGAGTTGGCCGAGCGCCTCGGCCTCTCCAACGAGGAGGTCGTCGAGGGCATGGCCGCGTCGAACGCGTACACGGCCTCCTCGCTGGACGCGCAGCCGGAGGACGACGACGCGGAAGGCGCCCTCGCCGACCGCATCGGCTACGAGGACCACGGCCTCGAAGGCATCGAGTACGTCGAGTCGTTGAAGCCGCTGATCGCCGAACTCCCGTCCCGCGACCGGCAGATCCTCTCCCTCCGCTTCGTCGTCGGCCTGACCCAGTCGGAGATCGGCGAGGAACTCGGCATCTCCCAGATGCATGTCTCGCGCCTGCTGTCCCGGACGCTGGTACGGCTGCGCAACGGGCTGACGCTGGAGGAATGACGGCGGCGGACGGTGCCGGGGCGGCGTCCCGGGCGCCCCTCGGCCCCGGGGCGCCGCCCCCTCGCCCTCTCCGGTTACCCCCGGAAACCTCCCCACGGGACGCCCGTCGCCACTAAGGTCGCCTCCACCCCAGACTGACTGGTACGTCAGCATCGGAGGCGACCTCATGGATTCCGACGCGCACCTCACCGAGCTGCTGCGCGCCGCCCCCGCCACGGCCTACCCGGCGCTGCGCGAGCTGCGCGCCCGCCATCACCCGGCCGTCCTGGCGTACGCCCGGCTGTGCACGACGAGCGAGCCGGCCGCGCGGCGACTGGCGGCGGAGGCGTTCACGCTCGCGGCCCGGGAGACGGCACGCGGCACCGACCCCGGCGGCCCGTGGCGGCACCGACTGCTGCTGCTGACCGGGCAGGTCGCGGCGGGCTGGGCCGCGGACGACCGGGCGGGCGGACTGGACGCGGGGCTCCTCCTGGTCCTCAACACGGCAGCCCACGGCGGCCCGAGGCCGCCGCTGCTCACCGCGCTGCGCTCCCTTCCCTCCGACGCCCAAGGCCTGGTCTGGTACGGCGTGTTGGAGCGCGAGCCCGTCGAGCGCACGGCCGGCCTGCTCGGTCTGACGACGCAGGACGTCACCTACGGAACGGCCCCCGCGCTCCAGTCCCTGGCGCAGACGGCCCTCCGTCTGCGCCTCGCCGCCTCCGACGATCCGCGCTGCGCGGACTTCCGTCGGCTGATCGAGGAGTCGGTCCGCCCGCAGGGCGCGCGGCACAGCCCCGACCTGGAGGCCCACCGCACCCACTGCCCGCACTGCGCGACGGCCTACGAGGAGCAGCACGCGTTGCGCGCGGACCCTCGCGGGGCGCTGGCGGAGGGGTTGCTGCCGTGGGGCGGGGCCGCGTACGCGAGAGAGGAACGGGAGCCGTCCGAGGCGGGGGAACCGACCGCCGCCCGACGCGCACCCCGAGGCGTCGTGCTGGCGTCGGCGGCGTTGGGAGTGGCGGTGATACCCGTCCTGGCCGTGCTCCTGCTCTCGCCTTCGGGCGACTCGCGGAACTCGGCGGGGGCGGTGGTGACGGCCCCGTCGAGCGCCCCGCAGGTGACGGTCACGGCGACGACGACGGCGACCGTCTCGGCCACGCCCGCGCCGGCCGGCCCGTCCCCGTCGGCACCCCCGAGTTCGGCCGGGCCGAAACCGAGCCCCACCCCCACCCCCGCCCCCTCCCCGACTCACGCACCCGGCGGCGCGTACGCCCAGGTCGTGAACGTCGCCACGGGGCGGTGCCTGGAGGTGGCGGGCGACTTCGACAACGGCACGGACGTGGTGACGGCGCCGTGCTCCGCCTCTCCCAGCCAGCGGTGGCGGGTGGACGCGGCGCGCGGTGTCTTCCAGTCCTCCGCCGACCAGGACTACTGCCTGGACAGCCGGGGTTCCGTCGACAAGGGCGTGGGGGTGTGGGAGTGCGCGTCGGTGGAGGGCGGCCACGGCGACAACCTGCGCTTCACCGTGGACGCCGACGGGACGATCCGCCCGGCGATCGCGATAGAGACGGCCCTGACGGCGGACGCGAGCGGCGGGGTGTCCCTGAACCCGCTGGACGAGGCGGGAGACCAGCTGTGGCGAGCGGGGGCGACCTGACGACTGCGATACGCACCGACTCGCTGATCCACGCGTGCGTCGTCAGCCGCCGATGAGCGAGAAGCCGATGAGCACTCCCGCCGACACGGTGACCTTGCCGGGGGTCAGGTCGCCCTCGCCCCCGGCGCCGCCACCGCTGCTGTGGCTTCGGTAGTTGTTCTGCAGCTGGTCGGAGTCCACGTCCTTGATGTGGATGACCGGACCGAGCCGGACACCGGCTGCCTCCGCGTACAGCGCGGCCTTCTCCTGGGCGGCGGCCACCGCGGCCGTGCGGGCCCGTGCGCGCAGCTCCTTCTTCGCCTTCACGTCGAACTCGACACCGTCGACCTGGTTCGCCCCGGCCTCGACGACGTCGACGAGCACGGTCTCCAGATGGTCGAGTTCGCGCAGCTCGATCACGAACGACGCGGTGCACTCGTAGCCGAGGAACGTGCGCTCATTGCCGTAGGCCCACGAGGACTTCAGGTTCAGACGCGATGTCGACACAGCGGTGTCGGGAATTCCGTATCCGCGCAGCACCTCTCGGATCTGGTTGACGCCGCCCCGCGTGACCTCGAACGCCTCGCCGGGCCGCTGCCTGGTCTGCGCTATCGCCACCCGCAGCCGGGCCAGGTCCGGTGTGCCGTCCACGCTCGCCGCGCCGAACACCGACATGCCCCAGGGGGTGTCTATGGACTGAGTTCCATTCATTCCACGCATCCAATCAGCAGACGAACGGAATGGCGCCGGAAACCGGCCGGGGCCGCTCAGACGATGCGGCGGCCCCGCCTCCACACGCCCGAGACGAGTGGTACGCCCGGGCGGTAGGCCAGGTGGACGTGGCTGGGGGCTTCGAGGAGGGTCAGGTCGGCGTAGGCGCCGGGGGCCACCCGGCCGACGTCCGTGCGGCGCAGGGCCGCCGCGCCGCCCGCGGTCGCCGACCACACCGCCTCGTCCGGGGTCATCCCCATGTCCCGCACCGCGAGCGCGATGCAGAACGGCACGGACGACGTGAAGGACGAGCCCGGGTTGCAGTCCGTGGAGAGGGCGACGGTGACGCCCGCGTCCAGCAGGCGGCGGGCGTTCGGCCACTGCGCCCGGGTGGAGAACTCCGCGCCCGGGAGGAGCGTCGCGACCGTCTCGCCGCTCGCCAGCGCGTCGACGTCCGCGTCCGTGAGGTGGGTGCAGTGGTCGGCGCTGGCCGCGTCCAGTTCGACGGCCAACTGCACGCCGGGGCCGTAGGAGAGCTGGTTGGCGTGGATGCGCGGGTGCAGTCCCTTCGCCTTGCCGGCCGTCAGGATCGCTCGGGCCTGGTCGCCGTCGAAGGCGCCCTTCTCGCAGAAGACGTCGATCCAGCGGGCGTGCGGGGCGCAGGCGTCGAGCATCTCGCCGGTGACCAGCGCGACGTATCCGGCCGGGTCGTCGGCGTAGTCGGGGGAGACGATGTGCGCGCCGAGGTACGTGACCTCGTCGGTGTGCTTCGCCGCGAGGCGCAGGGCGCGGGCCTCGTCGGCGACCGTCAGGCCGTAGCCGGACTTCGTCTCGAAGGTGGTGGTGCCCTGGCGGAGCGCCTCGGCGAGGAAACGGACGACGTTCGCCTCGAGTTCCTCGTCGCTCGCGGCGCGCGTCGCCGCCACCGTCGTCCGGATGCCGCCCGCCGTGTAACCGCGGCCCGACATCCTCGCGTTGAACTCCTCCGTGCGGTCGCCCGCGAAGACGAGGTGGGAGTGGGAGTCGACGAAGCCCGGGAGGACGGCCCGGCCGCCGGCGTCGACCCGATTGTCAGTGGCGGGTGCTTTGCTTGATTCACCGGTCCACGCGACGCGGTCGCCGTCGATGACGACGGCCGCGTCCTGGATCAGACCGAGGGGAGATCTGTCACCGGGGGAGGGGTCGTTGGTGACCAGCGTGGCGATGTTGGTGATGACGGTCGTCGTGCCGGTGCTGCTCATGGTGTCCTCGTGGGTGGCCGGGCGGGAAGCGGTGATCAGCTGTGCAGGGCCGCGACGGCCCTCGCCAGGGCCTGCGGCACATCCGGGACGAGCGTGTGCGCCCCGTCGCGCACGACGTGCCGTCCGGCGACGATCGTGTGCCGTACGTCCGCCGCGGTCGCCGCGAATACGGCCGTCTCGGCGCCGAGCCGGGGCAGCGGGCCCGCTGTCCTGACCGAGTCGAGGGCGATCGTCGTGAAGTCGGCGACCGCGCCGGCCTCCAGGTCGCCCGCGTCCGGGTTGCCGAGGGCCGCGTGGCCGTCGGCGGAGGCGGCGCGCAGCAGGGCGGCCGCCGTCCAGTGACCCCGGGTGCGGGTGCGCAGCCGCTCGTTCAGCTCCATCGCGCGCGCCTCTTCGAGCAGGTCGATGACGGCGTGGCTGTCGGAGCCGAGGGAGAGCGGTGAGCCCGCGGCCTGGAGGGCCACGGCCGGGCCGATGCCGTCGGCGAGGTCCCGTTCGGTCGTCGGGCACATGCAGGTGCCGGTGCCGGAGCGGCCGAGGAGGGCGATGTCCTCGTCGGTGAGGTGCGTGTTGTGGACGCCCGTGGTGCGCGGGCCGAGGACGCCGTGCTCGGCAAGGAGCTGGGTGGGTGTGCGGCCGTGGGCCTGACGGCAGGCGTCGTTCTCGGCGGTCTGCTCGGACAGGTGCACATGCAGCGGCGCCCGGCGCTCCTCGGCCCAGCGCGCCACCGTCGCCAACTGGTCGGCGGGCACGGCCCGTACGGAGTGGATCGCCGCCCCGATCCTCGCGTGATCCCGTTCCTTGAGAAGTGAACAGCGTTCGGCCCAGGCGTCCGCGTCGCCGTCGGAGAAGCGGAGCTGGTGGGCGTTGGGGGCCTGGCCGAAGCCGGAGGAGAGGTAGGCGGTGTCGAGGAGGGTGATGCGGATGCCGGCGTCGGCGGCGGCCTCGATCAGGGCCTCGCCCATGGCGTTGGGGTCGGCGTAGGGGGTGCCGCCGTGGGCGTGGTGCAGGTAGTGGAACTCGCCGACGGCCGTGATGCCGGCCAGCGCCATCTCGGCGTACACCGCGCGGGCCAGCTGGTGGTAGGTCTCCGGGGTCAGCCGGTCGGCGATCGAGTACATGATCTCGCGCCAGGTCCAGAAGGTGCCGGAGCCGACCTGGACGGTGCCGCGCAGGGCGCGGTGGAAGGCGTGCGAGTGGGCGTTCGCCAGCCCCGGGAGGGTGAGGCCGCGCAGCGGCTCGGCGCCGGGCGGCGGGGAGTCGACGCCCGTCCGGACGGCGGTGATACGGCCGTCCGTCACCTCGAGGGCGACGCCCGGTTCGACGTTGGTGTCGAGCCAGGCGTGCTCCAGCCAGTACGTCCGTGTCCGCTGCGTGGAGGTCACCTGCAGGCCAGTCCTTCCAGTACGTCGGCGAGGGCGTGCACGCCGGCCACGCAGTCGTCCTCGGCGGCGAACTCGGCCGGGGAGTGCGAGACGCCGGTGGGGTTGCGCACGAACAGCATGGCGGTGGGGATGTCTCCGGAGAGGATCCCGGCGTCGTGTCCGGCGCCGGTGCCGAGGACCGGGATCTTCAGCTCGGGGTCCTGCTCCCTGCCGAGAATACGGGCGAGTTCGTCGCGCAGGGCGTGGTCGAACTCGACGACGGGCGTGAACGACTCACGGACGATGTCCAGGTCGATGCCATGGACCTCGGCGTAGTCGCGCGCCGCGTCCTGCACCCCTGCGACGACGGCGTCGAGGGTGGCCTGGTCGGCGGCCCGGGAGTCGAGCCAGCCCCGCACCAGGGAGGGGATGGCGTTGACGCCGTTGGGCTCGACGGAGATCTTGCCGAAGGTGGCGACGGCGCCCGCGAGCCGGGCCTCGCGGCGGGCGGCGAGCACGGTCTCGGCGTACGGCAGCATCGGGTCGCGCCGGTCCACGAGGCGGGTGGTGCCGGCGTGGTTGGCCTCGCCCCGGAAGTCGAACCGCCAGCGTCCGTGCGGCCAGATGGCACTGGCGATGCCGACCTGGTCGCCGGAGAGGTCCAGCGCGCGCCCCTGCTCGACGTGGAGTTCGACGAAGGCGCCGATGCGGGCGAGCCGCTCCGGGTCCGGGCCGATGGCGTCGGGGTCGAACCCGGCGGCTTCCATGGCCCGCGGGAGGGTGACCCCGTCGCCGTCGGTGAGCTTGTGGGCCTGTTCCACGGTGAGCTGTCCGGCGGTGAGCCGGGAGCCCACGCAGGCGAGCCCGAAGCGGGCGCCCTCCTCGTCGCCGAAGTTGACGAGGGCGAGGGGCTTGGTGAACTCGGCCTGCCGTGCGCGCAGTTCGTCGAGGGCGGCGAAGGAGGACACCACGCCGAGCGGGCCGTCGAAGGCGCCGCCGTCGGGCACGGAGTCGAGATGCGACCCGGTGACGACCGCGTCCCCGGCCGTCGGATCCCCGAGCCAGGCCCACTGGTTGCCGTTGCGGTCGACCTCGTAGGCCAGCCCGCGCGCTTCGGCCTGTCCCTTGAACCAGGCCCGGCAGTCGGCGTCGGCCCCGGTCCAGGCGTAGCGCCGGTAGCCGCCGGAGGCGGAGCTGCGGCCGACCGGCAGCAGCTCCGTCCACATGCTGTGGAAGCTCACGCGTCGTCACCCTCGCGCATGGGGACGCGCACGCCCTTCTCGTCCGCGACGCGCTCGGCGATGTCGTAGCCGGCGTCCACGTGCCGGATCACGCCCATCCCGGGGTCGTTCGTCAGGACGCGGCGGATCTTCTCGCCCGCGAGCTTCGTGCCGTCGGCGACCGAGACCTGGCCCGCGTGGATGGAGCGGCCCATGCCGACGCCGCCGCCGTGGTGGATGGAGACCCAGGACGCGCCGGAGGCGACGTTCACCATGGCGTTGAGGAGCGGCCAGTCGGCGATCGCGTCGGAGCCGTCGAGCATGGCCTCCGTCTCGCGGTACGGGGAGGCGACGGAGCCGCAGTCGAGGTGGTCGCGGCCGATCGCGAGCGGCGCGGCGAGCGTGCCGTCGGCGACCATGTCGTTGAAGAGGGCGCCCGCCTTGTCGCGCTCGCCCTGGCCCAGCCAGCAGATGCGGGCCGGCAGGCCCTGGAAGTGGACGCGCTCGCCGGCCATCTTGATCCAGCGGTGCAGCGACTCGTTCTCCGGGAACAGCTTCAGGAGCTCGCGGTCCGTCTTGTGGATGTCCGACGCCTCGCCGGACAGGGCCGCCCAGCGGAAGGGGCCCTTGCCCTCGCAGAACAGCGGCCGGATATAGGCGGGGACGAAGCCCGGGAAGGCGAACGCCCGCTCGTATCCGGCGAGTTGGGCCTCGCCGCGGATGGAGTTGCCGTAGTCGAAGACCTCGGCGCCGGCGTCCATGAAGCCGACCATGGCCTCGACGTGCTTGGCCATGGATTCGCGGGAGCGGGTCGTGAAGCCGGCCGGGTCCTTGGCCGCGGCGTCCGCCATGTCGTCGAAGTCGACGCCGACGGGCAGGTACGCCAGCGGGTCGTGCGCCGAGGTCTGGTCGGTGACGATGTCGATGGGGGCGCCCTCGGCGAGCATGCGCGGGAGCAGTTCGGCGGCGTTGCCCAGCAGGCCGATGGAGAGCGGCTTGCGCTGGTCGCGGGCCTCGACGGCGAGCTGGAGGGCGTGCTCCAGGGAGTCGGCCTTCACGTCCAGGTAGCGGTGCTCGATACGGCGTTCGATGGCGCGCGGGTCGACGTCGATGCAGATCGCGACGCCGTCGTTCATCGTCACGGCGAGCGGCTGGGCGCCGCCCATGCCGCCGAGGCCGGCGGTGAGGGTGATCGTCCCGGCGAGGGTGCCGTTGAACTTCTTCGCGGCGACGGCGGCGAAGGTCTCGTAGGTGCCCTGGAGGATGCCCTGGGTGCCGATGTAGATCCAGGAGCCGGCGGTCATCTGGCCGTACATGGTGAGGCCGAGGGCCTCCAGGCGGCGGAACTCCTCCCAGTTGGCCCAGTCGCCGACGAGGTTGGAGTTGGCGATGAGGACGCGCGGGGCCCACTCGTGGGTCTGCATGACGCCGACCGGGCGGCCGGACTGGACGAGCATCGTCTCGTCCTGCTTCAGCGTCCGCAGCGTGCGGACCATCGCGTCGAAGGAGCGCCAGTCGCGGGCCGCCTTGCCGGTGCCGCCGTAGACGACGAGCTTGTCGGGGTGTTCGGCGACCTCGGGGTCCAGGTTGTTCTGCAGCATCCGCAGGGCGGCTTCCTGCTGCCATCCCAGGGCGCTCAGTTCCGTACCGCGGGGCGCTCGTACGGGGCGGGGTCCTGACATGGTCTGCCTCCTAGCCGGATTGTTGCTTTCCTTATTCACATCCTGACTGCCTGAATAGAGCTAGTCAATACATGGAGGCGCCAAGTCGTGACGCCGGATGCGAAGGGGGCGCTGGAGAGCACGGCAGGGCGCACACCGTCACCGCCACCACCCCGGCATGATGCGCACGCCGTTGACGCACGCCATGGACACGGTGTTGAAGGGACACATGGGGCGTCAGGGTCGCCGGGGACGTCGATACGGGCCCGGAACGTGGACAGCCGACCCACCCTAGTCACCGCCGCGCATGTTCCGCTGGAAAATGCCAGAAGACTCACCCCTCGCGCATACGTTGCGTAGCGTCTTCATCACTCAACCGAACCGCAGGCGGGAGGGGAGCCAACGGTGCCCGGAATCGACGAGTGCTTACTGGAGGCCATGCGGCTGCCCGGTGCCCGGGGCGCCGCGCTGGTCGACTGGACCAGCGGGCTCGCCCTGGGCGCGGTCGGGGAGTTCCCCGGCGGCGACCACGAGGCGGCCGCCGCCGAGGCCGCGGAGGTCGCCCGGCTCACGTCGGAGCAGCGCGCGTTCACCCCGGACGGCTACGCCGGCCATGACGGCGTCGACGGCGCGGAGGGAGCGGGCGGGGCGGGGCTCGTAGATCCCCCGGTCGAGGATCTGATCATCAGCAACCGGGACAGCTACCACGTGCTGCGCTTCGTGCCGACGTCCTTCGACAGCAGCGTCTTCCTCCATGTGTGGCTGGGCCGGGCGGACGGCAATCTCGCGCTGGCCCGGATCCGGCTGGGCGAGATGGCCGGACGGCTGGTGCTGGGGTGACCGCGGTGAGAACGACTCCGCCGGGCACGACCCCGCCGCCCCGGCTGCCGGTACGGGAGAAGTCGGGGGCCCGGGAGAACGGCGGCGGGCTGTCGCCGATGCTGACCCGGCTCGCGGCCGAGCGGGCGACCGGCGTCCTGGAGCGCGAGCGCGGCTCGCTCTACCTCGCCGAGGGCCGTGTGGTGCACGCCGAGAGCCCGCTCGCCCCCGGCCTCGACGTGCTGCTGCTGTCCCACGGCACCCTCTCCCCCGCCGTCTGGCAGGACGCCGTGGACCGGGCCGACGAGGAGCACGGCGTCGCCCGTCTGCTGCTCGACGCCGACCGGGTCCCGCGCGGCGCGCTGGAGCTGTGCCACCTGGAGGCGGTGTACGACGCGGCCTACTTCGCGCTCGCGCCCAGCAGCACCCCGGGCCACTTCCGGTACGGCGCCGGGCACTGGCTCGGCGCCCTCAGACCGGTCCCGGTCGACGCGGTCGAGCGCGAGACGCTGCGCCGGCGTGAGCTGCTGCACCGGCTGTGGCCGGACCCGTTGACCGACGGGGCGCCGCTGCGCCGGGCCGAGGCCGTCGCCGCGCCGACGCCGACCGCCCGGCAGAGCGCGGTGCTGGCCCTGGCGGACGGCGTCCGCACCGCGTCGGACATCGCCCGCGAGCTGGGCCGGCAGGCCTTCCACACCCTGGTGGACGTCCGGCGCCTCGCCGCGGCCGGCCTGCTCACCGCCCTCTTCCCGCCCCCACTCCCCCACCACCGCCCGCCGACCGCACCCCCGTCCCCGTCCCCTCCCCGCCACGGGCGACCGGGGGCCCCGGATGCCCCGGGACTCCCCACATCCCCCGCGTCCCCGACATCTCCCACCCCCGACCCCCCGCCGGGCATCACCCTGCCCCGCGTCAACGACCCCGACATCACCCTGCTGAAGAGGCTCAGGGATGCGCTGGAGGCCCTTTGAACGGCAACGACCGCGGGCCGAGAGGAGCGAGCTGATGGCTTCCGCGCCCGAGATACTCGACGAACTGCGCAGACTGCGGGCCCGGGTGCCCCAGCTGACCGGCGCGCTCACGGCCGGCGTGGACGGTCTCGTCCTCGCCCACGACACACCCGGCGTGGAGCCGGAGGTGGTGGCCGCGCTGACCGCCGCCGCCCTAGGCGTCGCGGTGCGGATGGCGGACACGACCGGCCAGGGCGAGTTCCGCGAGCTGCTGGTGCGCGGCCGGTACGGCTACGTCGCCACGTACGCGGCCGGTGAGAGCGCCGTGCTGACCCTGCTCGCGCAGGACCGCGTCAACGTCGGCCGGCTGCACCTGGAGGGCCGCCGGGCCGCCACGCGCATCGGGGAGCTCGTCGACGCACAGGAGGCGAAGGCCCGGGAGGCGCGCGCCGCCTCCACCAAGGCCCAGGCCAGGACACCGGCCACGACGCAGGACAAGACGCCGCCGAAGACCCCCGCGAAGGCGCCGGTGCGCACGCCTGCCAAGACCCCCACCGTACGGACCAGATCGGCGCGCGGCCCAGCCACCACCAACGCGCGCACCACCACGGAAAGTTGAGAGGAACCGAGGAGCACAGCATGGCCAACACCGAAACCACCCTGAAAGAGTGTCTCGCCTCCATCGAGGGCGCGACCGGAGTCGCGCTCGTCGACTACACCAGCGGCATGGCGCTGGGCACGCTGGGCGGCAGCAAGGGGTTCGACCTCAACGTCGCCGCCGCCGGGAACACCGACGTGGTGCGCGCCAAGATGCGCACCATGGAGCACCTCGGGCTCAAGGCCCAGATCGAGGACATCCTGATCACCCTGTCCGACCAGTACCACCTGCTCCGCCTGATCAGCGGGCGCGGCGGCAACGGGCTCTTCCTCTACCTGGTCCTGGACGCCAAGCGGGCCAATCTCGCGATGGCCCGCCACCAGCTGAAGAAGATCGAGGAGGATCTGGAGGTGTAGGTGTAGCCGGCTAGACCAGCGCCGCGGTGCGGCGGCGGGCCCCGCCCGGGGCCGCGTCGCCCGCCGCGATGCCGGTGCTGCGGTACGCCTTGACGGCCTTTCCGGCCGGGCGTCCGCCGCGCCGGTCGAGCCAGTCGACGCGCACCCACAGCAGCGCCTCGTCCTCCCGCTCGCGCCGGCCGAGCCAGGCGGCCTTGAGCCGCAGCCCGGTCCCCCAGCCGGCGAGCAGCAGGCCGGCGGCCGCGGGGACCGCGAAGGAGCTGCCCAGCGCGACCACGAAGGCGAGCAGCAGCCACCAGCGATGGCCGTGCCGCCAGCCGCGGACGGTCACCGCCCGGTCCTGGAGCACATCGTGCTTGCCGGCCCGGGCGGCGCCCCGGCCGAGTTCCCTGAGCCGACGGCGACCGCGCATCGCCGCCACCGCGCCGGCCACGATGAACAGCGCGGCCCCGGCCAGCACCCCGATCCGCCGCCCCGTGAGGCCGGGCACCAGGACACCGACCCCCGCCGCGAACACCCCGCACCACCACAACGGCGCGGCCCCGGCCCGTACGACGACAGCCACCCGAGCCAGCCCCTGCCCTCCGCGTGCCACGTCCGCCTCCTGATCAGTCCGGCACAAGTTTCCTGACCGTTCAGACTAGTGAGCGAACGTGAGACGAGTCTGAGAGCACACGGCAAAAAATCCGGCCCGCCGAGCCCTTGAGCCCTCCGAGCCCTCGATCCCGCCGGGCCCTCGATCCCGCCGGGCCCTCGGCGCCGGGGTGCCGGGGTGCCCGCCACGGGCCTACTCCACGAACAGCCCCCGCGCCGCCGCCCGCGCGTCGAACTCCTCCAGCCGGGCCTGCGCGTCGGGCAGGTCGTCGCACATCGCCTCCAGCAGCACCCGCCCGAGGAGCATCGGCGCGCAGGCCGTGTCGAAGGCGAGTCCGGTGCCGACGGCGGCCGGCAGCAGCAGGTCGGAGACCTTGGCGACCGGCGCGAACGCCGAGTCGGCGACCGTCACCACGCTCAGTCCGGCCTGTCGGGCGTAGGTGAGGGTGTCGACGACCTCGCGCGGGTGCCGGGGCAGCGCGAAGCAGAGCAGGGCGGTGGCGCCCGCGCGGACGGCGGCGTCGATCCGGTCGTGGATCATCGTGCCGCCCTCGTTCAGCAGCCGTACGTCCGGATGGACCTTGGCGGCGAAGTACGCGAAGCCGTACGCCTGGGAGGCGGCGGCGCGCAGTCCGAGGACGGGCAGCGGACGCGAGGCCGCCAGCATCCGGCCCGCCCGATGCAGGGGCCGGGGGTCGGCGAGCAGCTCGGCGAGGTGCTTCAGGTTCTCGATCTCGGCCTCGACGGCCTGCTGGTACTCGTTGTAGGAGGCCGAGTCGGCGGCGTGTTCGGCGGGGGCGACCTCCCGCAGGTGCTTGCGCAGGGCGGGGTAGCCGTCGAAGCCTAGGGCGACCGCGAAGCGGGTCACCGACGGCTGGCTGACCCCGGCGAGCTCGGCGAGCTCCACGCTGGACAGGAACGGCACGTCGGAGGCGCGCCGCACCATGCTGTGCGCGATGCGCCGCTGGGTCGGCGTCAGCCGGTGCCCTTCGAAGAGCGCCTGCAGCCGGGCGGCGGGACTGTCCGCGACGATCGAACCCTCCACGGCCGAACCCGGCGCGCCCTCGCCACTGTCGGTGGCCGTCTCCGTCTCCGCGCTCATGCCCCGCTCCCCCTCCAGATCTCCGTGAACCGGTCCAGCAGTGCGGCCGCCGCGCTCACGTCGGCCGTGAGCGGCCGGTCGGCCTGTTCCGCGTCGAGCACCGCCTCGGCCAGCTCCCATGCCTGCCCGGCCGGGAGTCCCGGCTCGGGCCGCAGCTCGCGCTGGCGCAGCGCCCGTACGGCGGCGACGAGTTCGCAGCCGACGACGAGACGGTACGCGGCGCAGGCCCGCAGTGTCTGCCGGGCGGCGAGCGAGGCGAAGCTGGCCTGTTCCTCGACGCCCCGGGAGAGTACAGCGTGGCCGAGGGAGGCGGGCGCGGAGAAGGCGCGCAGGTCACCGAGGGCGGCCGCGGCGGCGTACTCCAGGATCATCACGCCGGAGGAGGCGGGCTCGGGGTCGGCGAGGAAGGGGCGCAGCCGGGTGTAGGCGGGTTCGTTGAGGGTGGAGAGGCGGGAGGTGGACAGCCGCGCCACCTGGGTCAGGGCCAGCCTGAAGTGGTCCAGGGCGAGGGCGAGTTGGGCCTGGTAGAAGCCGCCGTGATGGTAGGCGGCCATGTCCTCGGGGGAGATGAGCGGGTTCTCGGCGGCCGCGTTGATCTCGATGGCGATCACCTCCTCCAGGGCGTCGGCGGCGTCGTGCGCGGGGCCGTGGATCTGGGGCAGGCAGCGGAATCCGTAGGGGTCCTGGATCCTGCCGAGCGGCGGGGTGGGCCGGTCCTCGGCGCCGATCAGCTCCCGCATGCGGCGGGCGACCTCGCTGGAGCCGCGGTGCGGGCGGGCGGCGTGCACGGGGGCGGCGTACGCCTCGTGCGACCCGTCCACGGCCAGCAGCGACAGTGCGCCGACGACCTGGGTGGCCTCGATGAGTCCGCGCAGTTCGTGCAGGGCGAGGGCGGCCTGGCCGAGGGTGAGGGCGTTGCTGCTGATGAGCGCGAGGGCGTCGTTGTTGTCGAGCGGCTGCGGCTCCGGGGCGCCCTCGCCGCGCCAGGGATGCTCACCGACGAGGGCGAGTCCGACCTGCGCGAGTGCCGCGAGGTCGCCGGTGCCCACCGAGCCGAACTCGTTGACGACCGGATACGCCCCGTTCTCCAGCGCCTCGCACAGCGCCGTGACCACGGTGGGCCGCAGTCCCGCGCCGCCGGCCAGCAGCTGGTTGGCGCGGACGGCGAGCATCGCCCGGACCTGCCGGGCGGGCAGTTCCTCGCCGATGGCGCCGGCGTGGCTGCGCAGCAGGCGCAGTCCGTGCTCGGCGGCGGCCTCGGTGGGCACGTCCTCGTTCCGGTTGGCGCCGACCCCGGTGGAGCGGCCGTAGACGCGACCGGTGGCGGCGATCTGGCGGGCGGCGTCCCAGGCCTCGGTCATCCGCTTGGTCGCGTCGGTGCCGGGGACCGGTCGGGCGGTCCCGTCGGCGAGGCGCGCGACGTCCGCGACGCCGAGAGCGATCCCGTCGAGGACCACGAGACCGGAGCCCGCTCCAAGAGGGGCGTCCACCATCCGAGACGACATAAGGCTGCAAACTCCCCTCAATCCGGACACTTGATCTTGCCTGACGGTCATCCGTTACGTCGGATTAACAACCAACCGTTGACAAGTTATTCATCTACGGAGAACTCTGCATGACGTTATACAGCCGGGCAAGGGACAACTCATGATCCAGTTCGACGCGGTCCACAAGCGCTTCCCCAACGGCACGACAGCAGTCCACGATCTCTCCCTCCATATGCCGGAGGGCGGCGTGACCGTCCTGGTCGGTTCCTCCGGTTGCGGCAAGACCACCACCCTGCGGATGATCAACCGGATGGTCGACCCGACCTCCGGAACCATCCAGGTCGGCGGCAAGGACGTCACCCAGCAGGACGCTGCCGAGCTGCGCCGATCCATCGGCTACGTCATCCAGCAGTCGGGGCTCTTCCCGCACCGCACGGTGCTCGACAACATCGCCACCGTGCCGCTGCTGCTGGGCCACGGCCGACGCAAGGCGCGCGCCCGCGCGGCCGAGCTGCTGGAGACGGTCGGACTGTCTGCCGAGTCCGGCAGCCGCTACCCGCACCAGCTCTCCGGAGGCCAGCAGCAGCGCGTCGGGGTGGCCCGCGCGCTCGCCGCCGACCCGCCGGTGCTCCTCATGGACGAGCCGTTCGGCGCGGTCGACCCGGTGGTGCGCACCCAGCTCCAGGACGAACTGCTCAGGCTCCAGAAGGAGTTGAGCAAGACCATCGTCTTCGTCACGCACGACATCGACGAGGCCGTCCGACTCGGCGACCAGATCGCCGTGTTCCGCACCGGCGGCCACCTCGTCCAGTGCGCCTCGCCCGCCGAGCTGCTCGCCCGCCCGGCCGACGACTTCGTCGCCGACTTCCTCGGCGCCGAGCGCGGCCTCAAGCTGCTCTCGCTGACCACCCTCGCGAACGTCCCGCAGGGCCCGGCCCCCGAGGGCGGCGCCTGGACCCTCACGCTCGACGAGGCCCGCAAGCCGCTGCGCTGGACCTCGAAGGACGCCGACATACCCGTCCGGCCCCTCAAGGACGGCGACTCCCTCCTCGCGGCGCTCAACGAGTCGGTCGCCTCCCCCACCGGCCTGGTGGCGCGCGTCGACGCCGACGGCGTCCTGACCGGCGTCACCTCCCGCGACGACATCCACACCCACGCGGGCCAGGCCCACGCCGAGGCACGGGTGGTGGCCGCATGACCATCGACTGGTCCTGGATATCCAGCCATACCGACGATCTGACCACCCTCACGATCTCCCACCTCCAGGCCGCGCTGACCGCCGTCCTCCTCGGTCTGCTGATCAGCCTCCCGCTCGCGGTGGTCGCCCACCGGGTCCGCCCGCTGCGCGGCTTCCTGCTCGGCCTGTCGAACGTGCTGTTCACGATCCCGTCGATCGCGATCTTCGTGCTCCTGCTGCCGGTCAGCGGTCTGACCCGCACCACCACCGTGATCGGCCTGACCGTCTACACGCTGGTCGTGCTGCTGCGGAACACGGTCGAGGGCCTCGACTCGGTGCCCGCGAAGACCAAGGAGGCGGCCAAGGCGATGGGCACGCGCCCCCTGCGCACGCTCCTCACCGTCGAGTTCCCGCTCGCGCTCCCCGTGATCATGGCGGGCGTCCGCATCGCGACGGTCATGTCGATCTCCCTGGTCTCGGTCGCCACCTACATCGGCGACGGCGGCCTCGGCCAGCTCTTCACCGACGGCTTCCAGCGCAACTTCCCGACGCCGGTGATCGCGGGCGTGGTCCTGACGATCCTCCTCGCGGTCGTCGCGGACGCGGCCCTGGTCGGCGTCCAGTACCTCCTCACCCCGTGGAAGAGGCGGCGAGCCTGATGTACGAACTGTTCAAGAACCTCGGCAGCTGGCTGACCAGCGGCGCCACCTGGTCCGGCTCGGACGGCATCGCGCACCGACTCGCCGAGCACCTCCAGTACTCGCTGCTGGCCACCCTCATCGCGGCCGCGATCGGCCTCCCGCTGGGCCTGCTGATCGGGCACACCGGCAGGGGCGCGTTCCTCGCGATCAACCTGGCCTCCTTCGGCCGCGCGCTGCCGACCGTCGGTCTGGTGGTCCTGGTCTTCCTGGCCGGCGGACTGTCGATGCTGCCGGTCTACGTCGCCCTCGTCGCCCTCGCGGTCCCGTCGATCGTGACCAACACCTACGCCGGTATGACGGCCGTCGATCCGGACGTGAAGGACGCGGCGCGCGGCCAGGGCATGCGCGGCCACCAGGTCCTGTTCCACGTGGAGCTGCCGCTGGCCCTCCCCCTGATCATGACCGGCCTGCGCCTCGCCCTCATCCAGGTCGTCGCCACGGCCACGATCGCCGCGTACGTCTCCTTCGGCGGCCTCGGCCGCTACGTCTTCGACGGTCTCGCCCAGCGCGACCTCGTCCAGGTGCTCGGCGGCGCGGTGCTGGTCGCCGTGGTCGCCATCGCCCTGGACCTCCTGCTGAGCGCGTTCCAGCGCCTCCTCTTCCGGCACCGCCCCGCCCAGACCGCCTAGGGAACCCCCGACATGAACCGACGCATGATCCTCGGCGGCCTGTTCGCGGCCGCGACCGTCCCCGCCCTCTCCGCCTGCGCGGGCGGCATCACCTCCCTCGACAACGAGGGCACTGCCTCCGGTGGCGGCGGCTCCAGCAAGGACGGGGTCACCATCGGCACCGCCAACTTCACCGAGAACCAGGTGCTGGGCTACCTCTACGCCGCGGTCCTGGAGGCGGCCGGCGTGAAGGTGAAGGTCCGCCCCAACCTCGGCACCCGCGAGATCCTCATCCCCGCGCTCAAGGGCGGCGACATCGACCTGCTCCCCGAGTACCAGGGCGCCCTGCTGCACTACCTCGACCCGAAGGCGACGGCCACCGAGGAGGGCGAGATGCAGAACGCCCTCGCCGTCGCCCTCCCGGCCGGCCTCCAGGTGCTGCCGTACGGCATGGCCGAGGACTCGGACGCCTTCGTCGTCACCAAGCAGACCGCGAAGAAGTACGGCCTGACCTCGCTCGCCGACCTGGCGAAACAGAACGGCAAGCTGGTGATCGGCGCGGCGCCCGAGGTGAAGACCCGCCAGGTCGGCGTGGTGGGCCTCAAGGACGTCTACGGCGTGGAGTTCAAGGAGTTCAAGTCCCTCGACTCCTCCGGTCCGCTGGTCAAGGGCGCCCTGAAGAAGGGCGACGTCGACGTGGCGAACCTCTTCACCACGGACACGGACATCGTGGCCAACGACTGGGTCGTGCTGACCGACCCCAAGAACCTCATCCCGGGCCAGCACATCGTGCCGCTCATCGCCGACCGCAAGGCCGACTCCACCGTCCGCAAGGCCCTGGCCAGGCTCGGCAACCTCCTCACCACCGCCCAGCTCACCGAGCTGAACCGGCAGGTGGACAAGGACAAGAAGGACCCGGAGGACGTCGCGAACGCCTACGCGAAGCAGCACGGACTGGCGAAGAAGTGACCTCCGTCTGAGCGACCGCCTCCCCGGCCAACCCGACCCCGCAGACGGGGGCTGTCCCCAGTGCGCGGAGAGCGGCCGCTGCCTACCGTGGTGTCCATGACGGGATGGGAGACCACCATGGACGCGCAGGACGCAGACCTGAAGAAGGAACTCGACGCCACCCTGCAGACCCGCAGGGAACTGGGCGAGGAGTACGAGTCCGCGCTGGTGGACTCGTTCCTGGAGAAGGTCGACCAGCGCATCGACGCCGCGGTGGAGCGCCGCGTGCGACGGCAGTTCGCGGAGCAGCAGATGGTGGCGGCCCGGGGCTCGCGCTCGCCGAGGCCCACCGACTCCTGGGGCGAGCGCTTCGGCTTCGGCATCGTCTCGCTGGTGCTGGCGATCCCGCTGTCCGCGATCGGCGCGGGCACCGCGCACCTGCCGGGGCTGCTCGTCTCCTGGGCGGGCATCGTCGGCGTCAACGTCGTGCAGGCCGCCCGCAGCCACCCCGGCCTGTTCGGCCACCGGCGCCAGGCCTCGAAGGACGACGCCTGGGAGGACTGACGCCCGGCGTCACACCACCGACCCGGCCGCGCGCGGACCGACTCGGCTCACACCTGCCGGCTCGGCTCACACCTGCCGGGTCGGCAGCACCACGAGCTGCCGCAGGTTGACGTGCCGGGGGCGGCTGGCCGCATAGCCGACGACGTCGGCGAGTTCGGCGGCGGACAGCCCGCCGATGCCCTCGAACATGCCGTCCAGCATCCCGGACAGCTCGGGGTTGTCCATGTGGTCGCCCAACTCGGTCTCCGTCAGCCCCGGCTCGACGTTGGTGACCCGCACATCACGCGGCCCGAACTCGGTGCGCAGGGACTGCGAGAGGTAGGTGACGGCGGCCTTGGTGGCGCCGTACACCGCGAAGTTGGGGAACACGGCGCCCGCGGCGATGGACGAGACGTTCACCAGGTCGGCCGTGCGCCCCTCGGCGGCGGCGCCCACCAGGTCCCCGGCGAAGGCGCGGATCAGCCGCAGCACGCCGGTGACGTTGGTGTCGAGCATCCGCTGCCACTCGTCGATCCGGCCGTCGTCGATCGGGTTGCCCAGCATCACGCCGGCGTTGTTGACGACCAGGTCGACGGTCCCGTACCGGGTGTGGATCCGGTCGGCGGCCGCGGCCACCGAGGCCTCGTCGGTGACGTCCGCGACGACGGCGAGGGCCTCGCCCCCGTCGGCGCGGATCTTCTCGGCGACCGTCTCCAGCCGGTCCCCGCGCCGGGCCAGCAGCGCGACCCGGGCGCCCGAGGCGGCGAGCAGCACGGCCACGGCCGCACCGATGCCGCTGGCGGCCCCGGTGACCACGGCGGTACGGCCGGAAAGGGCGGCGTACTGAAGCTGGGACATGCGAACTCCTCGTGCTGACGGCCCGGGAACGACTCCCCGGCCTGGCCCGCACCACTCTCATCGCGCGGTCCCGCGCTACCCAGGGATGCCTTTTTCCTGGGTCTGCCAGTACCAGGTTCGCGGCCCGCCTCTCCCTTACCCTCGAACGCATGGACGGGGACCTCGGAGATTTCCTGCGCTCGCGCCGCGCCCGCATCCAGCCGGAGGAGGTCGGACTGCCCTCGTACGGCCGCCGGCGGGTACCGGGGCTGCGGCGCGAGGAGGTGGCGCAGCTCGCCGGAGTGAGCGTCGACTACTACATCCGGCTGGAACAGGGCAGGGGCCCCGGGGGTCCCTCCCGGACGAAGTCCGGGGGAGTCAGCGACACGGTCCTGGACGCCGTCGCCCGCGTCCTGTGCCTGGACGAGACCGAGCGCGCCTATCTGCACGCGGTCGCCCGCCCCCGCAGGCCCTCCGGCCGCCCCGCCGCGCCCCGCGTGCGCCCGGGCGTCCAGCTGCTGCTCGACAGCATGGAGCGCACCCCGGCGTTCGTGCTGGACGTCCGGATGGACGTGCTGGCGTGGAACGCGCTCGCCGACGCGGTGTTCGACTACGACCGGATCGCGCCCGACGCCCGGAACATCCCGCGGCACGTCTTCCTCGACCCCGCCTCCCGTACGTTCTACCCGGACTGGCCCGCGGTGGCCGTCCAGTGCGTCGCGCATCTGCGAGTGCGGGCGGGCCACCACCAGGACGACCGGCGGCTGACCGCGCTCGTCGGCGAACTCTCCCTGAAGAGCGACGACTTCCGCCGCCTGTGGGCCGACCATCCGGTCCGGGAGTGCGCGTTCGGCGTGAAGCGGATCCAGCACCCGGTGGCGGGCCTGCTGACCTTCCCCTACGAGACGATGGCCCTCCCGGCGGACCCCGACCAGAACCTACTGGTCTACACCCCGGAGCCGGCCTCGGAGACGACGGAACGGCTGGCGCTGCTGGGCAGTTGGACGTCAGCCTCCACCGTCCCCGAACCCACGGAACGTGCCTGAGGCGTCGGCGCAGTCGGCGAAGTCCTCGAAGTCCATGTTGGCGATGGACAGGTTCGCGGAGATGTCCGGGAACCACCGGGCCGGTACCCGGAACGTGCGGCCGGGCTCGTCGTAGAGGTCGAGGGCCAGCAGGGAGTGCTCCGCGCCCGCCATGGCGTGGGCGTCGGCGAGGAACAGGGAGGTGAGCTGTTCGTCCTCGTCGGCCGCGTTGTCCTCGCGCATGAGCTCCGGGATGCCCACCCCCTCGTACCGGGGGTCGCTGACCCAGGTGGCGTGGGGGCCGCCATCGAGGGCCTCGACCGCGGTGCGCAGGGCCTCCCAGGCGGTGTCGTCGTCGAAGTCGACGCGCAGGACGAGGGAGGTCAGGTCTTCGGGCTGGGGCAGCGGCATGCGGCGGATCTTCTCATCCCCGTGAGCGGCGACAGGCGCCGGAGAAAAGCTTGCGCGGGGACCGCCGCACCCCCGTTACCGGGGGGCGGGACGACGGCGGTCCCCGCGAGGGACGCGGGCCGGGTCAGGCCGGGCCTTCGCGTCCATGGCGTCTGTGGATGGTCCGGGAGCCGCTCCGGAGGTCCGTGACGCCGTTCGGTTGCCGGTGGGGCGGGGAGCCGCTCCCGCCCTTCCGACACCCACAAATATGCCGGACGCGTGTTAAGCGAGTGCTGCGCGGACGTGACGCCCTCGTACCACTTCCGCGAAGTCCGTCCATTCGGTGGGCAAACGGAAGTTCAGCGCCCGAAGAGGCCGTTCACCGGAAGTTTCCCGGGAGTTGGAGCCTGCGGCCCGGGTAAGTCACTTCCCGCCCTTGGCCAGGAAGGCCAGCAGGTCCTGACGGCTGACGACCCCGGTGGGCTTGCCCTCGACGAGGACGATCGCCGCGTCCGCGGTGCCGAGGACCGACATCAGGTCGCCGACCGGCTCGCCGGAGCCGACCTGCGGCAGCGGGGCGGACATGTGCTTCTCCAGCGGGTCGGAGAGCGAGGCCCGCTGGGTGAACAGCGCGTCCAGCAGCTCCCGCTCCACGACCGACCCGACGACCTCGGCGGCCATGACGTCCGGGTGCCCGGCGCCCGGCTTCACGATCGGCATCTGCGAGACGCCGTACTCGCGCAGCACCTCGATGGCCTCGCCGACGGTCTCGTCCGGGTGCATGTGGACGAGGGACGGGATGGCGCCGTGCGCCTTGTCGTTCAGCACGTCGGCGACGCGCGCGCTTGGACCCTCGTCCTCGAGGAAGCCGTAGTCGGCCATCCACTCGTCGTTGAAGATCTTGCTGAGGTAACCGCGTCCGCTGTCCGGCAGCAGGACGACCACGACGTCGTCCGGCCCGAGCCGCTCGGCGACGCGCAGCGCGGCGACGACGGCCATGCCGCACGAACCGCCGACGAGCAGCCCCTCCTCCTTGGCCAGCCGACGGGTCATCTGGAAGGAGTCCTTGTCGGACACGGCGACGATCTCGTCGGCGACGGTCCGGTCGTAGGCGGTCGGCCAGAAGTCCTCACCGACGCCCTCGACGAGGTACGGCCGCCCGGACCCGCCCGAGTACACCGACCCCTCCGGGTCGGCGCCGACGACCTGCACCTTGCCGTCGCTGGCGTCCTTCAGGTACCGCCCGGTCCCGGAGATGGTGCCGCCGGTGCCCACACCCGCCACGAAGTGGGTGATCCGCCCGTCCGTCTGCTCCCACAGCTCAGGGCCGGTGGAGTGGTAGTGCGAGAGCGGGTTGTGCGGGTTGGAGTACTGGTCGGGCTTCCACGCGTCGGGCGTCTCGCGCACCAGCCGGTCGGAGACGTTGTAGTAGGAGTCCGGGTGCTCGGGATCCACGGCGGTCGGGCAGACGACGACCTCGGCCCCGTAGGCCCTCAGTACGTTGATCTTGTCGGTGCTCACCTTGTCGGGGCACACGAAGATGCACTTGTACCCCTTCTGCTGCGCCACGATGGCCAGCCCGACCCCGGTGTTCCCGCTGGTCGGCTCGACGATCGTGCCGCCGGGCCGAAGCTCGCCGCTCTTCTCCGCGGCCTCGATCATGCGCAGGGCGATGCGGTCCTTCACGGAACCGCCCGGGTTGAAGTACTCCACCTTGGCCAGGACGGTCGCCTGGATGCCCTTGGTCACGCTGTTGAGCTTCACCAGCGGGGTGTTGCCGACGAGGCTGATCATCGAGTCGTGGAATTGCACCGTTGTCTCCGGTTGCTTGCAAAAACAGTGGTCGTAGTTGGTGACGCCAGGGTACGGCGCAGGTCACCGCTGGGGCGCATGTTCACTCCTCGTCGAGATTGGGCGACGGTCCGTACGGGGCAAGGAGTGGGTGTACGGACACGAGGAGGTGGCGTCGAGGCATGACGAGCATGTCGAGGGCGAGAGTGGCCCGGCGCATCGCGGCCGGCGCGGCCTACGGCGGCGGCGGCATCGGGCTGGTCGGTGCGGCGGCGGTGGGGCTGGTGGTGGCGGAGGTGCATCTGGCCCGTCGCCAGGTCAACAACGGGGCGCATCCGCACGTCCCGCAGGCGGACGGCCGCTACGGCCTCGCCTACGACGCCCCCGGGCCCGGCAAGGAACCCCTGCGGCTGACGATGCTGGGCGACTCCACGGCAGCCGGCCAGGGCGTCAACCGCTCCGGGCAGACCCCGGGCGCCCTGCTGGCCTCCGGCCTGGCGGCGGTCGCGGAACGCCCGGTGGAACTGCGCAACGTGGCGCTGCCCGGCGCCCAGTCCGACGACCTCGACCGGCAGGTCGCGCTGGTCCTCGGGGACTCCTACCCGGTGCCCGACGTCTGCGTGATCATGATCGGCGCGAACGACGTGACCCACCGGATGCCGGCCACCCGCTCGGTCCGGCACCTGTCCGCCGCGGTACGGCGGCTGCGCACGGCCGGCGCGGAGGTGGTCGTGGGCACCTGTCCCGACCTGGGCACGATCGAGCCGGTCCAGCAGCCGCTGCGCTGGCTGGCCCGCCGGGCGTCCCGTCAGCTGGCGGCGGCGCAGACGATCGGCGCGGTCGAGCAGGGCGGCCGCACGGTGTCCCTGGGCGACCTCCTCGGCCCCGAGTTCGAGGCCAACCCGCGGGAACTGTTCGGCCCGGACCACTACCACCCCTCGGCGGAGGGCTATGCGACGGCGGCGATGGCCGTCCTCCCCACGGTCTGCGCGGCCCTCGGCCTGTGGCCGGCGGAGGAGGAGCGCCCGGACGTCTCCCGCCGCGAGGGTTTCCTGCCGGTGGCCCGAGCAGCGGCGGAAGCGGCCTCGGAGCCGGGCACAGAGGTGACGGCAGCCATGCCGACAGGCCCACGGGGCCCCTGGGCACTGCTCAAGCGCAGGCGCAGGCGGCGGGTCCCGGAAGCCGAGCCGACACCTTCCAGCCCGTCCGGCGTCTGAGAACAAGGCAACCGGCACCTTCCAGCCCGTCCGGCGTTTGAGGACGAGCCCGTCACTTCCAGCCCGTCCGGCGTTTGAGGACGAGCCCGTCACTTCCAGCCCGTCCGGCGTTTGAGGACGAGGCCGTCCAGGCCGAAGGGGGGTCTGGGGGCACAGCCCCCAGGGGACGGCACCCCCACCCGCACACATCCGCCGAACCGCCGAAGGCAAAAGCAAGCGCTTAGAAAGTGCGGTCAGTGTCACACCGCGATACCCGTGACCGAGCTCATACGTGCAGGTAACTTCCCACACAGCCCTGCCCGTCCGTCCGCACCCACGCCAATGGAGCCGTCATGCCCGAAGCAGTCATCGTCTCGACCGCCCGTTCGCCCATCGGCCGCGCCGGCAAGGGTTCCCTCAAGGACCTGCGCGCGGACGACCTGACGGCGACCATCATCCAGGCGGCGCTCGCCAAGGTCCCCGAGCTGGACCCGAAGGACATCGACGACCTGATGCTCGGCTGCGGTCTCCCCGGCGGCGAGCAGGGCTACAACCTCGGCCGGATCGTCGCCGTCCAGATGGGCATGGACCACCTGCCGGGCTGCACGATCACCCGCTACTGTTCGTCGTCGCTGCAGACGAGCCGCATGGCCCTGCACGCCATCAAGGCGGGCGAGGGCGACGTCTTCATCTCGGCCGGCGTCGAGACGGTCTCCCGGTTCGGCAAGGGCAGCTCCGACGGCCTCCCGGACACCATGAACCCCCTGTTCGCGGAGGCGCAGGCCCGCACCGCCGCCGTCGCCGCGCAGGGGGGCACGACGTGGCACGACCCGCGCGAGGACGGGCTGGTCCCCGACCCGTACATCGCGATGGGCCAGACCGCGGAGAACCTGGCCCGCGCCAAGGGCATCACCCGCCAGGACATGGACGAGTTCGGCGTCCGCTCCCAGAACCTCGCCGAGGAAGCCATCAAGAACGGCTTCTGGGAGCGCGAGATCACCCCGGTCACGACCCCCGACGGCACGGTCGTCTCCAAGGACGACGGCCCCCGCGCCGGCGTCACCATGGAGGGCGTCGCGGGCCTGAAGCCGGTGTTCCGCCCGGACGGGCTCGTCACCGCCGGCAACTGCTGCCCGCTGAACGACGGCGCCGCCGCGGTCGTCATCATGAGCGACACCAAGGCCCGCGAGCTCGGCCTGACCCCACTCGCCCGCATCGTGTCGACCGGCGTCTCCGGCCTCTCCCCCGAGATCATGGGCCTCGGCCCGGTCGACGCGAGCAACCAGGCGCTGCGCCGGGCCGGCCTCACCATCGACGACATCGACCTGGTCGAGATCAACGAGGCGTTCGCCGCGCAGGTGATCCCCTCCTACCGCGAGCTCGGCATCGACCTGGACAAGCTGAACGTGAACGGCGGCGCCATCGCCGTCGGCCACCCCTTCGGCATGACCGGCGCCCGCATCACCGGCACGCTGATCAATTCCCTCCAGTTCCACGACAAGCAGTTCGGTCTGGAGACGATGTGCGTCGGCGGCGGCCAGGGCATGGCGATGGTCATCGAGCGCCTGAGCTGAGACCCGCGAGCTGAGGCCCGTGAGCCGAGGCCCGCGTCGAGGCCCGCGTCGAGGCCCTCGATCGGGGCCTCTGCGTAACCGTTTCAGCACCTGTCGTGACGATCCGGCCCGGAGTCCGAAAAGCACCTGGACTCCGGGCCGTTCTGTGATCCAATCTCCCCCAGGATGTGACCTATCTCCCTCCCCGGAGGGATTTACGCAGCTCAGCGCCTTTCGGCACCAAACACAAGGACCAAGTTCCTGTCCGTTTCGTGACGTTACGCACTGACAGTTGGATAGTCCACCCTTCAAGCTGATGTAGGAAGTCGGGGGTCGACTTTGAACCGGGAGTACGTCAGTGAGCGCCATGCCGATCGCCTTGCTGGTCACCACGGCCGCCACGGGCGCCGTGGGCGTCGCCGTCCTGCGCACCCTCTTGCAGTTGCGCCGGCAGGTCGCCGCCCTGCACACCCAGCTCGCCAGGAGCTCCGAGGACGCCGCCGCGGAACTGCGCGGCTTCGTCCCGGCCGCCCGCACCACGGCCGACGCGGCTGAGATACGCGCCGCGGTCGCCGAGGCGCTCGCGGAGGAGCGGGAGCGGGAGCTCGCCGAGGCGCGCGCCTTCTGGGCCGCCCAGGAGGCCCGTGACGCCTCCGACGCCCCCTCCCTGCTGGGTCTGCCGGACAGCGAGCTGTTCCTGCCCCGGCAGGCCGATTTCGTGGGCCTGGAGCCCCTGGAGCCGGTGGCCGAGCCGGGCGCGGACGCCGACGACTTCACCGGGGAGTCCCCGGAACTCGCCGCGGCCCGCCGCCGCCATCCCTCGCACCCGGACTTCGTGCCCGTACAGTCACCGGTCGTGAACGATCACGAGCGCACGGTGGCCACCCTCGAGGAACTGGCCGCGTCGCAGATCGAACTGACCGACGTCCGCCCGGGCCCGCTCGGCACCCTCGACGTCTACGTCTTCGCCGACGGCACCACGCTCTGCATGACCCCGGGGCACCGCGAGACGGCGGACCGCCTCGCCGCGGCCCTCACCGCCGGCGAGACCCCGTTCCTGCTGGGCGGCTCCGGCATCTCGGGCGCCTACACCCTGACGTTCCAGTGCGGCACGGACAACGTCTACATCCTGGCGGACCGGGTCATAGCGAGCCTGTAGGGGTCACACCGCGGCACGCTTCTGCGCCTGCGCCACCAATTCCAGAGCTTCTTCCAGCTGGCCCTCGTCCGTGAGCACGAGGGCCAAGTCGTGCACGGCGACCGTGATCTGGTCCGCGGCGGCGAACATGCCCGCGTCCGGCATCTCCCGGGGCTCCGCCGAAGGGTCCTCGATCAGCTGCGCCCGGCGGACCAACTCCCGGGCCAGTTCGAGGGCCTCCGCCGCGCCGCCGCGCTGGAGCCGGCTCTGCGAAGCGGCCCGCAACCGGTCGGCGAAGTGATCCACGGCTTGGGTGAGAGGCGTCGTATCAACCACGCCGCGAGACTACGCGTCGCACCGGGACTGTTGCCAACGGGCGAACACTCAGGCACCGTGACCTGAAGGACCGGCTTACATCCCCTTTGCTACCGGAGGCGCCGATGTCCCATGTCCTCTCCGAGGAGACCCACCGCAACATACTGGCCCGTATCCCACACTGCACCGGTCGTGAAGTCGCCGACTGGCTGCGCACCGTCGACGAAGGCCCCGCTCTCCGCTTCGAGGAGAAGGTCAGCTGGCTGCGCGCCGAGCACAACCTCGCGTACGGCCACGCCAAGGCGATCATCCATGAGTACGACCTGAGGAGGGCCGCGCGCAAACTCCTCTAGCGCGCACGCGACACACACCCACTACGGCTACGGACACGGAGAAGGGCCCCGGGATCGAGATCCCGGGGCCCTTCTCACCGTGCTGTGCGTCAGTCGCTGTTCAGGATCGACAGGAGTCGCAGGAACTCCATGTAGATCCACACCAGCGTCATCGTGAGGCCGAAGGCGGCGAGCCAGGCCTCCTCGCGCGGGGCGCCGTAGGCGACGCCGTCCTCGACCTGCTTGAAGTCCAGGGCGAGGAAGCACGCGCCGAGCAGGATGCCGATGACACCGAACACGATGCCGAGCGGACCGCTGCGGAAGCCGAGGCCGTCACCGCCGCCGAAGACCGTGAACAGCAGGTTCACGACCATCAGCAGGACGAAGCCGAGCGCGGCCGCCATCACGAAGCCGTAGAAGCGGCGGTTGACGCGGATCCAGCCCGCCTTGTAGGCCACCAGGACACCGGCGAAGACCGCCATGGTGCCCAGCACGGCCTGCGCGACGACGCCGTCCGCGATGTAGGTGGACACCGCGCTGGAGATCACGCCGAGGAAGACGCCCTCGAGGGCGGCGTACGACAGGATCAGCGCCGGGACGGGCTTGCGCTTGAAGGACTGGATCAGCGCCAGCACCATCGCGACCAGACCGGCGCCGACGGCGATGCCGTACGACTTGTTGATGTTGTCCGCGTCGACCGGCAGCAGCAGCCAGGACAGCACCGCCGTGAGGACCACGGTGCCGAGCGTGGTCGCGGTCCGCGCGACGACGTCGTCCATGGTCATCCGGCCGGTGGTGGCCGGGGCCTGCGGCGGGGCGCCCTGCTGCAGGCCCTGCTGGGCGTAGGGGTTCTGCGCGTACGGGTTGCCGGCCGGCTGGGCGTAGGGGTTGCCCTGCTGCGTGCCGACTGCGGGTCCCCCGGCCTGCGGCGCGGCGTTGAAGCCCGCGTAGCCGTTGTCGCGGCTGAACCCCCGTCGCGAGAAGACCGGGTTTCTGCTCCTCATTGCTCTCCTCCATGGCCACACTGCGCGGCCTTGGCTCAAGGGTAATAGGTAGGCAAAGGATTGACCCTAGTGCTTGGGGAGGATCTTTCCCTCTTGCTGCTGCGCAACACGCTACGCGGCGTCGTGATTCCCCACACAGGAGGGCTTCATTCATGACAAAGCCGGGACATGGCCGGAACCGCACGGTGATCGAACAGTCCGGTCGTTCGATCACCCGAACGGGAACCCGGTGTAGCCCTCGGCCAGATCGGTCTCGGCGGCGTGGGAGGAGGCGATCCGCTCCAGGCGGGCGAGCTGGAGGCGGCTCTCGAAGGGCGTGGCGTCGGGGGCGGGGTGCAGAAGGGTCGTCATGTCGTAGGAGAACCGCTCGGCCTGCCACACGCGCCGCAGACAGGTCTCGGAGTAGGCGTCGAGGAGCTCGGCCGAGCCCGTCTCCTGCCGGTGGGTCAGCGCCCGGGCGAAGGTGACGACGTCCCCGACGGCGAGGTTGAGCCCCTTGGCGCCGGTCGGCGGCACGATGTGGGCCGCGTCACCGGCGAGGAAGAGCCGGCCGTGCCGCATCGGCTCGTGGACGTAGGAGCGCATCGGGGTGACCGACTTCTGGGTGATCGGCCCGCGCTCCAGCCGCCAGTCGTCGTCCGTCTCGAAGCGGCGCTCCAGCTCGTCCCAGATCTCGCCGTCGGCCCAATTCCCGGCGTCGGTGCCGTCGGGCACCTGGAGGTAGAGCCGGGAGACGGACGGGGAGCGCATCGACAGCAGCGCGAAGCCGCGGTCGTGGCGGGCGTAGACGAGTTCGTCGTGCGAGGGCGGCACGTCGGCGAGGATCCCGAGCCAGCCGAAGGGGTACGTCCGCTCGAAGACCCGGGTCAGCCCGGCCGGGATCGCCTTCCGCGAGACCCCCCAGAAGCCGTCGCAGCCGACGACGTAGTCGCACTCCAGGACGTCCTCGACGCCTCCATGGCGGAAGCGCACGCGCGGGCGGTCGGTGGCGGCGTCCTCGACGGCCAGGGCCTCCGCCTCGAAGAGCAGCGGGCCGCCCTCCTTCAGCTGGAGGGCGATGAGGTCCTTGCACACCTCCGTCTGGGCGTAGACCATCACCGACCGGCCGCCGGTGAGGGCGGGGAAGTCGACGCGGTGGCGCTTCCTGTCGTACCGCAGCTCGATGCCGTCGTGGCGCAGCCCCTCGCGGTCCATCCGCTCCCCGGCGCCGGCCGCGCGCAGCACGTCGACCGTGCCCTGCTCCAGAATCCCGGCGCGCTGCCGCTGCTCGACGTAGGCCCGGTCGCGGCTCTCCAGGACGACGGAGTCGATGCCGGCGTTGTGGAGCAGCCGGGCAAGGAGGAGGCCGGCGGGGCCGGCGCCGACGATGCCGACAGTGGTGCGCATCGGGCGTTCCCTTCAGACGTTGTTCGCTCAGCGACTTGTTCGCACGGTGAAGTTTCCTTCACTCCCTTTGGACGTGAGTGTGCGCCCGCACTCAGCCGGTGTCAACGCCTCGATGGAGGGTGCAGCGATCGCCGAGAAGTCGGAAGTGCCCAGAGCCGGACTTGAACCGGCACGCCCGCGAAGGGGCAGCGAGGTTTAAGCTCGCCGTGTCTGCATTCCACCATCTGGGCAGGCCGATGGGCTCCGCTTGAGCTTCCGACCCTATCGGGATCCGTCCCTCGAACAGCGGAACGGTGGACCGATGTTGTCTTATTTTATTGACGTCTGAGGGTGCATCAGCACGTGGAACTGGCCATCTGCACTTGCCAGTAGCCTGGCGCGCGGCAACCGCTTGCGTATGCGGAATGACGGAATTTCACCGTACGAACGAGGGTGCTCCACCGGTTCTTGACGAACCGCCGTCGGGGTCGCCCCTCGAACCGTCCCTCAGGGATCGGGGTCATCCCCAGGTATGACACGGCGGCACCCGGTCCGCCTCGAGTCTGCCTTCAGAACCGGAACAGCGACTGACTACACGGCAGCTGGCGGCCGGGACGATGGTTCACGTGTCCGACAGACACATCGCCGTACCCACTCCGCCGTCCCGACAGGAGCACGTTTCCGTGACCACCACCCCGCTCGCCGACCGGACCACCGCCGTGGCCGCACGTGCCACGGACCTGTCGAAGATCTACGGACAGGGCGAGACCCAGGTGGTCGCCCTCGACCGGGTCTCGGTCGACTTCAAGCAGGCCGAGTTCACCGCGATCATGGGGCCCTCCGGCTCCGGCAAGTCCACGCTGATGCACTGCGTCGCCGGCCTCGACAGCTTCTCCTCCGGCTCCGTGCGCATCGGCGACACCGAGCTCGGCTCGCTGAAGGACCGGCAGCTCACCAAGTTGCGCCGGGACAAGATCGGGTTCATCTTCCAGGCGTTCAACCTGCTGCCGACGCTCACGGCGATCGAGAACATCACCCTCCCGATGGACATCGCGGGCCGGAAGCCGGACAAGGACTGGCTGGAAAACGTCATCCGGATGGTGGGGCTCGCCGACCGGCTCGGCCACCGGCCCTCGCAGCTCTCCGGAGGTCAGCAGCAGCGCGTGGCCGTCGCCCGCGCCCTGGCCTCCCGGCCGGACATCATCTTCGGCGACGAGCCGACCGGAAACCTCGACTCGCGCTCGGGCGCCGAGGTGCTGGGCTTCCTGCGCAACTCCGTGCGGGAACTGGGCCAGACGGTGGTCATGGTGACCCACGACCCGGTGGCCGCGGCGTACGCGGACCGCGTGGTGTTCCTCGCGGACGGCCGGATCGTCGACGAGGTGTACGGGCCGACCGCCGACTCGGTCCTCGACCGGATGAAGCAGTTCGACGCCAAGGGCCGCACCAGCTGACCTCCGACACGAATCGCTTCACGACTTCGATTCAGGACTGAGAAAAAACACATGTTCCGTACCGCCTTGCGCACTGTGCTCGCGCACAAGGCCCGGCTCCTGATGACCGTGCTCGCCGTGATGCTCGGCGTGGCCTTCGTGTCGGGGACCCTGGTCTTCACCAACACCCTCTCCAACGCCCTCCAGAACAGCTCCGCCAAGGGCTTCGACCACGTCGACGTCGCCGTCACCGCCGGGTACCAGCCGGACGTCGGCGACCGCATCGTCAAGAACCCCGAGCTGACCCAGGCCATGGTGGAGCAGAGCGCGAAGGTCCCGGGCGCCGCGTCCGCGATCGGCGTCGTCAGCGGCTTCACCGCCATCGCCGACAAGGACGGCAAGCTCATCGGCGGCGGCTTCCAGTCGCAGGGCGGCAACTACTGGGGCGAGAAGGACGCCCGGTACCCGCTCGTCTCCGGGCACGCGCCGAGCGGCAAGGACGAGGTCGTCATCGACGCGAAGACGGCCGAGCGGGCCGGGTACGAGGTCGGCGACACCGTGCGGCTCTCCGTCGACGGCCCCGTCCTCACCCCGAAGATCACCGGCGTCTTCACCACGGACGACGGCAACGTCGCCGCCGGCGGCAGCCTCGCCCTGTTCGACACACCGACCGCGCAGACCCTGTTCGGCAAGGTCGGCGCCTACGACGAGATCGACGTGCAGGCCGCGGCCGGCACCTCGCAGAGCGCGCTGCAGTCCGCGCTGGCCGCCGCGCTGCCGAAGGACAAGGTCGAGACCATCACGGGCAAGGAGCTCGCCGACGACCAGGCGGTGACGATCGCCGCCTCGATGAGCGGGCTGAAGTCGGGGCTGCTGGTGTTCGCCGGCATCGCGCTGTTCGTCGGCACCTTCATCATCGCCAACACCTTCACCATGCTGGTCGCCCAGCGCACCAAGGAGCTCGCGCTGATGCGGGCCGTCGGCGCCTCGCGGCGGCAGGTCACGCGGTCGGTGCTGATCGAGGCGTTCGTCGTCGGCACGGTCGCCGGGGTCACCGGGCTGGTCGCCGGCATCGGGATCGGCGCGGGGCTGCGCTCGCTGCTGGGGACGCTGGGGGCGACCGTCCCCGACGGTCCGCTCATCGTCTCGTCCGGCACGGTCGCCGCCGCCCTGGTCGTCGGCGTCGTCATCACCATGCTGGCGGCCTGGCTGCCCGGGCGCCGGGCCGCGAAGATCCCGCCGGTCGCCGCGATGAGCAGCGTGCACGCGGCCGCGACGACCAAGTCGCTGGTGCTGCGCAACACGCTGGGCGCGCTGTTCTCCGGGGCGGGCGTCGCCGTGGTCCTGGCCGCGACGACGATGGACGGCTCCGACGGCCAGGCCCCCATGGGCATCGGCGCGGTCCTGCTCATCATCGGCGTGTTCATCCTGACCCCGCTGCTGTCCCGTCCGCTGATCGCGGCCTCCGCGCCCGTCCTGCGGGTCTTCGGGGTGTCCGGCAAGCTGGCCCGGCAGAACTCGGTGCGCAACCCGCGCCGCACTGCGGCCACGGCCTCCGCGCTGATGATCGGTCTGACCCTGATCACCGGCATGACGGTGATGGCGGGCAGCCTGCAGCAGAGCATCGACAAGATGGCGTCCTCCGCGATCAAGGCCGACTACGTCGTGTCGATGGCGAACGGCAACGAGCTCTCCGCGGACATCGACGAGAAGCTGAAGACCACCGACGGGGTGACCGCCACCAGCCCGATGCGCAACGGGCCCGCCCGCATCGACGGCACGACCGAGTACCTCACCGGCGTCACCGGCTCCACCATCGGCGAGCTGACCGACCTCAAGGTCGACGACGGCGCCTTCAAGGTGGACGGCTCCCAGGTCGTCGTCGACGACGTCCTGGCCAAGAGCCATGGCTGGAAGGCCGGTTCGACGTTCACGGCGAACTACGAGGACGGCAAGAAGCAGCAGCTGACGGTCGCCGGGGTCTACCAGGGCAACGAGCTGATCGAGGGCATCCTCGTCGACAACTCGGCCCTCACCCCGCACCTGGCGGATCCGGCCGACATGCAGGTCATGGTCAAGACGTCCGGCGGCGCCTCGGACGGCACGAAGGACCGGCTGGAGAAGGCCCTGGGCGCCAACCCGGCCATCAAGGTGCAGAGCAAGCAGGACCTCTCCAACGAGATCGCCAAGATGTTCACCCTGCTGCTGAACATGCTCTACGGGCTGCTCGCGATGGCCGTGATCGTCGCCGTCCTCGGTGTCATCAACACCCTCGCGATGTCGGTCTTCGAGCGCTCCCAGGAGATCGGCATGCTGCGGGCCATCGGCCTGGACCGGCGTTCGGTCAAGCGGATGGTCCGTCTGGAGTCGCTGGTGATCTCGCTCTTCGGCGGGGTGCTCGGCATCGGCCTGGGCGTGTTCTTCGGCTGGGCGGCCGGTGAGCTGATCGGCACCAAGATGCCCACGTACGAACTCGTGCTGCCCTGGGGCCGGATGCTCCTCTTCCTGGTGCTGGCCGCCGCGGTGGGCATCCTGGCGGCCCTGTGGCCGGCCCGGCGCGCGTCCCGCCTGAACATGCTGGCGGCGATCAAGTCGGAGTAGCCGACGATCGGTCGGGGCCCCGTCGCGAGCTGCGGCGGGGCCCTTCGCAGGTGCCGTTCCGTCAGTTCCAGGTGCGGGAGCGCAGGGGCATCGCGGAGTCGCCCGACTCGGCGGTGCGGACCGCCAGGACCTGGTTGACGCCGAGGCGGTTACGTTCGAAGGCGAGGGCGGAGGCGGCCATGTAGAGCCGCCAGACCCGGGCGCGGCCGGGGCCGGCGAGCTGGACGGCCCGCCGCCAGTCGGCCTCCAGGCGGGCGACCCAGCGGCGCAGGGTGAGGGCGTAGTGCTCGCGGATCGACTCGACGTCACGGACCTCGAAGCCGGCCCGTTCGAGGTGGCCGACCGTGGTGCCCACGGGGGCGAGTTCGCCGTCCGGGAAGACGTAGGCGTCGATGAACGAGTCCAGGTCGTAGGCGGACTCGTCCTGGTGCGGGCGGCGGGCGATCTGGTGGTTGAGCAGCCGGCCGCCCGGCTTCAGGAGCGCGAACAGGACCTGCGCGTACTCCAGGTACTTCGCGGAGCCGACGTGTTCGGCCATGCCGATGGAGGAGATCGCGTCGTAGGGCCCGTCGGCGACGTCCCGGTAGTCCTGCACACGGATCTCGACCTTGTCGGTGAGCCCGGCGTCGGCGACGCGCTTGCGGGCGTACGCCGCCTGCTCCTGGGAGAGGGTGATCCCGACGACGTCCGCGCCGTGCTCGCGGGCCGCGTGGATCGCCAGGGAGCCCCAGCCGCAGCCGACGTCCAGCAGCCGGCGTCCGGGGGCCAGGTCCAGCTTGCGGCAGACGAGTTCGAGCTTGTCGCGCTGGGCGAGTTCGAGGGTGCTGTCCGCGGACTCCCAGTAGGCGCACGAGTAGACCATGGACGGGCCGAGGACGAGTTCGTAGAAGTCGTTGCCGACGTCGTAGTGGTGGCTGATGGCGCGTCGGTCGGTGCGGCGGGTGTGCAGATGCCCGGCGCGGCGGACCTCCTCGCGGGGCGGGGCGGGCGGCAACGGGGGCCCGGCGAGCTTCAGCAGGCCCCGGACGGCCGCCCGGACCTCTGGGTCGCGCAGCGCCTGGGTGAGCGTACGAGCGTCCTCCCCGCGCTCCCAGACGAGGCCGGAGACGAGGTCGAGGGCCCGGTACAGGTCCCCCTCGATCTCCAGGTCGCCGGCCACCCAGGCGCGGGCGAGACCCAGTTCGCCGGGCTTGAAGAGGAACCGGCGCAGGCCTCTTCGGTTGCGTACGACCAGGGTCGGCGCGTCGGGCGGACCGGCCTGCGAACCGTCCCAGGCGCGGACGCGCACCGGGAGCGGGACTCCCAGCAACTGTTCGACGAGGGCATGGAGCCGCGGCGCGGCGTCAGCCATGATGCACACCTCCGTGATGGTGATCCCGGAATGTCCTGTCACCACACGTAAACACGGACGGCCGCGGAGTCCAGTCCCGCGCGCCCGTCACGACACGGCAAAATACATGCACACGACACGGGTCGCCGGAGGCGGGAACGGACGGGAACGGACGGGAACGCCCCGCGAACGCCGAAGGGGCCGGAAACGCCGAAGGGGCCGCCCGCACCACGGATGGCGGGAGGCCCCTTCGGGGGTGTTCAGCTGTTCAGCTGTTCAAGCAGGGTGTTTCGGCGACCGCAGGTCAAGAGGCCTTGGCCTTCTCGGTCTCGGTCTTCTCGGCGGCCGGCTTCGCGGCGACGGGAGCCGGCGCAGGCTTCGCGGCCTCGTAGAACTCCTCGCGCGGGGACTCCAGCGCACCCAGCGCCACGACCTCGCGCTTGAGGAACATGCCGAGCGTCCAGTCGGCGAAGACCCGGATCTTGCGGTTCCAGGTCGGCATCGCCATGCCGTGGTAGCCACGGTGCATGTACCACGCCAGCCGGCCCTTGACCTTGATCTTCATCTTGCCCATGACGATCATGGCGACGCCCTTGTGGAGGCCGAGGCCCGCCACCGCGCCCTTGTTGGCGTGCGAATACTCCTTCTGCGGGAAGCCCCGCATACCGGAGATCACGTTGTCGCCGAGGACCTTGGCCTGACGGAGCGCGTGCTGCGCGTTCGGCGGGCACCAGGCGTTCTCGACGCCGGCCTTGCGGGCGGCGACGTCGGGGACCTGGGCGTTGTCGCCGGCGGCCCAGATGTAGTCGGTGCCCTGGACCTGGAGGGTGGGGGCGGTGTCGACGTGACCACGCGGGCCCAGGGGGAGGCCGTAGCGGCTCAGGACCGGGTTCGGCTTGACGCCGGCCGTCCACACGATCGTGTTGGAGTCGACCTCGAGGCCGTTCTTCAGCACGACGTGGCCGTCGACGCAGGAGTCCATCGAGGTGGAGAGGTAGATCTCCACGCCGCGGCTCTCCAGGTGCTCCTTGCCGTACTGGCCGAGCTTGGGGCCGACCTCGGGAAGGATCTTGTCGGCGGCGTCGACGAGGATGAAGCGCATGTCCTCGCGGGACACCGTCTTGTAGTACTTGGCCGCATCGCGGGCCAGGTCCTCGACCTCACCGATGGTCTCCGCACCGGCGAAGCCGCCGCCGATGAAGACGAAGGTGAGCGCCTTGCGGCGGATCTCCTCGTCGGTCGTGGAGTCGGCCTTGTCGAGCTGCTCGAGGACGTGGTTGCGCAGGCCGATGGCCTCCTCGACGCCCTTCATACCGATGCCCTGCTCGGCGAGGCCGGGGATCGGGAAGGTGCGGGAGACCGCGCCGAGCGCGATCACCAGGTAGTCGAAGGGCAGCTCGTACGCCTCGCCGACCAGCGGGGCGATCGTGGCGACCTTGCGGTCCTGGTCGATGGTGGTGACCCGGCCGGTGAGGACCTCCGCCTTGGGCAGCACGCGTCGCAGCGGGACGACGACATGGCGCGGGGAGATGTTGCCGGCGGCGGTTTCGGGGAGGAAGGGCTGGTAGGTCATGTACGACCGGGGGTCGACGACCGTGACGGTCGCCTCGCCGTAGCGCATCTTCTTGAGAATGCGCCGAGCTGCGTACAGGCCTACGTACCCACCGCCTACTACGAGGATCCTGGGACGCTCCGTGGTGCTCATGCCATCGAGTATCCACCCGCTCCAGGGGGGTCGCTCGTGCGCCCCTTCACAAGCTTCCGGAGGGTGTGTGCTATCCTCCGCCGCTCGCGTGATCCACGTCATGGCGCGGAACGGGAACCAGCGTGTAGGGCATGGCGTTGTCAATGCCGCGTGAGCTGCCTCTCCGGGTTCGAAGGGCCTCCGTGAGGGCCCCGCAACACACCTTCGCAAGACCCCCGCGATACGTCCGCGCCCGCCTCTTTTGAACACGTTCACACGGGTGCCGGGACCCCGGAAGGGTCAACGGGGACGCCTGCGTCCTCCGACAGGGCCGAATTCCTTGTGAAGAACTTCACGAACTTTTCCGACGGGGTGTCGTGGAGAACCGTTTCGGGCCTTCACGACGACCCTTCCGGCACGCTCAAACGTCATTCGACCTGCTCAGCAGAGTAGCCCGGCCTGCCCGGCCCGGCAGGGGTTTCGCCGAGGCCCGGCGTGGCGACAACAGCAGTACGAAACGAGCGCGCAGGTACGACAGTGGGGGGCTGAGTACCGTGGCCGAGGATCGAGCCGACGCGAGCACGCGCGACGGGGGCTGGTTCGCGAGAGGCAACCAGGCGGCGTGGATCGGCGCCGTGGGCGTCCTGCTCGCCGCCCTGATCGGCGTCGCAGTGCCCCTCCTGCTCGCCTCCGGGGACGACGACGGAGGCGGGGCCGCCGCGCCCACCACACCGACGACGACGCCCTCCGCCGAGGCCCCCGGGCCCGGGTCGACACCGCCTGCGGCGTCCCCGTCCCCCTCCCCGCCCGCGTCCGCGTCCGCGCCGACTCCCGCCCCGACCTCGGCGGGAAGCGAGCGCTGGCACGGCACGCTGGCGTTCGACTCGCAGAGCAAGGAACTGGACGAGGGACAGCCCGTCACCCGCGACTATCAGGCGGGCGACCTCGAGATCAGCGGCTGGCGCGACCACTACTCGATCAAAGGCCTGGGGTCCACCGTGCTCTCGCTCTGGCCGGCCGACGCCACCGCCCTGCCCGGCTACCAGGACTGCGCGAACACCGTCGACGCGGAGGGGGTCGACGACCATCGGCTCACCAAGGGCATGGTGGTGTGCGTGCGCACCAGCGAGGGGAACGTCGCCCGCCTCAGGCTGGTCTCGCTCCCCGGCGAGGGCTCCAGGGCCACGTTCGACGCCGTCATCTGGGCCGCGGAGTGATCCCTGCGCCTTCCCGACGTCCTACGCCCTCTCGACGTCCTCCGCCACCTTGAACGCGATGCCGTCGAGGATGTCGTGCTCGCTCACCACGACCTCCTCCGCGCCGATCCGCTCCATGATCGACAGAAGGACCAGCGCGCCCGCCGCGATCACGTCCACCCGGCCCGGGTGCATCGACGGGACCGCCGCGCGCTCGGCGTGGGTGGAGTGCAGCAGCCACTCGGTGATCTCGCGGACCCTGTCGTGGGAGACCCGGGAGTGGTGGATGGCCGCCGAGTCGTACTCGGGGAGGCTCTGCGCGATCGCCGAGACCGTCGTGACCGAGCCGGCCAGACCGACCAGCGTGCGCGCCTCGCGCAGCGGGACCGTCTCCTCGGCGAGGTCGAGCGCGGCCTCGATGTCGGCGCGCATCGCCGCGATCTGCTCCCGGGTGGGCGGGTCGGTGATCTCCCCGTCCACGACCAGGTGCCGTTCGGTCATCCGCACACAGCCCACGTCGACCGAGCGGGCGGCCCGCACCTGCTCGTCGCCCACGACGAACTCCGTCGAGCCGCCGCCGATGTCCACCACCAGGTAGGGCTTCACGAGGTCCTCGCGGCCCTTGAGCTCCCTCGTGGCCCCGGTGAAGGAGAACTCGGCCTCCTGGTCGCCGGTGACGACCTCGGGTTCGACGCCCAGGATGTCGAGCACCCCGCGCACGAAGTCGTCGCGGTTCTCCGCGTCCCGGGAGGCGGAGGTGGCGACGAAGCGCAGCCGCTCCGCGCCGAGCTCCTTGATGACGGCCGCGTACTCCCGGCAGGCCGCGAAGGTCCGCTCCAGCGCCTCGGGAGCGAGCCGCCCGGTGCGGTCCACCCCCTGACCGAGCCGGACGATGATCATGCGCCGGTCCAGGTCGACGAGCTCGCCGGTCTCCGGGTCGACGTCGGCGACGAGGAGACGGATGGAGTTCGTACCGCAGTCGATCGCGGCGACGCGGGTCATGGGGGTCCTCCGAAATTGCGGAACGTGTCAGCGCCGGTCGGCATCTTTCAGCCCGTCCGGCGTTTGAGGACGAGGCCGTTCAGGCCGAAGCGGGGGTCTGGGGGCGGCAGCCCCCAGAGACGGGACGGTAAGAGACGGTCACTGCTCAGCGGCGAGCGTCACGCAGGCGCCCTTGCGCCACCACTCCGGCAGCATCGCCAGCGCCTCGTCGCCGAGCGGGTTCACGCCCGGCCCGGCGGCCAGCGAGTGCGCCACCAGCACATGCAGGCACTTCACCCGGTCCGGCATGCCGCCCGCGCTGGGGAAGTTCTTCAGCTCCTCGATCTCGTCCCGACGCCGGATGTAGTCCTCGTGCGCGGCACGGTAGGAGGCGGCGAGCTCCGGGTCGGTCGTCAGCCGGTCCGTCATCTCCTTCATCACGCCGTTGGCCTCCAGCGTGCCGATCGCCGAGTTGGCCTTCGGGCACGTCAGGTAGTACAGCGTCGGGAAGGGCGTGCCGTCGGGCAGGCGCGGCGCGGTCTCGACGACGTCCGGCTGTCCGCACGGGCAGCGGTGCGCGATCGCGCGCAGGCCGCGCGGCGGGCGTCCGAGCTGCTGCTTGAAGGCCTCGACGTCCGCGTCGGTGGGCTCGGTGCGCGGGGTGGTCGGCGGGGCAGTTTCCATGCCGGTACGAAAATCTCTCTGTCAGTTCAATGCTGTCACTGGTGTCACTGGGAGGCGGCGTCCGACTTGTCGACGCCGTCCCAGACGTTCGAGTACCAGGGGCGGTCGGCCGCCCCGAGGTCGGCGCGCGACTGTTTGGCCGCGTCCGGGTCGATCACGACGTAACCGGTCTCCCCGGGCAGGACGTAGTGCAGCCGCTGCCGGATCTGCTGCTCGGCGTACGCGTCGTCCTGCCAGCGTGCCTTGAGGTCGCGCAGCTGCTCGACGCGCTCGCTGGCCTGCTGCTTCTCGCGTTCCAGGTCGGCGATGTCGGCGCGCTGGGAGACGTACTGGCGCATCGGGTAGGCCAGGGCCACGATCAGTGTGCACAGGACGAGCGCCAGCAGGGCCGCGCGGCCGGTGAGGCGGGAGCGGCGGGCCTGGCGCTTGGTCTGGGAGCGGTAGACCCGGGCCGCGGTCTGCTCGCCGAGCAGCTTGATCCTGGTCGCGGTGGAGAAACGGTCCCGGTCCTTCACGGCCATGGGTCTTCCCCGCCTCCCGCTCTCACACGTGCGTACGTCCCCGCACACGGTACGGGACCGGGTACGGGGACGTACGTACGACGCTGCCTAAGCCGCTACGGTGCTCAGCCCTTGAAGCTCAGCCCTTGAAGCGCGGGAACGCGCTGCGACCGGCGTACACCGCCGCGTCGTCGAGGATCTCCTCGATGCGCAGCAGCTGGTTGTACTTGGCGACGCGGTCCGAGCGGGCCGGGGCGCCGGTCTTGATCTGACCGCAGTTCACGGCGACGGCGAGGTCGGCGATGGTGACGTCCTCGGTCTCGCCGGAGCGGTGGGACATCATGCACTTGAAGCCGTTGCGCTGGGCGAGCTCGACGGCGTCCAGGGTCTCGGTCAGCGAGCCGATCTGGTTCACCTTGACGAGCAGGGCGTTCGCGGAGCCCTCCTCGATGCCGCGGGCCAGGCGCTCGGGGTTGGTGACGAAGAGGTCGTCGCCGACGATCTGGACCTTGTCGCCCAGCCGCTCGGTGATGACGTTCCAGCCGGCCCAGTCGTCCTCGTACAGCGGGTCCTCGATGGAGACGAGCGGATACGCGGAGACGAGCTCCTCGTAGTACTCGGTCATCTCGGCGGCCGAGCGGGACTTGCCCTCGAACTCGTACTTGCCGTCCTTGTAGAACTCGGACGCGGCGACGTCGAGCGCGAGCGCGATCTGCTCGCCGGGGATGTAACCGGCCTGCTTGATGGCCTCGACGATGAGGTCGAGGGCGGCGCGGTTGGACTCCAGGTTCGGGGCGAAGCCGCCCTCGTCGCCGAGGCCGGTGGACAGGCCCTTGGTCTTCAGCACCTTCTTGAGGGTGTGGTAGACCTCGGCGCCCCAGCGCAGGGCCTCGGAGAAGGACTCCGCGCCGATCGGGGCGATCATGAACTCCTGGATGTCCACGTTGGAGTCGGCGTGCGAGCCGCCGTTCAGGATGTTCATCATCGGCACCGGCAGCAGGTGCGCGTTGGGGCCGCCCAGGTAGCGGAACAGCGGCAGGTCGCTGGCCTCGGAGGCGGCGTGGGCCACGGCGAGCGAGACGCCGAGGATGGCGTTGGCGCCGAGGGAGCCCTTGTTGTCGGTGGCGTCCAGGTCGAACATGGCCTGGTCGATCAGGCGCTGCTCGGTGGCGTCGTAGCCGACGAGCTCCGGGCCGATCTGCTCGATGACGGCGAGGACGGCCTTCTCGACACCCTTGCCGTGGTAGCGGTTCGGGTCACCGTCGCGGAGCTCGATGGCCTCGAAGGCACCGGTGGAGGCGCCGGACGGAACGGCGGCACGACCCGTGCTGCCGTCGTCGAGGCCGACCTCGACCTCGACCGTGGGGTTGCCTCGGGAGTCCAGGATTTCCCGGGCTACGACGACGTCGATGGACGGCACGAGCATCTCCTTCTTGGGATGTGACGCTGGTTGTGCGGGGCGGTGGGTGGGCCGTGACGGGCCCGCGCCGAGCCTTGCGACTAGAGCCTAACCGCCTTCGGGGCGTCGGCAGCCGACCGACCGTCCCGTGGACAAACTGACCGTACCCATTGTTCACACACGGAACAAAGGGCGCGGTCGCCAAAGACCAACAGGAAGTTGCCAACCGGCAAAGGAAACAGGCAAAGGAAACAGGCGAAGGAAACAGGCGAAGGAAACAGCCGGCGAAGAGAACAGGCAAAGAGAAACCCCGCCCCGGTGCGTACGGGGGAACACGCACCGGAGCGGGGGGCCCGTGGGGACGGGGGGTGACCCTCACGAGGTCTTCAGTGTGCGGACCTCACCCAGGAGGGCGCTGTGACTTTCCTGAGAGCCGGATGTCACTTCACTGCTCGAGGAGCCGCAGCTCACTTCAGGTGCAGCTGCTGGCCCGGGTAGATGAGGTCGGCGTCGTCGACGATGTCCTTGTTCAGCTCGAACAGCTTCTGCCAGCCGCCGGCGACCTTGTGCTTCTCGGCGATGGAGCTGAGGGTGTCGCCCTTGACGACCTTGTACTCGCCGTCGCCCTTCTCGACCTTCTTGCCGGTCGGGGTGGTGACCGTCTTGGAGGCGGCCGGGCGGTCGGTCGAGCGGGAGGCGCTCTGCTCCTCGGTCGAACGGGTGCTGGTGCTGTTCGACGAGCTGGACGAGCTGGAGCCGGAGCCGGCGGAGTCGGCGCTGCTGCCGTTGTAGGCGGCGCTGGACAGGCCCGTGCCGCAGACCGGCCAGGCGCCCTTGCCCTGGCCCGCGAGGACCTTCTCGGCGACGGCTATCTGCTGCGTCTTGGAAGCCTGGTTGGCCTGCGCGGCGTACTGCGTGCCGCCGTACGCGGCCCAGGTGGAGGCGGAGAACTGCAGCCCGCCGTAGTAGCCGTTGCCGGTGTTGATGGACCAGTTGCCGCCGGACTCGCACTGGGCGACCGCGTCCCACTCGGCGGCGGTGGCGGCGGAGGCGTTGCCGGCCGCCATCAGCGGGGCGGCGATGGCGACGCCGGTGACGCCGGCCAGTGCGGCGACGCGGGTGGCCTTGGACGGACGGCGGTGCTTGCCCTTACCGGAAAACAGCATGGTGGATCCCCTCACCGACGCCTGCGAGGTGAGCTGTCGGGTTCGGGCCGTGTGAGTTGCCCGGCCACTCCTCCATGGGAGGCGTGGCTTCACCCCAAGCCGGATCCGGCGTCAACCGCCGATCCCGGCACTTACCTTGGGTCCCCCGCTCCTGCCTACGGCGCTTGACGCGACGACTGTTCCCGGGCAGCCGCTGGCAGGACTCGGCGTTGCGACGACCGGGGCTCGGGTTGCCGAGCGGCCTTGACCGTAGTCACGTGATCCGCGGAATTTCAAAGACGATCAGGGCTTCTGAGACTCATCCCACACTTTCACCAAACCGGACATTCCGGAGCGAAGTATGACGTGAACTCCCGGCGTTTTTCGGTGCGTTCCTGCCCTATTGGACCACTGTGTCGAGGGTCTGACCGGTGACGATGTCGCTCGGGTCGGCGCCGATGAGGTCCCTGTTCTCGGCGTAGAGGGCCTGCCATCCACCGTCGATGCCAAGGGAGTCGGCGATGGAGGCGAGGGAGTCGCCTTCCTGGACCACGTAGGTGACCGCGGCGTGCCGACCGGTGGAGGCGGTGGAGGTGCCGTCCACCGCGACGCCGTCCGCTGCGACGCCGTCCGCCGCGGTACCGGTCGCCGCGGTGTCGGTCGCGCCGGTGGCGCTCTTCGTCGTGGGGGTCGCGCTCTCGTCGGCGGTGGCGCCGCGGTGCTTGCCGGAGCCGAGGGAGCCGGTGTCGACGAGGCTCCAAGAGCCCGCATCCTGGACCGACTTGCCCGAGTCGTCCGCTTCCGAGGTCGCCGAGGGAGAGGCGTCGGTCCCGGCGGGATCGTCCGCGGTGGAGGACGAGGGGGATGAAGGTGACGAAGGGGACGCCGAAGGCGAACTGGATGAATCCGCGGACGAGTCGGACGACTCGGACGATCCCGTCGAACTGCCGTCGGCGCTCGACGAGCCCGAAGAGTCCGAGGAGCTCGAGGAGTCCGAGGAGTCCGAGGAGTCGCCGTCCAGCCCCTTGGGCAGGTCGGACAATCCGGACGAGGAAGACGAGTCGGACGAGTCGTCCGCCACGCCGGTGTCCACGTTCACCGCGCCGTTCTCCTGGGTGAGCCCGGAGGTCAGCCCGCAGGTGCCCCACGCGCCGACGTTCTCGGCGGCGAGCAGTTTCTGCGCCACGGCGATCTGCTGGTTGCGGCTGGCCAGGTCGGCGCTCGTCGCGTAGTCGAGTCCGCCGTACGTCTCCCATTGCTTCTGGGTGAGGCTCAGTCCGCCGTACTCGCCGCCCTTGTCGGCGCTCCACGAGCCGCCGGTCTCGCACTGCGCCACCTTGTCCCACACGGTGCCGTCTGCGGCGCTCGCGCCGGAGGCGGCCAGCAGCGGGATGGCGATGGCGGACCCGGTCACTCCGGCCGCGACGAGGAGGGCCGGAGCCTGACGGGGGCGACGGTGACGACCGTTCCCGGAGAGCATGCGAGGGCCTTTCTCTGGACAGCAGTGACCGGCGCGACGGGTGCGACTGACGCGTCGCGCTGACGAGTGAACGTATCGGCACACGATCACTTGTCACAAGTTAATGCCGCGCAGATCACGTGAAGATCACAGAGTTGAGGGTCGGTCACCTTTGCTTCGCCGAATGGTCACACTCCGGCTGACATCCGATCAGATACGCACGGAAGTGAACTCGACCGGGAGCGTCCGCAGCCCCCGCATGATGAGCCCGCCACGCCATCTCAACTGGGCCGGGTCCACGGCCAGTCGGAGGTCGGGCAGCCGGGTGAGAAGGGCGGCCAGCGCGGTCTGGCCCTCCAGTCGGGCCAGCGGGGCGCCCAGGCAGTAGTGGATGCCGTGGCCGTAGCCGAGGTGTTGATTGTCACGGCGGGACAGGTCGAGGCGGTCGGGGTCGGCGAAGCGGGCCGGATCACGGTCGGCGGCCGCCAGGACGACGAGGACGGGGTCGCCCTGCGCGATGTCCTGCCCGCCGATGCTGAGCGGCTCGGTCGCGAACCGCCAGGTGGCGAGCTCCACGGGGCCGTCGTAGCGCAGCAGTTCCTCGACGCCGGTCTCCAGGAGGGTGCGGTCGCCGTCGTCCTCGGTCAGCGACCGCTGGAGACGTTCGCGCTGCTCGGGGTGGGTGAGGAGGGCGTAGGTGCCGTTTCCGATGAGGTTGACGGTCGTCTCGAAGCCCGCGAACAGGAGGATGAAGGCCATGGCCGCGGCCTCGTTCTCGGTGAGGTGCTCGCCGTGGTCGGAGGCGCGGATGAGGCCGGAGATGAGGTCCTCGCCGGGCGCGGGCTCTGCCGGCAGCTCCGCGCGCTTGCGGTGGATCAGCTCCAGCAGGTAGCCGCGCATCTTCTTCACCGACCGCGCGACACCACCCCGGGGCCCTCCGCCGTGCCGGATCATCATCCCGGCCCAGTCGCGGAAGTCGTCCTGGTCCTCGCGGGGGACGCCCAGGAGGTCGCAGATGGCGTAGATGGGGAGCGGGAAGGCGAAGTCGTGGATGAGGTCGGCCTCGCCGTTCGCCGCGAACCGGTCGATGAGCTGATCCGTCAACTCCTGCACCCGCGGCGCGAACTCGGCGACCCGGCGGGGTGTGAACGCCTTGCTGACGAGCCGGCGCAGCCGGGTGTGGTCCGGCGGGTCGATGTTCAGCAGATGCGTCATCAGCTCGGCCTTGCGCTCACCGGGGATGCCGGTCTTGCCCTTGGCGTGCGCCGGTTCGTCGTGATGCGCGGGGTTCTTGGAGAGCCGCTGGTCGGCGAGCGCCTGCTTCGCGTCGCCGTAACGCGTGACCAACCAGGCCTCGACACCGCTGGGCAGTTCGGTCCGGTGCACGGGCGCGTGCTCACGGAGCCAGGCGTAGGCGGGGTAGGGGTCGGTGGCGAACTCCCAGGTGAAGAGTTCCGGGGCGGGCGGGGCGTCGGCCGTGGGGTGGGGCTGGTTGGTCACTCCCCGACGGTAGCGGTGTTCGCGGTGAGCGCCTTGCCGCGGTGTTCGCGGTGAGCGCCTTGCCGCGGTGTTCGCGGTGAGCGCCTTGCCGCGGTGTTCGCGGTGAGCGCCTCGCGCGCACCGGGACGCCCCGGCTCGCCGGCCCTGCGGTACGGCCTCCCCCGCGCTCCGCAGCCGGCTCAGGAGCCCGCCCGACTAATCCTCCACCCCTTCGACACCCCTGATCGCGTCCCGGTAGGCCCGGGCCGCTGCCCGCAGCGCCGCCTCCGGATCCACGCCCTGCGCCTCCGCCCGGGCCGCCAGGGCGAGCAGCTCGTAGCCGATGCCGTCGGAGGCCGGGAGGGGCACCTCCAGTCCTGCCGTCCGCACACGCGACGACAGCTTCGCCGCCAGTGCGAGGCCCGGCTGACCGAGGGGGACGCCGTCCGTCACCGACTCCCGCTGCTTCTCTGTCGCCTTCGTGCGCAGCCAGTGCGCCTTGACCTCCTCCGGGGTCGTGGCCGTCTCGTCGCCGAAGACATGGGGATGGCGGTGGATCAGCTTGGCGACGATCGTGCCCGCGACGTCGTCGACGGAGAACGGGGAGTCCGGGTCCTCCTCCGCTATACGGGCGTGGAAGACGACCTGGAGCAGGACGTCGCCCAGTTCCTCGCGGAGTTCGTCGCGGTCGCCGTCCTCGATCGCCTCGACGAGTTCGTAGGCCTCCTCGATGCCGTACTTGGCGAGGCCCTTGTGGGTCTGCTGCGACGACCACGGGCACTCGGCGCGGATGCGGTCCATGACCTGGACGAGGTCGAGGAGCCGGGCGCCGGGGAGGTCGTAGGAGGCGGGGAGCAGCTCCAGCTCGGGCATCGCCACGCGGCCGGAGCCGGCCAGCCGGGCCAGGCCGTCGGTGAGGGCCGGTTCGCCCTCGCCGGTCGCCACGACCACCACCGTGCCGCCGTCGGCACAGGCGGCGACCAGCTCTTCGGCGGTCGGGGAGCTCTCCTCGACCGCAAGCCCCGCGTCCCGCAGATAGGGCAGCTGCGGATGCGCGCCGTCCGCGCACAGCACCCGGTCCGCCGCGCGCAGCGTCTGCCAGGCGGGCCAGGACAGCAGGCCGGGGGCGACGCGATGGCTGGTGGTGAGCAGGACGACGCGGCCGGGGTCGTCGACGGCGGCGGAGCTGGTTGCGTTCACACCTCGAACGTAACCCACGCCACCGACAGCCCCGCGATCATTCGTACGGACGTTCCCTCACGTCGTCGTCTGCGTCCCCGACGCCGTGATCTCCCGTACCCACGGCGTCTTCGCGTCGACGCGGGCCACCTTCTGCGCGTCCCAGCTGCCGTAGCGCGGGTTGAGGTCGACGCCGAGTGCCTTGGACGCCTTGGACAGGGCGCTCCAGAAGGCCGGCTGGCTGGTGTCCGTGCCGAGGTCGGTGGCGAGCTTCTGCGCCTCCAGCTGGAGGCGCAGGTTGTCGTCGAGACGCTGCGGCGGGATGCCGTACTGCTGGAGCCACGCCGTCTCCAGGCCCTCCGCGCCGCCCGCCTGCTGTTCCAGGCCGGCCCGCAGCGCCTGGACCTCGCGGGGGGTGACGGTGACGTCCGCGTCCTCGGCCGCGCGGTGCAGCACCCGGTCCAGGACCATGCCGTGCAGGGTGTCCCGGGTGAGGGTGCCGGTCTGGGCGATGGCCTGCGCGTACTGCGCGTCGTCGGTGACCGCGGCGCGCTGGGCCGTGCGCACCTCGTTCACCCGACTCTCCAGCTGGGCGACGGTGATCCGCTGGCCGCCCACGACGGCCGCCGCGCCGGGATGCGCGTCGTTCCCGCAGGCGGTCAGGAGAGGGGCTGCCGCGATCGCGGCGGACAGCAGGAGCGCGGTGCGACGACGACGGCGGTGCAAGGAAGCCTCCCGAGGAGATTGTGCGACGGTGCACAAAGTCTTGCGGTGATCGATGGTAGGCAGTGGTGCGGCTGGGGCCAACCCATTCGACCAACGATTCACCAGGACTTCCGGCACCGCCGCGCCCCGCGGGTGGTGTGGCTCAGCCGATGATGGCCACCGGGGCGTCCCACGCGTCGCGGTCCACGGTGATCGTGTAGCCGCCGCGGGTCTCCTTGCTGTTGACCATGTACTGGTGGCCTCGGCTGTGGTTCGTGTACTGGGTGGCGCCCCACGGCCAGTCCGTGGTCGTGGTGTTCTTGCTGTCCCACAGCGCGTACCACAGGTTGCCCGGCAGGTCCGTCTTGTTCGTGGCGGTGGCGATCGCCTTGGCGCTGGAGCTGCTGAAGCCGTAGTAGCCGGCGCGGTACGTCTTGGCGCGCAGCGTCTTGGTGAAGGAGCGGACATACGTCAACACGGCGTCGTTGCACGCCTTGTCGGTGATGTCGTAGGGCTCCATGTCGAGGTAGATCGGGCTGCCGGCCTTCATGCCGAGCGCGGCGGACTTGGCGACCGCGTCCGCGCCGTCGGTGGCGCCGAGGGAGGCGGCCGTGGCGGTGGTGAGCTTCTCGGGGCTGGAGCCGGTCTGGCAGGACGGCTGGGCGCCGACGTAGATCGGGATGAGCTTCATACCGGTCGCGTTGACCGACTTCACCCAGGAAGCGGTCAGGTTGGGCTGCGCGCAGCCCCGGTTCTTGCCGCCGACGTAGACGGCCGCGGCACCGTAGAAGCCGTTGCTCTTCCATGCCTTCATCGCGGCCAGCGAGGGCGCGGTGCAGGTGTCGAAGGCGGTTCCGGTGTACGTCTTCTGCGCGGGCCAGACGGTGGCCGCCATCGATGTCTGCGCCGCTATCCCGGCCCCCGCGAGGACGGCCGCGCCGGCCACGCCCCACGTGATGTATCTGCGCCTTCTGGACTGCCGGTGCTCGGCCATCCCCACCCCATCGTTCGTGTGTGTCTTCGTGCGTGTCGCACCGAAGTCCCCTGCTCCGGAGCGACGATACGGTCTCGACTCGACGTACCGCACCGGAAACGGATCGCACCGTAACCCGCGACGCCCCTGCGCTCGGGAAACACAGGTCCCGCAGAGCGACAAGATTCGCTCATGTCACAGTAAAGAAGCGGGGCCCTGGCATGACCTGACCGTGTCCTACTCTTGCCCCCTGGTGACTTGGGGGGCGACACATGACGATGCCGACGACGGCTACGACGGCGACGGGCTCGGAGAGACGGCTCGAGGCCGGCTGGTTCCAGCGGCTCGCCTGGGTGGCCCTGGTGTGGGTCTCGCTGGGCTTCCTGGTCTGGGTGCCCTTCCTGTACGTGGCGATCCGCCGCAGGCTCGCCTCCGACTGGGCGGCCTTCGCCTCGTTCACGCTGTACGAGTGCGTGGTCCTGGTCTGGGCGACGGTCTCGGACAACGACGACGGGGACCTCGTCCTGGGCATCACCGTGATGGTGACCCTGCTGACGGCGACGATGCTGCTGCTGTTCGCGATGTTCGACAAGAGGGCCTGGACGACCGGCCTGGCGACCGGCTTGGCGTCCGGCCCGGCGTACGGGACGGGCCAGCCGAACCCGTACCAGCAGGGGTACCCGTACGGGCAGTAGCGCGCCGCCTCAGCCCGCGTGGAAGCGCTCGGGCGCCTTCGTCGGGTTGCCGCCGGTGGGGAGTCGCTGGTCGGGGCAGGTCGTCAGGACCTTCTCCATCGCGGACTTCTCCGCCGCGCTGACCCACAGCTCGTACTTCTTCTTCACGGCGACCTGCGCCGCGACGTACGTGCACCGGTAGGCCTTGTTGGGCGGCAGCCACGTCGCGGTGTCGCCGTCCCCCTTGGAGCGGTTGGTGCTCGCGTCGACGGCCAGCAGGTTGAGCGGGTCGTTGGCGAGGGCTATCCGCTTACTGGCGTCCCAGTACTTGGCGCCCTTCTGCCAGGCGTCGGACAGGGCGACGACATGGTCGATGTCGACCTTGCTGCTGCCACGCCGATAGGTCACGTCCTTGCCGGAGTACGGGTCCGACTCCAGCACGCCGTAGGACACCTTGCAGGTGCCGCCGGTGTACTTCACCTCCTCCAGGTCACGCTTGAGTATGTCGTCACGGGTGTCACACGAGTTGGAGTCGGTGTCCGCCCAGGCGGAGCCGAACTTGTCCCGTTCGTAGCCGGTCTTGGGGGCCCGCCCCTTCACGGTCAGCGACTCGGCCGCCGCGAGAGCGGCGCCGCCGCTCGCCGCGCCGCCGCCCGCCGACGGCCCCGCGCCGGTGGAACCGGAGCCGGTGCTCCTCGCGGTGCAGCCGGCCGCCGTCACGGCACACATCAGTACGACGGCAGCCGCCGCCCCACCCCTCAGACGCTTCACGCGCCCCTCCCCTTGCCTGCCCGCTGCCACCCCGCACAGGGCGGATTCCCCCGACGGCGTCTCGCACACACAGTAACGAGGGGGCGCGCGGAGGCAGCCGGGAGGTCCAGACCACAACCCACTCAAGTGGGCATCCCTCGCATCTCGGGAATATCGTCAGTGGAGAGCCACCCCCGGAAGGAGTTCTGGATGGGCATCTTCGACAGGTTCAAGAGCAACAAGGCGGCACACGGCAAGGCCAGGGACATGTCCGACGCCGCGGAGAAGCAGGTCAACGAGAAGACGGGCAACAAGTACGAGTCCCAGGTCGACTCCGGGCAGCAGAAGCTGCACGAGCGGCTCGGCATGGACGAGGACCGGCCCGACAAGCCCTAGCCTGCCTGCCCGAACCTCGACTCCACCCGTGGGCGCCGGCCGGCGTCACCCAGCGCGTTTCGAGGCCGTCCGCAGAGAGCCACACCCTGCGGGCGGCTTCACCCTGTCCGGCCGGCCCGCACACCCGGCACGACCGGCACGACCGGCACACCTGACGAGCACGTCCGCCCGACGCCACCCGACCCGTTCAGACCTTCAGACCCTTCGAGCCATCAGACCTTCGGGCCATCAAGCCTTCGGGGCATCAGGCCTTCAGGCCTTGCCGATGCCCAGCGTCGACTCCGAGGGCAGCAGGCCGGAGCCGATGACCGCGACCCAGTAGTCGCCCAGGAGGGCGGCGAGGCGCTCGGTGGACTCCTGCCCCAGGGCCTGCCAAGGGCCGAGCGCCAGCCGGTCGGTGTCCTGCTCGATGCGGCGGCGCAGCTCGCGGCCCTGCTCCGTCGCCGCGTCGCCGTCCGGCTCGATCAGGCCTCTGGCCGCCAGGCGTTCGCGCGCCGCCGCCCACTCCCCGCGGGTCCAGCCGCGGCTCTCGAAGCGCTCGACGGACGCGGCGCCTATCCCCGCGAAGGACACCAGCGCCTCGGTCGGGTCGAGGCCGGCGACGAGCAGGGCGGCGAGGTGGCCGTCGCCACGGTGCTCGCGCAGGACGGTGGCCGCCTGCCAGAGCTGGAGGTGCGGTTCGCTCGACCACTCCAGCGCGGCGTTGGCCGCGGCGAGCGGGCGGCCCGCCGTGACCGCGGCCTCGGCGGCGCGCCGGGCGAGGGCAGCGGCCTCGGCCAGTCCGGGATCGTCCATCAGGTCGCCGAACAGCTTGCGGTACGCCCGGTCGACGCCCCGCAGTCGCGCCGCCAGGACGGCTTCGGGGTCGGCGACCTTCCAGGCGTCGTCGATGTACCGGGCGACCGTGCCGGGCCGGAAGCTGTAGAACGCGGAGGTCACCACCTCGGCGCTCACCGGGCCCAACGGGGCCGCACGGAACGGGAAGTAGCTCGACCAGCGGTCCTCGGCCGAGTAGCCGAGCGCGCCGGCCTCCTCGAAGACCTCCGGCGCGAAGTACAGCACCGCGTGCAGCGGCTCCAGCAGGTGCCAGAGCCTGCGCGCCTGGGCCGGCTCGACCGGCCCGCGCTGCTCGCCCGGCCTGACCACCTCGTTCTCGGACATGACGTGTCCCCCTCGTCGCATTCGGCATCCGCCCACAACTTGACACTGACAAGATTGCCCGACTCTCGCGAACTTGTCAATGCCTAGATGCGGCGTACGCTGCTGTCCATGAACGACCGCCCCTACCACCACGGCGACCTGCGGCGCGCCATCCTCACCGCCGCCCTCGACGCCATCACCGCCGACGGCCCCTCCGGGCTGAGCCTGCGCGATCTCGCCCGCCGGGCCGGCGTCTCGCACGCGGCACCGGCTCACCACTTCCGGGACCGCACCGGTCTGCTGACGGCGATCGCGGCGGAGGGCTTCGGCCTGCTCGCGGCCACGATCAAGGAGGCGGCCGACCTGAAGGACGCGGGCGTGCGCTACGTCCGCTTCGCCCGCGAGCATCCCGCCCACTTCCAGGTGATGTTCACGCCCGGACTCCTGCGCGCCGACGACCTCGAACTCGCCACTGCGCGCGCCCTGGCCACCGACGCCCTGCGCACCGCCGTCGCCCACGTCCGCCCCGAGGGCGGCGCCGACGACGAGCGCCTCGCCGGAATCGCCGCCTGGTCCATGGCCCACGGCTTCGCCACGCTCCTCCTCAGCCACAACCTCGACGACGCGGTGGCCGGGCGCGACCCCGAGGAGGTGTTCCGAACCCTGGCGAGCATGCTGTTCCGGTCCCCGTAACTCCCTGCCCCCTGCCCCCTGCCCCCTGCCACCTGCCCCCGTGAGGCATCTGCTTGACCTTGACACCGGCGTCAGGGTTCGACGATCGCCCCATGAACTCGATCAACCCCGAGAACCACGCGGCCTCCACGGCCCCCACGGCCCCCACGAAGCAAGCGGACGGGACTCGTACCGTCGTCGTCACGGGCGCCGGTACCGGTATCGGTCGGGCCACGGCCCATGCCTTCGCCGCGCTGGGAGCGTGCGTGATCGCCGTCGGCCGGCGGGCGGCGCCCCTCGCCGAGACCGCCGCCCACGACGAGGACCTCATCGTCCCGCTCGCCGTGGACATCACCTCCGAGGACGGCCCGGCCACGGTCGTCCGTACGGCGCTCGAGCGGGGCGGCGGCCGTCTCGACGTCCTGGTCAACAACGCGGCGATCGTCAGCGCCGAGTCCCTGCGCACCTACACACGCGCCTCCGTGCAGCCCCAGCTCGCGACGAACCTGATCGCGCCCGTCCTGCTCACCCAGGCCGCGCTGGCGGCGCTGGCGGACAGCCGGGGCGTCGTGGTGAACGTGACGACGGCCGTCGGGCAGCGCGGCTGGCCCGGAAACTCCCTGTACGCGGCCGGAAAAGCGGCGCTCGAAGTGCTCACCCGCAGTTGGGCGGTCGAGCTCGCGCCGCTCGGCATCCGCGTCGCCGCCGTGGCGCCCGGTGCGATCGAGACGCCGATCGCCGACCACAGCCGCTACACCCCCGAGCAGCGTGCCGCGATCCGCAAGTGGCAGCTCGAGCACACCCCGCTCGGCCGGGTCGGCCGCCCCGCGGAGGTCGCCTGGGCGATCACCCAACTCGCCTCGCCCCAGGCCTCGTTCATCACGGGCGCGATCCTGCCGGTGGACGGCGGAGCAGTCGTCGCATGAGACTGGCGCGCATGCCCGAGCCCCTGCCCGAGCCCCTGTCCATGCCCGCGCCCATGCCCGCGCCCATGCCGTCACGGCCGCTGCGCATCGGCGAGCTCGCCGACGTCACGGGCGCCTCGCCGCGCGCCCTGCGGCACTACGAGCAGGCGGGACTGATCTCCTCCGAGCGCGCCGCCAACGGCTACCGGCGCTACGACGCCGCCTCCGTCGTCGTCCGCGTCCGCAACATCCGTCGTCTCGTGGCGGCGGGGCTCACCCTGGACGACGTACGTGTCTTCCTGCCCTGCCTGGACCAGGACGTGACGGCGTCGAGGCCGACCGGCCGGACCCTCCAGGTCGCGCTGCGGCGCCTCGCGGTCATGGAGGAGCGGATCGCGGCCCAGGTCGAGGTCCGCGACCGTCTCGCCGCGGCCCTGGCCGAAGCCACCGAACCCGCCGGGGCCACCACGACAACCGCGGCCACCACGACCACCGAAGCCACCGGCGGACGGATCGTCCGGCCGGTGGCCTGAGGAGACGGCCAGGGCCGGCCACTACCCCTACGACACTTACGGCGCCTACGACCCCAGCACCGTCGCCAGGAACTCGCCGACCCAGCCCAGCAGTTCCCGTCCGACCAGCGGTTTGCCGCCGACCCTCGTGGGCTTCGGGCGGGGCACGAGGATCTGGTGCGCGGCCGGCTTGATGACCGAACCGGGGTACACCCGCTTCAGGCGCAGCTCCTGCGACTCGCGCAACTCCACCGGCGCGAAGCGGATGTTGGCGCCCTGGAGCACGATCTCGCCGACGCCACACGCGCGTGCCAGCATCCGCAGGCCTGCCACCAGCAGCAGGTTCTCCACCGGTTCCGGCAACTTGCCGTAGCGGTCGACGAGTTCCTCGCGGACGGCCTTGACGTCGTCCTCCGAGTTGGCGGAGGCGATGGAACGGTAGGCCTGGAGCCTGAGCCGCTCACCGGGTGCGTAGTCGTGCGGGACGTGCGCGTCGACGGGCAGCTCGATCTTGACCTCGAGCGGCGGCTCCTCCTCGATCCCGCCGGTCTCCAGCTGACGCCGGTAGTCCGCGACGGCCTCGCCGACCATCCGGACGTACAGGTCGAAGCCGACGCCCGCGATATGGCCGGACTGCTCGCCGCCCAGGAGGTTGCCCGCGCCGCGGATCTCCAGGTCCTTCATCGCCACGTACATGCCCGCGCCCATCTCCGTGTGCTGGGCGATGGTCGCCAGACGCTCGTGGGCGGTCTCCGTGAGGGGCTTCTCCGGGGGGTAGAGGAAGTACGCGTAGCCGCGTTCCCTGCCTCGGCCCACCCGGCCGCGCAGCTGGTGCAGCTGGGACAGGCCGAAGGTGTCTCCGCGCTCCACGATCAGCGTGTTGGCGTTGGAGATGTCGATGCCGGACTCGACGATCGTCGTCGAGACGAGCACGTCGAACTTCTTCTCCCAGAAGTCGACGACGACCTGTTCCAGCGCGGTCTCGGACATCTGGCCGTGGGCGGTGGCGATGCGCGCCTCGGGCACGATCTCGCGCAGTCGCGCGGCCGCGCGGTCGATGGACTCGACCCGGTTGTGGATGTAGAAGACCTGGCCCTCGCGCAGCAGTTCGCGGCGGATGGCGGCGCCGATCTGCTTCTGCTCGTAGGGGCCGACGAAGGTGAGCACCGGGTGGCGCTCCTCCGGGGGCGTGGTGATCGTCGACATCTCGCGGATGCCCGTCACCGCCATCTCCAGGGTGCGCGGGATGGGGGTCGCGGACATCGTCAGGACGTCGACGTTCGCGCGGAGCTTCTTCAGCTGCTCCTTGTGCTCGACGCCGAAGCGCTGCTCCTCGTCGACGATGACCAGGCCGAGGTCCTTGAACTTGGTCTCGGAGGAGAACAGCCGGTGGGTGCCGATGACGACGTCCACGGAGCCCTCGCGCAGGCCCTCCAGGGTCGCCTTCGCCTCCGTGTCGGTCTGGAAGCGGGAGAGGGCCTTCACCTTCACCGGGAACTGCGCGTACCGCTCGCCGAACGTGCCGAAGTGCTGCTGCACAAGGAGGGTCGTCGGCACGAGGACGGCGACCTGCTTGCCGTCCTGGACGGCCTTGAAGGCGGCGCGGACCGCGATCTCCGTCTTGCCGTAGCCGACGTCGCCGCAGATCAGGCGGTCCATCGGGACCGTCTTCTCCATGTCGTCCTTGACCTCGGCGATGGTGGTGAGCTGGTCGGGCGTCTCCGCGTAGGGGAAGGCGTCCTCCAGCTCGCGCTGCCAGGGGGTGTCCGTGCCGAAGGCGTGCCCGGGGGCGGCCATCCGGGCCGAGTACAGCTTGATGAGGTCGGCGGCGATCTCCTTGACGGCCTTCTTGGCGCGCGCCTTGGTCTTCGTCCAGTCCGCGCCGCCGAGCCGGTGCAGGGTGGGGGCCTCGCCGCCGACGTACTTGGTGATCTGCTCCAGCTGGTCGGTGGGGATGTAGAGCCGGTCGCCGGGCTGGCCGCGCTTGGCGGGGGCGTACTCGACGACCAGGTACTCGCGCGTGGCGCCCTGGACCGTGCGCTGCACCATCTCGATGTAGCGGCCCACGCCGTGCTGCTCGTGGACGATGTAGTCGCCCGCTTCAAGGGTGAGCGGGTCGATGGTCTTCCGGCGACGCGCGGGCATGCGCGCGCCGTCCTTGCCGGCCGCCTTCTGGCCGGACAGATCGGTCTCGGTGAGGACGGCGAGGCGCAGCGTGTGGTCGACGAAGCCGTAGTCGATCGAGCCGCAGGACACATGTACCAGGGAGGGGCCGAGGTCGGTGAGGTCGGCGTCCAGCCGGGCGGCGACGCCCTCGCCGCCGAGCACCTCGACCGTGCGGGCCGCCGGGCCGTGCGCCTCGGTGACGAAGACGACGCGCCAGCCTTCGGCCAGCCAGCCCTTGGTGTCCGCGAGGGCCTTCGCGGTGTCGCCGCGGTAGGTCTCGGGGGCGTGCATGCCGAGCTTGAGGGTGTCGGCGGACCCCGCCGCGTCAGCGGCATGGGTGAACGACTCGTCCGCCGCGAACGGCGACACCGACCACCACATCATGTCCAGCTCGCGCGCGTGGTCGCGGACGTCCGCGATGGACCGCAGGGAGGCCGCGCCGACGTCGATGGGGGCGTCGCCGCCGCCGGCGGTGGCCGCCCAGGACGCCTGGAGGAACTCCTGCGAGGTCGCGACGAGGTCGGCGGCACGCGTGCGTACCCGCTCGGGATCGCAGACGACAGCCATCGCGTTCTTGGGCAGGACGTCGATCAGCAGCTCCATGTCGTCGACCAGCACCGGGGCCAGGGACTCCATGCCCTCGACCGCGATGCCCTCGCCGATCTTGCCGAGCAGCTCGCCCAGTTCGGGATGCTGCTCGGCGAGGGCACGCGCACGCGTGCGCACCTCTTCCGTCAACAGGAGTTCACGGCAGGGCGGGGCCCACAGGCCGTGGGCGGCGACCTCCAGGGAGCGCTGGTCGGCGACCTTGAAGTAGCGGATCTCCTCGACGTCGTCGCCCCAGAACTCGACGCGCAGGGGGTGTTCCTCGGTGGGCGGGAACACGTCCAGGATGCCGCCGCGCACGGCGAACTCGCCGCGCTTCTCGACGAGCTCCACGCGCGCGTAGGCGGCCGCGGCGAGGGCTTCGACGATCGCGTTCAGGTCGGCGCTCTGGCCGGTGCGCAGGGCCACCGGTTCCAGGTCGCCGAGGCCCTTGACCTGCGGCTGGAGCACCGAGCGGACCGGCGCGACGACCACCGAGACCGGGCCGGTCTCCGGGTCGTCGGGGCGCGGGTGGGCGAGGCGGCGCAGGACGGCGAGGCGGCGGCCGACGGTGTCGCTGCGGGGGCTGAGGCGCTCGTGCGGGAGCGTCTCCCAGGAGGGGTACTCCACGACGCCGTCCGGTGGGAGCAGCGAGCGCAGGGCGGCGGCCAGGTCCTCGGCCTCGCGGCCGGTGGCGGTGACGGCGAGGACCGTGCGGGCGCTCTCGCGGGCCAGGGCGGCGATCGCGAAGGGGCGGGCCGCCGGGGGACCGACCAGGTCGACGTGCATGCGGTTGCCGTCTGCGGCCGCGGGGATCGCTTCCGCGAGGGCGGTGTCCTTGACGACGGCGTCGAGCAGACCGTGCAGGCTCATGGAGGGCTGTTCCGTCCGAGGGGTCGGGGGCGGGGCTTGTTGCTGGCAACGCGAAGGGCCCGACGCGTGTCACGGGCCGGGGGTGTCCAGGGTACGACGGGGCGGTGCGGTTCGCCGGGGGCTGTGGACAACCCCGGGGGCGGTGGGGGTCCGGGCCGGGGGTCCGGGCCGGACCCCCACCGCCCCCGGGGTCGGGGTCCGGGCCGGCGCACACAACTGGCCCGGCACCGAGAAGACCCCCGTCCTTCTCGATGCCGGGCCGTTGCCCCCGTGGGCTGTGGTCAGTCCGTCGCGATCGCGTTCAGCACGTTCATGCGGCCCGCGCGGAACGCCGGGATCAGTGCCGCGAACAGGCCCACGAACGCGGAGCCGATGAACACGCCGATGATCGTCGGCCACGGGATGTCCAGGACGTCCAGGCCCTGCAGGGCGAGGAGTTGCTGGGCGGTGGCGCCCCAGCCCATGCCCAGGCCGAGGCCCAGCAGGGCGCCGAAGAGGGCGATGACGACCGACTCCATGCGGATCATGCGGCGCAGCTGACGGCGGGACAGGCCGATCGCCCGCATCAGGCCGATCTCCCTGGTGCGCTCCACCACCGACAGGGCCAGGGTGTTCACCACGCCCAGGACCGCGACGATGATCGCGAGGGCGAGCAGGCCGTAGATCAGGTTCAGCAGCTGGCCGATCTGGTCCTTGAGCTCCTGCTTGTAGTCGGTCTGGTCGCGGACCGTGTACTGCGGGTAGTCGTGCAGCGCGGCCTTGACCGACTTGTACGCGGCGTCCTGCTGCCCCTCCTTCGCGGTCGCGAAGACCAGCTGGTCCAGCGGCAGCTTGTCGGCCGGGACGTACTTCTTGAGGGTGTCGATGGAGGTGTACATCGCGTGCTGGTCGATGACGACGTCGCTGCTGGTGATCGCGCGGACCGTCAGCCGTGCGGTGGAGCCGTCCCGGAAGGCCACGGAGATCTTGGAGCCGAGGCTGATCTTGTGGTCCTTGGCGAACTTCTCGTGGACGGACATCGAGTCGGGCTTGTAGGCGTCGGCGAGGTTGCCGGCGACCGTCTCGGTGCGCAGGTCGGTCGCGTAGGTCGGGTCGGCGGCGGTGATGGCCGTCTTGTCGAGGGTCTTGCCGTCGGGGGTGGTGAAGTCGGCCTCGGTCGGCTTGTACTCGGTGACCTGCGCCAGTTCCGGTGTCGACTTGATGGCCTGCACCGCCTGCGGGGTCATGAGCTGGCCGCTGTCGCTCTGGATGATGAAGTCCGTGCCGACGCTTTTGTCGAGCTCTTCCGTGGCCGAGGCGACCATGGAGGAGCCGACCACCGACAGACAGGCGACCAGCGCGAGGCCGATCATCAGGGCCGCGCCCGTGGCGCCGGTCCGGCGCGGGTTGCGCAGCGCGTTGCGCTCCGCCATCCGTCCGACGGGTCCGAAGGCCCGCAGGACGAGCGCGCCCAGCACCCGGACCACCGCGCCCGCCAGCAGCGGGCCTATCACGACGAAGCCGATCAGGCTGAGCACCACGCCCAGGCCGAGCCAGAGCGAGCCCTCGGCGGCCTTGTCGGCGGTGGAGGCGAGGTAGAGGCCGAAGACGCCGCCGCCGGTCAGCAGCAGGCCGAGGACGGCCCGTACGGCGCCGGCCTTGGCGTCGGCCGGGGCGCCCGCGTCGCGCAGCGCGGCCATCGGGGAGACCTTGCCGGCGCGGCGGGCCGGGAGGTAGGCCGCCAGCACGGTGACGACGATGCCGAGGACCATGCCGACCACCGGGGTGGTCCAGGCGACCGTCAGATCGTCCGTGGAGAGGTTCATGCCGGTCAGGCTCATGAGCTTCATCAGGCCGATCGCGATGCCGACGCCCGCGCCGACGCCGAGGACCGAGCCGACCACGCCCAGGAGCAGGGCCTCCACGAGAACCGACCGGTTGACCTGCTTGCGGCTGGAGCCGATGGCCCGCATCAGGCCGATCTCGCGGGTGCGCTGGGCGACCAGCATCGAGAAGGTGTTGATGATCAGGAAGATGCCGACGAGGAAGGCGATCCCGGCGAAGCCGAGCATCGCGTACTTCATGACGTCCAGGAAGCTGCCCACGTCCGCGCGGTTGGCGTCGGCGGTCTCCTTGGCGGTCTGCACCTTGTAGTCGGCGCCGATCTCGGCCGCGACGTTCTTCTTCAGCTGCGCGTCGCTCACCCCGGACGCGGCCGTGACGTTCACGTTCGTGAAGACGTCCGGCTGGCCGACCAGTGCCTCCTGGGCGGTCCTCGTGTCCAGGTAGAAGATCGCGGCGCCGGGGTTGGTGACCTGGAAGGCGGCGATGCCGGAGATCTTCGCGGTGTGCGTGCCGATCGCGCTGATCACGCCGATCTCGTCGCCGAGCTTCAGGTGATGCTTGTCGGCGGTGTCCTCGTCCACCATGATCTGGTCGGAGCCCTTGGGGGCCGCGCCCTCGGTGATCTTCATGGTGCGGGCGTCGTTGCCGTTCCAGCTGCCGACGATGGTGGGCGCGCCGCTGGACGGCGACAGGCTGTCCTTGTCGGCGTCGACGACGGTCACGGAGGTCGAGAAGACGGTCCCCTCCGCCGACTTCACCCCTTGCGCCTTGCGCACCTCGTCGAGCACGGAGGCCTGCATGACCGGCGGCTTGCCGTTCTCGGAGGTCGTCTCACCGGTGTCCGAGGCGCCCTTCGCGCTCACCGTCACATCGGAGGAGGTGGCGGCGAAGAGCTTGTCGAACGTCGTGTTCATCGTGTCGGTGAACACCAGCGTCCCGCAGACGAACGCCACCGACAGCAGGACCGCCACGGCCGACAGGGCCATCCGTCCCTTGTGCGCGAAGAAGTTGCGCATGGAGGTCTTCATGACGGTCATGACGTACGCCCCCGCGCGTCGAAGTCCTTCATCCGGTCGAGGACGGTCTCGGCGGTCGGCTTGAACATCTCGTCGACGATCCGGCCGTCCGCGAGATACAGCACGCGGTCCGCGTAGGAGGCCGCCACCGGGTCGTGCGTGACCATGACGATGGTCTGGCCCAGGTCGTCCACCGAGCGGCGCAGGAAGCCCAGCACCTCGGCGCCCGCGCGCGAGTCGAGGTTTCCGGTCGGCTCGTCCCCGAAGATGATCTCCGGGCGGGCGGCGAGGGCCCGGGCCACGGCGACGCGCTGCTGCTGACCGCCCGAGAGCTGGGTGGGACGGTGCTTGAGCCGGTCGCTGAGGCCGACGGTCTCCACCACCTGGTTCAGCCAGCCCTTGTCCGGCTTACGGCCGGCGATGTCCATGGGCAGCGTGATGTTCTCTATCGCGTTCAGCGTGGGCAGCAGGTTGAACGCCTGGAAGATGAAGCCGATCCGGTCCCGGCGCAGCTTCGTGAGCTTCTTGTCCTTCAGCCCGGTGATCTCGGTCTCGTCGAGGTAGATCTCCCCGGACGTGACGGTGTCGAGACCGGCGAGGCAGTGCATGAGCGTGGACTTGCCGGACCCCGAGGGGCCCATGATCGCGGTGAACTGGCCGCGGGCGATGTCCACGTCGACGTGGTCGAGGGCGACGACACGGGTCTCGCCGGACCCGTACGCCTTGACGACCTGCCGCGCCCGCGCGGCGACGGCCGTACGCCCTCCAGTGCCCCCGTGCCTGGGAATGGTCACAGCCGAAGTCACGGTAAATCTCCTCAGTAGAAGGTCAGAAGCTTTCAGAAGCTGCATAGCGAGAAGCGCTACGCCGAAGAGTCTGTCGGCGGGAGGGGGTCCCGCGCGCTGGTGCTCGGGCCCGTCTTCCAGGGGGGTTAACCCCACCCCCCGCCGGTGCGTCTGCCGCCCCCCAGCGGCATAAAGCCAGGTTAAGGAGCGACCTGGGGCCTTCTCCTCCTCCGACGGTACGAACCCTCCCCCAGCCGCAGTACGGAGGGACCCCTAGGGGCCGTCCACCGTCAGGTGGAGGCGCTCTCGGGGTCGTGTCCACCCTTCGACCCGGTCAGGCTCCACCCTCCCGCGACGTGAGGGTCAAGTGGGAAGCTGAGTTCCGGCAGTTGCATGCAAGGGGCACGGAACACGGGACGACGGAACATCTGACGGAACATCTGGGGAGGGGCATCCGTGGGGGACACCAGACCTGCGCTACGCGGGACCGCGCAGCCGACGCAGACGCACAAGCGGGGAGCGGTCGTCGCCGCGCTCATGCTCGCCATGGCGCTGGCCGCGCTCGACTCCACCATCGTCTCCACGGCCGTCCCGCAGATCGTCGGTGACCTGGGCGGGTTCTCCGTCTTCTCCTGGCTGTTCTCCGGCTACCTGCTCGCCGTCACCGTCACCCTGCCGGTGTACGGCAAGCTCTCCGACACCTTCGGCCGCAAGCCTGTGCTGGTCGCCGGAGCCGTCCTCTTCCTGCTCGGCTCGCTGCTGTGCGCGCTCGCCTGGAACATGGGGGCGCTCATCGCGTTCCGCATCGTGCAGGGCCTGGGCGGCGGGGCGTTGCAGGGCACCGTGCAGACGCTCGCCGCCGACCTGTACCCGCTGAAGGAGCGCCCGAAGATCCAGGCGAAGCTGTCCACGGTGTGGGCGCTCTCCGCGGTCGCCGGGCCCGGGCTGGGCGGGGTGCTGGCCGCCTACGCGGACTGGCGCTGGATCTTCCTCGTCAACCTGCCCATCGGGGCGGTCGCGTTGTGGCTGATCGTCCGTCATCTGCACGAGCCGCAGCGGGAGTCGGACGGAGGGGCGGAAGGAAAATCGCGGGTACGCGCGCGTGTCGACTGGGCCGGCGCGCTGGCGGTGTTCGCGTGCGGCGGGGTGCTGCTGACCGCGCTGGTGCAGGGCGGGGTGGCCTGGCCGTGGCTGTCGGGACCGTCGCTCGCGCTGTTCGCCGCGGGTCTGGCGCTGGCCGGCCTCGTCGTCGTCATCGAACGCCGGGCCGCGGAGCCGATCATCCCCGGCTGGGTGTGGCGCCGCCGGACGATCGCCGCGGTCAACCTCGCGCTCGGCGCGCTGGGCCTGCTGATGGTGGCCCCGACGGTGTTCCTGCCGACCTACGCCCAGGCGGTCCTGGGGCTGGGACCGGTCACCGCCGGCTTCGTCCTCTCCGTGTGGACGCTGAGCTGGCCGCTCTCCGCCGCCCTCAGCCAGCACGTCTACCGGCGCATCGGCTTCCGCGACACCGCGCTGCTCGGCATCGGCACGGCGACGCTGATCCTGCTCGCGTTCCCGTTCCTGCCCTATCCCGGCCAGGCCTGGCAGCCGACCCTGCTGATGCTGCTGCTCGGCGGCGCGCTGGGCCTGTTCCAACTCCCGCTGCTCGTCGGCGTGCAGTCGACGGTCGGCTGGTCGGAACGCGGGACGACGACCGCGTCCGTGCTGTTCTGCCGGCAGACGGGCCAGACGATCGGCGCGTCGGTGTTCGGCGCGGTCGCCAACGGGGTGCTGGCCGCCCGCCTGGGCGGAGCGGGCGACCTGGACTCGCTCGCCCGCGACCTGGACACCGGCACCGCCGCCGAGGCGACCCGCCGGGCGGTCGCCGACGCCGTGCACGCGGTGTACCTGGGCGCGTCGTGCGCGGCGGCCGTGGCATTCGTCGTCCTGCTGACCCTGGCCCCACGCCGCTTCCCGGTACGAACGGAGTGAGCAACCGGGACCGCCGGGCCCGACCGGCGGCCCCGGTGGGCGGCCCGACCGGCTACTCGACCGCTCGGCCCGTGAGTGCGGTCAGGCTGTTGCGTACGTGGTCCATGTGGGCCTGTACGTCGTCCCAGCGCTCGCCGTGCTCCCGCAGGACCCGTTCCGTCTCCCGCGCGGCGTGCTCCTCCCGGGCGCGTGCCTCGGCCAGGAGTTCGGCGGCACGCGCGTGTGCGTCCTCCTGGCCCCGGCGGGCCGACTCCTCGGCCTCGGCGAACGCCTGCTTCGCCGCGGACAGCGCCGCCTCGGCCCGGGTCACCGACCGGGCGTACTGCGCGTCGAGCGCCGCGGACCGTTCGGCCGCCTCGCGCTCGGCCGCCGTCCACCGCTCGGCATGCTCCTTGTCCTGCTCGGCGAGCATCCCGGTGGTGCGCTGCCGCACCTCGCGCAGGGCGGCCAGCGCCTCGCCGCGATACTCCTTCACCTCGCGGCGGGCGCCGACCCGGACCTCGTCGGCCTCGGCGCGCGCCGCGAGCAGTCGCTGACGGGCGCGTTCCTCGGCCTCCGCGCGGAGCGTGTCCGCCTCCTCCTGCGCCTCCCTGCGCACGCTGAGGGCGCACGTCTCGGCCTGCGCAACCTGCTCTCGCGCTTCACCCCGCGCGTTCTCGCGGACGTCCGCCGCCTCCTCCAGCACGAGCTGGAGAATGCGCCGTGCACGCTCCCCCAGGCACTCGTACGTCTGCGGCGCGAGCTGTGTCACGACCTCGCGCAACTGCTCGACCTCCGCCTCCATGCGCTTGGCGAGGACGGTGAGCCGGGCGGCCCGCTCCCACGCGGCGTCCCGGTCGGCGCAGAGCGCGACGGTGTACGCCTCGACCTGTTCGGGCCGGTAACCGCGGCGGCGAACGGTCACGAACCCCGGCGGTGCCACCGATGCGCTGCTCATCCTTGAAAACCCCTCGCCATCAGACGGACACGACATGATGATTTCGCGCATATCTTGATGGATCGGGTGTAAGTGTTCATAACGCGACACTCCGCGCACAGGACACGGTCAACCCAGAACAGGGATTGATCGCATGTCGATCGCACCCTGAACACAGAAGGGGCCGGGCCCGATCTTCCGACCGGGCCCGGCCCCTTCCCCTTCGCCTGAGCGACCTCAGCGACCTCAGCGACCGCCCGTCACAGCAGCCCGTCCCACATCTGCTCCAGCAGCACCGACCACCAGCTCTCCGGCGAACCGAGCGCCGCCGGGTCGAGCGAGACCAACTGGGCCTGGAAGTCGACGGTCCAACGACCCGCCTGCTCCTGGTTCAGACCGAACCGCAGCCGCCACATCCGCCCCAGCAACGCCAGGCAGCGCGCGAACTCCGGCAGCCCCGTGTTCACGAACTGCGGCGGCACGGGCGCCCCGCCCGGCCCCGCCTCCACCGGCACGGCGACGATGTTCGCCGTCCCGTACTGCACACAGATCGCCTTGCCGAAGTCACTGCCCATGACGAGGTACGACCCCGCGTCCGAAGCCGGCTGCACACCCCGCTCCGCCGCCAGCTCGGCCAGCGTCGGCACGGCCCGCCCCGGCTGGGCCTGCGCCCAGAAGAACGGCCCCATGTCCGCGGGCAGGCCCGCCACCACCAGCGTGTGCGCCACCACCGGCGGCACACCCTGCCGCGACACCGCCGCCTGCTCGAACCGGAACACCGACGGCCCGAACACCGCGGCCAGCTCCTGCCCGATCGCCTCCGGCGGAACCGGCGGCGCCGACTGCACCTGCGGCAACGGCGCCCGAACCGGCGCCGGACGCGCCGGCCCGTCCGCCACCTGGTGCAACTCGCCCTGGTGCGCCAGCAACTGCTGCATGCCCTGCTGCCGACTCGCGTGATCCGTGCCGTACGGCGCGATGCTCGTGATCCGCGCCTGCGGCCACTGCTCCCGGATCATCCGCGCACAGTACGCACCCGGCAGCTCACACGACTCCAGCTCCGTGTGCAGCTCCAGCACCTGGTCCGGCGGCACGTTCATCGCCCGCAGCTCGTGGAAGATCTGCCACTCCGGGTGCGGCGTCCCCGGCGCCGAACGCCGGATCAGCTGCTGCTCCGAACCGTCCTGCGCCCGATAGCGCAACACGGCCTGATAGCCCGGACCGACCGTCGGCAACCCCTGCTGCTGCGGATACCCGTACGCCGGCGGCTGCCCCGGCACCGGCCCACCCGGCGGCGGCATCGCACCCGGCGGCATCGGGGGCTGGGGAGCACCCGGAGCCATACCGGGAGCGCCCGGGAAACCAGGAGCACCTGGAACACCGGGGGCCTGCGGCGGCGGAGGCGCGCCCGGGCCGCCCGCCGGGGGCCCGGCCAGCATCGTCTGCGCATGGTGGACGGCGCCCTGCGCGCCCCCCACCGAACCGTGCACGCCCTGCACGCCGGGCGCGCCAGGCCCGCCCGGGGCTCCCGGAACACCAGGGGCACCCGGCGCTTGAGGTGCACCGGGAGCGCCCGGCATCCCCGGAGCACCCGGCGCGTGAGGCACACCCGGAGCACCCGGAGCCTGCGGCGCGCCACCCGTTCCCGGACCGCCCGGTCCACCCTGACCGCCCGGACCGCCCGGTCCCATCCGGCCGGGATCGGCGAACATGGTCGCGGCATGGTGAACGCCACCGGGAGGCGTGCCCCCGGGCGGGTTCGGCCCAGCAGGCGCACCCGGACCCGCCGGAACACCCGGCCCGTCAGGCCCCAGGGCCGACACAAGCTGTGTAGGCACGTAACCGCCCGCCGGAGTACCCGGCGCCCCCGGCCCGGAAGGCGGCGGCGGAGGCGTGCCGCCCGGCCGCGCGCCCGGAGTCCCCGGCGCACCCGGCGGAGGCGGCGGCACGGCCCCTCCCCCTCGGTTACGACGCGGAGGCGGCGCAGCCTTGCTGGTCGCGGCGTCGGCGATGTCACCGGCGTTCGGCGCGAGCGGCCGCGACGGCGCACCCGGACCGGCCGGCGGCGCCGAAGCAGCAGCGCCCTGCGGATAGCCGTACGACGCCCCGACCGCCCCGACCGCCCCGGACGGACCGGACGGCGAAGGCGGCGGAGTCGGAGCAGCCGGCGGAGTCGGAGCAGGCGTAGGCGGCGGAGTCGGCTGAGGCCGCGCCCCCTGCGGCACGGGCGCACCCGTCCCGTCGAGCGCGGGCGCGACCGCGGTCGGCGGAAGCTGGCTGCCACCGGACATCAGCGCCGTCTTGGCGTCCGGCGCCGCCGTCGGCGGTCCCGACTCGTCGTCGGAGCCGCTCAGCGGCGGCGCGAACACGGTCGCGGGCAGCGGCACGGAACGGTCGTCACCGGAGTCGCCGTTGGTGTCCGTCCCCGCCCACGGAGTCGCCCCCAGCGGCGCCGCGGGCGCGACCGGCACCCCGCCCTGCGTCTCGGGCAACCCACTCCCCGGCACCCCGGCCTGCGTCCGAGGCAGCGAAGGATCACCACCGGGCACGCCCCCACCGGCGGCGGACCCCACCCCCGAACCCGCACCCACTCTCGAACCAGAACCAGAACCCGGACCAGAACCCGCAGCCGGACCCGGACCCGCACCCGCAGCGGCCGCCCCGTTCCCCGAACCAGCCCCCTGCCGGCCCTCGATGCCCAACCTGTCCGCCGCCTCCTGCAACCACTCCGGCGGCGACAACAGGAACGACGTCTGATTCAGATCCACCCGCGCCGCCGGCGCCGGCGCCGCGTCGGCAGGGGCCTCCGGACGGCCGTACTCCTCCTCGTACCGGCGGATCACCTCGCCCACCGGCACCGAAGGCCACAGCGTGGCCTCCCCGCTGTCCCGGGCGATCACCAGCCGATGCGCACCGCCGTCCGACCGCGGCCCCTCCGCACGGTCCTCGGCCCACACCACGAACCCGAGCTCGAACTCCCGCACCCGCACCTCACGATGCTGGTACGCCGGCACATCCCCGTTGATCCACTCTTCGGCGCGCTCCTGCGCCTGCGCGAACGTCACCATCGGTCAGCTCACTCCCCCGCGCCCGCGGACGACCCGGACGACACCGGAACCGACCGCGCGAAACCGCCGTCCACCATCAGATTCGCCACCGTCTCCAACTCCGGCGGATTACCCGCCAACCGCGACAGGAAGACGTCGAAATCCTCACCGCACGGCAGCAACAACCGCTCCATACGCTCGGCCGACGACCAGCCCGGATCCACGTCCCGCACATCGTCGTACGAGCAGAACCACACCGAACCGGCACGCTCACCGCGCACCTTCACGGCCAGCAACCCGCCCTGCACGAACGCGACGCCCAGATAGTCCTTCGTCAGATGGTCACGCAGGCACTTGTTCACATACACCAGGTCGTTCACGGCGGCCTCGTCCCGCACCGTGAAGAACGGCTGGTCCACCAGCAGCCCCAGCTCCGCGACCAACGCCGCGCCCACCGGCGCACAACCGCCCGCCGCCTTCACGAACGACCGATACGCACCCGGCAGCCGATACCCGAGGTCCTCCTCGACCCCCTGCACCTGCTGCTCCGTCACCGCCACACCCGACTTCGGCAGCCCGAAATGCGCCGGACGCGTCTCCTGCAACGGCCGCGTCCCGCGCTTCGACTGATCCACGACAGCCGTCGACACACCACCGTGATGCCGCAGCAACGCCTTCACCTCGACCGGAACCAGCTCCAGCCGCCGCGAACCCACCACGTGATGCCACGTCCAGCCGTGCGGAGTCGCCACCGCCGGCACCGTGTCCCACAGCTCGTGACCCGAAGCCGCCAGCGCCGCGTTCGCCGACACGTAGTCCGTCAACCGCAGCTCGTCCACGCCGAAACCCTCCGGCGGATCCGCGATCTCCGCGACCGCGCGCGCATACGGCGAGAAAACCGGGTAGCCCCGCTCGTCCACCCGCACACCTCTCGGGTGCCGTGCCGCCCGGACCGGATCCGGGAAATGCACGACCTGCCCGGCATAGGCCGCATTCGGCGGCGCGGCTTGCTGCCCGAGCCGACTCGTCGTCATGGCGGTTGCCCCCTGCGGCACTCTGTACGGCCCGCAGCGGCCGGTTCCGCTTCCGGTCCCGACCCACCACGCCCGTATCGACTGTCTCCAACAATCTCCAACGCGCGTCAACCGCGCGCCCACGGTGGCGACAGCCTATGCGGTACGACGACGACGGTCACCGGGCCTCCGGTTCCGTGACCAGCCGTCACCCCGCCGTGACAGCCCGCCCAAACCCGGGCGTGTCGCACCGCCCCAGCTTCCGCACCCGCCACGCCGTTTGGCACCCTGTGACCTCCGGGGGATGCACGGGAGGGGAAAACGATCATGAACGCGACGCAGACGGGGCCACACACCAGCAGGTCCAACGACCTGTACAACGCCCACCCGGGCGACCACCACGCAGGCGACCACGCCACCGCGGACCACGGCACCGGCCGATCCGGCGACCCCCGCATCGGCTGGTCCGCCACCGAAGCCACCCACACCCCCACCCTCCGCCACCGCCGCGACGGCATACTGCCCACCGTCGCCGCCGCCCTCTCCGTCCGCGGCGCCACCCTCACCGGCACCGCCGCCCGAGGCGACCAACCCCCGCCGCTGCACCCCCTCGTCCAGGACTTCCTCGACACCCTCACCAGCGCCCAACGCGACCGCTTCACCGGCCGCTGCGCCGAAGCACTCCTCATCTCCCGCCACATCGCCGCCGCCGACGCCGACCGCAGCAGACGCGCCGCCCGCCGCCCCATGACCAACGGCGAAGCCCGCAAGACCCTCAAACAAGCCAAACTCACCACCCGCCACATCCGCGAGGACGGCGACCCCCTCCACGGCAGCTTCGCCACCCCCTGCCGCGCCTGCACCGCCCTCAGCGACCACTTCGGCGTCCGCATCGTCGACCCGGCCACGACAACCGCCTGACCCACCCGACACCGGGCACCGGGCACCCGACACAAGACACAAGTCACAAAACACGCAGCACCAGGCACACAGCACGACGAACGAAGGGCAGATGCACCCCGACCGCACCTCCACCACGCGCTTCCCCGTACCCGTCGACGCCGCCCTGCGCGCCGCCGGCTGGCAACCCGGACGCTGGGACATCAAACAAGCCGAGATCTGGGCCGACACCCTCCGCGAACACACCTCACCCGCCGGCCACCGCCACGCCGTCTTCCCCGCCGCCGTCGAAGCCTGGGCCGAATTCGGCGGACTCACCATCACCCCCACCGGCCCCGGCCGCCAGGTCGCCCCCAGCACCGTCCACCTCGACCCCCTCCACGGCCTCCACATGGCCCGCACCCTCGCCGACCTCGGCCGCGCCCTCGACACCGACGTCGCCCCCCTCGGCACCGAGACCGACACCCACTCCCTCCTCGCCGTCGACGCCGAAGGCCGCGTCTACGCCCTCGACCACACCGGCGACTGGTACCTCGGCCCCGACATCGACCAGGCCCTCGGCGCCCTCACCTCCGGCATCGAACCCATACGCCTCACCGCAGGCTGAGCCACCCCCACGGGCCCCCTCCACGGGTCCCCCACCGGCCCCTGCGCGGGCCTCCACAGGCTCTACGACGCCGGAATCACCGCCGACACCCGAAACCCCCCCGCCTCCGTCGGCCCCGACACAAACACCCCACCCAACGCCACCACCCGCTCCTTCATCCCCACCAACCCGTTCCCCCCCGACGGCAACCCCGCCGACGACGCCGACCCCACCTCCGCCGGCGGCCCGTTCTCCACCTGCATCGCGATCTCCCCCACCCGATGCGCCAACCGCACATGCGTCTTCGCCCCCGCCGCATGCTTGTGGACGTTCGTCAACGCCTCCTGCACCACCCGATACGCCGTCTGCTCGATCTCCCCCACATACGCCCGCACCTCCCCGTCCACCGACAACTCCACCACCATCCCCGCAGCCGCCGACTGCCCCACCAACTCATCCAGATCCGCCAGACACGGCCCCTCACCCTCGTCCACCACCACCGCGGCCACCACCGCCAACGGCACCGAAGCCGCCGCCCGCTCCCGCGCACCACCACTGCGCAACACCCCGAGCATCTCCCGCAACTCGGTCAACGCCTGCCGCCCCATGTCCCCCACCAACACCGCATTGCGCACGGCCTTCTCAGGATCCTTCCGCGCCACAGCCTGCAACGCCGCCGCATGCACCACCATCAGACTCACCCGATGCGCGACGACGTCATGCATCTCCCGCGCGATCCGCGTCCGCTCCTCGTTACGCGCCCACTCCGCCCGCTCCTCCGCCCGCTCCGCGAGCAACTGCAGCTCCCGCTCCAGACTGTCCGCCCGCTCCCGCAGACTCTCCATGAGCCGCCGCCGGGCGCCGACATACATCCCGAGCAGCAACGGAGGCGCGGTCAGCCCCAACGACGTCGTGATCGCAGCGAACGGAACGAACCAGTCCCCCAGGGTCAAAGTCCCCCGGTTCATGCTCTGCCGCACCTGCACGAACGTCACGATCAACGTCCCCACCAGCTGCATCCCCGCCAACGACGCGATGATCCGCCGCGGCAGCTCGGACGCCGCCAGCGTGTACAGCCCGACGATCCCCATCAGGAACCCCATCTGGGCCGGCGTGATCGCGATCGCCACCAGTACCACAGCGATGGGCCACTGCCGCCGCACCACCAACACGGAACCGGCGACCAAACCGAACACGACTCCCGCCGCCACCGGCACCCCGGCGTCCCGCGCGAACTCGACCCCCTCCACCGCACACTCCACGGCGGACACGAGCCCCAGACTCCAGTCGAACGCCGCGCTGCGCCACCTGGCCCACCACAGCGGCCCTCCCCGGGCCGCGGTGTCCTCTTCCCCCGTCGTGGTCATGCCTCCAGCCTACGGGCGCGAGCCCCGCCTTTTCCGGCGACTTTCACCGACCGAATACCCCCGATATCACTCGAACTGGTGAACCATGCCCGTTCGAGCCCGGAACCTGGCATTCCGCCCGGACGGTATGCGTATGACACATGCATCCGGCAAGTACGCGGACTTCGAGGCACTACGAGAGCAGGCGGTCGCCTTGCGGCGGGCGGGCTTGAGCCTTCGGCAGATCCGGGACGAGCTCCAGGTCCACAACAAGGAGACCCTGCAGCGCCTCGTCGAGGGCGAGCCACCCCCGGAATGGACGAAACGCCCACGAGCGAAGGACGACCTCCGCGAGAGGGCGCGGGAGCTACGACAGCAGGGCTGGACGTACAACCAGATCCAGGCGGAACTGGGGTGCTCGAAGAGTTCGGTGTCGCTCTGGGTGCGGGACCTACCGCACCCGGAGCCCAAGTGCACGCCGGAAGAACAACGAGAGCGCATGAACGCGGGACTTGCGCGACTTCGAGCCTCTCGCGAGCAAGAACGCGAGGCTACGAAGTGGGAGGCGGCGGCAGCCATCGGGACGCTCTCGGATCGCGAACTGTTCCTCACCGGCGTTGCTCTCTACTGGGCAGAGGGCACCAAGGACAAACCGCACGCTCGCCGCGAGAGTGTGGAGTTCGTCAACAGCGACCCCGGAATGATCACTGTCTTCCTCGCCTGGCTGGACCGTCTCGAGGTAAGCCGGGACCGACTCCACTGCCGCGTCATGATTCACGAGTCCGCGGACGTCGCCGCGGCCGAGCGCTACTGGTCCGACCTCGTCGGCATCGACAGGTCAGCCATGGGCAAGACCATCCTCAAGAAGCACAACCCGACGACCGTGCGCAAGAACACGGGAGACAACTACAAAGGGTGTCTCGGCATCAAAGTGCGGCGAGGAGCCGATCTGTACCGTCGCATTGAGGGGGCCTGGTACGGCATAGTAGGGGCTGTCCGTCCGGACGACCTATCGAACCGGACATAAGGGCGATCCCGGGTCGTCTAAGGGCAGGACAGCGTCTTTTGGTGTCGCTTATGGAGGTTCGAATCCTTCCCCGGGAGCCCAAGTGAAGGCGGGCCCTGACAGCACTGTCAGGGCCCGCTCTCATGTCGCCCAAGAAACGCCCCGGTATCCTTCGGATGTCCCCACCTCTCCACAGCCGAAGGGCAACTTCCGTGAGCGCCAATCGCCCGGCAGCCGTCGTCGTACTCGCAGCGGGTGAGGGAACCCGTATGAAGTCGGCCATACCGAAGGTCCTGCATGAGATCTCCGGCCGCTCCCTCGTGGGTCATGTGCTGGCCGCCGCCGGCGAGTTGGACCCCGAGAACCTGGTCGTCGTCGTCGGGCACGCGCGGGAGAAGGTCACCGCGCATCTGAACGAGATCGACCCGCACGTACGCACCGCCGTGCAGGCGGAGCAGAACGGCACCGGGCACGCCGTCCGGATGGGGCTGGAGGCGCTCGGCGGGAGCGTGGACGGGACCGTGGTCGTCGTGTGCGGCGACACCCCCCTGCTCACCGGTGCGACCCTCGCGCAGCTCGCCGCCACGCACCAGGGCGACGGGAACGCGGTCACCGTGCTGACCGCCGAGGTGCCGGACGCGACCGGGTACGGCCGGATCGTGCGGGACGGGGCGAGCGGTGCCGTGACGGCGATCGTCGAGCACAAGGACGCGACCGAGGCGGAGCGGGCGATCCGGGAGATCAACTCCGGGGTGTTCGCGTTCGACGGGCAGTTGCTGGCGGACGCGCTGAAGAAGGTGCGGACGGACAACAGTCAGGGTGAGGAGTACCTCACGGATGTGCTCGGCATCCTGCGTGAGGGCGGTCACCGCGTGGGCGCCTCGGTGGCTGCCGATCACCGTGAGATCGCCGGCATCAACAACCGTGTGCAGCTCAGTGAGGCGCGTCGGATTCTCAATGATCGGCTGCTGACGGCCGCCATGCTGTCGGGTGTGACGGTCATCGACCCGGCGACGACCTGGGTGGACGTGACGGTCACGTTCGAGCAGGACGCCGTCGTGCACCCGGGCACGCAGCTGCACGGTGCCACGCACCTCGGGGAGGGTGCGGAGGTGGGTCCGAACAGTCGGCTGAAGGACACGACGGTCGGTGCGGGGGCCCGGGTCGACAACACGGTTTCGGACAGTGCGCAGATCGGTGCGCACGCGACTGTCGGGCCGTATGCGTATCTGCGTCCCGGTACGCGGCTGGGTGCGAAGGGCAAGATCGGCACGTACGTGGAGACGAAGAACGCCGCCATCGGCGAGGGCACGAAGGTGCCGCACCTCTCCTACGTCGGTGACGCGACGATCGGCGAGTACACCAACATCGGTGCGGCGAGCGTGTTCGTCAACTACGACGGACAGGACAAACACCACACCACCATCGGGTCGCACTGCCGGACGGGTTCCGACAACATGTTTGTGGCTCCTGTCACGGTCGGGGACGGCGCGTACACCGCCGCCGGGTCCGTGATCACGAAGGATGTGCCGCCCGGTTCGCTGGCCGTGGCCCGTGGTCAGCAGCGGAATATCGAGGGCTGGGTGGCTCGTAAGCGTCCGGGCAGTGCGGCGGCGAAGGCTGCCGAGACTGCCTCCGGCCAGGTGGAAAGCGAAGGCTGACCGAAAACAGGTGCGGCAAAGACGGCGTACCGTGATAAGTGCACACCCGCACCCCACCAGCTGAGACGGCTCTGTCGCGCCCAGCGGCGAGCGGTCGCTCGACACCCAGCTGAGACACCCTCTGAGGAGACAGTGCTGTGACCGGGATCAAGACGACCGGCGAGAAGAAGATGATGTTCTTCTCCGGCCGCGCCCACCCCGAGCTTGCCGAGGAGGTCGCCCACCAGCTGGGTGTCGGGGTTGTCCCGACGAAGGCCTTCGACTTCGCCAATGGTGAGATCTACGTCCGTTACCAGGAGTCGGCGCGTGGTGCCGACTGCTTTGTGATCCAGAGCCACACGGCTCCGATCAATCAGTGGATCATGGAGCAGTTGATCATGATCGATGCGCTGAAGCGGGCTTCGGCGCGTTCGATCACGGTGATCGTGCCGTTCTACGGTTATGCGCGGCAGGACAAGAAGCACCGTGGTCGTGAGCCGATCTCGGCGCGGCTGATCGCGGACCTGATGAAGACGGCGGGTGCGCACCGGATCCTGACCGTGGATCTGCACACGGATCAGATCCAGGGTTTCTTCGACGGTCCGGTGGATCATCTGTTCGCGTTGCCGCTGTTGGCGGACTACGTGGGTGCGAAGGTGGACCGGTCGAAGCTGACGGTGGTCTCTCCGGACGCCGGCCGGGTGCGGGTCGCGGACCGTTGGTGCGACCGGTTGGGCGCGCCGCTGGCGATCGTGCACAAGCGGCGTGACAAGGACGTGGCGAACCAGGTGACGGTCCACGAGGTCGTGGGCGAGGTCAAGGGTCGGGTCTGTGTCCTGGTGGACGACATGATCGACACGGGTGGCACGATCTGTGCCGCTGCCGACGCGTTGTTCGCGCATGGTGCGGAGGACGTGATCGTGACGGCGACGCACGGTGTGCTGTCGGGTCCGGCGGCGGATCGGCTGAAGGCGTCTCGGGTGAGCGAGTTCGTGTTCACGAACACGTTGCCGACGCCGGGTGAGCTGGCGGTGGACAAGATCACGGTGTTGTCGATCGCGCCGACGATCGCGAACGCGGTGCGTGAGGTGTTCGAGGACGGTTCGGTGACGAGCCTGTTCGACGAGCAGTGACGGTTCTCGTCTAGATCGATTTCCGGTACGGCCTTCCCGCTGCGTAAACTGCGACAGTTGCTCGGCGAGGGAGGCCGTACACGTGTGTGTACGGCGGTCCGTTATCGACGCGCTCTTCGTAGCAGGCCGATGGTTTGGCCGGGTGACCACCTTTCCCCAGTTCTACGAGGAGTGAACATGGCCGAGGTCAAGCTCGCCGCCGAGACCCGTACCGAGTTCGGCAAGGGCGCTGCCCGCCGTATCCGTCGTGCCAGCAAGGTTCCCGCCGTGGTGTACGGCCACGGTGTCGACCCGCTGCACATCACGCTGCCGGGTCACGACCTGCAGCTCGCCCTGCGTACCCCGAACGTTCTGCTGAGCCTGGAGATCGAGGGCAAGTCCCAGCTGGCGATCCCGAAGGCCGTGCAGCGCGACGCGATCAAGGGCTTCCTGGACCACGTCGACCTCCTGCTCGTGAAGCGTGGCGAGAAGGTCAACGTCGAGGTCTATGTCCACACCGAGGGTGAGCTGGCTCCGGGTGCCTTCCTGCTGGAGCACGTGCTGAGCACGCTGACGGTCGAGGCCGAGGCCACGCACATCCCCGAGTCGGTCACCGTCTCGATCGCGGGCCTGGAGGCCGGTGCGGCCATCCTCGCCAAGGACATCCCGCTGCCCGAGGGCACCACGCTGGCGATCGACGAGGACGCGGTCGTCCTGCAGGTCCTGGCCGCTCAGGCGGAGGAGGCTCCGGCCGAGTCCGAGGCCGAGGCCACCGAGGCCTGATTCCCCGGCATCTCATCCCGTCGGCCGCCGCTTCCTCCGGGAGGCGGCGGCCTACGTGCACTCAAGGAGATATGGACGTGACGACGGACGCCAATGAGCCCTGGCTGATCGTGGGCCTGGGCAATCCCGGCCCCGAGTACGCGATGAACCGGCACAACGTCGGTTTCATGGTGGCCGATCTGCTGGCGGAGCGGATGGGTGGGAGGTTCAAGCGGGCGGGGAAGGCTCAGGCGCAGGTCGTCGAGGGTCGGATCGGTCCGCCGGGGGTGGGGAGTCGGCGGGTGGTGCTGGCGAAGCCGATGTCGTTCATGAACCTGTCGGGTGGTCCGGTGAACGCGTTGCGGGAGTTCTACAAGGTGCCGGTGGCGAACATCGTGGCGGTGCACGATGAGCTGGACATCGATTACGGGGTGCTGCGGTTGAAGTTGGGCGGCGGGGACAACGGGCACAACGGTCTGAAGTCGATGACGAAGGCGATGGGTGCGGAGTACCACCGGGTGCGGTTCGGGATCGGGCGGCCGCCGGGGCGGATGCAGGTGGCGGATTTCGTGCTGAAGGATTTCGCGTCGGCGGAGCGCAAGGAGCTGGACTACTTCGTGGACCGGGCGGCGGACGGGGCGGAGGCGTTGGTGCTGGAGGGGCTGGAGCGGGCGCAAAGCACCTACAACTCCTGACTTGTCCGGCTGGGAGCGTCGCTGAGGTTGACGGGTCGTTCGGGCATGGCCAATGATCCCGGCCATGCCTGCCACAGCTGTCCGTTCCCACCGTCGCCGCGGGAGGACCTCCCGGAAGGGTTCCGTCGTCGCGTTGCGTTATGGGCGGCTTGCGGCGATGGGTGCGCTCGCGGTGCTGATTCTGGTCGCGGGGGTGTGGGGTTCCTGGGGTGCGGCGCAGCACGTGATGCTGACGAAGGGGCGGGAGCGGGGCACGGTCGAGGTGACGCGGTGTGGTGCGCGGATGTGTGCGGGGCCGTATGCGCCGTTGTCGGCGGGGTCGACGGCTCGGGCGCGTGTGGAGATCGAGAAGTCGGTGGCGGTGCGGAGGGGGCAGAGGTACGCGGTGGTGTTGAAGCCGGGCGGCGCTGAGGCGGTGCGGTCGGGTCCGGCGGGTGTGTTGTATGCGTGGGTGCCGTTCGGTGGGGCGTTGTTGCTGGCGTCGGTGGTGGTGGCGGGTGGTCTGGGTCGGGTGCGGGTGGGGTGGGTGTTGGCGGGGTCCGGGGTTGCGTTGTTGACGGCGGCGTTTGTGGCGATCTGAGGTCGGCGACGACGGAAGGGCGCCTCCGAGTTCCTTCGAGCTCGGGGGCGCCCTTCGTCATGTGTGCAGGTCAGCCGGTGTTGCGTAGGCCTGCTGCGACGCCGTTGACGGTGAGGAGGAGGGCGCGGGCGAGGAGGGGGTCGGGTTCGGCGCCGGCGGCGGCTGCGTCGCGCTGGCGCTTGAGGAGGGTGACCTGGAGGTAGGAGATGGGGTCGAGGTAGGCGTCGCGGATGGTGAAGGTCTGCTTGAGGACGGGGGTGGCGTCGAGCAGTTCGCTCTCGCCGGTGACCTTGAGGACTTCGGTGACGGTGAGGGCGTGTTCGGCCTTGATGCGGTCGAAGACGTGCTTCAGGTCGTCGGGGACCAGGGAGTCGACGTAGTGCTGGGCGATCCGCAGGTCGGTCTTGGCGAGGGTCATCTCGACGTTGGAGATGAAGTTGCGGAAGAAGTGCCACTGCTCGTGCATCTCGTCGAGCACGGTGTCGAGGCCGGCTTCGCGCAGTGCCTTGAGGCCGGAGCCGACGCCGTACCAGCCGGGGACGATCTGGCGGGACTGGGTCCAGCCGAAGACCCAGGGGATGGCGCGCAGGCCGTCGAGGGAGACGCCCGAGCCGGGGCGGCGGGAGGGCCGCGAGCCCAGGTGCAGGTCGGCGAGCTGGTCGACCGGTGTGGAGGCGAGGAAGTACGTCGGCAGGTCGGGGTCCTCGACGAGTTCGCGGTAGGCCGCGTGGGCCGCGTCCGAGACGACGTCCATGGCGGCGTCCCAGCGGGCGAGGGCTTCGTCGGACTGGCGGGGGGCGGTGTGCAGGGCGGAGGCCTGGAGGGTGGCGGCGACGGTGAGTTCCAGGTTTTCCCTGGCGAGGGAGGGGATGAGGTACTTGTCGGAGATGACCTCGCCCTGTTCGGTGACCTTGATCTCGCCTTCGAGGGTGCCCCAGGGCTGGGCGAGGATGGCGTCGTGGGAGGGGCCGCCGCCGCGGCCGACGGTGCCGCCGCGGCCGTGGAAGAGGCGCAGGCGGACGCCGTAGCGGTGGGCGACGTCGCGCAGTCGGCGCTGGGCGCGGTGGATCTCCCACTGGCTGGTGGTGATGCCGCCGAACTTGGAGGAGTCGGAGTAGCCGAGCATGACTTCCTGGACGTCGCCGCGCAGCGCGACGAGGCGCCGGTAGGACGGGTCGGAGAGCATGTCCTCGAGGATGGTGTCGGCGGCCTTGAGCTCGTCGGTGGTCTCCAGGAGCGGGACGATGCCGATCTTGGCCCAGCCGGCGTGGAGGTCGATGAGTCCGGCTTCGCGGGCGAGGACGGCTGCGGCGAAGACGTCGTCGGCGCCCTGGCACATCGAGATGATGTACGACTCGATGACTTCGGGTCCGAAGACGGCGAGGGCGCGCTTGATCGTGCCGAACACGCCGAGGGTCTTTTCGCCGGCTGCGTCGACGGGTGCCGGGGTGGGGGCGAGGGGCCTGCGTGAGCGCAGTTCCTTGGCGAGCAGCTTGGTCCGGTAGTCGCGGGGCATGTCCGCGTATCGCCAGGACTCCTCACCGAGGCGGTCGAACAGTTGACCGAGGGCGTGGTGGTGGGCGTCGGCGTGTTCGCGGACGTCCATCGTGGCGAGCTGGAGGCCGAAGGCGGCGAGGGTGCGCAGGGTGCGGTTCATCCGGCCGTCGGCGAAGAGGCCGCCGCGGTGTTCGCGCAGGGAGGTCTGGATGAGCGTGAGGTCGGCCAGCAGCTGGCTCGTGCCGAGGTAGTCGCGGCCGGGCTGGTGCGGGGTGCCCTTGGCGAGGCGCTGCTTGGTGTTCTCGAGCTTCTGCCGGATGCAGGTGGCCTTGAGGCGGTAGGGCTCTTCGGCGTTGAGGCGCTTGTAGCGGGGGCTGATCTCGGGGAGTCGTTCGAGGTCGCTCTTCAGCGACTCCAGGAGTTCCTCGGTGGCGCCGGTGTAGCGGATGGAGTTCGACAGGAAGCCGCGCAGTTCGTCGATGGTCTCCAGGGCGTCGTTGATGCCGTGTTCGTGCTGGAGGATGAGGACGTCCCAGGTCACCTGGGGGGTGACGTTGGGGTTGCCGTCGCGGTCGCCGCCGATCCAGGTGCCGAAGGTGAGGGGGCGGGTGTCCTCGGGGAGCTTGACGCCGACGCGCTCGAGTTCGGCGGTGAGGTCCTCCAGGACGTCTCCGACGGCGCCCGCGTGGAGTTCGTCGAGGTAGTAGATGGCGTTGCGGGCCTCGTCGGCGGGTTCGGGACGCACGACGCGGAGTTCGTCCGTCTGCCATACGAGGTCGATGTTCTCCGCCAGGCGGGTGTCGTAGCGGCGGCGGTCGGACTCGATGACCGGGGTCTCCAGGAGCGCGGCGATGCGCCGGAGCTTGTTGAGTACCGACCGGCGTGCGGCTTCGGTGGGGTGCGCCGTGAAGACGGGGCGGACGTTGAGGTGGCGGACCGTCTGCTGGACGTGTTCGGGGTCGGCGTCCTTGAGGCGGTCGGCGGTGCGGGCGAGGAGGCCGCCTTCGGCGGCGCGGCGCTCGCGCAGTTCGCGGCCGCGGTGGACCTGTTCGGTGACGTTGGCGAGGTGGAAGTAGGTGGAGAAGGCGCGGACCAGCTTGGCCGCGGTCTCCAGTTCGATGCCGCGCAGCAGTTCGGCGGCGGCTTCGCCGTCCTCTCGGGTCAGGCGGCGGACCTTCTCGACGAGGTCGAGGAGTTCGGGGCCTTCCTGCCGGACCAGGGTCTCGCCCAGAAGGTCACCCAGTCGGCGGATGTCGGCGCGCAGCTCTGGGCTGGTCGTCGTGGTGGCCTGGCCATGGTCGTCGGCACTGCTCACAGGTGCGGCTCCTTGCAGTGTTGAAGCTCGTCCGGGAGGGAACTAAACAGAGCGGACCGCGCTGTCCGACCGTCTCCAAGGATAGGTGTCCGTGGAGACGCGCAGGTTGGCGGGCTCTTGCCGCCGGGCAGTGCACTGCCATACTTACGATGCCGTAGGTTACGGAACCGTAGGAACCTGCGGGAAGCCGTACGAGGTTGTACGAGCCGACTTGTCCTCGTGTTCGCCGCGACCCGGCAACCTGACACAAATCCCTCGAACCCCCCAGGGGACGCCCCATGACCTCGAGCTCCGACGTGATCGACGATGCCCCGCAGCGAGCGGACGGCTCTCCACTCCCCTCCGCGACGCTCGGCGGCGAACGCAAAGGTTCGCTGGAGCAGCTCGCCCTTCTGTTGTTCATCGTCGTCCCGTTCCTGGCACTGCTCGCGGCGGTGCCGCTGGCGTGGGGATGGGGTGTGAGCTGGCTGGACATCGGTCTGCTGGTGCTCATGTACTACGTCGGCTGTCACGGTGTCACGATCGGTTACCACCGGTATTTCACCCATGGCTCGTTCAAGGCGAAGCGTCCGTTGCGGATCGCGCTGGCGGTCATGGGGTCGCTGGCGGTGGAGGGTCCGCTGGTGCGCTGGGTGGCGGACCATCGCAAGCACCACAAGTTCTCGGACGCGGAGGGCGACCCGCACTCGCCGTGGCGGTACGGGGAGACGGTTCCGGCGCTGCTGAAGGGCCTGTGGTGGGCTCATATCGGCTGGATGTTCGACGAGGAGCGGACCCCGCAGGAGAAGTACGCGCCGGATCTGATCAAGGACGGGGCGATCCGGATGATCTCGCGTCAGTTCATCGTGTTCACGGTGGTCTCGCTGGCCATTCCGCCGCTGGTGGGCGGGCTGGTGACGATGTCCTGGTGGGGTGCGTTCACGGCGTTCTTCTGGGGTTCGCTGGTGCGGGTGGCGTTGCTGCATCACGTGACGTGGTCGATCAACTCGATCTGTCACGCGGTCGGGAAGCGTCCGTTCAAGTCGCGGGACCGGTCCGGCAACGTCTGGTGGCTGGCGGTGCTGTCGTGCGGCGAGTCCTGGCACAACCTGCACCACGCGGATCCGACGTCGGCGCGGCACGGCGTGGAGCGGGGTCAGCTGGACTCTTCGGCGCGGTTCATCCGGTGGTTCGAGATGCTCGGGTGGGCGTACGACGTGCGCTGGCCGTCACGCTCGCGTATCGATTCACGTCGTAACACGGGTGAGGACGGTTCCCGACAGGGGAAGGCGACCGCCGAGGCGGCATGATTGACGGCGTGGCGACCGATCCCAGCAGTACCTCCAGTCCCAGCGGTGAAGCGAAGCCGCGGCGCGCGCGACGTACCCGGATGACGGGGGCGGAGCGCCGGCAGCAGCTGTTGGAGATCGGGCGCACCCTGTTCGCGGCGAAGGGTTTCGAGGGCACGTCGGTGGAGGAGATCGCGGCGAAGGCCGGGGTGTCCAAGCCGGTGGTGTACGAGCACTTCGGCGGCAAGGAGGGGCTGTACGCGGTGGTGGTGGACCGGGAGATGCGCCGTCTGCTGGACATGGTCACGTCGTCGTTGACGGCGGGCCATCCCCGCGAGCTTCTCGAACAGGCGGCCTTCGCACTCCTGGACTACATCGAGGAGTACACGGACGGCTTCCGCATCCTGGTCCGCGACTCCCCGATCCCCCAGTCGACGGGTTCCTTCGCCTCGCTCATCTCGGACATCGCCACCCAGGTGGAGGACATCCTGGGTCGTGAGTTCAAGAACCGCGGCTTCGACCCGAAACTGGCGCCGCTGTACGCCCAGGCCCTGGTCGGCATGGTCGCTCTGACGGGCCAGTGGTGGCTGGACGTCCGCCGTCCGAAAAAGGCGGAGGTCGCCGCGCATCTGGTCAACCTCTCCTGGCACGGTCTGGACGGCCTGGAGGCCAAGCCCCACCTGATCGGGCGCAGGAAGAGCTGAGCCGCGCCCCCTGCCCTGTCACGTGCCTTTCCTGATCACGTGCCTTTCCTGGCCACCGCGAACAGGCGGCGGAACGGCAGGACCGTGCCGTGTTCCGTGCTCGGGTAGGCCTCGCGGAGCAGGCCGCGGTAGGCGGTGACGAAGGCGTCGCGGGCTTCGGGGTCGTCGGCGAGGGCGTCGAGGACGGGGCGCAGTCCGGTGCCCTTGACCCAGTCGAGGACGGGGTCCTGGCCGGTGAGGACGTGGAAGTACGTGGTCGTCCAGACGTCGGGCGTGCAGCCGAGGCGGGCCAGGCGGTCGAGGTAGACGGCGGGCGCGTGGACGGAGTCCTGGCGGCGCAGCACCTCGCCGAGCCGGTTCTTCCAGCGGGGCGTGTTGCCGAGTTCGCGCATCAGGGCGTGCAGGGGCGCGTCGATGTTGTGGGGGACCTGGAAGGCGAAGACGCCGCCGGGGGCGAGGCCGTCCAGCCAGGCGGGGAAGGCGTCGAGGTGGCCGGGGACCCACTGGAGAGCGGCGTTGGAGACGATCAGGTCGTAGGTCGTCTCCCCCGGCGTCCAGGTGGTCAGGTCGGCGTACGCGAAGTCGAGGTGTGCGCCCGCGTGCGCTGCGGCGTCGGCGAGCATCTGGGGTGAGTTGTCGTAGCCGGTGATGCGGGCGGTGGGCCAGCGGTCGGCGAGGCCGGCGGTGACGTTGCCGGGGCCGCAGCCGAGGTCGGCGATGCGGGGCGGGTCGCCGGGCAGGGCGGGGACGCGGGCGAGGAGGTCGGCGAAGGGGCGGGCGCGGTGGTCGGCGTGCCGCAGGTACTGGGCGGGGTCCCAGGAGGGGTTCGTGGTCGTCATGTCTCCCTACTCTCCCCCGCAATATCTCTCGACGTCAAGAGACTCGACATCAAGAGACTTCACATCGACACAACCACTACACTGATCGTCATGGAGGACGAGGTCGATCGGCTGGTCGCAGCGTGGCGCCGGGAGCGCCCGGACCTCGACGTGGAGCCGCTGGAAGTGCTGAGCCGGGTGAGCAGACTGGCCCGGCACCTGGACCGCGCACGTCGGCTGGCGTTCTCCGAGCACCAGCTGGAGCCCTGGGAGTTCGACGTGCTGACGGCGCTTCGGCGCGCGGGCGGGCCCTACCAGCTCTCGCCGGGGCAGTTGCTGACGCAGACGCTGGTGACGTCGGGCACGATGACGAACCGCATCGACCGGCTCACGCAGAAGGGCCTGGTGGAGCGGCTGCCGGACCCGAACGACCGGCGCGGTGTGCTGGTGCGCCTCACGGACGACGGCAAGGACCGCGCCGACCAGGCACTCGCCGGACTGCTCGACCAGGAGCGGGCGATCCTGGCCGAGCTCTCCACCTCCCAGCGCGGCGAACTGGCCGGCCTGCTACGCCAGCTGACCGCCCCGTTCGACAACATCCCCGGCTAGATCGACGGGTCCGACCCCGGCGCGGCGGGCGAGGGCGACGGCGGCGAGGGTGGAGTGGACGCCCAGTTTGCCGAGGACGTTCTGCATATGGGTGCGGACGGTGTGCGGCGAGAGGAACAGCCGGTCGGCGACGGCCTTGCGGCCGAGCCCCGCGACCATGCAGCGCAGCACCTCGCGCTCCCGCGGCGTGAGGGACTCCACCAGCCGCTCGCTCTCGGTGCGGTGCTTGCGCGCGGCCGTCAGCTCCCGCAGGACGCCGGTGAGCAGGGCCGGAGGCAGATGGGTCTCCTCGCGCAGCACCCCGCGGATGACGGTCAGCAGCCGGGACAGCGAGCAGTCCTTCGCCACCCAGCCGGACGCCCCGGCCTGCAGGGCGAGGGCCGCGCGACGCGGGTCGTCCTTCTCGGCGAGGACGACCGTGCGGACATGGGGCTGGATGCCGCGGACGCCCGCGACCAGCGAGATCCCGTCGACGAGGCCGTCCTCTCTCACCTCCTGCACGGGCACGGCCGGCCGTATGTCCGGCAGGCTGCCGCCCAGGTCGGCGTCGACCAGCAGCACGTCGTACCGGCGCCCCTCGGCGACCGCGCGCTCCAGGCTGCGCAGTGCCGCCGGGCCGCTGCCGGCCGCGGACACGTCGACATCGGGCTCGGCTGCCAGCGCCGCGGCGAGCGACTCGGCGAAGATACGGTGGTCGTCGACGACCAGCACTCGGATGCGAACCACGAAACCCCCTCCCCCAAGCTCCTTGACAGAGCAGGGGATACCCCAAGGTCCGGAGACGGAGAACGGCGACCGGCGCGGGTACGACGCCCGAAGGGGGGTGCCATGACCGCACGGCCGCCGCCGTGCAGAGACTGCTACCCCCACCGCGGGCGTCGTACCCGACTGTCTCGCCCCCTGATCAGCACCGGCCCCCACCGGTGCTGCTCATCAGCGTAGGGCCGCCAGCTGACAGCGGAAGGAAAATTGCAGAACTGGTTGGCCAGCACGTTTATGGTGTGCCGCATGTTTCGTCTTGAGACAGAAGTCGACAGGACTCGACGCGATCTTCTCCGTTCGCGGCTCCTGGCCACCAACACGGAGGCGTCGCCGGTGCTCCGCGCCCTGCGCGGCACCCCCGCCGAACGCGAGCGCCCGCTGCACGTCTGGGCCTCGGACCCGGCGGGCGAGCTGGCCGGCGGCCTGGTGGGGCACACCTGGACGACCTGGCTGCACGTCACCTACCTGTGGGTCGACGCCCGCCACCGGGGCGCCGGCCTGGGCTCCCGCCTGCTCGCGCAGGCCGAGCGCATCGCCCGCGACGAACGGGGCTGCGACCGCGTCCGCCTGGAGACCTGGGACTTCCAGGCCCCGGAGTTCTACCGGCGGCAGGGCTACGACGTGGTGTGCGTGATCGAGGACTACCCGCCGGGCCTCACGGAGTACACGCTGACGAAGCGGCTGGGCTGAGCCGCCCCGTCAGCTGCACATGCTCCGGGACGCTCAGCTCACCCGGCGCGCGCCCGCCGCGGGCACCGCCTCGAACACCCGCGGGGCCTTGAAGCCGGCCGCGGCGAAGGCGTTCTCGACCGCCTTGGTGATGGTCTCCACGTCGGACTCCTCGACCAGCACGATCGCCGAGCCGCCGAAGCCGCCGCCGGTCATACGGGCGCCGAGGGCGCCGCCGCCGAGAGCGGTGTCGACGACGAGGTCCAGCTCGGTGCAGGAGACCCGGAAGTCGTCCCGCAGGGAGGCGTGGCCCTCGGTCAGGATCGGGCCGACGGCGCGGGTGTCGCCGCCCGCCTCCAGGAGGGAGACGACGCGCTCGACGCGCTGGTCCTCCGTCACCACGTGCCGCACCAGACGGCGGACCTCCTCCTCGTCGCCGAGCCGGGCCAGGGCCGCGTCCAGGTCGCCATAAGGGATGTCCCGCAGGGCGTCCACGCCGAGCAGCGCGGCGCCCTTCTCACAGCCCGCGCGGCGCTTGCCGTACTCGCCGCCGCTGTGCGCGTGCGTGACCTGGGTGTCGACGACCAGCAGACGCAGGCCCTCGGCGGCCAGGTCCAGGGGGATCTGCTTCTGGGACAGGTCGCGGGTGTCGAGGAACAGCGCGTGGCCGGCCTCGCAGCACGCGGACGCCGTCTGGTCCATGATCCCGGTGGGGGCGCCGACGTACACGTTCTCGGCGCGCTGGCACAGCCGGGCGAGCTGCCAGCGCTGGAGCCCGAGCTCGTACAGGTCGCCCAGCGCGAGTGCCACGACGACCTCCAGGGCCGCCGAGGACGACAGGCCCGCGCCCGACGGGACCGTCGAGGCGAGGTGGACGTCGGCGCCGGTGATCGGGTGGCCGGCCTCGCGCAGCGCCCACACGACACCGGCCGGGTACGCCGTCCAGTTCTTGTCGGACTCGGGGACGAGGTCGTCCAGCCGCAGTTCGGCGACGCCGGCGTCGAGGTCGGCCGAGTGCAGCCGCAGCACGCCGTCCGTGCGCCGCGACACGGCCGCGACGGCGGTGTGCGGCAGCGCGAAGGGCATCACGAAACCGTCGTTGTAGTCGGTGTGCTCACCGATGAGGTTGACGCGGCCGGGGGCCGCCCAGACGCCCTCGGGCTGCGTGCCGTAGAGCGCGGCGAAACCGTCCCGCACTTCCTGTGCCCCCATTTACCGCTCCCTTGCGATGTGCTGCGCGAACTCCCACGCGTCCGCGACGATACCCGCGAGATCCGCGCGGGACGGGTTCCAGCCGAGCCGCTCGCGGGCGGTCGCGGCGGAGGCCACCAGGGTCGCGGGGTCGCCGCCGCGGCGCGGTGCGGCCACCTCGGGGATCGGGTGCCCGGTGACCTGGCGGACGGTCTCGATGACCTCGCGGACGGAGAAGCCGTTGCCGTTGCCGAGGTTGCAGATGAGGTGCTCGCCGGGCTGTGCGGCGGCGACGGCGAGGAGATGGGCCTCGGCGAGGTCGGCGACGTGGATGTAGTCGCGGATGCAGGTGCCGTCCGGGGTCGGGTAGTCGTCGCCGAAGACGGAGACGGCCTCGCGGCGGCCCTGCGCGACCTGGAGGACGAGCGGGATGAGGTGCGACTCGGGGTCGTGCCGCTCGCCCTGCGCGCCGTACGCGCCGGCCACGTTGAAGTAGCGCAGCGAGACGGCGCCGAGCCCGTGGGCGGCGGCCTCGCCGGTGATCATGTGGTCGACGGCGAGCTTGGAGGCGCCGTAGGGGTTCGTGGGCCGCGTCGGCGCGGTCTCGACGATCGGGACCTGCTCGGGCTCGCCGTAGGTCGCCGCCGTGGACGAGAAGACCAGCTTGCGCACGCCCGCCTCGCGCATGGCGCCGAGCAGCGCCATGGTGCCGCCGACGTTGTTGTCCCAGTACTTCTCCGGCTTGACGACGGACTCGCCGACCTGCGAGAACGCGGCGAAGTGGAGCACGGCGTCGAAGGAGGCGTCGAGGTGCTTGGCGGCGTCGCGGATGTCGCCCTCGATGAAGGTCGCGTCCGCGGGCACGCCCTCGCGGAAGCCGGTGGAGAGGTTGTCCAGGACGACGACCTCGTGCCCCGCCTCCAGCAGATGCTGGGCGACGACGCTGCCGACGTATCCGGCACCGCCCGTGACCAGGTACTTCCCGCTGCTGCTGCCGCTGCTCATGAACTCGCTACCTCTCGCAGTCGCTCGGCCGCGAACTCCGGCGGCACGTCGTTGATGAAGACGTTCATGCCTGATTCGGAGCCCGCGAGGAACTTCAGCTTGCCGGAAGTACGGCGGATGGTGAAAAGCTCGAGGTGGAGCGCGAAGTCGTCGCGGTTGACGCCCTCGAACTCCTCCAGCGCGCCGAACGGCGCCTGGTGCCAGGCGGCGATGTACGGCGTCGAGGGCTCGTTCTCCCCGAAGATCCGGTCGAAGCGCCTCAAGAGTTCCAGATACACCTTGGGGAACTCTGTGCGCGCGTCCTCGTCGAGCCCGAGCAGGTCGGGGACCCGCTTCTTCGGGTACAGGTGCACCTCGTAGGGCCAGTGCGCCGCGTACGGCACGAACGCGACCCAGTGCTCACTCTCCAGGACGACGCGTTCGTCGGCGAGTTCACGTTCGAGGACGGCGTCGAAGAGGTTCTCCCCGCCGGTCGCCTCTTTGTGCGCCGCGGCCGAACGCAGCATCAGCGCGGTGCGGGGCGTGGTGAACGGGTAGGCGTAGATCTGCCCGTGCGGGTGACCCAGCGTCACACCGATCTCGGCGCCGCGGTTCTCGAAGCAGAACACCTGTTCCACGGAGGGCAGATGCGACAGCTCGGACGTCCTGTCCGTCCAGGCCTCCAGGACGAGCCGCGCCTGCTCCTCGGTGAGGTCGGCGAAGGACGCGTTGTGGTCGGAGGTGAAGCAGACCACCTCGCAGCGCCCGGAGTCGCCGGCCAGGGAGGGGAAACGATTCTCGAACACGACGGCGTCGTACGACGAGTCCGGGATCTCGCTGAGTCGGTCGCCCTGCGAGGGGCAGAGCGGGCACTCGTCGGCCGGCGGGTGATAGGTCCGCCCCTGCCGGTGTGAGGCGATGGCGACGGAATCGCCGAGCAGCGGGTCGCGCCGTACCTCCGAAGTGGTGACGGTGCGCTCCAGCGGACGCTTGTCCACCGCGTCGCGCACGGAGTCGTCCCGCAGGTCGTAGTAGATCAGCTCACGACCGTCGGCCAGTCGGGTCGAGGTCTTCTTCACCGCGGCACTCCATCCGTACACCAAGCGAAGCGTCAAACAGAACCAAACACATAAAACCATAAACCCGCACGCGAGTCACCATCACAACCGAACAAAGAACACCAAACGAAGTGAGCAGTGCATGCGAACCCCCACATACCTGGCGGCTGAGCTACGGCTGCCGACGAACTGGCTCGACTACACGATCCTCGGCATCTACTTCGTCGTGGTCCTGGGCATCGGCTTCGCCGCCCGACGCTCGGTGAAGACCACCCTCGACTTCTTCCTCTCCGGCCGCTCGCTGCCCGCCTGGATCACGGGCCTCGCGTTCATCTCTGCCAACCTGGCCGCCACCGAGATCCTCGGCATGGCCGCGAACAGCGCACAGTACGGCGCGTACACCGTCCACTGGTACTGGATCGGCGCGATCCCCGCGATGGTGTTCCTGGGCCTGGTGATGATGCCGTTCTACTACGGCAGCAAGGTCCGCTCGGTGCCGGAGTTCCTGCTGATGCGCTTCGACAAGGGGGCGCACCTGCTGAGCTCGGCCCTGTTCGCCTTCGCGGCGATCCTGATCGCGGGCGTGAACCTGTACGCGCTGGCGATCGTGGTCGAGGCGCTGCTCGGCTGGCCGCAGTGGGTGGCGATCGTCGTCGCCGGCGCCTTCGTGCTCGCCTACATCACGCTCGGCGGCCTCTCCTCGGCGATCTACAACGAGGTGCTCCAGTTCTTCGTGATCCTCGCCGCCCTCATCCCGCTGTCGGTGCTGGGCCTGAAGAGTGTCGGCGGCTGGGACGGTCTGACCGACTCCCTGAGCGCGACCCACGGGGACGACTTCGTCAGCGCCTGGGGCGGCACGGGCATCGGCAGCGAGAACCCGCTGGGCGCGAACTGGCTGACGATCGTGCTGGGCCTGGGCTTCGTCCTGTCCTTCGGCTACTGGACGACGAACTTCGCGGAGGTGCAGCGAGCCCTCTCGGCGAAGAACCTGTCGGCGGCCCAGCGCACCCCGCTCATCGCCGCCTACCCGAAGGTCTTCATGGTGTTCCTGGTGATGATCCCGGGCCTGGTGGCGGCGGTCCTGGTCCCGAACATCGGCACGGCGGACTCCGACCTCCAGTACAACGACGCGATCCCCTATCTGATGGAACAGCTTCTGCCGAACGGCGTACTGGGCATCGCGGTGACGGGCCTGCTGGCGGCGTTCATGGCGGGCATGGCGGCGAACATCTCGTCGTTCAACACGGTGTTCACGTCGGACATCTGGGCGAAGTACGTGGTGCTGGGGCGGGAGGACACGTACTACGTCCGCTTCGGCCGCCTGATCACGGCCATCGGGGTGGCGGCCTCGGTGGGAACGGCGTTCCTGGCCTCCACCTTCTCGAACATCATGAGCTACCTCCAGACCCTGTTCAGCTTCTTCAACGTCCCGATGTTCGTGGTCTTCATCGTCGGCATGTTCTGGAAGCGGGCGTCGAAGAAATCGGGCTTCTGGGGCCTGCTGGCCGGCACGACGGCGGCGATGATCAACTACTTCGTCCTCTACAAGCAGGACGTCATCGGCATCCCCACCGACCAGGGCGCGAACTTCGTCTCCGCGATCGCAGGCTTCGTGGCGGGCGCGGTGGTGATGTTCGCGGTGTCGCTCTTCACCGCCCCGAAGCGGGACGAGGAACTCCAGGGCCTGGTCTACGGCACCGTCTCCCCCGGCATGGCCGAGCCGCCCGCCGCGGGCGACGACGCCTGGTACCGGCGTCCGGCACTGCTGGGCTGGGGCGCGGTGATCCTGGCCGCCGTCTGCTACATCCCGTTCTCGTTCTGAGCCCGGTCGCGAATACCGCGGGAGACTGGAGAGACCATGTCCGAGCAATTCGACCCGTCCGAGCGCGCCGAGGCTGCCGAGCGGCTGCGGCGGGCGGGGTACTCCGAGGCCGACCTCCAGCGGGAGGTCACGGAACTCGAGGAGAAGTCCGCGACCGCGGCCCGCATCTTCGACCTGCGCCGGATCATCGGCGGCCTGTTCGTCGTCTACGGCGTGATCGTCACGATCGCCGGGATCACGGACAGCGACGCGGAGATCGACAAGGCCCAGGGGATCAACATCAACCTGTGGACCGGCCTGGGCATGCTGGCCCTGGGCATCTTCTTCCTGGCCTGGCTGAAGCTACGGCCCACCGCGCCGGTCACCCCGACCCTGCCGCCGGAGGCGCTGGGCGGGAAGCCCCCGCAGGGCGAGTAGCGACGCGGGCCGCGGCGTGAGCCGGCTCCGGGATCCGAGGCATCGGATCCCGGAGCCGGCTCAGTTCGCTAGTCTTCCCGGCTGGCGACGTTCGCGTTGATGGCGTCGTCCCCGTTGTTGCAGATCTGCTGGGTCGCGTCCTGGTTCGACGAGAGGCCGAGCAGCGGGAGGTTCAGGTTCGGGATGTTGATGAGGCCGAACGAGATGTTCTGCACGTGGTTGGCACACTCCCGGGAGTCCCCGTCCCCGCCGGCGGCGGAGGCGGAGGCGAATCCGGCACCGGCCATGCCGAGGCTCGCGACCATGGCGGCGACGACAGCGGTGTTGCGAAGCTTGCGCATTACGTTCCCTTTTCGTCTGAGCGGCATGTTCCGTTACTGAACGAAACCGTACGATTACACACCGTATGTGCCGATTATCTGTCCCGCACCTTCACCGCGCGTCTGCCGCGCATCTGCCGCGCATCTGCCTACGCCACCGAGAGCTCGCACCACACGAGCTTGCCCCGGTGCCCCATCCGGGACAGCGGCTGCCAGTGCCAGAGATCCGAGCAGGCCCGCACCAGCCCCATGCCCCGTCCGCGTTCCGCGTCCGCGAGCTCCTCCAGCCTGCGGGGCGGGTCGGGCGGCTCGGGGTCCGCGTCCCACGCGCCGATCTGCAGGACGCCGTCCCGGAAGCGGAGACGCAGACAGGCGGGGCCCTTGGTATGCAGGACGGCGTTGGACATCAGCTCCGAGGCGAGCAGCTCGGCGGTGTCGACGAGGTGGGTAAGGCCGTGGAGGGTGAGGATCAGGCGGAGAGTGCGGCGGCAGACCGTGACTGCGCGGGGGTCGGCGGGGATGTAGAGGGAGTACTCCCAGGGGGCGGCTTCGGGCATGGGTCGGCTCCAAGTGGGTGGGTTATTGGGCGCGGTGGCATTGCCGCGGCCGTCATGGCAGGACGGCGCGGTGCGCTTCCGCAGCGTGCACGGCACGTCACCGACGGTATTTCCTAACATTAGGAAGGCGCAAGCGGCTGGCCTATCCTGACCCTCGAACGAGGTACGTTCCCAGGGCAGTTGAGACGAGGAGGTGCGCGGCTTGCCGCCCAAGAGGCATCTCACGGCCCGCAGGGTGCGACTGGGCGCTGAACTGCGCAAACTCCGCGAGGCGACGGGCATGAAGGCCCGGGAGGCAGCGGCCCTGCTCGGTGCCGACGCGGTCCAGATGAGCCAGATCGAGTCCGGTGTCGCGGGCGTCAGCGCGGAGCGCGTCCGCCGCCTGGCGGCCCACTACGCCTGCGCGGACGAGGCGTTGATCGAGGCCCTGATGGCGATGGCATCCGATCGAACGCGCGGCTGGTGGGAGGAGTACCGGGGTGTCCTGCCGCCTGTTTTCCTGGACACCGCAGAGGTCGAGCACCACGCGGAGTTCCTCCGGGAGATCGTGATCACACACGTTCCCGGGCTACTGCAAACTGCCGACTACGCCCGCGCCGTCTACGCGTACATGATGCCCGGCCTGCCCGAGAGCGAGCTGGCACCTCGCGTCGAGCACCGGCTGAGACGACGGTCTGTGGTCGAAGGCGACAACCCCACCCCATACGAGACGATCGTCCACGAGTTCGCCCTGCGCATCCGAGTGGCGGACCGCAGGGCCTCGCACGCTCAACTCCTGCGCATCCTCGATCAGATCGAGCAGGGGCACGCTGCTGTGCGCGTCATCCCCTCCGATCAGGACGGTTTCGCAGGTGCCGGAGCCTCGATGATGTACACCGGCGGTCCCGTTTCCCGGCTGGACACCGGTCTGCGCGACGCCCCCACCGGAACTGCGTTCATCGACGCGGAACCTCAACTGGCCCAGCTCCGAACACTTTTCCGTAGGGTGGAGAAGGCAACGTTGGCACCGGAAGCGTCGCGGGACTTCATCCACCGCCTGACGAAGGAACTGTGAGGCACCCATGGACCACACCCTGCGCTGGCAGAAGTCCACCTTCTCAGACGGCGGAAACGGCAATACCTGTGTCGAACTCGCCGCGTCCTGGCAGAAGTCGACGTTCTCCGGTGGCGGCGAAGGAGACACCTGTGTCGAACTCGCCGCCAGCCCCGCCAGGCTCCATCTCCGTGAGAGCGACACCCCGGCCACCACCCTCACCACCACCCCCGCCGCCCTCGCCCACCTTCTGGCAGGCATACGTCACGAGGACAGTTTGACCAGTTGGGCGTCCAGGACCGCCGTCGGGATCGACGGGGTGCCGCTGAGGTAGGCCACCGTGTCGCCCGAGCGGAGGATCACCGCCTTCGTCGGGGTTTTGCCGCCGGGCGGCCCTTCCACCGTCGCGGCCAGCGCCATCGCCTGGTCCGCGCCCTCGGGGGCGAGTTCCGGGGCGATCTTTCCGGCCGTCCGCTCCTCGCCGTCCACGGTCGCGGTAAAACCGTCGCCGCACTCGTCGAGGGCGGTGCCGATCGCGTCCATCGCCGACTGGGCCTGGCCGGAGGCGTACTCGGCGAGGACGACCGTCACGACCGCGCCCTCGCCGGACGCCTCGCGCACGACCGTGGACGCCGGCTTGCCGACCGCCGTGCCGGACAGGGCGTAGGCCAGGGGGGCGCAGGCGTTCCGGGTGACCTGCACCTTGCGGTTGCCGGCCGGCGTGGACACCGTGAAGCCGTCCACGCTGCCCACACCCAGGGCCTCGGCCCTCGCTGTGACGCCGGGCCGGGCGGTGGGTTTCAGCAATCCGTCAGTACTGCTGCCACCGCCGCCGCTCGCCACGTCGCACGCCGACACCAGCGCGCACAGTGCCAGCACCGCGCTTCCCCACAGGCGACGCACGCCCACCCCTCCGCTCGAATCGAACAGGCCCCGCACACAGAACCGGGCCGGCCGTCAGGCCGTCCAGCAGTAGACATTCTCCCCGGGCGGCCTTTCCTCGCGAATCAGCCGGACGAGATCCTCGAGGATTTGGAGAGCGATGAGCGCATCGATCGGGAACCCGTCCTGCGCCGTCTTGGCCGCCCACCAATTCGCCATTTCACCGACCCTGGAATCCGTGATACCGGCGAGCTCCTCCAGGAGCCCATCCGAGAGGAGGAAAACGGTAGGACCGTCTTCGTCCTCGGCGAATACCTCGGGAACATCCCGGTCAAGAAGCTCGTCGAACGTGCTGCCCGTGAGATGGGACTCCCAGTTCAGCAGAGCCTCTTCGGCGTCGAAATTCCCGAACACCACCGATCGGAGCGACGCGCTCGGTCCATGCGTCAACGAAGCGGCCGCATCCGACGGTGATGCCACGAAAAACTTCACGATACTGCTCATACTGCACTTCCTTCGGCCTTCGGGACGCTGGGTCAACTCCAGAGGATTCCTATCCCTGGACCGTATCCGGGCCCGTAGTCGAACGCATGTTGGCCCCACATCTTACTGGTCGTGAGGTCGTACCAGCCGATACCTGAAACGCTCTTGCCGGTATTCACCCAGTCCGGTCCGGGCATGCCGCCCGGCGTGGAGAACAATTCCTTGAGCGCCGGATCAGCGTCGGCCAACTCCTTCACCCGCTTGTCCAGGATGTTGCCCATGATCGTGTTGGCGCGGTTCTTGTTCCGGTCGATCCGCTTGAAATCGGCCTCGGTGTATCCAATGATTCCGGAATCCCACTCGGACAGCGCCGTGTTCGTGTGTTCAAGCAGTCGAGTGGCCAGTGGATCGGGATTCACGATGTCGTTGCCATTCATATCGACAACGCGAGCCCCACAGTTGTGGACGAGAACCGCGGTCCCGCCGGCGAGCACATAGTAGGTGTGCAGATCGCTGACGGTGAGGTTGTGGACCGTGGCCCGCTCGGTCGTCCAGCGCTCGACCGCCGTGACCTGGACGTAGGTGCCGGCGCTGGTGCGCAGCCACTCGCCCGCCCTCAGGTCCGTGGCATCGACCCACTCGCCCAGTTCGGGGACCCAGAACGGGTGTCCCTCGGTGGCGGTCACCTGGGCGGTCGACTCACCGTCACCCACCGCGATGGTCACCTTGACCAGGTGCTTGACGCCCTCGCCGACGATCTCGGCAGTGACCGTCTCGACGGCGGTCTCGCCGGTCTCCGGATCCGTCGCCAGGACCTTGTCGCCGTTCTCGACGTCCTCGATCGGCTTGGTGGTGCCGTCGGCCATCAGGACGAGCGTGCCGGGGACGAAGCTGTTGGCCTCCTTCGTCGGGCAGCTTCCGCCTCCGCCGCCGGACGGCTCGTCCTTGCCCCTGGCCGCGTTCGCCTGCCGTGGCTTCGGCTCCGCCTTCTTCGCCGCCGCCTTGCGCGCCTTCTGGATCGCGTTGCCGGTCTTCTGCGCGGCCTTCTTGGCCTGCCGGGTCGCCGCTTCCTTGGCCTTCTTCTTCAGCTGCGCGGCCAGCGCGGCCGCCTTCTTCTTGGCCTCGGCCGCCTTGCGGGCCAGTTCGCGCGCCTTGCGGGCCAACTCGATGATCTTGCGGGCCTTGTCCTTGGCCTTCATCAGCGCGTTGATCGCCTTCGCGATCCGGTACGCCGCCTTGGCGATTCCGAAGGCCTTGTACGCCTTCGTCCAGGGGATGGCGTTGAGGAACAGGTCACCGCACGCCCAGACATCGCCCCGGGAGAAGCAGCCCACCACGCTGTTCCAGCCGACGAACTCCTTCAGAGCGGCCCAGCCGATGGACAGGATCACATCCGCCACCGAGGTGTTCAGCGTCTTCTTCGCCGACGCCTCCTCCGAGGCCGACGGCCCGCCGTACTCCGAACTGCCGCCGTCCGACGCGAGACCCGACGGGTCGGCGTAGGTGACCGGGTTGTTCTCGCAGTAGACGTAGCCGTTCATCTGGACCGGGTCGGCCAGGTCCAGGACCGGGTCGGCGGAGAGGAAGCGGCCGGTCGACGGGTCGTACTCACGAGCGCCCAGGTGGACCAGGCCGCTGCTCGCGTCGTCGCCGCCGCCTACGTAACTCTGGTGCGAGCGCCAGGTCGTCGCCTCGGACCGCTCCACGCCGAAGGCGTCCGTCTTGGCGAACTTGACCTTGTTGCCCGACGTCAGCGCCACATTGGCGTACGCCGTGCCGTTCTGGTCGGTGACCTGGACGGACAGTTCCGCCGTGCCCGTGCCCTGCGCGTGGCGCATCACCGTCGGGGCGCCAGCCTGCGCGTAGTAGCGCTCGGAGTAGGCGGGACCGCCGGCCGCGTTGACCGAGATCGTCGACTCGCCGAGGTACAGGGTGCGCTCGGTGGCGGAGATCGCCATCAGGCGCGATCCGTCACCGCCGTAGACGTACTTCGTCTCCTTGTCCGGCGCCCAGGCCTGGGCCGTCGTGCTGTTGCAGGTGTACAGCTGGAGGTCGGTGCTGTCGGCCGAGTTGGAGCTCGGGACGTCCAGGCACTTGCCCGACGAGACGTGCTTCAGGGTGCCGGCGGTCGTCGCCGTCCACTGCTGGCCCGCCGCGCCGGTGCAGTCGGCGATGACGACGAGCGTGCCGTTGGCCGTGCCGGCGTCCTTGGGGACCACGCACTTGCCCAGGATCTTCAGCGCGCCCGTCGACGGGTCCGCGGCGGACGCCGAGTCGATGCGGAACTTCTGCGCCTTGGAGCCGTTGCAGGTGTACAGCTGGATCGGCGTGCCGGCCGTCGTCAACGCGCCTGCCAGGTCCAGGCACTTGTTGGCCAGGCCCTTCCACGCGCCGTAGCCGTTCTCGCCGAAGCCGGTGACCGTCTCGACCTGGCCGTCCCAGGTCCAGGACAACGCCTGCTCGGAGCCGTCGTAGGTGCGGGTGAGCGTGTTGCCCGCGTCGTCGTAGGTGAGGCTCGTGGCCTTGGTGACCTGTGCGCCCGAGTCCGCCTTGTACGTGGCCGACATGCCCGTCAGCGTGTGCGGCTGGGTGCCGTCCGTCTTGCCGTACGTGTAGTCGGTGGTGGCGTCCTTGGTGGTGTCCAGGCCCGGGTCGTGCTCGACGAGCTTCTTGCGGTTGCCCATCGCGTCGTACGTGTACGACTGCCAGTAACCGCTGTTCGCGGCCGTGACGTTGGTCGTGCCGTCCGAGTACTTCGGGGCAGCCGTGGTCTTGCCGGTGGCCGTGCAGGACGTGGGAGCCGTCCACGCCTCGCTCAGCTGGCCCAGCGCGTCGTAGGTGAAGCACTGGCGGTCGGTCACCGAGTTCGAGGTGTCCGCGATCGAGGTGACGTTGCCGGCCGGGTCGTAGGCGTAGCTGCGGGCGTTGACGCGGTGGCCGGTGACGGCCGTGGTGTCGCTGGTCGACTCCCGGTCCACGATGCTCTGGGTCAGCTCGCCCGTCGCCTCGTCGTACAGGTTCGTCGTCCAGACGCGGTTGGGGTTCTCGCCGGTGGCCGTGCGCAGGACCTGGCCGTACGGGGAGTACGAGGTCTGCGCGGTGTACCAGGCCAGACCCGAGGTGGAGACCGGCAGGCCGTCCTCGTTGTAGCGGACGACCACCTTCTCGGCGGGCAGGGTGCCCACGGAGGGCAGGTTGACGGCCTCCAGCAGGCCGGACTGCGAGTACTCGTAGCTGTACGCGTACTCCTTCTGGAGTCCGTACGCGAGCGCAACCGATTCGGGGATGGAAATCTTCTGGCCGGCCGGCTGGTAGTCGGCCGTGTAGCCGGTCACCGCCGTGGTGTACGCAAGCCCGTCCGTGTAGCGGGTCTGTGAGGTGGCCAGGCCGACACCCCCGATCAGGGTGTCGTACGTGGCCTTCGCCAACAACGTGCCGGTGGCGGAGTTCTCGTGCTGCTCGATCGGGCGGGACAGCTTGTCGTAGACCGTGTAGACGGCCGAGTTCTCGTCCGTGACCAGTTCGGGCCGGTTGAGGAGGTCGTACTGGGTCGACGTCGTGCCCGTGTCCGGGTCGACCGACTCGATCCGACGGCCGCGGGCGTCGTACGTGTAGCTCCAGAGGTTGCCCTCCGAGTCCTTCGCCTCCACCTGGTCGCCGCGCTCGTCGTACGTGTACGTCGTCGAGCGGTACCCCGCGCGCAGCGCGTCCGTGTACGTGTCCACCCGGGTCGTGCGGCCCATGGCGTCCGCCCAGGTCCGCTGGGCGGCGGCCCCCGTCGGGTTGATCACCGTCGAGTTGTCGAGGCCGTAGGCGTAGCGGGTCGTCTTCGCCGGGACCTCCACGCCGTTGAGGTACGGCGTCTCGGTGAGGGTGCGGCCCAGGCCGTCGTAGGCGTAGAGCGTGGCGTTGGGGACCTGGTAGTCCGAGTCGAGCTCGAACAGGACGGTGGAGGGGTCTTCCTTGTCGTAGTACGCGTTGTTGGTCTGCTTGATGGTGGCGTTGGCGCTGTACAGCGTGTCCGTGATGAGGCGTCCGCCGCCGACCGCCGGTTCCTGCTTCTGGCGTTCGCGGCCGAGGCCGTCGTAGATGACGGTGGAGACGCCGTAGTCGCCGTCGTCGGTGAGCGACTCGGTCGTGATCGAGACCGGCTGGCCGATCGTCGTGTCGTACGTGATCTTCGCCGACGGCGTCTGGGAGGTGGCGCGGTTCGGGTTCCACACCTGGGTGGCGCGGCCGAGGGCGTCGTAGGTGTAGGTGGTGACGCGGCCGTTGACGTCCTGGTCGGTCAGGGCCACTCCGCGGCCGGGCTCCAGCGTGCTGGTCTCGCTGTGGTTCAGCGCGTTGGTGGTCGTGATCGCGTAGACCTGGCCCGTGGACGGGGTGTAGGTCGTGGTGTCCTTCGAGGTCTCGCTGTTCGCGATGGCCAGGGCGTTCTTGGTGGACGTCGTCCGGCCGTAGTCGTCGTAGCTGACCTCGCCGTCCTTCACCCAGCCGCCGCCGGCGCCGGTGATCGCCCAGGTGGCGGTGGCGTTGCCGGTGGTCGGGGCGGCGTCGTAGGCCAGGCCGTCGTAGGCGACGCGGGAGCCGTCGATCCAGTCGGCGGCGGTGGCCGTCTCCGTGCAGGCGCCGGCCGTCGCGAGGGTCTGCCTGGGCAGGCCGATGAGGTGCTTGGCGGTGTTGTGGACGTACGACATGACCGTGCAGGTGTCGTCGTCCGCGTTGTTCGCCGAGGCGTCCGAGGACCAGTCGTTGTACTCGGTGACCTGCGTCGGCAGGCCGTAGGTGTCCTCGTACTCCGTCACCGTGCGCAGGACGCGCAGCTCACGGTCGTCGTCGCCGTCGCCGGAGGAGCGGGTGTAGGTGAGGGACTCCGGGGTGAGGACGCGCCACGCCTTGAGGTCCGGGATGCCGCCGGAGCGGCTGCGGGCGGCGAGTTTCACGGCCTTCGGCTTGTCGACGGTCCTGGTCAGCCAGGTGTCGGCGGTCGCGGAGGCGTAGGTGAGGGATTCCGCGACGCGGCCGGCGAAGGGCTCCTCGTCGGTGGCGATCGTGACGCCCGCGGAGTCCTTGACCGTGACCGAACGGGTGCCGCCGCCGGGCAGCGGATCGCCGTCCATGCCCCGGAAGTAGCGGGTCTCCGTCATGCCCTTCTGCGTGGACATGTACGCGGTGGAGCTGTCGTCGCCGGTGTAGGTGCGCACCCGGGCGAAGCCGCGCCACTGGTCGTAGGTGCGGGTCTTCTTCTTGGAGAACTCGGCCTGGTTCAGCGCCCAGGCGGCGTCACCGAGGTAGTCGTAGGTCGTGGTGATGGCGTCGAGGCCGGTGAGGGCCGGGAGTTCCTGGACATTGGCGACGACGTACTTGTGGAACCAGTCGATCGTCTCCTTGTCCGGGTCGGGGTTCCAGTACGCCGGGAAGCACAGCCCGACGTTCTCCGCCGGTTCGGGGAACGCTCCGTCCACCTTGCAGGCGTCGGTCTTGTAGGTGACGACGGTCTCGCCGCCGTACTCGCTGACGACGCGGGCGATGCGCAGCCGGTCGAACGCCGGGTTCGGGTCGCTGGAGCTGCGCTTGACGCGGTTGGGCATCGAGACGCTGTTGGCGAGGAACTCCACCGGGTTGAGGGCGATGGCCTCGCCGTCGGTGCCGTAGCCGGTGCGGGTGATCGACTCCAGCCACAGGGCCGTGCCCTCGTCGGTGAGGTCGGCGGGCAGGGACTGCTGGAGCGTCCAGCTGTCCACCTTGGACAGCTCGGTGGAGCCCTGGGTGCGCTGCGTCCACGACGCCACCTGCGCGAGGCGCTTGCGCGACCAGAAGGTGGGGACGGGGACGTAGCACTCCTTGCCGGAGGCGCAGTACAGGTCGGCCGGGGTGTCGTACCAGATGCGGTTCTTCGCGAAGTCGCCGGAGGCGAAGTTGTCGTTCTCGTCGCCCTCGGCCGTGCAGGCGAGCTCGCCCTCCTTGAAGCAGCGCTCGTCGACGCTGAAGGTGACCTTGGAGATCGGGGTGGCGTACGGGTCTGCCGAGGTCAGGCCGTACTCGATGCGCTTGAGCCAGCCGCCGCGGTCGTAGGCGACGGGCGTCTTGTACTTGTTGTTCTGGGCGTAGTGGTTGGTCTCCTTCGCCCAGTACAGCGTCATCGCGTTGCCGTTGCCGTCGACGACGTAGTCGAGGTTCCAGCGCCAGGCCTGGTCGCAGAAGGAGCCGGCGAAGTCACCCGCCTTGTAGCAGGGCTCGCCGCTCTGGTTGCCGGCGACGGGCGCGGTGAAGACCGAGTCGGTCACCGGGTCGCCGCTCGCCCAGTCGGCGGCCAGCTTGTGCTTGCCGAAGTAGTACTGGGTGCCGTCCCGGGTGGTGACCCGCCAGTACTCGCCGTCGGCGTCGCCGTTGCCGAGGCTCGTGTTCTTGAGCAGTTCGACGCGGGAGCCGTCGCCGTTGGCGGTGACCCAGTCGTCGCCGAAGGGGTCGGTGTCGTCGGGCAGGACCAGTTCGGTCGTCGTCCCGCCGAGCGTGAGGGTGGCGTTGTACGAGCCGAAGCAGAGGTCGCTGGTCTTCTTGGTGTTGTTGCCGTTCGTCTGGTCGTCGCGGCAGGAGGTGTACGTACGGGTGATGGAGCCCGCGTTGTACTCCCAGCCGTCGCCGACCCAGGAGGGCTGGTTGTTGGAGGCGGACGTACGGCCGTCCACACCTTGCGAGTTGTAGCCGAAGGACACCGAGGGCGAGGGGCCGCCGGGGACGCTCGGGGTCTGCAGGGTGTACGAGTACGTGAAGCCGCCCGAGTTGCCTCCGGCCGACCAGGAACCGGCGCTGACCAGCGGGGTCGCGCCGAAGTCGCCCTTGGATCCGGAGCCGGAGTCGGTGGCGAGGAGGACGGAGGAGCCGGAGCCGTCGGCCGAGGCGGCGGTGGTCGCGGCGGCCAGGGTGGCCAGGCGCGCCTTCGGCTCCTCGCGGTAGACCGCGTCGGTGACCGTGCCCTCGGTGGAGGCGGCTGCGGTGGACGCGGTGGCGTCGCCGGTGCCGCCCGCCGCCAGGTCCTCCGTCGCGACGGTCGCCAGGACGCGGCGCTCGTACACCGCCTTGCCGTCGGCGTCGGTGCCGGTCTGCGCGACCACGTTGTCGGTGGAGACCTCGGTCGGCTCGGCGCAGCCCTCGGTGTCCGGGGTGGTCAGGAAGCACGCCGGGTACTGCACGAACGACAGCCGGTCGGCCCAGTTCGCGCCGTACAGCTCGGAGAAGTCGCTGTAGTCCAGGGCGATCACGGCGTCGCCGGTGGCCTCGGCGGGCGGGGTGACCGTGAGGGCGACGCCCTCGATGGCGGTGGTGGAGAGCTCGTCCTGGCCGGCGAGGGTGACCTGCCACTCGCCCTCCAGGGCGGCGGCCTCGGTCGCGGTGGCCGTCTCCGGCGCGCCGACCTCGACGGGCAGAGCGGTGCCGTCGGCCTGGGTGAGCGGGACCAGGTCGCCGGGGGCGAGACCGGTGAGCTCCTCCGTGGCGGTGCCGCCTGCGGGGGCGGCGACCTGGCTCGGCTCGTACTCCGCGGGCTGTTCGGCCTCGGCCGTGGTGAGCTCGGCGAGCGTGCCGCCGTTCTCGCCGTCGGCCTGCTCGGCGTCGGGGAGGTCGACCAGTTCGACCCCGCTGCGGTCGTCACCCGGCGGCAGCGCGTACGCGGCCGGCGACACGCCGACCGCCAGCGCCACCACGAGCGAGCCGACGACACCGACGCGCATCCGCGTCCGTCTGCGGCGCTCGGCTCGTGTGGTCACGAGCCTGTTCCTGCCGCTCCACGACAGAGATCCCCACACAGCGGCAGCCCCCGTGCACACAGTTCGGTCCATTGATGAGCACGAATGCTCGGGCACGTGTTCACGGAAAGTCAACAAGCCAAATATGGCACGTGATTTAGCTCACAGGGCGAAATTCCATAGCCCGCCATAAAAGATATCCGGGCCGTTTATACGGCAAAGAACCGGCCAAAGCGCGGTCAATCGGTCGCCAAGTATGCGCATATTGCACTTGTTTGCCACTCGACATCCGAGACGCGAACTCGCTGCTGGAGCCCACTTGTTAGACGTACGAGCGAGCCCGTTCGCTCCACGCCCCAGGTAACGGAAAAGCAAAGGACGTCAAGCAGTGTGGCGCGATCCCGTCGCATCGGCCATGCTCTGTGCTCGCTTTCCCTGGCCACCGAAAACAGAAATTCGGACCCAGGCGAGGCACAGGTATTTCACAGAATTCCGGGAGTCCCGGAATTTTAGGGGGAGGGACGCACCACCATGGAACGTCGTCGCTTCGGCCTGCCCGCGTCCGGACGCGGGAGGGCAGGGGTGGCCGCTCTGGTCGCCGGCGCACTCGGCGTCGGGCTGCTGACCGTGCCACTGTTCGACGATCCGGGGCCCGCCGACTCCCCCGGCGAAACCAAGAAGGCGGCCGCCGTCCCGCTGACCCAGGACACCGCGCAGGAGCGAGCGGTCTCCACGGGCAGGCGCGTGGAGGTGACCGCGCTGCGCGACGAGACGTCCACGACGTACGCGCGCCCCGACGGCAGCTTCGAACTGGTCGCGTACGGCGCACCGGTACGGGCCAAGGTGAACGGCGCGTGGAAGCCCGTCGACACCACGCTGGCCCGGACGGCCGACGGCGGCTGGGCCCCCAAGGTCGCGGCCGACCCCGTGGTGTTCTCGGCGGGCGGCGGCACGACGAAGGCAGGCAGCGCGACGAAGGCCGGCGGTACCGGGACGGCGACCGTGCGGCCGGCCGTCTTCAGCGCCCCGAGCGGCGAGGGCAGCGGGTCCGGCGGGAGCAGTGGGTCCGGCGGGAGCGCGCTTCAGGTCGCCGACGCCACCGACGGCTACACCGAGCTCGCCACCATGACCAGCGACGGCCACGAGATCACCCTGAGCTGGCCGGGCGCGGTGCCCGAGCCCGTGGTCAGCGGCTCCAGCGCCCTGTACCGGAACGTGTTCGACGGGGTCGACCTGCTGCTGACCGCGCAGGCCAGCGGCTTCAGCCATCTGCTGATCGTGCACAGCGCGGCGGCCGCGGCCGACCCGGCGCTCGCCAGGCTGTCCTACGGCCTGTCCTCCCCCGACCTCACCTTCCACCTGGACCCGGTCACCAGGATCGTCACCGGCAAGGACCGCGACGGCCAGGAGATCGCCGTCTCCCCCACCCCCTACCTGTGGGACTCCGCGGGCTCCTACGCCGTCACCGAGGGCGCGGACCCGGAGCCTGCGGAGGAGCCCGCCGAGCCGGCCCCGTCGTACTCCGAGGAGCCGGGCGCGGAGGTCGGCGAGGAGAGCGTCCCGCCCGACGACGGGCTGGACACCGACGCACCGGCGGCGGAGACGACCGAAGAGCCCGAGGTGCCCGAGTCCCTCGACATCGAGGAGCTGCCCGCCGCGTCGGCCGCCGATCCGTCTGCCACCGACTCGTCTGCCGCCGATCCGGCCGCCTTCCGCGGCGGGGCGCAGGCGGGGACCGCCGTGTACCGCGAGACGTCCTCCGGCTCCGGCGACGCCGTGTACTCCGACGCCGACCCGGCCGCCCTCACCGATGCGCAGGTGTTCGCCCTGCCCGGCCTCGCCGGACCGGACCCCGGCACCCATCTGGCCGTCGCCGGGGCCGAGTTGAGCGCGCCCGGCGCCGCCTCCACCGCCCTGTCGATCGTGCCCGACGCCGCTCTGCTGACCGACGAGGACACCGTCTACCCGGTCTTCGTCGACCCCACGATCTACGGCAAGACCAAGAACTGGACCACGGCCTACAAGAAGTACCCGAGCTCCAGCTTCTACGACGGCGCCAACTACAACACCGGCACCACGGAGGCCCGCGTCGGCTACGAGTCGACGACCTGGGGGTTGTCCCGCTCCTTCTTCAAGCTCGGCTGGTCGACCGACATCAAGGGCGCACACGTGTCCTCGGCCTCCATCAAGCTGCGGGAGACCTACTCCTGGTCGTGCTCCTCGCGCGAGATGCAGGTGTGGCTCACCGGCGGGATCTCCTCCAAGACCACCTGGAACAACCAGCCGGACTGGAAGTCGGAGATCGGCACCAAGTCCTTCGCGCACGGCTACAACTCGTCCTGCCCGGACTCCTACGTCAGCTACGACGCCAAGTCGGTCGCCCAGGACGCGGCCGACGGCGGCTGGTCCTCGATGACCATCGGGCTGCGCGCCAGCACCGAGGACTCGGCGTACTCCTGGAAGAAGTTCCGCGCCGAGGGCGACAGCGCGCCCAAGCTCACCCTCGTCTACAACCGCAAGCCGAAGACGCCGAGTTCGGTGACGCAGACGCCCGGCGGCCAGTGCGACCGCACCACCCCGTACATCCACATCGGCAAGCGCGACCTCGTGCTGTCGGCCGCCTCCTCCGACGCGGACGACACCTCCACCCAGCAGGACCTGAAGTACCTGGACTTCGAGCTGTGGCGCACCGGCTACGGCGACAGCAAGATCCTCGACAAGAACGTCACCGTCACCAGCGCCGGCAAGGCGTCGGCCACCGTCTCCAAGTCGTCGTTCACCAACGGCTACCAGTACTCGTGGCGGGTGCGCGCGATCGACTCCAGCGGGGCCGCCTCACCGTACGCGCCGACCGCCGACCCGGGCGTGTGCCGGTTCATCTACGACAGCAGCGTGCCCAACGAGCCGCTGATCACGTCCACCGCGTTCCCGGCGGCGGACGAGGACGGCTCCATCTGGTCGACGGTGAAGTTCGGCACGGCCGGCAACTTCACCATCGCGCCGGACGAGGACACCGACGTCACCAAGTTCCAGTGGTCGTTCAACACCACGACCTACGCGAGCAGCAAGACCGTCACCGCGGGCGCCTCGACGACCGTGTCGCTGTCGCCGCCGCTCGCCGGACCCAACGTGCTGTACGTACGGGCCGTGGACAGCGCGGGCAATGTCTCGCTCGGCACGAAGTACCTGTTCTACGTCACCCCGCGCGACACCGCCGACGAGGCCGGCGACACCACCGGCGACGGCGTTCCCGACCTGTTCGCGATCAGCTCGGGCGGCAACCTGCTGATGTACCCCTCGTCGTCCGCCGGTGACCTGCACGTCGGCATGGAGGCCGCCCACGACAACGGCACCGCGCTGCTGTCCGACCCGGACGGCGACGGCGCCGACCACCTGCCGGGCTACTGGAAGGGCACGGACGGCACGGCGGCGCTGATCGCCCACGGCGGCGACGCCGTCGGCGCCGACGGGATCGGCGACGTCTTCGCCCGGATGCCCGACGGCAAGCTGTACGTCTACCCAGGCGACGGCTACGGCAGCGTCGACATCTCCCAGCGGATGACCGTCCGGCTGCCCTCCGGCTCCCCGGACCCGGCGACCCTCGACCAGATCATCGTGGGCGACTACGACGCGGACGGCCGCGCCGATCTCTTCGCCACCGCCACCGGCGGCGCGATGTGGGCCTTCGAGGGATACACCGGCGTCACGTTCCTGACCGTCACCAAGATCGCCTCGACGGCGTGGCTGGAGCGGGACCTGGTCTCGGTCGGCGACCACGACGCCGACGGAGCGCCCGACCTGCTGTGGCGCTCCGGCTCCTCCAGCCGCCTCTACCTGCGCTACGGCGTCGCGGACAGCGTCGGCGGCTCCACCATCGCCTCCCTGGCGACCGCGGCGGCCTCCAAGACCGGCGCCGACGAGGTCTACGCCGAGAGCTGGTCGACGACCACGGTGCCGGTGACCCACCTCTACGGCACCCCGGACGTCACCGGAGACGGCATCCCCGACCTCTGGGCCCTGTCCAGCGCCGGAAGCGTCTACTTCTACAAGGGCGGCGCGTCGGTGATCGGCACGGGAACGGCGGTGATCAGCGCGGACAGCGCCTGGGCGACGACGAAGCTCCGCTTCGGCTGACCCACGGCCCACGGCCCACGACCCTCGGCCCACGGCCCACGACCCTCGGCCCACGGCCCACTGCCCACGGCCCACAGCCGGCGACGACCCCCGGGCGCGGGGCCGGAGTTCACCAGGACTCCGGCCCCGCGCCCGTTTCCCTCGCGCTCAGCGATCCGTGCCGTGGCCGGTGATCTCACCGCTGCGGGCTGCCGTCACCAGCGCCGCGGCCAGCGGGAGGGACCAGAACAGGAGGTGGGTCGACGGAGGGTAGTCCGCGAGGGAGTAGCCGTCCCCGCGGAGGAAGACAAGGGAGAGCGTCGCCAGCGGGAGACCCATGGTGAGCGCCGCCAGGAGGCCCCTCGGCAGGGGGTGGGTGAGCAGTCGGCGGGGCGCCACGGCCAGGACGAGACCCGTTGCGGCGCCCAGGACGACGCCCACCGTCATGCAGGCCAGTGCCGTGCCCACGCCGATGCCCAGGATCGCCCAGAATGTTCCCCGCATGTCGCCGACCAGGAAGACGATCGCCGTCACCAGGCACAGCGTGCCGGCGATCCCCGCCGGCCATGCGCCGATCAGCGCGCCCAGGCGTGCGCCCCGGCGGATGACGTCTCTCATGCGTGGTCCGTGTCGCGCGAGGTGTGGGGCAGCGCACCGGCTCGGTCCAGGAGGCCGGTTCGGGCCGCCAGGGCCGCCGCTTCCAGTCGGGAGCCCACGCCGAGCTTCATCAGGACCCGCTGGACGTGGGTGCGGGCCGTGGAGGGGGCGATGCCCATGCCCGCGGCGATCAGCCGGGTGTCCTCGCCGTCGGCGACGCGGACCAGGACCTCCACCTCGCGCGGGGTGAGCATCTGCAGCAGGCGCTGGCCCTCGTCGTCCGGTTGGGCCGCGGGGTTGAGGAGCTCGCTGAACGCTCCCTGGAGCAGTTGCGGGGCCACCGCCGCCTCGCCCGCCCGCGCCTTCATGATGGCGCGCTCCACGCCCTCGATCCGCTCGTCATGGCGTACGTAGCCGGAGGCGCCGGCCGCGAAGGCCGACGCGATGCCGCGCGGGCTCGGCACCGGGCCGAGCACCAGGACCGCCACCTGCGGACGCTCCCGCTTGATGCGGACCACCGGGTCGAAGATGCCCGGCTCGGCCGGGGTCGCCGTGCCCAGCAGGCACACCTCCGGGGCACGGGTGATCACCAGTTCCGCCGCTCCCGCGGTCGGCGCCGCCGCGGCGAGCACCCGGTGCCCCCGCAGTTTGAGTGCCGAGGCCAGTGCCTCCGCGAGCAGTCGGTGGTCGTCGACCACCATCAGCCGCACTCCCATCGAGCAACCCCCAGTCCCCCCACGACAAACAAAGGGTGCCCCCCGGCACCCCGTTCTTCATGCCCCCGGAAGCTACACGCTTGTTCGACGTTGCGCTCCCCCTACTCGTGAGAAGTGCCCCGGATCGTCGAAATTCCTCGCATTCGAGGGTCATGGGCGGTAAGTGCACGGCCCCGCCCCTGAGCAGGGACGGGGCCGTGGCCACGATTAGGACGATCAGCTGCCCGCGATCAGCTGCCCGCGCCGAACCCGATCGCCAGGTACTGCGGGTCGCCGCCCGAGGTCGCGCCGTCGTCGGCGTACACCTCCGACATGAACAGGCGGCCCTGGGCGAAGAGGACCTCCGAGTACTCCGGGGACAGGGTGGTCTCCAGGTCCCGCACGGAGTCCGTGGACGGGTTCTGCAGCAGCACGGTCTCCTTGAAGGTGCCGCCGTCGACGCTGACGACCTGGCCGCCCTTGTCGTACGGCGGCCGCTTGTAGGCGATCAGATTGCTGCCGTCCATGCGCAGCGGGTAGATCGTGTAGCCGTCGCCGGCGTCCGCGCGCTGGCCGGTCTGCTTGCCGGTGGCCAGGTCGAAGGCGATGACCTCGTTGGTGCGGCTGTACTCGCCGGTGCCGTCGTGCTCCTCGGTCGGCACATAGATCCGGTCGTTGCCGACGGCGAGTCCCTTGCAGTCCTCGACCTTGGTGATGCCGTCGCAGTCGGCCGCGTAGTCGTCGCCCGGCACCGAGATACGGGTGCGCAGCTTGCCGGTCTTGTTGTCGATGGAGAAGAAGTCCGAGATGCCGCTGCCGTCACCGGCGCTGTCGCCGACGTCGGCGGCCACCACCAGCGGCTCGGTGGACACGACGGACGCGTAGTCGATGCCCGTGGCCAGCTTGTACTCGGAGAGCACCTTCCCGGAGACCGGGTCGATGGTCTGGATCTGCAGCTCGGGGTTGTCGTAGTCGCCGCACTTGCGCACCGCCACCAGCTTCGGGCCGCCGCCGTAGCCGGCGTCGTAGCAGGTGTCGGCCGGCTTCGGCGACCACAGCACCTTGCCGGAGTCGATGTCGAAGGCGGCGCCGCCGTCCGTGCTGCCCAGGGCGACCGTGTTCGCGCTGACCGTGACGTTCTCGAAGTCGATCGCGTAGTCACCGGAAGTGACCGTCTTCGTCCACAGCTGCTTGCCGGCAGCCATGTCGATCGCCCCGATCTGATCGCACCGGGCCGTCTCCGCCGCGCTCGCCTGGAAGACGATCGCGGTGCGGTGGTCGTCGGTGGCGAACTTGCTGGTCTCGCACACCGGGCCCGGCAGCTTGATCGACCAGAGCTTGGTGCCCTTGTCCAGGTCGTAGCCGACGATCTCGCTGACGCCGGTCTTCACATAGGCCTTGTCGGTCACCCAGGAGCCCTTGACGCCGACGCTGTCGTCCTTCTTGACCACGGGCATCGGAATCTTGAAGAGCAGCTTGGAGGCGGGGTCGGCCGGCACCTTCTCGCTGCCGCCGGAGGACGTGCCGCCGGTGCCGCCGGTACCGCCCGAGCCGCCCTTGTCGCCGCCGGTCGTGCCGCCGGAACTGGCTTCTTCCTTCTTGCCGTTGTCACCGGACGCGTACCAGATGCCGCCGCCGACGATCAGCGCGATCGCGACGACCGCCGCGACGATGATCAGCACCTGCGCGTTGAGCTTCCTGCCTCCGGCGCCCTGCCCCTGGCCCTGGCCGCCGGCCTGGCCGTACATGGGCACGGTGGGCTGCCCCGGGTAGCCGGGACCCGGCTGACCCGGGTACCCCGGATACCCGTAACCGGGCTGCTGCCCGTACGGACCCGGCTGCGGAGGCTGCCCGTACGCCGGGGGGCCCTGCTGCGGAGGCTGCCCGTACGCCGGAGTGCCCGGCTGCTGGGGCTGCGGAGCCGGGTACCCGTACCCGGGCGCGGGGGCCGCAGCCTGGGGGTAGCCGTAACCCGGCTGCGGCGGCCCGGCCGGAGCCGCAGCAGCCGGAGCCCCGTAGGCAGCCGGGGAAGCCTGCGGCGGCTGGCCCGGAGCCTGGGGAGGCTGGCCGGGTGCCTGCGGCGGCTGGCCCGGGGCCTGCGGAGCCTGGCCCGGGGCCTGCGGCGGCTGGCCCGGGGCCTGCGGAGCCTGGCCCGGGGCCTGCGGAGCCTGGCCCGGGGCCTGCGGAGCCTGGCCCGGGGCCTGCGGGTAGCCGTAGCCCGGTGCCGGTGCCGGAGGCTTCGCCAGGTCAGGGGTGGGGGGCTGGGGCGCCGCGTCCGCGGGGACGGCGTCCGCGGGGACGGCGTCCTGCGGGGGCGGCGGCGGGCCGAAACCGCCCTGCTGCGGAGGCTGCGCAGGCTGCTGCGGGGGCTGGTTCGGGGGCGGGGGCGGCGGCTGGGTCATGGTGTGGATACCTCGGGAGAACGCTCGGGAGACGGGGGCTGGACGACGGCGGTTCGCCTCACTTGCCGAAGGCGAGCATCAGCTTCTCCTTCGTGTCGTCGTTGCCCGTCAGCCGGGTGGAGGAGAGGTAGAAGCGCCCGTCGACCCAGTCGAGGTCACGCGAGTAGAAGCCGTCCTCGATGTCGGCCGTGCTCTCGGGCAGTTGCAGCAGCTTCGTCGTCTTGTGCGCGGACCCGGCCGTCGGGATCGACACCACCTGACCGGCCGCGTCGTACGACGGCTCGACGTACGCGACGAGGTTGCCGCCCTCGACCTTCACCGGCAGCATCGCCTCGTCGGTCGGGGACTTCACCCGCCACTTCTCCTTGCCGGTGGACAGGTCGATCGCCACGATCTCGTTGGGCCCGCTGCTCGCCTCGGTCGGCAGGTACAGCGTGTTCGCGTCGGAGGCCGTGCCCACACAGCCGGTGAGGTCGCGCTGCAGGAAGCTGGAGTCGCAGTCGGGGGCGAAGTCCTCGTCGAAGCCGACCTGCGAGCGGTACGAGCCGTCCGGCTTGAACGTCGAGATGTTCCAGGTGTTCTTGTCCTCGTTGGTGCTGTAGACGACCAGCGGGTCCACGGAGTACGTCTTGGCGACCGTCCATCCGGTGTCGAACTTCTGGGTCCACTTGACCTTGCCGGTCGCCGGGTCCAGCTCCTGGATCTCGTCGTGCTCGGTGGCCTCGGTCGCGTCGCAGGACGCCACCGCGATCAGCCGGGCGCCGCCCGCGAACGCGGTCGGGAAGCACGCGTCCCCGTACTTCTGCTTGTCGTACAGCTTCTTGCCGGTGCGGACGTCGTACGCCGTCCCGGACTGCGAGCGGCCCACCATCAGCGTGTTGCCGGTCAGCGACAGCTCGATCGTGATCGCGCTGTCGAACAACGCGCCGTCCGCGACGACGCCCTTCCAGCCCTTGGCACCGGTCTTCAGGTCGATCTGCTGGAGCTGGTTGCACTTGGCGCGGTCGCTGGTGCCGCTCATGTACGCCACGACGACCTTGTCGTCCGCCGTCTTCTGCGGGGTGACCGCGCAGATCTCCTGCGGGAAGCTGACGGTGTCCCAGGTCGGCCTGCCGTCGCCGACGTTGTACGCGACGACGTCCTTGTAGGCCGCCTTCACGGCCGCCTTGGACGTGATCCACATGCCGGGGGCGTCGGCGCCGGAGGCGGGCGCGTCGGGCGCCTCCTTGTACCAGAGCACCTTCGCCTCGCCGGCCTGGCGGTTCGCGTTGAAGTCCTCGGTGTCCTCGCCGCCGTCGCCGCTGCCGTCGCCGGGGTTGACCGGGGCGCCGCTCGACGTGGCCGTGGCCTTGTCGTCGTCGCTGGGCCCGGCGACCGGCTGCTTGCCGCCGTCGTCGCCGCTCGTGACCGCGAACACCAGCCCGCCGATCACCAGCAGCGCCGCTGCCGCCGCCCCGACGACCAGCGCGGGCCGCCCCTTGAAGGGGTTGCGCCCGCCGGGCGGAGTCGCACCGGGAACACCGGGAGCACCGGGTGCGCCGGGGAACTGGGGCTGCTGCGGGTAGCCGTAGCCGGACTGCTGGCCGTAGGGGCCGGCGGGCGCGCCGTACGGGCCCGGCTGCGAGCCGTAGGGGCCGGGCTGAGGAGCGTAGGGGCCCTGTTGCGGGGGCTGCCCGTAGGGTCCGGGCTGCTGCGGATAGCCGTACCCCGGCTGCGGCTGCGGCGCCTGCGCGGGCGGGCCCTGGGGCGGTTGCGCGGGCGGCCCCTGAGGCGGTGGCGGCGGCATCTGCGGTGCGCCGAAGCCGCCTTGCGGCTGATCCTGCGGTGCTGGTCCGAAACCACCCTGCTGCGGCGGCTGATTCGGCGGCGTAGCCATCAGCGTGTTCCCCCTATGTCACTGTTTTTTAGCCACGCCCCCAGGTCAGTGACCCACCCGAAGCCGTCTTCAGAAAGTTCTCAGACGGCTCTTTCTATCACCCGTGACTGACGGCTCCCGGGGCCGATCCGCCCCTGTTCCCAAGGGAGGACCGGCCTGTGATGCCGTCGTTATGCGCCTTCACGCACCCTTCACGCGTCCTCGGCGAGTTCCAGCCACCGCAGCTCCAGTTCGTCGCGCTCGCCGACCAACGCCCGCAGCTCGGCGTCGAGTTTGGCGACCTTCTCGAAGTCGGTGGCGTTGTCGGCGATCTGGGCGTGCAGCTTGGCCTCCTTCTCCGAGACCTTGTCCAGCTGCCGCTCGACCTTCTGGAGCTCCTTCTTGGCGGCGCGCTGGTCGGCGGCGCTCTTCTCGGCCGCGGGCTTCTGCGCACCCGCCGGCAGGACGGTGGCGGCCGCGGCCTCCTCCATGCGCTGCCGGCGCTCGATGTACTCGTCGATGCCGCGCGGGAGCATCCGCAGGCTGGAGTCGCCGAGCAGCGCGAAGACCCGGTCCGTCGTCCGCTCGACGAAGAACCGGTCGTGGGAGATGACGATCATCGAGCCGGGCCAGCCGTCGAGGAGGTCCTCGAGCTGGGTCAGGGTCTCGATGTCGAGGTCGTTGGTGGGCTCGTCGAGGAAGAGGACGTTGGGCTCGGCCATGAGCAGCCGCAGGATCTGCAGACGGCGGCGCTCACCGCCGGACAGGTCCCCGACCGGCGTCCACTGCTTGTCCTTGTTGAAGCCGAACGTCTCGCACAGCTGCCCTGCGGTCAGCTCGCGCCCCTTGCCGAGGTCGACGCGCTCGCGCACCTGCTGGACGGCCTCCAGGACCCGCAGGTTCGGGTCGAGTTCGCCGACCTCCTGGGAGAGGTAGGCGAGCTTGACGGTCTTGCCGACGACGACCTTGCCCGCGGCGGGCTGTGTCTCGCCCTCGGTGCGCGCGGCCTCGGCCAGCGCGCGCAGCAGCGAGGTCTTGCCCGCGCCGTTGACGCCGACGAGGCCGATGCGGTCGCCGGGGCCGAGGTGCCAGGTGACGTGCTGGAGCAGCACCTTCGGACCGGCCTGGACGGTGACGTCCTCCAGGTCGAAGACCGTCCTGCCGAGCCGGGACGACGCGAACTTCATCAGCTCGGTACTGTCGCGGGGCGGCGGCACGTCCGCGATCAGCTCGTTGGCGGCCTCGATACGGAAGCGCGGCTTGGACGTCCGCGCGGGGGCGCCGCGGCGCAGCCAGGCCAGCTCCTTGCGGACCAGGTTCTGCCGCTTGACCTCCTCGGTCGCGGCGATGCGCTCGCGCTCGGCGCGCGCGAAGACGTAGTCGGAGTAGCCGCCCTCGTACTCGTGGACGTCACCGCGCTGGACGTCCCACATGCGGGTGCAGACCTGGTCGAGGAACCAGCGGTCGTGGGTGACGCACACGAGCGCGGAGCGGCGCTCGCGCAGATGCCGGGCGAGCCAGGAGATGCCCTCGACGTCGAGATGGTTGGTCGGCTCGTCGAGCACGATCAGGTCCTGCTCCTCGATGAGCAGCTTGGCGAGCGCGATCCGCCGGCGCTCGCCTCCGGACAGCGGTCCGATCACGGTGTCGAGCCCCTGCGGGAACCCGGGCAGGTCGAGCCCGCCGAACAGCCCCGTCAGCACGTCCCGGACCTTGGCGTTGCCCGCCCACTCGTGGTCGGCCATGTCCCGGATGACCTCGTGCCGGACGGTCGCGGCGGGGTCGAGGGAGTCGTGCTGGGTGAGCACGCCCATGCGCAGCCCGCCGGAGTGCGTGACCCGTCCGGTGTCGGCGTCCTCCAGCTTGGCGAGCATCCGGATCAGCGTCGTCTTGCCGTCGCCGTTACGGCCGACGACACCGATCCGGTCCCCTTCGGACACGCCGAGCGAGATGCCGTCGAGCAGTGCACGGGTCCCGTACACCTTGCTGACGTTCTCGACATTGACCAGATTGACGGCCATTTCTCTCCTGCCCGGGGGGATCGATCGACCCTCCAGGGTAGTCCGGCGGGGCGAGGTGCCCGTCAGCCCGTCCGACCCGGCCCGTCCGACGCTTGAGGACGAGGCCCGTTCAGGGTCGATGCGGGGGTCTGGGGGCGGCAGCCCCCAGACGCTCACCCGGGCTAGCGGCCGGGAAGCAACCCCGCCGCCGGAGCCAGCCCCCGGCCGCCTGCAGCATGCGGCATGTCGTCCCGCAACAAGGCCTCAGGGATCAGCACCGCCGCGGTGACACCCCCGTTCGGCGAGGAGCGCAGCTCCACCCGCAGCCCCTGCCGCTCGCGCAGCCGGTTCACCACGAACAGCCCGATCTGCTTGGCGTCCAGAAGGTCGACCTTCTCGGACTGGATCTTGCCGTTGGCGTCGGCGAGAGCCTCCTCGTTCATGCCGAAGCCGCTGTCCTCGATCTCGACGAGCACACCTTCCCGCATCCGCGCGGCCCGAAGATGGACCTTGGTGCTGGGCGGCGAGAACGAGGTCGCGTTCTCGACGAGCTCGGCGAGCAGATGGATCACGTCGGCGACCGAGCCGCCCACCAGCGACACCCGCGGGGTCGCCCAGGTCTGCACGCGCCCGGCGCCCTCGATCTCCGCGACGGCGGCCCGCAGCACGTCCGCCAGCGGGATCGGGTCGCGCCAGCCACGGCCGGGGGCGATGCCGGAGAGGATCAGCAGGCTCTCGGAATGGCGGCGCATCCGGGTCGCGAGGTAGTCGACGCGGTAGAGGTCGTGCAGCTCGGCCTGGTCGTGCTGACGGCGCTCCATGGCGTCGAGCAGGTCGAGCTGGCGGTGCAGCAGCACCTGGCTGCGGCGGGCCAGGCTGACGTACACCCCGGAGATCCCGCTGAGCAGCTCGGCGCGCTCGGACGCGGCCTTCAGCGCGGCCCGCTGGACGGCGGTGAGGGCGGTGCCGACCTGGGCGAGTTCATCGCCGGCGAGGCGGCGCATGGGGGCCTCGGCGTCGATGTCGACGCCCTGTCCGGCGTGCAGCTTGCGCATGGCCTGCGGCAGCCGGTGGCCGGCCACCTCCAGCGCGGAGTTGCGCAGGTCCAGCAGTTCGACGATCAGGCCGCGGCCGACGATCACGGAGACCAGCAGCGACAGCAGCACACCGACCAGACCGAGCACCACGGCGATCCCGGACGCGCCGAGCGTGTCCCAGCCGAACGGGTCGGCCTTCGCCGTCTCGCCCGTGCCGGCGCCGTCCTCGGCGGCGGCGAGTCCCTTGAGGACGCCGGACACGGCCGTGTCCCAGCCCGTCAGCGCGGACGCCGACACGGCCTTCTCGCCGGGGCCCGCGCTCTGCACGCCGTCCTCGACGCTCCGCACGCGCGCGTACGCGTCGGCGTCCAGTACCTCCTCGTACGCCGGCCGGTGTGCGGACTGGAGGTCGGAGACGCCGGGGGCGAGCAGTTCGCGCTGGGTGGCGACGGCGCCGACGAACAGCGCGTACTCGTCCTTCGTGAGCTTTCCGCGGGCCTGCGCGGCCCCCAGCAGCGCCTGCTCCCGGGCCACCGCCTCGCGGGCCCGGCCCAGTTCGAGCAGCACGCGCGCCTCGGACGCCGAGTCGGTGGTGTCGTCGCCGGTGAGCGCGCCGATCGCGGCGAAGCCGTGCTGGACGATCGTCGAGTAGCGCGTGTAGGCGACGGAGGCCGAGGCGCCCTTGGCGGTCGCCTCGTCGCGCAGTGCGGTGAGCCCGCCGGCGTCGGCCTCCAGGGCGTCCAGCCGCTTGGGGAGCGCGGTGTCGAGGAGTGCGGCGTCGGAGCTGGAGGAGTTGATGCCGTCCACCAGGTCGGCGGCGGCCTCGTTGGTGACCGTGCCGGCCTTCCGGAAGGCGTCGGGCGCGTCCGCGTACCGCAGGGCGGCGGTCCGCTCGGCCTGCAACGCGTTGATGAACTCGCCGACCGGCTGGAGCAGTTCGGCGTTGACGTCCTTGGCCCGCTCGGTGTCCCCGATGCTGGAGGCGGTCGTCACCGCCGCGAAGCCCCACAGGGCCATGAGGGACACGACGGGAAGCATGAGCAGGGCGACGATCTTCGCCCGCACCGATCTCGGGCGCAGACGGGCTGATGTGCGGAGGATGCGCATGGTGCCTCGTTGGGTGGGTGAGGTGAGGTGGGGTGGCGATGCGGGGGGGGCGGGCGCGGTGTCCCGTGGAGGCGTGTGGCAGGCGTGGGCACCGCTCGGGACCGGCGCGTGCGCGTCCCGTTCACGCCTCCCCCGTCTCGGCGTGCGGCCGGTGACTCGGGGTCAGGCGGCGGTCGGTTGCGCGTACCGGGCGGACGGTTCACCGTGCACGCCCGCGCGCACGCCGGTCGGCGTGAGCGCGCGGGCCTCGCACACCGCTCAGGCCGTGGTCAGTTCGACCTGGCGCAGGAGTTCCGCGGCGACCGCCGCCTCGTGGCGCTTGCCGGTCGGGGAGAGGGCGACGTACGCGGAGGTGAGGAAGAGGAAGGAGCCGAGCACGACGGCCAGCGGGAAGATGAACTCCGTGGCGGTGGCGCCGGGCAGGGCGGCGCTGCTGGGCGCGAGGTTGATGCTGACGGCCCACATCGCGGTGTAGTGCATGCTGCTGACCGCGAGCCCCATGACGAGGGCGGCGACGGCGGCCAGCACGGGGCCGCGCACGATCAGGGTGAGGGTGAGCGCGGCGGTCGCGGCGACGACGGCGATCGCGACCGAGGCGATGACCAGGGTCGGGTCGTAGCCGACCCGGCCGTGCAGGTTGAGGGCGGCCATGCCGGTGTAGTGCATGGCGGCGACGCCGAGCCCGGTGCCGAGGCCGCCGAGGACGACCGACGTCACGCGCGAGCGGCCGTAGCCGGCGGTGAAGACGCCGGCCGCGACCACGCCGACGGCCATCAGCAGGCTGAGGACGGTGAGCGGGACGTCGAAGCGGATCGGGGTGCCGTCGACGCTGAAGCCCAGCATGGCGATGAAGTGCATCGTCCAGATGCCGGAGCCGATGGCGAGGGAGGCCAGCAGGAGCCAGTTGCGTTTGGAGGCGCCGTCCGCCTCGAGTGCCCGGACGGTGCAGCGCAGTCCGAGCGCCGAGCCGACGCAGGCCATTGCATAGGAGAGGACGGGGGTGACCCATCCGGCGCTGAAGTGATCCATGTGCCCCATGGGGACTTCCTCTCGGCCGTGGCGCGAACAGGGCGCGCACACGCGGTACCGCCGGTAACAGCAGACGGGGGTTGGCTGATCATGCCATCCGCCCCTGAGACACAGACGGCGCGAAAGGGACCATGGAGACCATGTCGAACATCGAGTTTCCGTGACGTGGGTTACACCTCCGAACGTATAACTATGCAGGTCAAACGCATTCCTCACACCCTCCCCGAGCCCTTCACCTCGCCCCGCTCGTACCTCCACATCGCATCCACAAGGTCTGCATCCGGCCACCTTTCGGCATCGAGCGGTCGCAGTCGGCGCGCGGCCTCCGCACAGCGCGGATCACCGCGCAGCGCGAGCCCGCGGGCGGCGTGCACCCGGGTCTTGCGCAGTTCGTCGTCGCCGAGTCCGGCGAGCACGTCGGTGAGCCCGGGCGCCTCCCCGCGACAGTGCGTCAGCCAGTAGGCCGCGCGCTCGCGCACGGCGGGATCGGGGTCCCGCGCCAACGCGTACACGGCGTCCAGCTTGTGCCGGGGCATGGCCGTGAGCTCGTAGCGCAGGGTCTCGATCGCCTCGCGCCGCACCCGCGGATCCGGATGCCCGACGTACGACAGCCCGACGGCGTCGACCTCGTCGGAGCGGTCCGAGCCCCCCGACTCCTCGCTCAGCCCGCTCAGCACCTGGGCGAGCACCTCGGGGTCCCGCTCCTCCCGGGCCCAGGGCAGGAACACCTCGGACGCCTCCTTCTCGACCACCGTCGAGGACCGCGGGAACATCCCGCCGAACCCGATGACGAGGCACCGCAGCACATCCGCGGCGAAGAGCCGGCGCAGCCGGTCGGGATGATCGCGCAGCGCCTCGGCGGCTGCCCAGTCCTCGGCCCCCAGACAGCCGGCGAGGCGGATCACCACATCGGTCCAGACCCCGTGGTCCCGGTCCGGACGGGTCAGCGCCCGCGCGAGCAGCTCGTCGAACGGCACCGGCATCCGGAAGCGCTCCTCCAGCACGGTCAGGACGCCGAGATGGCCGTCCCACACGGTCCGGCCGCCGAGCGAGAAGCTCTCGTAGCAGGAGGTGCGCAGGGGCTCCTCCCACACCCGCCGCCGTGCGACCGGCCCGTCCGCGCCCGTGCTGCGGCGCAGCTCGGCCTCGATGTCGGCCTCGGCCCAGTACTGGGCGCGGGCGAGCAGTGCGGCGCGGGCGTCGGCGTCGAGGAGCACGGGCTCCGGCAGCAGCCGAGCGCTCATCGTGGACGAGCCGCCGTCCACCGCCCGGGTCAGCGCGGTGTCGCCGCCGGGCAGTCCCGGATCCCCGCCCGGCACCCCGTCCAGCGGGCGCAGCGGATCGGCCCCGGCGTCCATCAGCGCCTCGGCGACCGGTTCGTCGTACGCGGCCACGGCCAGGCAGAGCAGCGGAACACCGTCCGCGGGGTCGCAATGCTCGGGGTCGCCCCCGTCGTCCAGCAACTCCCGCACCGCGTCCGCGTCCCCCCGCCGAACAGCCGCGACGAGCTCGACCGACCCCATGCGCCCACCTCCCCCACGCCGGTCCTCTCAACGGACCGACAGCCGGGGGATCCTAGGACGCGCAGGCCCTTCGGGGCAGCCGAATTACCGGGGGCCGCCCTCGATCACCGTCGCGCCCGGTGCCGGGCCCGACGCCACGCGCACGCTCCTGCAGGTGCCCGAGACGGTCAGCGCTTCCGCGATCTTCGCCGCGGAGGCGGCATCGCGGGCGAGGTGGGCGGTGGTCGGGCCCGAGCCGGAGACGAGGGTGGCGAGGGCGCCGGCCGCACGGCCCGCGGCGAGGGTGTCGGCGAGTTCGGGGAAGAGGGACAGCGCGGCGGGCTGCAACTCGTTGGAGAGGGTGGCCGCGAGGGCGTCGGGGTCGCCCTTGGCGAGGGCGTCGAGAAGATCGCGCGAGGCGATCGGCTCGGGGATGTCCCGGCCCTCCGCCAGCCGGTCGAACTCCCGGAACACCGCCGGCGTCGACAGCCCCCGCTCGGCCATCGCGAACACCCAGTGGAAGGCGCCGCCGACCTCCAGCGCCGTCAGCTTCTCGCCGCGCCCGGTGCCGAGGGCGGCGCCGCCGACCAGGCTGAACGGCACGTCGCTGCCCAACTCGGCGCAGATCTCCAGGAGTTCGTCCTGGGAGGCGCCCGTGCCCCACAGCGCGTCGCAGGCGACCAGCGCGCCCGCGCCGTCCGCGCTGCCGCCCGCCATGCCCCCGGCCACGGGGATGTCCTTGGCGATGTGGAGGTGCACATCGGCCTCGCGGCCGTAGCGCTCGGCCAGCGCGATCGCGGCCCGCGCCGCCAGGTTCGTGACGTCCAGGGGGACCTGGTCCGCGTCCGGGCCCTCGCAGGTGACGCGCAGTTCGGCGGCCGGGGTCACGGTGACCTCGTCGTACAGACCGACCGCGAGGAAGACGTTCGCCAGGTCGTGGAAGCCGTCCGCGCGGGCGGCGCCCACCGCGAGCTGCACATTGACCTTGGCGGGCACCCGTACGGTGACGCTCACTCGGAGTCCTTCTGCTTGTTCTCGGCGATGGCGGCGAACTCCTCGACCGAGAGGGCCTCCCCGCGGGCCTGCGGAGAGACGCCGGCCGCCACGAGGGCCGCCTCCGCCAGCGCGGCGGAGCCCGCCCACCCGGCGAGCGCGGCCCGCAGGGTCTTGCGGCGCTGGGCGAACGCCGCGTCGACGACGGCGAAGACCTCGCGCCTCGACGCCGAGGTCTTGATCGGCTCGGCCCGCCGCACCAGCGACACCAGCCCGCTGTCGACGTTCGGCGCGGGCCAGAACACGTTGCGGCCGATCGCACCGGCCCGCTTGACCTCCGCGTACCAGTTCGCCTTGACCGACGGCACGCCGTACACCTTCGAGCCGGGCCCGGCGGCGAGCCGGTCGGCGACCTCCGACTGGACCATGACGAGGGTCCGCTCGATGCTCGGGAACGTCTCCAGCATGTGCAGCAGCACGGGCACGGCCACGTTGTACGGCAGGTTCGCGACCAGCGCGGTCGGCGCGAGCCCCGGCAGCTCGGTCACCTGCATCGCGTCGGAGTGCACCAGTGCGAAGCGCTCCGCGCGCTGCGGCATGCGCGCCGCGATCGTGGCGGGGAGCGCGCTCGCCAGGACGTCGTCGATCTCGACGGCCGTGACCCGGTCGGCGGCCTCCAGCAGCGCGAGGGTGAGGGAGCCGAGCCCCGGGCCGACCTCGACGACCACGTCGTCGGGCCGGACCCCCGCGGTGCGGACGATCCGGCGGACCGTGTTTGCGTCGATCACGAAGTTCTGGCCGCGCTGCTTGGTGGGCCGCACGCCGAGGACGGCCGCCAGCTCACGGATGTCGGCGGGGCCCAGAAGGGCGTCGGGGGCGGGGCTGGTACTCACGGGACAAGGGTACGGGGCCGCACGGTCGCCTCCCGTCCCTCACCCGTGCAGCCGCTTCCCGCAGTGCGGCCAGGGGCTCGCCCCGCGTCGCACGTACAGCTTCTTGGCACGCGACGTCTGCTCCGCCGCCGGTGCGTCCTGGGGGCGGCCGCTGCCGCCGAGGCTCTGCCAGGTACGGGTGTCGAACTGGTACAGCCCGCCATACGTGCCCGAGGGGTCGACGGCGTTCGGCCGGCCGCCCGACTCGCAGACCGCGAGCCCCTGCCAGTCCAGACCGTCGGCCCCCTGCACGGACTTCGGCAGTGGCTTCGTGCCGACCTTCACCACCTGCGCGCGCGGCTCGCGCACGACCTCGTCCCGGATCCGCCTCGGCTTCTGCCGTACGCCGTTGACCGTGCGCAGGGAGTACGTGATCCGCCGCAGCCCGGGCTGCCCGGCCCGCTCGACCACCTCCGTGCCCTTGAACAGCGAGGCGTCCTCGGCGCGGCGCACCTCGAACGGGATCTGCTCCTCCCGCACCTCCTCGGCGCCGGTGATCCGCAGCACGGTGACCGTCTGTCCGTCGCGCGGGAAGCTGCCGGGCGCCACCGACGTGGCGTCCTGCCCGCGCAGGGTGATCCCGGCCGCCTGCACGGCCTCCTGCACGGTCGCCGCGTTGGTGCGGACGGTGCGGGCCCGGCCGTCGGCCATCACCGTGACGGAGCGCTCGGTGCGCACGTCCAGCGCGAGCCCCGCGCGCCCGATGGGCTGGGAGCGCGAGACGGACATGTACGCGCCCTGCGCACGCACCCCCAGCTGCTGGAGCGCCTCCTCCACCGTGTCCGCGGTCGTCCACAGCTCGTGCCGCCGGCCGTCCAGGGTGAGCCGGACGGGCCGCCCGTAACGCACCGCGATCTCGTCGCCGCTGGCGAGGGCCGTGCCGGGGGCGGGGGCCACCACGTCGTGCTCGCCCACCTGCACGCCCTCCTCGGCGAGGAGTTCGGTCACGTCGTCGGCGAAGGTGTGCAGGGCGCGCGGCTTGCCGTCGACGGACAGCTCGACCGCCTTGTCCTCGGCGACGAACGCGGTGGTGCCGCCGGCCAGGAAGGCGACGACGAGCGCCTGCGGAAGCAGTCGGCGCATCGTGGACTCCGGGCGCTCGGCGGAGCGCGTCCTGCGCCGGCGCGCGGCCCGGCCTCCCCCGCCCGGACCCGTGCTCTGCCGCGGAAACAGCGGCTCGGACAGCTGGAGCGTCTCGGACAGCTGGAGCGTCTCGGGCGGCTGGAACGCCTCCGGCGGCCGGGGCGGCGCTTCACCGGCGTCACCGGCCGCGTACACCCCGAACTGCTCCTCGTACGCGGGCCGGTAGGTGTCGTCGTACGTCCCGGGGGCCGCGTACACGCCGTAGGCGACCGTCTCGGCGTTGTGCAGGTCCACGTACGGCCCGTCACCGCCGTACGGCTCGTACTCGAGGTGCTGGGAATTGCTCACGCCGACACGCTCCAGGAGTGGGGTCCGGATCGGGCCCCCAGAACCTAGCGGAGTGGCGGTCACTCTCCAAAGTGGCGCGGCTACCGAGAGTTGTGTTCGAGCTGGTCGCGTCGGGGTCAGTAGCCGAACGCGCGTGCCGTGTTGACGGCGAGTGCGGTGGCCAGGGCGTCCTCGTCGAGACCCCGGACGGCGGCCATGGCGCGCACCGTGACCGGAATGAGATACGGGGCGTTCGGCCGTCCGCGGTAGGGCGCCGGGGTCAGGAACGGGGCGTCGGTCTCCACCAGGAGCAGCTCAAGCGGGGCCACGGCCACGGCGTCCCGGAGGCTCTGGGCGTTCTTGAAGGTGACGTTGCCGGCGAAGGACATGAAGTACCCGGCGCGGGCGCAGATCTCGGCCATCTCGGCGTCGCCGGAGTAGCAGTGGAAGACGGTGCGCTCCGGGGCGCCCTCCTCCTTCAGGACGCGCAGGACGTCCGCGTGCGCGTCCCGGTCGTGGATGACCAGGGCCTTGCCGTGCCGCTTGGCGATCTCGATGTGGGCGCGGAAGGAGTCCTCCTGCGCCTCCTTGCCCTCGGGGCCGGTGCGGAAGTAGTCGAGTCCCGTCTCGCCGACGCCCTTGACGTGCGGAAGCGCGGCCAGGCGGTCGATCTCGGCGAGCGCCTGTTCGAGCGCCCCGGAGCCGCCCGGCTCGCGCGCGCTCTGCCGGGACCAGCCGTCGGGGTCGCCGTGCACGATGCGCGGAGCCTCGTTCGGATGCAGGGCGACGGCGGCGTGCACGTTGTCGTGCGCCGCCGCCGTCTCGGCCGCCCACCGGGAGCCCCGTACGTCACAGCCGACCTGGACGACCGTCGTCACCCCGACCGACGCGGCCTTCGCCAGAGCCTCCTCCACCGTCCCCGACTGCATGTCGAGGTGCGTGTGGGAGTCGGCGACCGCCACCCCGAGGGGAGCCGGAAGCGGCGGCGCGTCGTTCTTGTCGGAGTACGAAGACATACCCCGATCCTACGAAGGCGCAAGGACCAGCGCCCCAAAGGGGCGCGGGGAACTGCGCGACCAGCCACGACGGAGCCGCGGGCAAGCACGGCCCGTCCGGCGGAGCCCTCAGCCGGCCTTGCGGAACGGATGCAGCAGGTCCGACAGATGCCAGTGGTGGTGCTCCCCGGGCCGGTCCTCGGACTGCTCCCCGGACCGCTCCTCGGTCGCCGCCGTGACCGGCTCGGCGACCGGACGGGCCGGGGGCACCGTGCGCTGCCGGGCAGCGCTCTGCACCGATGACACCTGCCCCGCCCGCATGATCCGCACGACGTGCCCCTCGCAGTTCTGGCACGCGGGCCGGCTCAGCGGCGACGGCACGACGCGGCCGTTCGCCACGTAGAGAACGAACTGGTGGCCGTCGGCGTCGGTGTGGTGCTCTATCTCGTACGACTGCTCCCAGCCGTGTCCGCAGCGCATGCACGCGAAGGAGTACGACTCGTTGACGACGGCGCTCGCGCCGCTGCGGAGGCCGGTCTGCCCTGTGATCTCACTCATGCCAGCTCCTGTGGAAGCGAGGGACGGGTGCCGTCCCCGTCACCCAGTGGACTCCTCGGCCCGGGTGAACGCAGCAGGCCTGTGCACTGTTGGAGGCGATTTGGGCTTCCCTTGCCGAAGAGGCCTCGCACAGGGGGGTGGGCTTTGCCTTCGGTGACAGTCCTTTGCCCGCACATGGGGCGCACGCTCAGACGACATGCGCCCTGCTCAGAGGGGGTGTGCGCCGGGTGTGAGCCCCTTCATGACCCGGCGGTGACAGCCGTCACAGAGCCCCGGCGTTCTTCGCCGCGACCACCGCGTCGAACACCTCCCGCTTGGGCAGACCGGCCTCCGCCGCCACCGCCACGATGGCCTCCTTGCGGCGCTCGCCCGCCTCCTCGCGCACCCGCACCCGCCGCACCAGCTCCGCCGCGTCGAGCTCCTCGGGCCCGCGCTCGGGAGCCCCGGTGACGACGACGGTGATCTCGCCGCGCACGCCCTGCGCGGCCCACTCCGCGAGCTCGCCGAGCGGCCCGCGCTTGATCTCCTCGTAGGTCTTGGTCAGCTCACGGCACACGGCGGCCCGCCGGTCCGCGCCGAACACCTCGGCCATCGCGGCGAGGGTGTCGTCCAGCCGGTGGGGGGCCTCGAAGTAGACCAGCGTCCGGCGCTCCTCGGCGACCTCGCGCAGCCGCGACAGCCGCTCGCCCGCCTTCCGCGGCAGGAACCCCTCGAAGCAGAACCGGTCGACCGGCAGCCCGGACAGCGCCAGCGCGGTGAGCACCGCGGACGGGCCGGGGACGGCCGTGACCTTGATGTCCTGCTCCACGGCCGCCGCGACCAGCCGGTACCCGGGGTCGGAGACGGACGGCATCCCGGCGTCGGTGACGAGCAACACCCGCTTGCCGGCGACGAGTTCCTCGACCAGCTCGGGCGTGCGGGCGGACTCGTTGCCCTCGAAGTACGACACCACCCGGCCCTTGGGCGTCACGCCCAGCGCCTGGGTCAGCCGCCGCAGCCGGCGCGTGTCCTCGGCGGCGATCACGTCGGCGCCGGTCAGCTCCTCGGCGAGGCGGGGCGGGGCGTCGGAGACGTCGCCGATGGGCGTCCCGGCGAGGACGAGGACTCCGGGCTGGGTTCCGGGCGTGGTTCGGGGCATGGCTGTCACGTTTCCATCCTCCCAGGGGGACGGACACGGGACTCACACAGCCGTGTTCCCTACGATGGCGCGGTGACCAGTACCGCGTCCTCCACGGACTCCACGGACTACCGGCCGGGCCGGCCGCCGCACGATCAGCGGCCGACATGGCAGCAGCGGCTGCGGCGTTTCGGATACACGGCGGAGCCCTCCGCCGACGTCCGGGAGCGGCTGGTGCCACCGTTCGCGCAGCCCAGCCCGCGGTTGTGGCAGGCGCTCGGCATCCCGCACGCGTGGGCGGAGCGGATCGCGCGCTGGTCCTCCTGGGGCGGCCCGCTGCTGGTCACGCTGCTGGCGGGCGTGATCAGGTTCTGGCACCTGGGCAGCCCGAAGAAGGTGATATTCGACGAGACGTACTACGCCAAGGACGCGTGGGCGGTCGTCCACCGCGGATTCGAGGTCAACTGGCCCAAGACCACCGACGCCCTCCTCGCCAAGGGCGGCGAGGTCTCGATCCCGACGGACGCGGCCTATGTGGTGCATCCGCCGGTCGGCAAGTACGTCATCGGGCTCGGCGAGCTGATCTTCGGGTTCGATCCGTTCGGCTGGCGCTTCATGACGGCCGTCCTCGGCACCCTCTCCGTGCTGCTGCTGTGCCGGATCGGCCGCCGGATCTTCCGCTCCACCTTCCTCGGCTGCCTCGCGGGCGCGCTGATGGCGGTCGACGGGCTGCACTTCGTGATGAGCCGCACCGCGCTGCTCGACGGGGTGCTGATGTTCTTCGTGCTGGGCGCGTTCGGCTGCCTGGTGGCCGACCGGGACTGGGCGCGCCGGAAACTGGCCGCCGCGCTCCCGCCGGACGTGGACGGCCGCTACCGCCCCGACGCGCACCTCGCCGAGACCACCCGCATCGGCTGGCGGCCCTGGCGCTGGGGCGCGGGCGTGATGCTGGGCCTGGCCATCGGCACGAAGTGGAACGGCCTCTACATCCTGGTCGCGTTCTGCCTGATGGCGGTGTTGTGGGACGTCGGCTCGCGCAAGGTGGCGGGCGCCCAGCACCCGTACCTGGCGGTGCTGAAGCGGGACACGCCGCTTGCGTTCCTGTCCACGGTCCCGGTCGCGCTGGCCGTCTACCTGGTGTCGTGGACGGGCTGGATCCGCTCCTCGGCCGACGGCTCCGGCGGCTACTACCGCAACTGGGCGGCCACCGACGGCGAGGGCGGCAACTGGACCTGGCTCCCGGACTGGCTGCGCAGCCTGTGGCACTACGAGCACGAGGTGTACGAGTTCCACACCCACCTGACCTCGCCGCACACCTACCAGTCGAACCCGTGGAGCTGGCTCGTCCTGGGCCGCCCGGTCTCGTACTTCTACGAGTCCCCCGCCCCGGGCGTCGACGGCTGCCCGACCGACGCGGGCGAGAAGTGCGCCCGCGAGGTCCTGGCGATCGGCACCCCGCTGCTGTGGTGGGCGGCCTGCTTCGCGATCCTGTTCGTGCTGTGGCGCTGGTTCTTCCGCCGCGACTGGCGCGCGGGCGCGATCGCCTGCGGCATCGCGGCCGGCTACCTGCCCTGGTTCATGTACCAGGAACGCACGATCTTCCTCTTCTACGCCGTCGTCTTCCTGCCCTTCCTCTGCCTGGCGGTGGCGATGATGATCGGCGCGCTGGTCGGCCCACCGGGTTCGACGGACACCCGCCGGGTCGCAGGAGCAACAGGCGCAGGAGTCCTCGTCCTGCTCATCGCCTGGAACTTCATCTATTTCTGGCAGCTCTACACGGGCCAGGCGATCCCGATCGATGACTGGCGGTCACGTATGTGGCTGGACACATGGGTCTAACGATTGAGGAAACTGCTGCCCCTGTCGCCACTCTTTCCGCTTACTGTGAGCCCGGACAGTACTTTCTGAACGTGTTCAGAAACGCCCGTCCCCGCCCAGGGCGGGGAGGGCGCCAACGGGGAGGGTGCACAGCATGCGCAAGGGGGCCAAGGCAGTCATAGTCGGCTCGGTCTTCGCCGTGATGGTGGGCGGAGCCGGGTACGGCGCCTTCAACATCGTCAACGCGCTGAACGGGGGCGGCGGGGGCGGGGGCACGGCGGGATCGAGCGAGCCGGTGGTGGTGAAGACCGGGCCGCCGAGCGGTTCCGAGGTCAAGGACACCAGCACCAAGTTCTTCACGGCCTGGGAGCAGGGGCAGGCCGCGGCCGCCGCCCAGCTCACCAACAACGCGGCGAAGGCCGAGCCGCTGCTGACCTCGTACGGCCAGGCCGCGCACATCACCGGGGTGAAGATCACACCGGGCGCGGCCGTCGGCGACAGCGTGCCGTTCAGTGTGCGGGCGACGGTGTCGTACGAGGGGAAGTCCAAACCGCTCGTCTACAAGAGCGAGTTGACGGTCGTGCGGGGCGTCACCACCGGGAAGGCGCTGGTGGACTGGGAGCCGTCGGTCGTCCATCCCGAGCTGAAGAGCATGGACGACACGCTGGTCACGGGCGCGTCGTCGGCGCCGCCGATCGAGGCCGTGGACCGGGACGGCACGGTGCTGACGAAGGAGAAGTACCCCTCCCTGGGACCGATCCTGGACGAGCTGCGCGCCAAGTACGGCGACAAGGCGGGCGGCACCGCCGGCGTCGAGCTGGCCATCAGACACGCCACGACGGACACCGCGGACACGCCCCTGCTGACCCTCGCCGAGGGCAAGGCGGGCAAGCTGCCCACCACCCTCAGCGCGGGCGTGCAGGCGGCCGCGGAGAAGGCCGTGAAGAGGTACGCCCAGTCGTCGGTGGTGGCCGTCAAGCCGACCACCGGCGAGGTGCTCGCGGTCGCCAACAACCGGACGGACGGCTTCAACGCCGCGTTCCTGGGCGAGGTGGCGCCCGGCTCCACCATGAAGATCATCAGCTCGGCCACCCTCATCGACAACGGGCTCACCACCGCGAACGGACCGGCGCCCTGTCCGTCGTCGGCCGTGTCGGAGAGTCAGACCTTCCAGAACATCACGGGCATGAAGCCGAACGAGAACGCGACGCTCTCCGAGAGCTTCGCCCGCTCCTGCAACACGGCGTTCGTGAAGTTCGCGGACGAGGTGAAGGTCGACTCGCTGACCAATGAGGCCCGCGACCGCTTCGGGATCGGCCTCGACTGGCAGACCGGCATCCCGTCCTTCGACGGCTCCGTCCCGGCCGCCGGCGGCCCGGACACCGCGGCCGGCCTGATCGGTCAGGGCAAGGTCCAGATGAACCCGCTGAACATGGCCTCCGTCACAGCGACCGCGATGACGGGCGCCTTCCGACAGCCGGTGATCGTGCCGCTGAGCCTCGACGACCGCACTCCGGCCAAGGCGAGCGGACTGTCGTCGAGCACCGTGCAGCAGCTGCGCTCGATGATGAACCGGACCGCGACCAGCGGCACCGCCGCCGAGGTGATGGCCGGGCTGAGCGGCAGGATCGGCGCGAAGACCGGCTCCGCCGAGGTCGACGGGAAGGCCACGTCCGACAGTTGGTTCACCGGGTACCGCAACGACATCGCCGCGGCCGCACTGACCCAGGGCGGCGGCCACGGCGTCGACGCGTCCGGCCCGATCGTGGTGCAGGTGCTGCAGGCGGGGTGACCCGGAACGGGCGTGGCCTGAACCGGCACAAGGGTGGCTGACGTCACACGTGACGTCACCCGCACAGGACGGGACTCTAGTGTGGTTGCCGTCGTTGGGGTCAGTGAGGGCAACGAGGGCAGCGGGGCTGGGGGGAGAGCCCCTGGGGATCCGGAGGATCTGGCAGTGGGCAAGAGAAGGCGTGTCGAAGAGCAGCGCAAGAAGCGGCGTCCCGCCGTGGCCGGCGGCATGATCGCCGTCGTGGTCGGCGGGGCCGGCTTCGGCGTCTACGCGCTGTACGCGGGCGGGGCGGCCGCCGACGAGGGCTCGGCCGCGGCGGCCAACGGCCGCCAGGTGCCGAGAGTCAGGGCCGACGCGCCCTCGGCGACCGAGGCGAAGACCGCCGCCACGCAGTTCCTGACGTCGTGGCAGCAGGGGAAGGTCGCCCAGGCGGCCGCCGCCACGGACGACTCGACGGCCGCCACCGCCCTGCTGACCGGCTACACCAAGGACGCCCACATCACCGGTGTCACGCTCACCGCGGGCAAGGCCACCGGCACCAAGATCCCGTTCTCGGTGAAGGGCACGGTGAAGTACAAGGACGTCAGCAAGCCGCTGACGTACTCCAGCGCTCTCACCGTCGTCCGCAACTCCAAGAACGGCAAGGCGCAGGTCGACTGGCACGCGTCCGTCGTCCACCCGGATCTGCAGGACGGCGACAAGCTCGTCACCGGCGAGGCCGGCACCCCGCCGGTGAAGGCCGTCGACCGGGACGGCGGCGAGCTGACGGCCGCCAAGTACCCCTCCCTGGGCACGGTCCTGGACGGGCTGCGGGAGAAGTACGGCAAGAAGGCCGGCGGCAAGGCGGGCGTGGAGCTCCAGGTCGTCCGCGGCAAGGCGGCCAAGGCGAAGAAGGCCTCCGACAAGACGCTGCTGGAGCTCAGCGAGGGCACGCCGGGCACGGTGAAGACCACGCTGAGCCCGACCCTCCAGGCCGCCGCCGAGCGGCAGGTGGCGGCCACCGCGCGCTCGTCGGTCGTCGTGATGCGGCCCTCCACGGGCGAGATCCTCGCGGTCGCCAACGCGAGCAAGGGCTTCAACACCGCGTTCAACGGCTCGCTCGCGCCCGGCTCCACGATGAAGGTCATCACGTCGTCGCTGCTCATCGAGAAGGACCTGGCCTCGGCGGACAAGGTGCACCCCTGTCCGAAGACGTTCACCTACGGCGGCTGGAAGTTCCACAACGACGACGACTTCCAGATCGACGGCGGCACGTTCAAGGCGAGCTTCGCGCGCTCCTGCAACACCGCCTTCATCAGCCAGGCCCCCGAGCTGAGCAACGACAGCCTGACCAAGCAGGCGCAGCAGGTGTTCGGCCTGTCGATGAACAACTGGGCCATCGGGGTGCCGTCCTTCGACGGTTCGGTGCCGGTGCAGTCGGCGGCCCAGATGGCGGCCTCGCTGATCGGTCAGGGCGGGGTCCGGATGAACCCGCTGAACATGGCGTCGGTCGCCGCCACCGTGAAGGCGGGCACCTTCCACCAGCCGTATCTGGTCGCCCCGTCGGTGGACGACCGCACGCTGGCGACGGCCTCGCGCACGATGTCGGCGTCGACGCTGTCGCAGCTGCGGGAGCTGATGAACTACACGGCCGCGGCCGGCACCGCCGCCGAGGCGATGTCCGGTCTGGGCCCCGACTACGGCGCGAAGACGGGCTCGGCGGAGGTCGACAACCAGGACAAGCCCAACGGCTGGTTCACCGCCTACCGCGGCGATCTGGCGGCCGCGGGCGTCGTCCAGGCGGGCGGCCACGGCGGCGACACGGCAGGCCCGATCGTGGCGGCGCTGCTGAAGCTGGGCGGCTGAGCCGCGGCCGTCAGTGGGTGCCCGGTCAGCGGGTGTCCGGCTAGTGCGTCACCGGCTGCGCCGTGGCCAGATAGGTGCGGCGCAGGAACCGCAGCAGCGTCTTGGACTCGAACTGCACGACCGAGACGCCCTGCGCGGAGTGGAACTCGACGACGGCCTGTACGCGCCCCAGCGGCCACACCCGCACCTCGCCGGTGCCGGTCGGGGCGCGCAGGCCCTGTTCGAGGAGGGTGCGGGAGAACGTCCACTCGTGGCGGTCGGGCAGTCCGACGCGCACCGCGCGGGGGTCGTCCTCCGGGTCGTAGCGCAGGATGACGGGGACTGACTCGCGTTCGTCCTCGGCCTGATCGGCGTCCGTGACGATGTGGGCTCGCGCGTACTGTTCGACTACAGACATCGGCCGACCCTCTCACGCAGCGTTACCTGTGCGGAAGCTGTGCGTCCGCTCCCCTCCCAATGTCCCATATTTTGCGGAATACGCTTCCTGTCGCAGGCGTATCTCACATGTGCGATATGGAAGCGGTGCCGGAACGGTGCGGGAGTGACGCGGCACCGGGATGCGAGTAACAAGCTCCTCGCTCTTGCGAACCGTTCGCATTAAGCCACTATCATCGTCGGGTGCACGTACCCGACGGATTCATCGACGCCCCGACCTCCGCTGCCGCCGGAGTCGTCGCCGCAGGCGCCATCGCCGTGGCCCTGCGCGGCGCGCGCCGCGAGCTCGACGAGCGCACGGCGCCGCTGGCCGGCCTCGTCGCGGCGTTCATCTTCGCCGTGCAGATGCTGAACTTCCCCGTCGCCGCGGGCACCAGCGGCCATCTCCTGGGCGGAGCGCTGGCCGCGATACTCGTCGGCCCCTGTACAGCGGTCCTGTGCGTCTCCGTGGTGCTGCTGATGCAGGGCATCCTCTTCGCCGACGGCGGCCTGACCGCGCTCGGCGTGAACATCACCGTCATGGCCTGTGTGACGACGGTCGTCGCGTACGCCGTCTTCCGCGGCCTGGTGAAGGTGCTGCCGCGCACCCGCCGCTCGGTGACCGGGGCCTCCTTCGCCGCCGCGCTCCTGTCCGTCCCGGCCGCGGCTCTCGCCTTCACCCTCATCTACTGGATCGGCGGGACCACCGACATCCCGATCGGCAAGGTCGCCACCGCGATGGTCGGCGTGCATGTGCTGATCGGCATCGGCGAGGCTACGATCACCGCGCTCACCGTGGGCGCCGTCATCGCCGTCCGACCGGATCTCGTCCATGGCGCGCGCGGCCTCACGCAGAAGCTGCGGCTGCGGGTGAACGGCGACCTCGTGGACGCGCCCGCCGCCGAGGAGGCGCGCACGGCGCCCGCGGCGGCGCGCACCTCCCGGCGCACGCTGTGGGTGACCGGTCTGGTCACCTCCCTCGTGCTGGCCGGCTTCGTCAGCTTCTACGCCTCCGCGAACCCCGACGGCCTGGAGAAGGTCGCCGCCGACAAGGGCATCGACGAGAAGGTCGAGGAGCACGCGGCCGCCGACTCGCCGCTCGCCGACTACGGCGTCAAGGACGTCGAGAACGCCCGCCTGTCCGGCGGCCTCGCGGGGGTCGTCGGCGTCGGCGTGACCGTCGTCGCGGGCACCGCCGTGTTCTGGGCGGTCCGCAGGCGCCGGGCGGACGACGTGTCCCCGGCGAGCACGGGCGTCTGAGGTGGGCGCGGGCCACGCACACCGGCTCTACCGGCACGGGCACTCGCCGGTGCACGCCCTGCCGCCGCACACCAAGCTCGCCGCCGCCTTCGGCTTCGTGGTCGTCGTGGTGTCGACGCCCCGCGAGGCGATGTGGGCGTTCGGCCTGTACGCCGTCCTGCTGGCCTTCGTCGCGCATCGCGCGCGCGTGCCCGCCGGTTTCCTGCTGAAGCGGCTGCTGATCGAGGTGCCCTTCGTCGCGTTCGCCGTGCTGATGCCGTTCGTGGCGGAGGGCGAGCGGGTGGACGTCCTCGGGCTGTCCCTCAGCGTCAACGGGCTCTGGGGGGCGTGGAACGTCCTCGCGAAGGGCACGCTGGGCGTCGCCGCCTCCGTCCTCCTGGCGTCCACCACGGAGCTGCGGGAACTCCTCCTCGGCCTCCAGCGCCTGAAGCTGCCCCCGCTGCTCGTGCAGATCGCGTCCTTCATGATCCGCTACGGCGATGTCATCGCGGACGAGATGCGGCGCATGCGGATCGCGCGGGAGTCGCGCGGCTTCGAGGCGCGGGGCGTGCGGCACTGGGGGGTGCTCGCGAAGTCGGCGGGCGCGCTGTTCATCCGCTCCTACGAACGCGGCGAGCGCGTGCACCTGGCCATGGTCAGCCGCGGGTACGCCGGTTCGATGCCGGTGATCGACGAGGTGACCGCGTCCCGGGCGCAGTGGTCGTACGCGCTGACCCTCCCGTTCGCCGCCCTCGTCGTCTGCGTGTTGGGATGGGCCCTGTGAGTACTGCTTCCGCCCCGGCTTCCCTCGAGGTCTCGGGCCTCGCCTTCGCCTATCCCGACGGCCATCAGGCCCTGTTCGGCGTGGACTTCTCCGTCGCGCGCGGGGAACGCGTCGCGCTGCTCGGGCCGAACGGCGCCGGCAAGACCACCCTCGTGCTGCACCTCAACGGCATCCTGACCGGCGGCGCGGGCACGGTGACGGTGGCCGGGCTGCCCGTCGGCAGGCAGCACATGGCGGAGATCCGACGGAAGGTCGGCATCGTCTTCCAGGACCCGGACGACCAGCTGTTCATGCCGACCGTCCGCGAGGACGTCGCCTTCGGACCGGCCGCGGCCGGGCTGAAGGGCCCGGAGCTGGAGGCGCGGGTCGACCACGCGCTCGCGCAGGTCGGCATGGGCGAGTTCAAGGACCGTCCGCCGCACCACCTCTCCTTCGGCCAGCGGCGGCGCGTCGCCGTCGCCACGGTGCTCGCGATGGAGCCGGAGATCCTCGTCCTGGACGAGCCGTCCTCCAACCTCGACCCCGCCTCGCGCCGCGAACTGGCCGACATCCTGCGGTCGTTGGACGTCACGGTGCTCATGGTCACGCACGACCTGCCGTACGCCCTGGAGCTGTGCCCGCGCGCCCTGATCCTGAGCGAGGGCGTGATCGCGGCGGACGGCCGGACCGGTGAACTGCTCGCCGACGACACCCTCATGCGCGCGCATCGCCTGGAGTTGCCCTTCGGGTTCGACCCGCGCTCCGCGACAATGGGCGCGTGACGAACCAGGCACCCCCCGCCGAGGCGCCCATCGCCGACGGCTCACTGCGCCTCGACGAGCAGCTGTGCTTCGCGCTGTACGCGGCCCAGCGCGCGGTGACCGCCGCGTACCGGCCGCTCCTGGACGAGCTGGGCCTCACCTACCCCCAGTACCTCGTGCTGCTGGTCCTGTGGGAGCGCGGCGAGACGACCGTCAAGGAGCTGGCGTCGGCCCTGCGGCTGGACTACGGCACGATGTCGCCGCTGCTGAAGCGGCTGGAGGCGGCGGGTCTGGTGCGCCGGGAGCGCTCGGCTCGGGACGAGCGCTCGGTCCTGGTGGCGTGCACCGGGCGTGGCGAGGAACTCAAGGGGCGCGCGGAGCGGGTGCCCGCCGGTCTGCTCGCGTCGACGGGGCTGGAGACGACGGAGGTCGCGCGGTTGCGCGCGGAGCTGTGGGGGCTCGCCGAGCGGGCGCAGGGCGCTGCGGAACGCGCCCGCTGAGCCACCCTCCCTGGTGTCCGCAGCCCCCACCTGAAGTTACCCGCGGTTACTACCCCCTGGTAAACAAGTGCCTCCGTACCGGCCGGTACCTTGTGCACGATGTAATCGGGGAAGATTTGGGGGAGGTACCGCCGTGACCGAAGGCTCCGCCGTCGACACTGCCGTCGAGGCCGTCGAGGCCGTCGACAGTCGTCCGACGAAGATCATGTACGTGGCCGAGGCGACCGCGCACGGAGGTCGCGACGGATACGTGACCAGTCAGGACGGCCAGATCGAGCTGAAGGTGGCGATGCCGCCGGAACTGGGCGGCGACGGCAACGGCACCAACCCGGAGCAGCTCTTCGCGGCCGGTTACAGCTCCTGCTTCCACAACGCGCTGATCCTCGTCGGCAACCGGGCCGGCTTCGACCTGACCGGGTCGACGGTGGCGGCGAAGGTCGGGATCGGCCCGAACAAGACCAAGGGATACGGGCTGGCCGTCGCCCTCAGCGTCTCGCTCCCCGTCCTGGACGCCGAGGTCGCCGCGAAGCTGGTGGACGCGGCCCACCAGGTCTGCCCGTACTCGAACGCCACCCGCGGGAACATTGACGTAACGATCCTGCTTGGCTGAAGGGAGAGCCCGGCGGCGAGACGAGGAGTGCGGACGTGAACGTGAACGGCGTGGTGGCCGAGGGCTTCGAGCCGGTCCGTGAGGCGTTCGCGGCGAACTTCGAGATGCTCGGGGACCGGGGCGCGGCGGTGGCCGTCTACCGGGACGGACACAAGGTCGTCGACCTGTGGGCCGGCACGAAGGACGTCGACGGCACGGCCCCCTGGGAACCCGGCACCGCGCAGATCGTGCGGTCGGCGACCAAGGGCGTCGCCTCCGCCGTCCTCCTGCTGCTGCACCAGCGCGGTGAGCTGGACCTCGACGCGCCGGTGGGGACGTACTGGCCGGAGTACAAGACCGCGGGCAAGGAGCGGACGCTCGTGCGGCAGGTGCTCGCGCACCGCGCGGGCGTGCCCGTGCTGGACCGCCCGCTGACGCCGGCCGAGGCCGCCGACCCCGATCTCGGCGCGGCGGCGGTCGCGGCCCAGACGCCCGTCTGGGAGCCCGGGACGGACCACGGGTACCACGCGCAGACCTACAGCTGGCTGACCGGCGAGCTGGTGCGCCGGATCACCGGGCGGCCCATCGGGGAGTGGATCGCCGAGGAGATCGCCGGCCCCGTCGGCGCGGACCTCTGGCTCGGGCTGCCCGCGGATGCCGCCGCGCGCGTGGGACGGGTGGGACACGTGGACGCGCCCGTCCGGGCCGGGGCGCTGAGGACCCGGCCCAAGCAGGCCGTCACCGACGCCTACGCCGATCCCGCCTCCCTCACCCGCCGCGCCTTCGCCGCGATCACCCCGCTCCCCGACGAGAACGACCCGGCCTACCGCGCCGCCGCCCTGCCCGCGTCCAACGGCATCGCCACCGCCGACGGTCTGGCCCGCTTCTACGCATCGCTGATCGGCGAGGTCGAGGGCGGACGCAGGCTGCTGCACCCGGAGACGGTGCGCCTCGCGCGCGGGGAACAGTCGTCCGGCCCCGACCGGGTGCTCGTGGTGAACACCCGGTTCGGCCTCGGCTACATGCTGCACGGCGCCGCGTCCCCGCTGCTGTCCCCCGGCGCCTTCGGCCACCCGGGCCGCGGCGGCGCCCTCGGCCTGGCCGACCCGGAGTCCGGGATCGCGTTCGGCTATGTGACGAACGGCTTCAGGACGAGCGTGACGGCGGACCCGAGGGCACAGGCGCTGCTGCGGGCGGTACGGACGGCAGCGGCCCGCTGACTCTCACACGTTGATCGAGTGGGACGTCCGTCCCGACGCGCCGTCGATCTCCATGTGGGCCTTGGTGAGCAGCTGCATGGCGATCTCGTTGAGGGCGCGGGCGCCGGCGATCTCCTCGCCGACCCGGGGCTGGTTGTCGTCCACGTTGTGCCGGCTGGCGTGCCCGTGGGACCGGACCTCGGTCCCGTCGGGCAGCCGTACCAGCGCGACCGCGCGTGTGTGCCGTTCGTCCTCCTCGAACTCCAGCTCGACATGCCATCCGACAGTGGTGTGCATCATGACGATCGCCTCCGGAACTCCTGTGTCTCCAGGGTGCTCCTCCGCGCGGTCGCCCGCAGTTCAGGACAGCAGGCGGATCCCGTCCGGCACGGCGATGCCGAACTCGACGTCCAGCACCCGGCGCGCCTCCGCCTCGTCGGTCAGCTCACGCTGCTCGACGATGCCGTCGGCGTGGGTCTCGGTGAGGAGTGGGCCGTTGAGCAGGACATGGCCGTCGGGGGTGACGCGCTGGACGTAGGCGCGGCGGCTGAACGGCGAGCGGGGGTTGGTGGCGATGTGCCAGTTGATCACCTCGAAGTCGGGCCGCTCGAAGGGTTCGACGGTGAACGCGTACTGCGCCCGCCAGAACTCCCCCGTGGCCCCCTCGGCCCCCGTGGCCCCCTCGGACCCCGCGTGCGCCTCCAGCACCCACAGCTCCAGCGGCCCGCGATGCGGGGCGTGCACCAGGCGATGACGGCGCCCCGCGCCGTGGAACTCGACGCCGGCGATCAGCGGGACGGGTTCGAGCAGCGCCCCCGGCGCACCGAACCCGACGTCGGCGAGGTACGGCTGCGGATCGCCGGGGGCTTCGACGAGGAGCGCCATGTGCGTGCGCGGCCGCTCCTCGAACCGCTCCGCGCCCACGACGACCCGAGCCGTCAACAGGGTCACCCGAAACCCCAACGCCTCCAGGACGAACGACAGCAGCGAGTTGTGCTCGTAGCAGTACCCGCCCCGCCGACTGCGGACGAGCTTGGCGATCAGATCGGCGGGCGCGAGCGAGGGAGCCGAACCGCCCAGCGGATCCAGGTTCTCGAAAGGAAGGGCACGCGTGTGCGCCAGATGCACCCCGCGCAGGGTCTGCAGATCGGCGCGGCGCTCCCCTCCCCAGCCGATCCGCCGGAGGTAGGCGTCGAGGTCGTCGGGGCCGAACGGTGTGGTCTCAACCATGAGTTCACGGTAGGCGCACGCTCACCCCGGCGACCTCGGCCACGGGCCCGGAGCGGCCTCGTGCGCTGGTCGTAGTCCCACCGGGGGCGGGTCAGCCCGTGTGCAGCATCAGCCCTATCCCTACGACGAGAAGGCCTGCGGCGACGAGCCGGGGCGCACCGAACCGTTCCTTGAAGAACAGGGCGCCGATGGCTGCTCCGACGAGGATCGACGATTCGCGCAACGCCGCGATCGGCGCCAGTTCGGCGCGGGTCTGGGCCCACAGGACGAGGGCGTACGCGAGGACGGACAGTGCGGCGCCGAGGAGGCCGACGGCGGCGAAGGGGCGCAGGAGGGCGACGGTCCGGCCGCGCCAGCGGTGGACGGCGTAGGCCGGGACGACGAAGCCCTGCACGGCCATCAGCCAGGCGATGTATCCCAGGGAGGACCCCGAGGCGCGGACGCCGAGGCCGTCGACGACGGTGTACGCGGCGATGGTCAGTCCGGTCGCCAGCGCGGCGCCGATCGCCGCCCAGTTCGGCCGCCGGCCGCGCAGCCCCCACAGGGCGACGCCGGTCAGCCCCGCGCAGGACACGGCGATGCCGGCGGCCGCCCAGCCGTCGGGCACCTCGTGCGCGAAGACGGCGGCCAGGACGGTGACGACGAGGGGCGCGGAGCCGCGCGCGATCGGGTACGCCTGCCCGAAGTCGCCGAGCCGGAACGACCGCATGAGCAGCGCGTAGTAGGCGATGTGGATGAGCGAGGAGCCCAGCAGGTACGGCCACGCGGCCGCCGCCGGGAACGCGGTGAACGGTGCGAGCGCGAGCCCGATGACCATGCCGCCGCCGGCGATCAGCGTGAACCCGACGAGTTTGTCGGTGATCCGGTGGGCGATGGCGTTCCAGCCGGCGTGGGTGACCGCGGCGACCAGGACGGCCGTGGTGACCAGCGGCGTCACGCGGTGCGCTCGCGGACGTCCACGAGGGTGGCGTCGGCGTGCTTGACGAGGTCTGCGGGGGCCATGGGGAACACGGTGTGCGGGGTGCCCGCGGCGGCCCAGACGACGTCGTGGGCGAGGAGACTGCGGTCGGCCAGCACCGTGGTCCGGGTGCGGTGGCCGAAGGGCGGGACGCCTCCGATCGCGTAGCCGGTCGTCTCGCGTACGACGTCGGCGGCGGCCCTGGTGACCTTCCCGGCGGCGAGTTCCCTGCGCACCAGCTCCACGTCGACCCGCGAGGCCCCGTCCATCAGCACCAGCACCGGCACGCCGTCCGCCGCGAAGATCAGCGACTTGCAGATCTGACTCAGCTCGCAGCCGATCGCGGCGGCCGCCTCGGCTGCGGTCCGGGTCGCCTCGGGGAAGCTGCGCGTCGGAAGGTCGTCCAGGCCGAGGGCGCGGAGGGCTTCGGCGAAACGGGGGTGCGCGGCAGACGTCGTCATGCGGGCACGCTAACGGTCGGTGTAGGGGGCAGGCGAGTGGATTCTGCGCGCGATGACGTGCCGTCAGGCGTCGCAGCTGTGCCGTCAGGCGTCGGGAACTGTGCCGTCAGGCGTCGAAGCTGTGGCGTGAGGCCTCGATGTGGCCGAGGTGGCGGTGGGTCCAGTCGCACATCGCGTCGACCGTCGCGCGCAGGCCCCGGCCCGCCTCGGTGAGGGTGTACTCGACGCGCGGCGGCACGGTGGGGTGCACGGTCCGCTCGGCGAGGCCGTTGCGCTCCAGCATGCGGAGGTTCTGGGTGAGCATCTTGTGGCTGATGCCCTCGACCTCGTCCCGCAGCTCGCTGAAGCGGAGGGTGCGTTCGCCGAGGGCCTCGATGATCAGGAGCGCCCACTTGTTGGCGACGTCCGAGAAGATCTCGCGCGCGAGGGAGTCGGCGCGCCTGAGGTCCGCCATTTCCTCGGGCGTGCCGTTGAACTGCTTGGTCACCATCAGGTTCCCCAGTCACCGAAAAGTGCGTTCTTCCATGTCAGCAGCCACTCTCTTACGGTTCCCCAGTAACCACAAGAGAGCACGGAAGCAGGCCATGTCATGCCCATCACCCTGATGAATCCCGCCGGACTGCCGACGATCGACGTCTACCGGCAGGTGTCGGTCGCGTCCGGTTCGAAGCTGGTCTTCGTCGCCGGACAGGTCGCCTGGGACGCCGACGGAGTCACGGTCGGCGAAGGCGACCTCGCGGCGCAGGTCGAGCGGTGCTACCTCAACGTCGGCACGGCCCTGGCGGCGGCCGGCGCCTCCTTCGACGACGTGGCGAAGCTGACCGTCTACGTCGTCGACTGGACGCCCGACAAGATGCCCCTGTTCCTGGAGGGCGCGGCACGGGCGTTCGCGAAGCTGGGGGTGACCCCGGTACCGCCGGGCACACTGCTGGGCGTCGCGGCGCTGGACGTCCCTGACCACCTGGTCGAGATCGAGGCGACGGCCGTCGTCGACTGAGCGCCGTCGGTCAGATGCGCCAGGTGCCGGAGTACTGGATGTGCAGACGGGCCGGCACGTGGCGACGGGCGTCGGCGTGCGGCCAGGGTCCGGTGCCGAGCTCGACGCAGAAGTGCCCGGCGCCGGCGTCCGGGTGGCGGTGTGCGTAGGACGGGGCCTCGTCGACCAGGCCGCGCAGCGCGGTGCCGTGTTCCCGGAACGCGGTGGCACTGCCCACGACGAAGAGGGTGTGCGCGGCGATGTCGAAGTCGAGGTGGTCGCGGTACTCGCGGTGGTGACGCCGGTCGTAGTCGATGGCCGTCTCGTCGGGGAAGTCCTGGTCCGGGGTGGTCGCGGTATGGGGTTTGCCCGCACCGAGGCGGGCTCTGATCCGCTTCCACGACGCGGTCGGAAACTGCAGGCTGTGGTGGGCCAGGACCAGATCCAGCGAGACCGGCTCACCGTCGCCGACGACGCCCTCGGGGACCGGGTTGGCCCGGATCGGCAGATGGACCAGCGACCGGGCGGACCGGGCGGCCAGCGCCCACAGCGCGACGAGCTGGGCCGCGCCGTCCCGGTCGGCGTACATCGACAGCCAGTGCCGGTCGTCGCGCAGCGCCAGCCGTCCGGGGGCCGGGTCCGCCCGGATCACCCGGAACTCGTCGCCGCCCAGCCGTACCTGGTGTATCCGTACCCGAGTGCTCATCCGGCCCAAGGATACGAAGATCTCTCGGATGCGGGATCGGGCGGTCCTTGAAGGCTGCCGCCCGGACCGACGCCCGGGGCATGGACGAGCGGCGCGCCCGACCCTGAAGGAAGGGTCGGACGCGCCGCGGGCCGTGCGGGTTGGTCAGTGGCGGTCGCCGCCGTGGTGCTGACGGTCACCGCCGTGGTCGCGGTCGCCGCCGTGGTGCTGACGGTCGCCGCCGTGGTTGCGGTCGCCGTGGTTGCGGTCGCCGCCGTGGTGGCGGTCGTGGCCCCAGGACTCCTCGTCGACGAAGCGGTCGCGGTCGTTGCGCAGGGTGGCGGTGTCGGCGCGGTTGCCCCACACCTCACGTCGACGGTCCTGGAACAGGTCGCTGCGGGTGTCGCGGCCCTCACCGGTGTGGATGCGGACAGTGGCGCGGGGGGCCAGACGGTAGCGGCGGAACGTGTAGGTCTCGCCGCTCTCGTCCGAGAGGGTCCAGCCGTGCAGGTTGATCTCGTGGCGGGTGGTGTTGGTCAGCTCCACCCACTCCTTGTTCAGGGAGCGGCCGGAGCGGTCGTCTCGGCCCGGTGCGTCGTACTGCACGGCGCTGATCTCCACCTTCGGCCGGTCCTGACGCGGGTGGTCGGCGGCGGAGGCCGGCAGCGCCACCGTCCCGACCACGGCGGCGGCGAGCGCGGCGGCGGCGAGACAGCGAGCGGAAACAGAAGCAGACACAAGGTCTCCTAATTTGTGCGGGTTTGCGGCCCAATCGGCCGCACGGCCAACACTTGACCATCACCACGCACCAAGCGCCCCATTGACACCGCTCGTTACGAACCGACCATATTTCGGTGACAGTAGCCTTCAATGTCCATGTATGTAACGAACGCTCCGAACCCTGGCTTGACCGGCCCGCATGGCTCCGGCCGGGACCGCGCCTCACCCGAAAGTGGGTCACAAGGCGGGTCACGAAGCGGGGCACGAAGCGGGGCACAAAGAAGAAGCCGGTGAGGGCGCCCCGTCCCCACGGAGCCCTCACCGGCGGTCCTTCAGTCGGGACGGGGTGTCAGGCGCGCACCAGTTCCCGGTCCTCGTCCGGATCCGAGTGCTGGGCCTCGGCGGGCTTCTGCAGGCCCTCGCCCTCGACGTCCACGTTGGGCAGCACACGGTCCAGCCACTTCGGGATCCACCAGGCCTTCTTGCCCAGCAGGGCGAGAACGGCCGGCACGATCGCCATGCGCACGATGAACGCGTCGAAGAAGACGGCGATCGCGAGGCCGAAGCCGATCATCTTGATGATCGACTCGGTGGAGCCGACGAAGCCGGAGAAGACGGCCATCATGATGACCGCGGCGGCGGCGACCACCCGGGCGCTGTGCCGGAAGCCGGTCACCACGGCCTGGCTCGCGCTCTCGCCGTGGACGTACGCCTCGCGCATCCGGGTCACGAGGAACACCTCGTAGTCCATGGCCAGGCCGAAGACCACGCCGACCATGAAGATCGGCATCATCGACATGATCGGGCCGGTCTCCTCGACGCCGATGAGACCGCCCAGCCAGCCCCACTGGAAGACCGCGACGACCGCGCCGAGCGCGGCCAGCACGCTGAGCAGGAAGCCGAGGGCCGCCTTCAGCGGGACCAGGATCGAGCGGAAGACCACGATGAGGAGGAGGAAGGCGAGGCCCACGACCAGGCCCAGGTACGGGATCAGCGCGTCGTTGAGCTTCTGCGAGAAGTCGATGTTCATCGCCGTGGTGCCGGTGACCAGCACCTTCGCGTCCGTGTCGGCCGTCACGTCGACGCCCGCGGCACGGATCGCGTGCACGACGTCCTCGGTCTGCGTCGAGGACGGCTTCGACTTCGGGATGACGGTGATCATCGCGGTGTCGCCGACCTTGTTGAACGTCGGCGGGGTCACCGTGACGACGTCCTTGAGGCCCTTGACCTCGTCGGTCACCGCGGTGGCGGCGGCCTGCGGGTCGGCGCTGCCCTTGGCGTCGACGACGAGCATCAGGGGGCCGTTGAAGCCGGGCCCGAAGCCCTCCGACAGCAGGTCGTAGGCCCTGCGCTGGGTGGTGGACGTCGGCTGGGAGCCCTCGTCGGGCAGGCCGAGTTCCAGCTGGGTGGCCGGCAGGGCCATCGCGCCGAGGCCGACCACGCCGAGCAGCAGCACGGCGACCGGGCGACGGACGACGAAGCTCGCCCAGCGGCTGCCCAGGTTGGGCCGGTCGGCGACGGAGCCCTCCGTGGCGGCCTTGGCGGACCCGGCCTTCTTGGCCTTGCGGCCGCCGAGCAGCTTGCCCTTCTCACCGGCCGGCTTGACCTTGCGGCCCGCGTAGCCGAGCAGCGCCGGGACCATGGTGAGGGCGATCAGGACGGCGATGACGACCGTGCCCGCCGCGGCGAGGCCCATCTTGGTCAGCATCGGGACGTTGACGACCGCGAGTCCGCCCAGCGCGATCACGACCGTGAGGCCCGCGAAGACCACCGCGGAGCCGGCGGTGCCCACGGCCCGGCCGACCGCTTCCTCGCGGTCGCGGCCCTCGGCCAGTTCGCCGCGGTAGCGGGAGACGATGAACAGCGCGTAGTCGATGCCGACCGCGAGGCCGATCATCAGGGCCAGCGTGGCGGTGGAGTCGCCGAGGTCGAACGCGCTGGCGAGGGAGGTGATGGTGGCGCCGCCGATGCCGACGCCGATGATCGCCGTCAGCAGCGGCAGTCCGGCCGCGACGAGCGAGCCCAGGGTGAGGACGAGGACGATCGCGGCGATGACAAGGCCGATGATCTCGCCGATGGCCTCCTGTCCGGGCTGGGCCTGGAGCGCGTCACCGCCCATCTCGACGGTCAGCCCGGCGTCCTTGGCCTTGTCCCCGGTGGCTTCCAGGGCCTCCCGGGTGGAGTCCTGGATCTCGACCGCGGAGACGTCGTACTTCACCGACGTGTAGGCGACCTTCCCGTCCTTGCTCACGGCGTTGGACGTGAACGGGTCGGTGGCGGAGACGACCTCGGAGCCGTTACCGAGCTCCTTGACGGTCCTCTCGACGATCGCCTTGTTGGCGGTGTCGGTCACCTTCTGGCCGTCCGGCGCCTTGAAGACGACACGCGCGGTGGCGCCGTCGGCGCTGCCGCCCGGGAACCGCTGTTCCAGCAGGTCGAAGGCCTTCTGAGCCTCGACGCCCGGGATGGAGAAGGAGGAGGTGCCGGCGGCGGGCGCGGAGGCGGCGCCCACGCCTGCGAGGGTCAGCAGCGCCACCCATATCAGGGCGGCGAAGTGTCGTCGGCGAAAGGCGAGTCGGCCGAGCTTGTAAAGAAACGTGGCCACGGAGGCGTACTCCCGGTCAGGTCGTGTGTGTGCAGGGCAGGTTGACCAACCCGGCGGGGAGAGCAGGGGTGATCGGCCCGACGACGTGAGCGGTGACGTCAGGAGGGCGGACCGTGGGGACGGTCAGGTGGTGATGGTGCGCGCACAGAGTGCGGGGAGCACCACTGCGTCGATGTACGAAAGGAGGAAGGCCTGCGTCGGCGGCTGCTCGTCGAGCATGGTGCGGGCGGCGAACGCGCCGATCATCATGTGCGGGACGAACGTGAGCGCCGGGTTGTCCGCGCGGATCTCGCCCCGGTCGATCGCCCGCTGCATGACACGGCGGAACTCGGCCATCTCCGGCTCGACCAGGTGTTCCCTGAACGCCTTCAGGAGGTCCGGGTTGCCGTGGACCGCCATGGCCAGGCCTCGCATCAGCGCGGAGTTCTGCTCCATCTTGCAGTCGTCCGAACGCATCGTGAGGGCGTGCAGGTCGCCTCGGACCGACCCGGTGTCGACCAGGTCGGCGGAGCCGCCCGGCTTGTCGTGCCGGACCGCCTTCGCCACCAGCTCGGCCTTGCCGCCCCACTGGCGGTAGAGGGTCGCCTTGCTGGATCGCGTACGAGCGGCGATGGCGTCCATGGTGAGGGCGTCGTAGCCGACTTCGCGGAGCAGTTCGAGCACGGCCTCGTAGAGCTCGGCCTCGCGCTCGGGGGTGATGCGGCTGCGACGCGCCGTTGCGACCTCAGTCATTCCGCTCACCTTCCCGCTCTCGACCCGGCTGAACCGACACGGTTCCGTATCCGTACACGACGAATGTAGCGCACTCTCGTGCGAAACGAAACTGTTTCGTACGTGCCCTGGCTCACGTCGACCGCGCCCACGCACACCGGTCGCACATCTGTCATAAGTTGCCCTGGTCCATCCCCCGGAAAAGCATGGGGAGGTGAGCTATCTGCGCCTGCCCCACCTCAGCGGTGACCTGTTGTGCTTCGTGGCCGAGGACGACCTCTGGCTGGCCCCCCTCGACGACCCGGGCCGCGCCTGGCGGCTCACCGTCGACCGGACGAAGGCCGGACACCCCCGCTTCTCCCCCGACGGCCGCCGGATCGCGTACACGAGCTGGCGCAGTCTCGTCCCCGAGATCCATCTGGTGCCGGTCGAGGGCGGACCGGGCCGGCGGCTGACCTACTGGGGCAGCTCCGACACACAGGTCCGCGGCTGGACACCGGAGAGCGACATCCTCGCCGTCGCCTCCCACGGCGAGCCCTTCTCCTACTTCACCTGGGCCTACAAGGTCGCCACCGACGGCTGCCCCGGCCGCAAACTCCCCTGGGGCCCGGTCTCCGACCTCCAGGTCGCCGACCTCGACGGCGAGCGTCGGACCCTCCTCCTCACCGGCACCCCACCGCATGAACCGGCCGCCTGGAAGCGGTACCGCGGCGGCGCCACCGGCCGGCTGTGGCTGCACGGGCAACGGCTCCTCGAAGGCCTCGACGGCCATCTCGACTCCCCCCTCTTCGTCGGCGGACGGATCGCGTTCCTCTCCGACCACGAAGGCGTCGGCAACCTCTACTCCTGCGCCTACGACGGCTCCGACCTGCGCCGGCACACCGACCACGACGCCTTCTACGCCCGGCACGCGTCGAGCGACGGGACCCGGGTGGTGTACCAGTGCGCCGGGGAACTGTGGATCGTCGACGACCTCGCCGCCGACTCCGAGCCGCGCCGCCTCGACGTCCGGCTGAACGGTCCACGGGCCGGGCGGCGGCCGTACCAGATCCCGGCCGCCCAGCACGTGGACGGCGTCTCCGTCGACGAGACCGGACGGGCGAGCGCCGTCGTCGTCCGCGGCAGCCTCTACTGGCTGACCCACCGGGACGGCCCCGCCCGGACGATCACCGACACCCCCGGGGTACGGGTCCGGCTGCCGGAGATGCTCGGCTCGGCCGGCCAGGTCGCCTATGTGACGGACGCGGAGGGCGAGGACGCCGTCGAGATCGCCTACCTGCCCCGGGCCACCGGCGGCCGCGAGCCCCGCAGGCTCGCCTCCGGGGAACTCGGCCGGGTCCTGGAGATGGTCTCCGACCCCCAGGGCGAACGCCTCGCCCTCGCCGCGCACGACGGCCGGCTCCTGCTCATCGACGCGACAGAGGACTCTGGGGGCGCCTCCCGGACGGAGTCTGGGGGAAGCGCGGTCACCGAGGTCATCTCGTCGACCAACGGACCCGTGCGCGACCTGGCCTTCTCCCCGGACGGAACCTGGCTGACCTGGTCGCATCCGGGCATCGGGCGCTCCCTGCGGCAGATCAAGATGGCCCGCATCAAGGACCGGCTGATCGTGGACGTGACCAACGGCCGGTTCGAGGACGAGAACCCCGTGTTCACACGCGACGGCCGCTACCTCGCCTTCCTCTCCTGGCGCGGCTTCGACCCCGTCTACGACGTCCACACCGGCGACCTGTCCTTCCCGCTCGGCTGCCGCCCCTACCTGGTGCCGCTCTCCTCGGCGACCCCCTCCCCCTTCGCCCTGACCCCGGAGGGCCGACCGGCCGCCGGCGGCCTGGACCCGGTGGAGGACGACGAGGGCGGCGGCGACGGGACCGTGACCGTCGAGATCGAGGGCCTGGAGAGCCGGGTCACGCCCTTCCCGGTGACGGCGTCCAAGTACTCGGCGATGTACCCGGTCGCGGGCGGCGGACTGGTGTGGCTGCGCTGGCCGATCTCCGGCGCGCTGGGCGAGACGTTCGCCAACCCGGACGACACCAGCGGGCGGCCCACCCTCGAACACTTCAACATCAGCAAGGCGAAGAAGTCCGAACTCGTGGACCACCTCGACTGGTTCGCGCTCAGCGGGGACGGCAGCCGGCTGGTCCTGGTCGACGAGGGCGAGCTGCGCGCGGTGCCGGCCGGCGAGTCCGGGGACGTCGACTCCACGGTCTGGATCGATCTGCGGCGCATCCTGCACGAGGTGGACCCGGGCGCCGAGTGGCGGCAGTCCTACGAGGAGGCCGGACGGCTGATCCGCGCGTACTTCTGGGACCCGGGGATGTGCGGGATCGACTGGGACGCGGTGCTGGACCAGTACCGGCCGCTGGTCGAACAGGTCGCCTCGCCGGACGAGTTCGCGGACCTGCTGCGCGAGGTGCTGGGCGAGCTGGGCACCTCCCACGCGTACGTCACCGCCGCCCGGCGCAACGAGGGGCCGCCGCACTACCAGCGCCTCCAGGGCCTGCTGGGCGCCAACTTCGTGCACCGGGACGGCGGTTGGACCGTCCGGCGGATCCTGCCCGGCGACTCCTCGGACTCCAAGGCGCGCTCCCCGCTGGCCGGGACCGGGATCCGGGAGGGCGCGGTGCTCACCCACGTGGACGGCCGGGAGGTCGACCCGGTGACCGGCCCGTACCCCCTCCTCGCCGGAGCGGGCGGCACGACGGTCGAGCTGACCTTCACCCCCGCAGAGGGCGACGCGGGCCGCTCCCGCCGAGTGGCCGTGGTCCCCCTGACCGACGAACGGCCCCTGCGCTACCAGGACTGGGTGGCCAAACGGCGGGCCGTGGTACGGGAGTTGAGCGGCGGCCGGTGCGGCTATCTGCACATCCCCGACATGGGCGGCTCGGGCTGGGCCCAGTTCAACCGCGACCTGCGCATGGAGGTGTCGAGACCCGCCCTGATCGTGGACGTGCGCGGCAACGCGGGCGGCCACATCAGCGAACTGGTCGTGGAGAAACTGACCCGCACGATCCTGGGCTGGGACCTGACGAGGAACGCCCAGCCGGTGTCGTACGCGTCGAACGCGCCGAGGGGCCCGGTCGTGGCCCTGGCCGACGAGGCGACCTCCTCCGACGGCGACATGATCACGGCCGCCTTCAAACTCCTCAAGCTGGGCCCGGTGGTCGGCCAGCGCACCTGGGGCGGAGTGGTCGGCATGACCGGCCGCCACCGGCTCGGCGACGGCACGGTCATCACCGTCCCGATGAACGCGGCCTGGTTCGACGCCTACGGCTGGTCCGTGGAGAACCGGGGCGTCACCCCCGACCTGGAGGTCCTGCGCACCCCCCTCGACTGGGCCGAGGGCCGCCACGCCCAACTCGACGACGCGGTCCGACTGGCCCTGGACCTCCTCGCCACCGGCCCCCCGGCGACCCCGCCCGACCACACGAACGTCCCGGACCGCAGCCGCCCGAAGCTGCCGCCACGGGCTGCTCCTTGAGCTCTACCCTTGCTTGCGCAACCGTCGGTCCAGCGCCAGTGACAGTTCCGCGTCCATGACGCTGGTGGCCAGGGGGCGCAGGCGGGGCAGGTCGTCCTCGGTCGCGTGGCGGAGGATCAGGGCGGTGAAGAGGTCGGCGAGGGCATCGGCGTGTTCGCGGACGCGCACGCCGGCCGCCAGGACCTCGGCGAGCGGGATGCCCTCGCGGACCAGGGCGGCGCAGCCGTCCAGCAGCCGTCGGCTGATGTGGACGATCTCGTCGCCGTCCGTGCCCAGATAGCCGAGGTCGAGGGCGGCGGCGAGGTTCTCCGGGGTGACCTGGCCCTCGAAGCGGGCGGCGAGTTCCTCGGGGGTGAGCCGGACCGGTTCCTCCTCGGTGGGTCCGCCGACGCCGAGGAGGTCGGCGACGTCACGGCCGTGATCGAGGGCGTCGGCCAGCTCCGCGATGCCGTTGAGGGTGTGACCGCGCTCCAGCAGTGCCGCGATCGTGCGCAGCCGGGCCAGATGATGGTCGTCGTACCAGGCGATGCGGCCCTCGCGGCGGGGCGGCGCGAGCAGTTTGCGTTCGCGGTAGAAGCGCAGGGTGCGCACCGTGATGCCGGCCTCCCTGGCCAGCTCCTCCGTCCGGTACTCCCGCTTCTCCGTCACGGGCGAAGCCTATGTTCTACCGCCGGTAACTCTCCCCCTCCCGGCCCTACCCATCGGTACGGAGCTGCTCTACGCTCCCATTGCGCCAGTGTTCACTGGCAAGGTCCGTAGAGTCGCACGCACGGCTAGGAGGCGTCGGGATGACCGAACACGTACGGGTGGCGGTGATCGGATCCGGCTTCGGTGGGCTGGGAGCCGCCGTGCGGCTGCGCCGCGAGGGGATCACCGACTTCGTCGTCCTGGAGCGGGCGAGCAGCGTCGGCGGGACCTGGCGGGACAACAGCTACCCGGGGTGCGCCTGTGACGTGCCCTCCCACCTGTACTCCTTCTCCTTCGCGCCCAACCCGGACTGGCCGCGCACGTTCTCCGGGCAGGAGCACATCCGCGCCTATCTGGAGCACGTCACGGACGTCTTCCGGCTCCGGCCGCATCTGCGTCTCGACTCCGAGGTGCTGCGGATGACCTGGGACCCGCAGGAGCTGCGCTGGGACATCGAGACGAGCGGCGGACGACGGTACTTCGCCGATGTGGTCGTGTCGGCCACGGGGCCGCTGTCCGATCCCAGGGTCCCGGAGATCCCCGGGCTCGATTCCTTCCCCGGCAAGGTGTTCCACTCCGCCCAGTGGGACCACGGCCACGATCTGCGCGGTGAGCGGGTCGCCATGGTCGGCACGGGCGCGTCCGCGATCCAGATCGTGCCGGCCATCCAGCCCGACGTCTCCCGGCTGACCCTCTTCCAGCGCACCCCGCCCTGGGTGATGCCCCGCGTCGACCGGGCCATCAGCGGCGCCGAACGCGCCCTGCACCGAGCCCTGCCCGTCACCGCCCAGCTGCGCCGCGGGCTCCTGTGGGGCCTGCGGGAACTCCAGGTCCAGGCGTTCACCAAGCATCCGAACGAACTCGGCCTGGTCGAGCAGATCGCGAAGCGGAACATGGCCCGCGCCATCAAGGACCCGGCGCTGCGTGCCAAGCTCACCCCCGACTACCGCATCGGCTGCAAGCGGATCCTGCTCTCCAGCGCCTACTATCCGGCCCTCGCACAGCCCAACGTGGACGTCGTCGCGAGCGGGCTGAGCGAGATCCGGGGGTCCACGCTGGTCGCGGCCGACGGGACCGAGGCCGAGGTCGACACGATCGTCTTCGGCACCGGGTTCCATGTCACCGACATGCCGATCACCGACCGGGTGGTGGACGCCGACGGGCGGACCCTCGCCGAGAGCTGGAAGGACGGCATGGAGGCCCTGCGCGGCGCCTCCGCCGCCGGCTTCCCCAACTGGATGACGATCATCGGCCCCAACACCGGCCTCGGGAACTCCTCCATGATCCTGATGATCGAGTCCCAGCTGAACTACATGGCCGACTATCTGCGGCAGCTCGACGTCCTGGGCGGGCGGGCGGCCCTGGACGCCCGGCCGAACGCCGTGCAGGCCTGGAACCGTCGGGTGCAGCAGCGGATGAAGCGCACGGTGTGGAACACGGGCGGCTGCACCAGCTGGTACCTGGACGCGAACGGCCGCAACACCACCGTCTGGCCGGGCACCACCGCCGAGTTCCGCAAGGCCACGCGGCGCGTGGACCTCGCGGAGTACGAGGTCCTGCGGGCCCCCGCCGTCACGGCTGGGAAAGATACGGCTGGGAAAGATGACGAGAGGGACGAGGTGACGGCGTCGTGACGTCCTACCGCGAACTCACCGCCGTCTCCGCCGACGGCACCCCGCTGCACGTCGAGATCCACGGCCCCGAACACGGCACCGAACGCGATCCCGGGACCGCGCCCGCCGTCGTCCTCGCCCACGGCTGGACCTGCTCGACGGCCTTCTGGGCGGCGCAGATCCGCGACCTCGCCGTCGACCACCGCGTCATCGCCTACGACCAGCGCGGCCACGGACGCACCCCGGCGAGCCCGGTGTGCAGCACGGACGCCCTCGCCGACGACCTGGAAGCCGTCCTCGACGCGACGCTCGCGCCCGGGGAGAAGGCCGTGATCGCCGGCCATTCCATGGGCGGCATGACGGTCCTGGCCGCGGCCTCCAGAGGCGTCTTCCGGGAGCACGCGGTGGCCGTCCTGCTGTGCAGCACCGGCGCCTCGCGGCTGGTCGCCGAATCCACCGTCGTCCCCCTGCGGCCGGGTCGGCTGCGGACCTGGCTGACCCGGCGCGTCCTCGGGTCGCGGGCGCCGCTCGGGCCGGTCACACCGGTCGCCAAACGGATCCTGAAGTACGCGACGATGGGCGCCGGTTCGGCCCCGCACCTGGTGGACGCCTGCGCCCGGATCGTGCACGCCTGTCCGCGCAGGGTGCGGCACGCCTGGTCGCACGTGCTGAGCCTGCTCGATCTCGACCACTCGGTACGGGAGTTGCGGGTGCCGACGGCGGTGCTGGTCGGCACCGGCGACCGGCTGACCCCGCCGGTCCACGCCCACCGGATCGCCGCGGCCCTGCCCCGGTCGCTCGGGGTCACCGAACTGCCCGGCCTCGGCCATATGACGCCGGTCGAGGCGCCCGACCTGGTCAACCGCAGAATCCGGGAACTCGTCACCGTGTACGCACAGTTGAAGGAGGGCGCATGAGCAGCAGGGTCAGCATGAGCAGCAGGGTCGGCCTCGAAGGGCAGGTGGCCGTCGTCACCGGGGCCGCGCGGGGCGTGGGGGAACTGCTCGCCCGCAAGCTCTCCGCACGCGGTGCGAAGGTCGCGCTGGTCGGCCTGGAGCCGGACGCGCTCAAGCAGGTCTCCGAGCGACTGCACAGCGACAGCGACCACTGGTACGCCGACGTCACCGACCACGAGGCGATGGCGCGGGTCGCGGCGGAGGTGAAGGAACGCTTCGGCAAGGTGGACATCGTGGTCGCCAACGCGGGTGTCGCCAACGGCGGTCCGTTCGCCGACTCCGATCCGGAGGCCTGGCGGCGGGTCATCGAGGTCAACCTGATCGGCTCGGCGGTCACCGCCCGCGCGTTCCTGCCCCTGCTGAAGGAGAGCCGCGGCTACCTGCTCCAGATCGCCTCGCTCGCCGCGATCACCCCGGCGCCGATGATGACCGCGTACTGCGCGTCCAAGTCGGGCGTGGAGGCGTACGCGCACAGTCTGCGCGCCGAAGTCGCGTGCCAGGGCGTCCGGGTCGGCGTCGGATACCTGTCCTGGACCGACACGGACATGGTGCGCGGGGCCGATCAGGACGAGGTGATGCGGGAGTTGAGGCAGCGACTGCCGTGGCCGTCGAACAAGACGTACCCGCTCGGACCGGCCGTCGACCGGATCGTGGCCGGCATCGAACGGCGCTCGTCGCATGTGTACGGACAGTGGTGGCTGCGGGGCATGCAGGGCGTGCGCGGCTACCTTCCCGGGATCGTCGCGACGGTCGGCGCGCGGGAGATGAAACGGTTCGCGCCCAGGCTGCAGGGGATTCGGACGGGGCTGGTGGGCGCGGGCGGCTCCGCCGACGAACAGGCCAGGACCACGAGGACTACACAGCGTAGTTGATCGACATGCGCGCCGTGACCGCCCATGTGAATCTGGTCGAGGCCCCACCACGGGGCCCCAACCCCCCTCATCTCCCACAGGAGTGAACCCACATGGGTATCAAGGACAAGTTCCAGGACCAGTCCGAGCAGTGGAAGCAGCAGGCCAAGCAGAAGGCCGAGCAGGCCAAGGAGCAGGCTCAGCCGCGTGGCAAGCAGCGCCCCGGCGAGCGTCCGGGAGAGCGGCCGAGCGAGCGGCCGAGCGAGCGTCAGGGTGCGCGCCAGGGCGTGCGGCCGGGTGCACGGCCGGGTGAGGGCGACGCGGAGCGGATGCGGCGCGAGCAGGAGGACCGGCTGAGCCAGGACTACGACATGTAGTCGTGTCCCAGGCGTAGCTGTACTGCTCGGCTTCCGCCGATGACTCAGGGCACCCTTCTTCTTGGAGGGTGCCCTGAGTTCGTTTCGGGTCCGCGCGGGTTCGGGTCCGTGCGGGTTCGGGTCCGTGCGGGTTCGGGTCCGCGCGGGTTCAGCTTCTGTGCGGCTTCGGGTTCCGTGCGGCTTCGGGTTCCGTCACCTGTCGAAGGTCACGGTGACCGGAGCGTGGTCGGACCACCGCTCCCCATGCGTGGCCGCCCGCTCCACGACCGCTTTGAGGGCGCGCGCCGCCAACCCGGGCGACGCAACGGCCAGATCGATCCGCCAACCTGAATCGTTGTCGAACGCCCGCCCCCGGTACGACCACCAGGTGTACGGCCCCTCCACGTCCGGATGCAGCTCGCGCACGACGTCGACGTAGCCGCCGTCCGTCGGCGCGAGGACCCGGCTCAGCCAGTCCCGCTCCTCCGGCAGGAAGCCGGAGTTCTTCTGGTTGGCGCGCCAGTTCTTCAGGTCGGCCTGCTGGTGGGCGATGTTCCAGTCGCCGCAGACCAGGACCTCGCGGCCGTCGGCGGCGGCACGGGCGCGCAGCTCCTTGAGGTGGACCAGGAACTCGGTCATGAAGCGGACCTTCTCGTCCTGCCGATCGGTGCCGACCTCGCCGGAGGGAAGGTAGAGGGAGGCGACCGTCACACCGGGCAGGTCGGCCTCGATGTAGCGGCCGCTGCCGTCGAACTCGCTCGAGCCGAAGCCGATCCGGACGGCGTCCGGTTCGCGGCGGGTGTAGAGGGAGACGCCGGCCCGGCCCTTGGCGGCGGCCGGGGCGTGGGTGACGTGCCAGCCCTCGGGCGCACGGACCGCCTCCGGCAGCTGCTCGGGCTCGGCACGCACCTCCTGCAGGCACAGCACGTCGGCGGAGGTGTCCGCGAGCCACTCGACGAAGCCCTTCTTCGCGGCGGCACGCAGTCCATTCACGTTCACGGAGGTCACGGTCAGCACCCGGGCACGATACCGGCACACTGGACGAGGTCCAGTTTCCCGACCAATTTCCGACCTTCACGATGGTGTACAAATTTACTGTGAGTGACATGAACATACGCCGGGTCCCCTTCGACCACCCCGACGCGGTCAAGCTCAACGACGAGGTCCAGGCCGAGTACCACGAGCGCTACGGCGACGGCGGCGACGCCACGGTCCTGGAGCCGTCCGACTTCCTCCCGCCGCGCGGGGTGTACCTCATCGCCTACGACGCGGCCGAGCGCCCCGTGGCCACCGGCGGCTGGCGCAGCCAGGACGAGAACGGCGAGGGCAACCAGGACGGCGACGCCGAGCTGAAGCGGATGTTCGTCGTGCGGGACATGCGCGGCCGGGGTCTGGCACGGCGGATGCTCACCGAGCTGGAGGCGGACGCGCGGGCGGCCGGACGGATCCGGATGGTCCTGGAGACCGGCTCCGAGCAGCCCGAGGCCATCAGCCTGTACACGGCCACCGGGTACGAGCCGTGCACGAAGTTCGGCTACTACCGCGAGTACGACTCCAGCCGCTGCTTCGCGAAGCCCCTCACCTCCCTGAAGCCCTCGATTTCTGTCCCCTCGGCTTCTGAGGACCCTCGGCGCTTCTGAAGCCCCTCAGCTTCCGCGAAGCCCTCAGCTTCTGAGGTAGGCCAGCACGGCGAGCACCCGGCGGTGGGTGTCGTCGGCCGGGGGCAGATCGAGCTTCGTGAGGATGCCGCCGATGTGCTTGCCGACGGCCGCCTCCGACACCACCAGCGCCCTGGCTATCGCCCCGTTGGACTTCCCCTCCGCGACCAGCGCCAGCACCTCCCGCTCGCGCGGGGTCAGCCGGGCCAGCGGGTCGCGACGCCGACGCAGCAGTTGTCGTACGACCTCGGGGTCGACGACCGTGCCGCCGGCCGCGACCGCGCGCAAGGCGTCCACGAACTCCTCGACCTGGCCGACGCGGTCCTTGAGCAGATAGCCGACGCCGCTGCCGTCCCCGGAGTCGAGCAGTTCGGCGGCGTACGCGCGCTGGACGTACTGGCTGAGGACGAGCACCGGCAGCCCGGGCCGCTCGGCGCGCAGCCGGACCGCCGCGTGCAGCCCCTCGTCCTGGAAGCCGGGCGGCATCCGGACGTCGGTGACGACGACGTCCGGCTCATGCTCCGCGACCGCCGCGAGCAGCGCCGACGCGTCGCCGACCGCCGCGACGACCTGGTGGCCGAAGCGGGTGAGCAGGGTCGTCAGGCCGTCGCGGAGGAGGACGCTGTCCTCGGCGAGGACGACGCGAAGTGCTCGTTCATCGGTAGGGGCGTCGGTGTCGACGTCGGTGTCGGCTCGCAAGGGATCTCCACACGCAGCAAGGTCGGTCCGCCGGGCGGGCTGGTCACGGACAGTGTTCCATCCAGCACTGACACTCGGTCCGCGAGACCGGTGAGCCCGGTGCCGCGCGCACGGTCGGCGCCGCCTCCGCCGTCGTCGGACACCTCCAGCACGAGCAGCCGGCCGTCCCGGTGCTCGACGCGCACGCGCGCGCGTGCCGCCCCGCTGTGCCGGGCCACGTTGGCCAGCGCCTCGCGGACCACGAAGTGGGCGGCGGCCTCCACCGCCTGCGGCAGCCGGGCCGCCCCCGGCAGCTCGCACTCCACGTCCACCGGGACCGGCGACCGGTCGGCCGCGTCGGCGACGGCCGCCGCCAGGCCGTGGTCGGCGAGCACCTTGGGGTGGATGCCGTGGATCAGCTCCCGCAGCTCGGCGAGCACCGCGCCCGCCTCGTCCTGGGCGCGCGCGAGCTGCTCGGCGAGCGGTCCGCCGGGCGGGGCGTCGAGCCGGGCCAGGCCCAGGGCCATGCTGAGGGCGACGAGGCGTTGCTGGGCGCCGTCGTGCAGATCGCGTTCGATGCGGCGCCGCTCCGCCTCGAAGGCGTCGACCAACCGCGCCCGGGACCGGGTCAGTTCGACGACCCTGGCCTCCCGGCCGCCGTCGCGCGGAGCGACCAGCCGACGGGTCAGCGCGGCACGCGCCCCGGCGGCGGCGCCGAGGACGTACGCACCGCCCGCCAGCAGCAGCACGCCCAGCACGGCGGAGCCGAACGCGGCGGGCTGACCGGTGACCGTCCACAGCTTCACCACCCGTACCTCCCGCCCGCCGCCGACCGTCGCCAGCAGCAGCGGGGTCGCGGCCATCGCCAGCGGCAGGACCAGAGCGACGGCGAGCAGGACCGCCTCGGCCGGCCAGAGGAGGCACGCGGCGAGGAGGGTATGGCCCAGCTCGCGCCAGGTGGCACGGTCGCGCAGGCGGGTGGTGAGCCAGGCGCGCGCGCCGGGCGTACGGAGCTCGACATGCGCGCCGGGCGCGGGCTCCCTGTCGATCCACCGCAGCCTGCGCCGCTCCAGCGCGCCCACGGGCAGCCCGGCGAGCACGGTGACCGCGAGCAGGGGCAGCCCCACCAGCACGACCGCGAGGACCCCGCCGACGGCCACCCACAGCACGAGCCCCACCAGCACGACCGCCCCGCCGACGGCCCCCGTCAACAGATAGGCGACGGCCCGCCAGGGCCACGGCGAGAGCAGATAACCCGGCCGGGACAGCGCCTGCCACACGTTCCGGGGAGGCAAGGGAGGCAAGGGAGGCAAGGGAGGCGAGGGAGGCGAGGGTTCCAAGGAATGCAGGGGATGCAGGGAGTGCCGGGGCTGCAAGGGATGCATACGGATCACCGTAGGAGTGCGGCCGACGGCCTGGCCATCCCTCTGGCCCGAGCCTTCGGGGTATGCCCAGCCCTACCCCAAGTCTCGTTCCTGCCCGACAGACCGGGCGGGGCGGCACACGGTTTCGTTGAGCCATGACCGCAGCGACGACCGCACCCATGAGCGCAGCCACCACCGCACCCACCGTCCAACTGACCTCCGTGAGCAGGCGATACGGCTCCGTCGGCACCACCGCCGGTGCAGGCACCGGCACCGGCACCGGCACCGGCGTGACCGCACTCGACGACGTCACCCTGGCCCTCCCCCGCGGCTCCTTCACCGCTGTCATGGGGCCGTCCGGCTCCGGCAAGTCGACGCTGCTCCAGTGCGCCGCCGGACTCGACCGGCCTACCTCGGGTTCGGTGCGGATCGGCGGGACCGAGCTGACCGGGCTGAGCGAGCGACGGCTGACGCTGCTGCGCCGGGAGCGGATCGGCTTCGTCTTCCAGGCGTTCAACCTGCTGCCCGCCCTCACCGCCGAGCAGAACGTCGCCCTCCCGCTGCGCCTGGCGGGCCGCCGCCCGTCGAAGGCGCGGGTGCGCGAGGCCCTGCGGCAGGTCGGACTCGCCGACCGGGCCGGCCACCGCCCCGCCCAGCTCTCCGGCGGCCAACAACAGCGCGTCGCCCTGGCCCGCGCCCTGATCACCCGCCCGGAGGTCCTGTTCGGCGACGAGCCGACCGGCGCGCTGGACTCCACGACCGGCCGCGAGGTGCTGAACCTGCTGCGCTCCATGGTCGACGAGACCGGCCAGACGGTCGTCATGGTCACCCACGACCCGCTCGCCGCCTCCTACGCGGACCGGGTGATCTTCCTGGTCGACGGCCGCGTCCACGCCGAACTCGCCAACGCGGGCGCGGGAGTGGGAGTGGGTCTGGTCGCGGGCGCGGGCGCGGGCGCGGGTGCAGGTCTGGTCGCGGGCGCAGGTGCGGGCGCGGGTCTGGTCGCGGGCGCAGGTGCGGGCGCGGGCGCGGGCACGGGCGCCTTCGCCGAGACGATCGCGGCGCGCATGGCGGGACTGGAGAGTGCCGCGTGCTGAGCGTCGCGCTGCGCACCCTGCGGGCCCGGTGGGCCGCCTTCGCCGGCAGTTTCGTCGCCCTCGCGCTCGGCGTCGCGCTGCTCACCGTCATGGGGCAGGCGCTGGCCGCGTCGCAGAACGCGCCCGCGCGCGCCCCGGAGCGTTTCGCGGCGGCGCCGGTGGTGGTCAAGGGGCAGGACACGCTGCGGGTAGCGACCCCGACCGGCGAGCGGACGGCCCCGCTGACCCGCCCCCGCCCGGTGCCCACCACGACCGTCGCCGCCCTGCGCGCACTGGGCCCGGTCACCGAGGACCGCTCCTTCCCGGTCACGGCGGAGGGCGCCCCCGACGACCTGGTCGGCCACCCCTGGTCGACGGCCCGTTTCGCCCCGTACCGCCTGAGCACGGGCCGACCGCCCGAGGCGGCCAACGAGGTGGTGGCATCCGGGGACTGGACGACCATCGGCACCCGACTCCGCACGCCAGACGGGCAATTGAGGGTGGTGGGAACGGCAGACGGCCCCGTCCGCTTCGAGAACGCCCTGTTCTACACCGACGCACAAGCGGCCCGACTGGCACCCGTATCCCACCAGTTGGTGGTGGAGACGACCGACCGGGCGGCCGTACGGGCGATCGTGGACGACGACGTCCGCGTCCTCACCGGGGACGACCGTCGGCTGGCCGACGCCGACCCCGGCCGAGACGCCGAGGCCCTGACCGCGCTGAACGCCCTGTTCGGCACGGCCGGCGGCGTGACCGCCTTCGTCTCCGTCTTCGTCGTGGCCTCCACCTTCGCCTTCGCGGTGGACCGCCGACGCCGCGAGTTCGGGCTGCTGCGCACCGTCGGCGCCACCCCGGCCCAGATCCGGCGGACGGTCCTGACGGAGGCCCTGCTCATCGGCGCCCTCGCCGCGGCGACGGGCTGCGCGCTCGGCGCGTATGCCGCCCCACTCCTGGCCGAGCTGGTCGTCGACGGCGGGCTGGCCCCGGCCTGGTACGCGATCGGAGGCCGTGACGAAGGGATCTGGCCGTACCACCTGGCCTTCTGGACAGGCCTGTCGGTCGCCCTCGGCGGCGCGGTCGCCGCGTCCTGGCGAGCCGGACGAACCGCCCCGGCCCAGGCGCTGCGCGAAGCCGCGGTCGACGGCCGCGCCCTGACCCGCGGCCGGTTCCTGTGCGGTACGGCGCTGCTGCTGACGGCCGTGGCGACCCTGGCGTACGCGCTGCTGACCGACCCGGGCGAACTGCTGCACCGCAAGACGTACATCAGCCGCCCCATGCTGCTCATCACGGCGGTGGCCCTGCTCTCACCCGTGCTGGTGCGCTCCCTGGTGCCCCGACTGCCCGGCACGACGGGCCTGTTGGTCCGCGCGAACGCCGTCACCGGGGTCCGCCGCACCGCCGCCATGGCCGCGCCGGTCCTGATCACCGTGGCACTCGCAGGCTCGCTGCTGGGCGCGACGGCCACCCTGAACGAGGCAAGGGCGGCGGAGGTGAGCCGACAAACGACCGCCGACCTGGTGCTGACCCCGACCGGAACGGCCCTGAAGGCGAAGGACGTCGAGCGACTGCGGCAGCTGCCCGACACGATCGTCTCCGCGGTCTCCTCCACCACGGTCTACACCGTCGAGGACGGCGTGGCACTGGTGAAGTCGCAGGCGAAGGCGGCCGATCCGGCGCTGCTCGCCGCCACCGTGGCACTACCCGTGACGGCCGGTCGCCTCACGGACCTCGACGACGACTCGATCGTCGTGACGGAGGAATGGGCGCACCACCGCGTGGGACAACAGGTGCGGGTGTGGCTCGGTGACGGTACCCCGAAGACCCTCCGCATCGCCGCCGTACTGGCCACCGGCACCGGGGACAACGGCGCCTACGTCACCCCGGCCAACGCGGGCGGAGCGGAGGTGAACCGGGTCGACGTACGGGTGCGCGCGGGCGCCGACAAGGCTGCGGTGGCGGCGCGACTACGGGCCATGGACGGGGTGAGGGTAAGGGTGATGGACAAGGCCCAGTGGGTTCGCGCCACTTACCCGGAGACGAACCGGACGACCCGCCTCGGCGTACTCCTCGTCCTGGGTGTCGCGCTCCTGTACACCGGCATCTCGCTCGCCAACACCCTGATGATGGCGACCGCCGACCGCCGAGGCGACCTGACGGCCCTGCGCCTGGCCGGCGCCACCACCGCCCAGATCCTGCGCCTGGCCACCACGGAGACCCTGACGGTCGTCACCCTGGGCGGCTTACTCGGCCTCCTGGTGACGGCCGTCAACCTCACCGGCATGACCGCCGCACTGCACCTGCTCTCGGCCCCGACACCACCGGTCCTGCCCTGGCCGGCCCTCGCCTGGACAACGACGGCATGCGCCCTGCTCGCAACAACCACAACACTCATATCAACGGCACTGGCCCTACGCCCCCGAAGGACATGAACACGGAGCCATGAACCCCGGGCCACGAACACGATAGAGCCCCCGTCGGTCTCCCGACGGGGGCTCTATGCTGCGTGGACCTGTGGGGATTTGAACCCCAGACCCCCTCGATGCGAACGAGGTGCGCTACCGGACTGCGCCACAGGCCCTTGCAACGAGTGAAACTCTAGCACCCCCATCGGGCTGCTTGGAAATCCGTTCCCGGAGGCCGATCGGAGCGGAGATTCCGTGCTGAGACGCAGGTCACTCGTTGGCCGCCCGGGGGCGGCCGCCTTCCTCGTACTGGTCGAAGAGGGGCGTGCGGCCCCGTTCGCGGGAGCGTCGGGCGGAGGCTGCGCGGCGCGCGTCGCTGCGTTCGTCGCCGCCCTCCGTCCTGCCGTCCGCCGGGTCCCCTTCGTCGGACTCGCCGTCGTCGGCTGCCGCCCCGGCCTCGTGGTGCTCGGCCGCGTCCTGGTCCGGCGCGACGGAGCTCGACCGGGCCGAGCTCCAGGCGTCCGGTGCGCCGAGGTCCACGTCGGAGGTGGCCCGCGGTGCGACCGGTGCGGTCACGTACGTCGGCAGGGGCACCGGTACCGGGTCCCAGCTGTCGCCGTGCCCGGGTCGGCGCTGGCGTTCGCGCTGCTGGTCGACCCACTCCGCGTGGTCGGTCTGCTCGACGAGCGCCCTGCGGTCCGCGGCGAGTGCCAGCAGGCCGGGGTCGGTCTCCGGTTCGGGGCCCTCGTGCGGCTCCTCTGCGCCGGCGTCGGGGCCGGGGTCGACCGACGACGCGGCTGCCGAAGCGGGCGCGCGTCGGCGCGGCTGGCGTTCCCGGAGCCGCTGCGCGGCGACCTCGGCGCGTCTGCGGTCCATCTGGAAGGCGAAGCGGCGGCGCTCCTGGGAGCGCAGGTAGGCGATGTACGCGCTGAGCAGGACGGCGGGCACGCCGGGCGCCCAGAGGAACGCGAGCCCGCCGACCGCGGCGACGATCGCGCCGAGCGTGAAGGCGAGGAAGAGCATCACGGTGGTGCGCCGACGGCGTGCGAGCGCCTTCGAGCGCTGGGCGCGCGCGGCGGACGCCTGAGCTGCAGCCTGAGCAGCGGCCTGCGCGGCGGTGGACGCCTGAATGGAGGGCGCGCGTCGCGCGACCGGCGCACGCCGGCCTGCGGGAGCGGCGCTTCCATCACGGTCACGCTGTTCCCGCGCGGGCTTGGCCACCGAGTCCCGGGCAGGCTCCCGCACCGACTCGCGCGCCGGATTGCGCTCTGGAGTGCGCTCCGGTTCGCGCGCCGTCTCCGGACGCCCCTGACCGCGCTCCTGCCCTCGCTCCTGACCGCGGTCCGAACTCCGCTCCTGGCCCCGCTCCTGCACCGGCGCCTTCACCTGCTGGCGGGCCGGGGGCATGGCGAAGGCCCGGACGTCCACCGATGCGGTGACGCCGTCCGGAACGTCGGCGGCGGGCTCCCCCTCCTCGGTGGAGCGCGCCCGCAGGTCCTTGGCGTAACGGCGCTCCATGCCCGCGCGTCCGGACAGCAGCCGGATGGCGGTGCTGAAGCGTTCCGTCGGACGGGCTTCGTTCAGCTCGTCCTGCCTACGGAGCCACATGGGCACCAAGTAGGCGGCCCAGGCCCCGACAATGACTGCGTAGATGAGGCCGCTGCTGCTCACGCCTCACACGGTAGAGGGGTTTACGTGAGGCCATCCGCCAATTGGGCCGGTGTGTCGCACGATCTGGCTGATATTTCGAACTTTTTTTGTGACCGATGCGATCAGCAGGCCGCCGGGGAAGCGAATTCCACGCCCCAGACGGTCACCACTCGATCATTATCGAACACTTATTCAATTTCCGGAGCCGCCGAGATTCCCGCCGAGATTCCCCCCGGCATTCCGCGCGCTCCGGGAGCGGGTGCGCCGCCAGCGGCTCAGCAGGCCCTCGGGGACCTCCTCCGCCGTGAGCGCGAACACAAGGTGGTCCCGCCAGGCGCCGTCGATGTGGAGATAGCGCGGCCGCAGCCCTTCCTCACGGAATCCGAGTTTCTCCACGACCCGGCGACTGGGGCCGTTCTCGGGCCGAATGCAGACCTCGATGCGATGCAGGCCGACGCTCCGGAAACAGTGGTCCACGACGAGCGCCACGGCCGTCGGCATCACTCCCCGGCCGGCCACCGATTCGTCCACCCAGTAGCCGACGTGCCCGGAGCACATCGACCCCCAGGTGATCCCGGCGACCGTCAACTGCCCGACGAGCCGCCCCTGGTACTCGATGACGAACGGCAGCATCCGCCCCGCGTTCGCCTCGGCCCGCAGATGCCGGACCATCTGCCGGTAGGTCGGCCGGTGCGCGATCGGCCCGCTGGGCGCGGGCGGCGGAATCGTCGCCTCCCAGGGGCGCAGCCAGTCCCGGTTGCGCCGGTTGACCTCGCGCCAGGCCCGCTGGTCGCGCAGCTTTATGGGCCGTAGGACGATGTCGCCCTCCGTCAGTTCGACGGGCCAGGATGCGCTGTTCAGCTCGCACCCCCGTGGCTGGGTCTGGGGTGGTCGCCGCCGCGGAGCTGGTCCACGGCGTGCTTCAGCAGGGGCTCCAGGACGGCCAGGCCGTCCTTCACCCCGCCGGTGGAGCCCGGCAGGTTGATGATCAGAGTGCGTCCCGCCACGCCGGCCAGACCCCGGGAGAGCGCCGAGGTGGGCACCTTCTCCCGGCCGTACGCCCTGATGGCCTCGGCGATGCCCGGCACCTCGTGATCGATCACCGCGCGGGTGGCCTCGGGGGTGCGGTCGGTGGGCGAGATCCCGGTGCCGCCGGTGGTGACGACGACGTCGTACCCGGCCTGGGCGGCGGCGCGCAGGGCGCTCTCCACGGGGTCGCCGTCGGGCACGACCTGCGGCCCGTCGACCGCGAAGCCGAAGCCGCGCAGCCCCTCGGCGATCAGCGGGCCGCCCTTGTCCTCGTAGACGCCGGCGGCCGCCCGGTTGGAGGCGGTCACGACCAGGGCGCAGTACGGAGCGAGCAGGGCACCGCCGACCGAGTCGTCGAGTGTCATGTCCGGCTCCAGTCGCCCGACTTGCCGCCCGTCTTCTCCTCCACGCGCACGTCCGTGATCACCGCTCCCTTGTCGACCGCCTTGACCATGTCGATCACGGTGAGCGCGGCGACGGAGACCGCGGTGAGGGCCTCCATCTCGACGCCTGTGCGGTCCGTCGTCTTCACCGTGGCGGTGATCTCCACGGCGTCGTCCGCGACCGACAGATCCAGTTTCACACCGGAGACGGCCAGCGGGTGGCACAGCGGGATCAGATCCGGGGTGCGTTTGGCGCCCATGATGCCCGCGATCCGCGCGGTGGCGAGCGCGTCGCCCTTGGGGACGCCCTCGCCGCGCAGCAGCTCGATCACGCGGGGCGAGACGAGGACGCGCCCGCTGGCACGCGCGGTGCGGGCGGTGACGTCCTTGCCGGAGACGTCGACCATGCGGGCCGCGCCCGCGTCGTCGATGTGCGTCAGTCGGTCCTGCGTAGTCATGCTCGTGGCGCTCCCGGTCCGGGCCCGGCGCGGTGCGGCGCACGGGCCTGTTGTGCGCGACACGGTACCCCCAACCAGGAGGGCTCAGCCGAGCAGGACGACCTCGACGTCGGCGCCGGGCTCGACGGACTCCACGTCCTCGGGGACGACGACCAGCGCGTCGGCGTGCGCGAGGGCCGCGACCAGGTGGGAGCCGGCGCCGCCGACCGGGCGGACGGCGCCGTCGGCGTAGGTGGCGCGCAGGAACTGTCTGCGGCCCTTCGGCGAGGTCAGCGCCTTGTCGGCGATGAGTTTCGCGCGCGTGGTGGGCCGGTGGACGTCCGCCAGCCCCATGAGGGTGCGGATGGCGGGGCGGACGAACAGTTCGAAGGAGACGTAGGACGACACGGGGTTGCCGGGCAGAGCCAGCAGGGGGATGTGGTCGGGGCCGATGGAGCCGAAGCCCTGGGGCTTGCCAGGCTGCATGGCGAGCTTGCGGAACTCGATGCCGCTGCCCTCCTCGTCCTCGTCGCCGACGTGCTCCAGCGCCTCCTTGACGACGTCGTACGCGCCGACGCTCACCCCGCCTGTGGTGACGACGAGGTCGGCGCGCACGAGCTGGTCCTCGATGGTGGAGCGCAGGGTCTCGGCGTCGTCGGCGACCGCGCCGACCCGGTAGGCGATGGCGCCGGCGTCGCGGGCGGCGGCGGTGAGGGCGAAGCTGTTGGAGTCGTAGATCTGGCCGCTGCCCAGCTCCTCGCCGGGCTGGACGAGTTCGCTGCCGGTGGACATCACGACCACGCGCGGGCGCGGGTGCACGCGTACGGAGGCGCGGCCGATGGCGGCGAGCAGGGCGATCTGGGGCGGGCCGAGGACGGTTCCGGCGTCGAGAGCGCGGTCTCCCGCCTTCACGTCGCTGCCCTTCGCGCGTACGTGCGCGCGTGCCTCGGCGGGCCGGTACACGCGTACGTGCCCCAAGGCCTGCTCGGGGGCGAGGCTGCGGGCGCGCATCCCGCTGACCGGGCCCTCGCCCAGCCCGCCGTCGGTCCACTCCACGGGGACGACGGCCTCGGCGCCGGGCGGCAGCGGGGCGCCTGTCATGATCCGGGCGGCCTGGCCCGGCCCGACGTGCAGCAGGTCGGCCGCCTGTCCCGCCGCGACGTCCCCGACGACGTCCAGAGCCGCCGGGAACTCCTCGCTCGCGCCCGCGACATCCGCGACCCGCACCGCGTACCCGTCCATGGAGCTGTTGTCGAAGGGCGGCAGCGAGACCGGCACCGTGACGTCGTCGACCAGGACGCAGCCCTGGGCGTCGGGGAGTTGCAGCTCGATGGGTTCCAGGGGGCGGACGGTGGCGAGGATGTCCTCCAGGTGTTCGTCCACCGACCAGAGGCGGTCCTGGGCGGTGGGGTGGGGCGCGGCGGTGCTCAAAGTGGCTACATCTCCTCGGTGACGTAACTGCGAAGCCAGGACCGGAAGTCCGGACCCAGATCTTCACGTTCGCACGCGAGTCTGACAATGGCACGCAGATAGTCGCCGCGATCGCCGGTGTCATAGCGCCGGCCCTTGAAGACGACGCCGTGGACGGGGCCGCCGGCCTTCTCGTCCTGTGCGAGTTGCTGGAGGGCGTCGGTCAGCTGGATCTCGCCGCCGCGGCCGGGCTCGGTCTCGCGCAGCACGCCGAACACGCTCGGGTCGAGGACGTAGCGTCCGATGATCGCGTAGTTCGACGGGGCGTCCGCCGGGTCCGGCTTCTCCACGAGGCCGGTCACCTTGACCACGTCGCCGTCCTCGGTGGCCTCCACGGCCGCGCAGCCGTAGAGGTGGATCTGCTCGGGGGCGACCTCCATGAGCGCGACGACGCTGCCGCCGTGCCGCTCCTGCACCTCGATCATCCGCTGGAGCAGCGGGTCGCGGGGGTCGATCAGGTCGTCACCCAGCAGGACGGCGAACGGCTCCTGCCCGACGTGCGGCGCCGCGCACAGGACGGCGTGTCCGAGGCCCCTGGGGTCGCCCTGGCGCACGTAGTGCATGGTCGCGAGGTCGCTGGACTGCTGAACCTTGGCGAGCCGGGCGGCGTCGCCCTTCTTCTGCAGGGCCGACTCGAGTTCGTAGTTGCGGTCGAAGTGGTCCTCCAGGGGGCGCTTGTTGCGGCCCGTGATCATGAGGACGTCGTCGAGACCGGCGGCGACGGCCTCCTCGACCACGTACTGGATGGCCGGCTTGTCCACGACCGGCAGCATCTCCTTGGGAGTGGCCTTGGTGGCCGGCAGGAACCGGGTGCCGAGGCCGGCTGCGGGGATGACAGCCTTGCTGATCCTGGGGTGGTGCTGAGTCATGTCCGCAACCTTATCCGGTGACTTTGAGACGAATCTGTGCGTTCGGTTAATTCATGATCATATGAGCGTAGTAAAGCTGTGTGCGAGCAATGTGGGACCGGCGCGGGAGCGACAGATGAGCCACCTCGAAGGCGGACCAGATCCTGACAAAAGAATGTTGCGGCGAGGGTTCCTCACCGTGAGGAACACGTTGACGACTGATGACGTGCGGACGGCGGCCTCGGCGCTGGCCGAGCATGCCCTGGAGCTGCCCGAGTTGGCGCACGCGCGCACGGTCGCCGCGTACGTCTCCGTGGGCTCCGAGCCCGGCACTCTGGCGCTGCTGGACGCGCTGCGCGCGCGAGGCGTGCGCGTCCTGCTCCCCGCGCTGCTGCCCGACAACGATCTGGACTGGGGCGCCTACGCGGGCGAGGGCTCGCTCGCGCGGGTCCAACACGGCGGGAAGATGGCCCTCTTGGAGCCGGCCGGGCAGCGCCTCGGCCCCGACGCCGTGACCTCGGCCGACGTGGTGCTGCTGCCGGGGCTCGCGGTCGACGGGCGCGGAATGCGGCTGGGCCGCGGCGGCGGATCGTACGACCGGGTGCTGGCCCGGCTGGCGGACTCCGCGGCCAGTCCCTCCCTGGTGGTGCTGCTGTACGACGCCGAGGTCGTCGAGCGCGTTCCCGAGGAGGCGCACGACCGGCCGGTGCACGCCGTGGTGACGCCGTCGGGGGTGCACCGCTTCACCTGACACGCGCGCGTACGCGAAAGGGGCCCTCCACGCGCACGCGTGAGGGCCCCTTCTCGCTGCTCGGTCGCTCAGGGCTTGAGGACCAGGGTGTCGCTGGTGCTGTCGTCGACGGCCTTCTTGGAGAAGGACCAGTCGAGGAGCTCACCGTTGGCCCACTTGCCCGTCTGGTCGGTGTAGTGGGCGCTGAAGGCGTGTCCCGAGGCTCCGGAGAGGTTGATCCACTTCGACTTGTCGAGGTCGTCGAGGTTGACCACCATCCGCATCGACGGCACCCAGACGACGCCGTAGCCGCCGGCCGCGTTCCAGCCGGTCGCGTTGACCGTCCCCTCGCCGCCGCCGAGCTTCCACGGGCCGCGGTTCAGGATGTACTGCAGGAAGCCGGGGCCGCTGGTGCCCAGGGTCTGGTTCTTCAGGAACAGGCGGTGCAGCCGGCCCCAGCTCCAGGTGTCGATGTCCTTGCCGAGCTTGGCGGTCAGCTCCCAGCGGGCGTCGATCATGGCGCGCTCGAACAGCTTGTCGCGGTTCTTCTCCGCGCCGGGGCGGGTGCCCGACTCGGGAGTCGTCCACCACTCGCTGTCGGTCTTCTCCAGGAGGTTGCGCACGACCTCGAACCAGCGGTCGCCGCCGTCCGGCTGCGCCTGGTCGGCCTCGCGCTCGCCGCACTCGATGACCTTGTCGGTGTCGTCGACGGGGCCGGTGCTGTCGACCGGGTCGACCCACAGGCACTGGTCCTCGACCCGCAGTTCCTTGGGCAGCTTGTTGCCGAACGCCAGCTTGAGGATGTTGCGCCACACCGCGTTGAAGTAGGCGGCGGCCGCCGAGTCGGCGTCCTGGGTGTAGTCCCAGCCCTGCAGCAGTTTCTGCGCCTCGCGGACGTCCGGGTCGTCCAGGTTGATCTTCAGCAGGATGGGCACGAGCAGTCGGGCGATCTGGCTGTCGTTGTCCAGCTGCATCTGCCGCATGTCGTCGGTGGAGATCTTGCCGCCGCCCTTGATCTTGCCCTTGATCAGGTCGGTGATCCGCTGGCTGCGCGCGCCGTAGCCCCAGTCCGTGGTGAGCGTGTAGGGGTACTTGTCCTTGTCGATCACGGCCTGGTTGGCGGTGACGATGTACCCGCGCGCGGGGTCGTACTCGTAGGGCAGCTCGTCGAAGTCGATGTAGCCGGTCCACTTGTACTTGGAGTTCCAGCCGGGCGCCGGGATCGAGCCGTCCACGCCCTTCGCGCGCGTGGGAATCTTTCCGGGCAGCTGGTAGCCGATGTGGTTCGAGGTGTCGGCGTAGACGAGGTTCTGCGAGGGCACGTCGAACTTCTTGGCCGCGGCGCGGAAGTCGTCCCAGTCGGCCGCCTTGTTCATGGCGAAGACGGCGTCCATGGAGGTGCCCGGCTCGAGCGCGGTCCACTTCAGGGCGACGGCGTAACCGTCGCCGCGGTCGGGCGCGGCCGCGTCGACGGTGGCCTTCTTGCCGACGTCGACGAGTTCGTCGTCACGGTCGGACAGCAGGGGCATGCCGTCCTCGGTCTGCCGGACGACGATCTTCTTGGACGTGCCGCCGGCGACCTTGATGGTCTCCTCGCGCGTGACGAACGGCTTGACCTTGTTGTTGTACTGGTAGCCGTCGTCGCCGGAGAGCTTCTCCAGGTAGAGGTCGGTCACGTCGACGCCGGAGTTGGTCATGCCCCAGGAGATCGTCGCATTGTGGCCGATTATGACGCCGGGCATGCCTGCGAAGGTGTAGCCCGAGACGTCGTACTGGCACTTGGCGGAGACGGTTCGGCAGTGCAGGCCCATCTGGTACCAGACGGACGGCAGTGAGGCCGACAGGTGCGGGTCGTTGGCCAGCAGCGGCTTGCCGGTGATCGTGTACTTCCCGGCGACGACCCAGGAGTTCGAGCCGATGCCGTTGCCGTTCACGCCGACGGCCGTGGGCAGGTCGTCCAGGACGTCGTAGAGGCCCGAGAGCTGGCTCGTGAGGGCCGATCCCGTGCCGTCCGAGGTGCCGGTGCCGTCACCCGTGCCGTCGCCCGTCCCGCCGTTCGTGGACGCGTCGCCGGAGTCGCTGTCGTCGTCGCTCTGTTCGAACGTCTTGGTCAGCTCGTCGTACTGGCCCTCCTGGACGATCGCCTGGTTGCGGTCGTACGGGTACTGCGGGTACAGGTCGGCGATCTGCTGCGGGCCGAGGCGGCTGGTCATCAGGGCGCGGTCGATCTCGTCCTGCATGTTGCCGCGCAGGTCCCAGGCCATCGCCTTCAGCCAGGAGACCGAGTCGACCGGGGTCCACTCGGCGGGCTCGTAGTCGTTGGTGAACCCGAGGGCCGCGTACTCCAGGGAGATGTCCGCGCCGTCCTTGCCCTTGAGGTAGGCGTTGACTCCCTTGGCGTACGCCTGGAGGTACTTCTTGGTGGAGGCCGACAGCGTGGTGTCGTACTCCTCCTTGGCGACGCGGTCCCAGCCCAGGGTGCGCAGGAACTCGTCGTTGTCGACCTGGCTCTTGCCGAACATCTCCGACAGGCGCCCGGAGGTCATGTGCCGGCGTACGTCCATCTCGTAGAACCGGTCCTGCGCCTGGACGTAGCCCTGCGCCATGAAAAGATCTTCGTCGGAATCCGCGTAGATCTGCGGGATGCCGTAGCCGTCCCGTTTCACGTCGACGGGCCCGGACAGGCCCTCGAGTGTGATCGATCCCTTGGTCTGCGGGAAGGACGCGCGGACCGTGCTGATGGACCAGTAGGCGCCGTAGGCGATGCCTCCGATGATGGCCAGCACCAGCACAAGCACGATCAAACGGGCTTTGCGCCCCTTCTTCCTGCCGGACTTGCCGGGCTTGTCACCCGATGTGGCGGTGGTGTTGGGGGGCATCGCTGTCCTTGCTGTCCTAACGCGAGCGGCAGGCGGTCCTGGAGTGCTGGAGCAACCATAGGCGCAGGGCCTCGCGGCACTTGACGCGGAGTCCGGTACCAGCACGGAAGGATGTTCGATCTTGCCTCGCCCAACGTCAAGAAATCGTCAAGAGTTAGGTAAGGTAACGAAGTAGTTGGACACGGGGCGCACACCTTCGTGTCCGATGTATCCGATGCACATGTGCGTCCGCGCGCCAGGCGCGCGCGCCGGTGAAGGGAAGCGCCGCTGACTGTCCACCACCTCAACCAGCTCCTGCTCGTCTGCTCGCTCGTCCTGCTCGTCGCCGTCGCAGCGGTCCGGATCTCCTCGCGCAGCGGGCTCCCCAGCCTGCTCGTCTACCTGGGCATCGGCGTCCTCATGGGCCAGGACGGCATCGGCAACATCCACTTCGACAACGCCGAGATGACGCAGGTCATCGGCTACGCCGCCCTGGTCGTGATCCTCGCCGAGGGCGGACTCGGCACGAAGTGGAAGGAGATCGAACCGGCCCTGGCCTCCGCCTCCGCGCTGGCGCTGGTCGGAGTCGCGGTGAGCGTGGGCGTCACGGCCACGGCCGCGCACTTCGTGACGGGGCTGGAGTGGCGGCAGGCGCTGATCATCGGTGCGGTGGTGTCCTCGACGGACGCGGCGGCGGTCTTCTCCGTCCTGCGCAAGATCCCCCTGCCCGCGCGCGTGACGGGCACGCTGGAGGCCGAGTCCGGCTTCAACGACGCCCCGGTGGTCATCCTGGTGGTCGCCTTCTCCACGGCGGGCCCCGTGGAGCACTGGTACGTGCTGGTGGGCGAGATAGCGCTGGAGCTGGCCATCGGCGCCGCCATCGGCCTCGCGGTCGGCTGGCTGGGCTCCTGGGGCCTCAGACACGTCGCCCTGCCCGCCTCCGGCCTCTACCCGATCGCCGTCATGGCGATCGCGGTCACCGCGTACGCGGCGGGCTCGCTGGCGCACGGCAGCGGCTTCCTGGGCGTCTACCTCGCCTCGATGGTCATGGGCAACGCGAAGCTGCCGCACTGGCCCGCCACGCGCGGGTTCGCCGACGGCCTCGGCTGGATCGCCCAGATCGGCATGTTCGTGCTGCTCGGCCTCCTGGTCACCCCGCACGAGCTGGGCGACGACGTGCTGCCCGCGCTCGTCATCGGCCTGGTGCTGACCATGGTGGCCCGCCCACTGAGCGTCGTGGTGTGCCTGACGCCGTTCCGGGTGCCCTGGCAGGAGCAGACCCTGATGTCCTGGGCCGGGCTGCGCGGCGCGGTGCCCATCATCCTGGCGACCATCCCGATGGTGCAGGGCGTCGAGTCCAGCCGCCGCATCTTCAACATCGTCTTCGTCCTGGTCGTCGTCTACACCCTGGTCCAGGGGCCGACACTGCCCTGGCTGGCCCGCAAGCTGCGGCTGGGCAAGGACTCCGAGGCCGCCGACCTCGGCGTCGAATCGGCGCCCCTGGAGCGACTGCGCGGCCATCTGCTGTCCGTCGCGATCCCCACCGGCTCGAAGATGCACGGCGTCGAGGTCAACGAACTGCGACTGCCGGCCGGGGCCGCCGTGACCCTCGTCGTGCGCGGCGGAACGTCGTTCGTGCCGCTGCCGACGACCGTCCTGCGGCAGGGCGACGAACTCCTCGTCGTCGCCACCGACCCGGTCCGCGACGCGGCCGAACAGCGCCTGCGCGCGGTGGGACGCGGCGGCAAGCTCGCGGGGTGGCTGGGCACGGGCGGCGAGCCCCGTTAAGTGCGTGTTTCGCACTGTTCACACCCCATGGTTTCAGGGGTGCCCCAGCCCTGTGGTGCTCATCTTCACAGGCGTCATCGGCCTTGACCCCTGTACGATGAAGGCAGACCTTGATCGAACCAACTCTGCCTGATGCAGAGCTGGCGCGACCGTATGGCGGCCGGGACACCTCCTCGCAGCGGACTCCGGCATCTACCGCAGCACGCGCAAGAGGACAGCTCTCGGCGCCCCCGCACGGGCGCGCCACCAGGCGGCAGAAAGGCACGGGCCGTGGCATCCACGGTCACCACCGAGCCGTCGAAGAACTCGTCGGCCTCCGCCCGCCCGGGATACGGGCAGCTGCTGCGCACCCGCGGCGCATGGACGTTTCTGCTCCCCGGCTTCGCGGCACGCCAGCCGTTCGCGATGCTCACCATCTCCATCGTGCTGCTCGTCCAGCACACCACCGGTTCGTACGGCGCGGCCGGCGCCGCCGCGGCCGTCACCGGCGTCTCCATGGCGCTGTGCGCGCCCTACAGCGGACGCCTGGCCGACCGCTACGGGCAGCGCGCGGTGCTGGTCCCCGGCGTTCTCGTGCACACGCTGTCGGGCCTCACCCTGACCGCGCTCGCCCTCTCCCACGCGCCCCTGTGGGCGCTGTTCGCGGCCGCCGTGCCCACGGGCGCCTCGGTGCCGCAGATCGGGCCCATGGTGCGGGCCCGCTGGGGCGTCACGCTGAAGGGCTCGCCCCTGATGACGACCGCGGCGGCCTTCGAGTCCGTCACCGACGAGCTGACCTTCGTCTTCGGCCCGCTGCTGGCGACGGCCCTGTGCACCGCCGTGAACCCGGCCGCCGGTCTGATCACCGAGGCCTCGCTGACCCTGCTCGGCGGCCTGCTGTTCGCCGCGCAGAAGAACACCCAGCCCCAGGTCGCCGGCGCCGGACACGCGCGCGTGGCACACGCCTCGGCGCTCAGCGTCCCCGGTGTGCGCGTGCTGATCGCGGCCTTCCTGGGCATCGGCGCCGTCTTCGGCGGCATGCAGGTCTCGCTGGCCGCGTTCACCGAGTCGATCGGCGAGCCCGGTCTGAACGGCGTCCTGTACGGGACCTTCGCCGCCGGCAACATGCTCTCCGGCCTGGTCTGCGGCGCCATCGCCTGGAAGACGGCCCCGCAGCGGCGCCTGGTCGTCGCCTACACCGCGCTGGCGCTCGTCGCCTCCGGGCTGTGGGCCGCGCACTCGGTGCTCGTCCTCGCGGGCCTGGGCCTCCTGGTCGGCATGTGCATCGCGCCCGCGCTGATCACCGGCTACACCCTGGTCGAGGGCCTGGTCCCGGCCGGGGCGCGCACCGAGGCCTTCACCTGGCTGACCGGCGCCGTGGCGCTCGGGCAGGCGGCCGCCGTCACGGTCGCCGGACAGCTGGAGGACCGCTTCTGGGGCGGGGCCGGTTTCCTGGTGCCGATGGGCGGCACCGTGCTGGCCCTGGCAGTCCTGCTGGCACTGCGTTCGCGGCTCGCTCCACGCCCGCGTGGCCGTACCGTCGCACGTGGCGTCGGTCACCGCGTGCCGGTGACAGTGGACTGATCCCCGGGAATGCGTCAAGATAGACCGTCGTTAGCACTCACTGAGTGAGAGTGCCAGGAGGAAGACAGTGCCGACCTACCAGTACCAGTGCACCGAGTGCGGCGAGGGCCTCGAGGCGGTGCAGAAGTTCACCGACGACGCTCTGACCGAGTGCCCCAACTGCTCGGGACGCCTCAAGAAGGTGTTCTCCGCGGTCGGCATCGTCTTCAAGGGCTCCGGCTTCTACCGCAATGACAGCCGCGGCTCGTCCTCGAGCAGCTCGCCGTCGTCGTCGCCCGCGAAGTCGTCGACGTCCGGCTCCGACACGAAGTCCTCGAGTTCGACCTCGTCGACGTCGTCGTCCTCGGACTCGAAGTCGTCGAGCACCGGCACCTCGACCGGCAACAGCTCCGCCGCGTAGGACCCCCTGCTCAAGGGGCCTCTTCCTTACGGCCTCACGGGACCCTGTCGTCATCCGACGACGGGGTCCTTCGGCGTTCCTCAAGACCGCCTGGGGTACGGCTCAGGTATGAGGAACGTGCGGCTAGGGTGCGACGCATGGCGAACATGGCGAACGCTGAGATCGGTGTGATCGGCGGCTCCGGTTTCTACTCGTTCCTCGACAACGTGACCGAGCTCCAGGTCGACACCCCCTACGGGCCGCCCAGCGACTCCCTCTTCCTGGGCGAGATCGCCGGCCGGCGGGTCGCCTTCCTGCCCCGGCACGGACGCGGCCACCATCTGCCGCCCCACCGGATCAACTACCGGGCCAACCTGTGGGCGCTGCGCTCGCTGGGGGCGCGCCAGGTCCTCGGTCCGTGCGCCGTGGGCGGTCTGCGCCCCGAGTACGGGCCCGGCACACTGCTCGTGCCCGATCAGCTGGTCGACCGTACGAAGTCGCGGACCGGGACGTACTTCGACGGGCTGCCCCTGCCCGACGGCACGGTGCCCAACGTGGTGCACGTGTCCCTGGCCGATCCCTACTGCCCCACCGGACGCTCGGCGGCCCTGAAGGCGGCGCGCGGCCGGGAGTGGGAGCCGGTCGACGGCGGGACGCTGGTCGTGATCGAGGGGCCGAGGTTCTCCACCCGGGCAGAATCGTTGTGGCACCAGGCTCAGGGCTGGTCGGTGGTGGGCATGACGGGCCATCCGGAGGCCGCGCTCGCCCGTGAACTCGAGCTCTGCTACACGTCGTTGACCCTGGTCACGGATCTGGACGCGGGCGCCGAGAGCGGTGAGGGCGTGTCGCACGAGGAGGTCCTGCGGGTGTTCTCGGCCAACGTGGACCGGCTGCGGGGCGTGCTGTTCGACGCGGTGGCCGCGCTGCCTGCGAACGGCGCGCGGGACTGCCTGTGCACGAACGCGCTGGGCGGGATGGACCCGGGGTTCGAGCTGCCGTAACGGGAGTTGACGTAACGGAAGTCGGCCCAACGGAATCTGGCGTAACGGGAGTCGGCGTAACGGGAGTTGGCGTTTCCCGGGGAGGGCGGACGGGGCCGACAGCACGGACGGAACGGGGAGGGCGGGCCGGGCCGAACAGCACGGACGGAACGGGGGGCGGGCCGGCCGGAACGGGGCGGAACTCATCGTTCGGGTGAGGGAGTTGTCCACAACCCGTGGATAGTCCACCGGCTCCGGCGAGCGGCGGCACGAAGCCTCATCGTGGCTTCGCAAGCCCGTCCCTCGTCGCAGGTGGTGATCCCGTGTCCCTTCCTCCCGCTTCCCCGCCGTCCCCCGCTTCCTCTCCCCGCCCTCCCTCGCCCCGTCCACCCTCTCCCGGCCGTCCCTCTCCTCGCCCTCCTTCCGCTCCGGTCGCCCTCCCGTCCGTGTCGCGTCCGCCGGGGGCGGAGGCGCCTGCCACATGTGAGGTGCCTCCTTTCGACCCCGTGCGCGTCCGCCCCGGGTGGTACCGCCCGGGGCCGCTGGGCCGGCTGGTGCGGAGCCGACGGCGTGCCCTCGCGCTCGGTCTCGCCGTCACCGCCGCGGCGCTCGTCGCGGTCGGACCCCAGAACGGCGATCCGGCGCGCGAGCATCCCGGCGAGAGCTCGCAAGCCCGCGCGCACGGCCCGGTTCGCGCCCCTGCACCGGGTCCAGCCGCCGTACAGAAGGTGACGGCACCGGTACGGATCGCCGACGCGGCCACCGTCCGGCTGCTGCGCCCCGGTGACCGGGTCGACGTCATCGCCGCCGAGGAGAGTCCGTCGGGCGGCGTGGGCGGTGCGGCCCGGGTGATCGCACGTGGGGCGCTCGTGACCAAGGTGCCGGAGCCGCTGGACGCCTCGGGCGCCTCTCTCGACACGGCGGACGGCGGCGCGTTGGTCGTCCTGTCGGTGCCCCGCCCCACCGCGGCGCGCCTGGCGGGAGCGAGCGCGACGGCTCGGTTGGCGGTGACCCTGTGGTGAAGTCAAGCCCCTCGTTCGAGCTACCGAATTGGACACGCCCGCCTCGGGGTGACGTAGGTTGCGGAACTGTTTGTTCCACAACCTGTACATGTGAGGAGTGTCCCCCAGGTGAGCGAAAAGAAGGCGAGCGTCTGGCAGGGTTTCAAGGCCTTCCTGATGCGCGGGAACGTCGTCGATCTGGCAGTCGCGGTCGTGATCGGCGCGGCCTTCACGAACATCGTCAACGCGGTGGTGAAGGGGATCATCAACCCGCTCATCGGAGCGGTCGGCACGAAGAACCTGGACAGCTACAGCTCCTGTCTCAAGGGGCCCTGCACGGGGACGGGCGACAGCGCGACGGGCGTCCGAATCCTGTGGGGCTCGGTCCTGGGCGCGACGCTCACCTTCGTGATCACCGCGGCGGTCGTCTACTTCCTGATGGTGCTGCCGATGTCGAAGTACCTGGCGAAGGTGGAGGCCCGCAGGAAGGCCAAGGAGGGCACGCAGGAGGTCCTGGAGGTGACCGAGCTGGAAGTGCTCAAGGAGATCCGCGACGCGCTGGTCGCCCAGCGGGGCTCGGGCCACAGCGAGCGGTGACGAGGCTGCTCGGGGCCTTGCGGACAGTGGTCCGCGGGGCCCGCGAGGCCGGCCGGACCTGCCGGAGGGCCGCCGCCCGGGTTCAGATGTGGTGGGGCGGCTTCTCGTCGAGGAAGCGCTTGAGGTCGGCGGCGCTGTCAGCGCCGGCGGCCGGCCGCTCGCCCCACCCGCGGTCGGTGTCGTCCGAGGACTGCCGGTCCAGCGGGTCGTCGAAGATCAGCGCGGCCTTCGGGTCGCGCGGCTCGGGGGCGGAGGGGGTGCTCATGCCTCCAGGGTACGGGCCCGGGAGCCGCCCGGAGCAGGGCCGCAGGCACCGACGCCCGGCCGTCGGGCCGCCCGTGCACCCCGCGCAAGCTTTTCCGGCGGTTATCTGCTGTGCTGGGACCCATGACGTCCCGCACGCCTCCGCCGACCCCTCCCCCAGGCTCCCCGGCACCCGACTCCGGCCCCGCCCCCGACCTCTCTCACAGACGACCGCTGCGCAGGCTCACCGCGCGCGGTCGGGACGAGGTGCACCGGGTCGCCACGCCCCTGGAGCTCTTGTTCGACCTGTGCTTCGTCGTGGCCATCGCCCAGGCGGGCGTCCAACTGGTGCACGCGGTGGCGGAGTCCCACGCCGGCGAGGGAATCCTCAACTACGCGATGGTCTTCTTCACCATCTGGTGGGCCTGGATGAACTTCACCTGGTTCGCCTCGGCGTACGACAACGACGACAGCCTCTACCGGGTCGTCACACTGATCCAGATCAGCGGGGTCCTGGTGCTCGCGGCCGGGGTCTCCCGGGCGTTCGAGGACCAGCAGTACGTCGCCGTCGTACTGGGCTACGTCATCATGCGAGTGGCGCTGTCCTCACAATGGCTACGCGTCGCCCTGTCGACCGAAGGCCCCGAGCGGACGATGGCGCTGCGGTACGCCGGCGGCGTGCTGCTCTGCCAGCTCGGCTGGCTGGGGCTGCTGATCGTGCCCCAGGGCGCCAAGGTCTGGCTGTTCCTGGTGATGGCGGTGCTGGAGATGTGCGTGCCGCCCTACGCGGAGCGGAACCATCCGACGTCCTGGCATCCACACCACATCGCGGAGCGCTACGGACTGTTCACGATCATCGTGCTGGGCGAGACGATCGCGGCGGCCACGATCGCCGTGAAGTCCGGTCTCGACGAGAGCGACGCGCTGAGCGATCTGGTGCCGATCGCGGTGGGTGGGCTGCTGATCGTCTTCGCCGCCTGGTGGATCTACTTCGTGGTGCCCATCCATGGGCATCTGCGCTCCAACAAGCAGGCGTTCGTGTGGGGCTACGGGCACTACGTCGCCTTCGCGTCGGCTGCCGCGATCGGGGCGGGGCTGGAGGTGGCGGTCGAGCAGGCGATCGGCAAGGCCCACCTCTCCACGCTCGCCGCGTCGGCAGCCGTGACCCTGCCCACGGCGCTGTTCCTGATGACGGTGTGGCTGCTGCACGCCCGCCACTTCAAGGTCGGCCTGGCCCAGCAACTGGTGCTGCCCGTCACCGCGCTGCTGGTGATCTGCTGCACCTTCCTGGGCGAGTGGGCGGTCCTCGGGGCCGGCCTGGTGTCGGCGCTGGCCGTGGCCACCGGGACGACCCTGACGGCGCACATGGCCGCGCGCGAGGCGCGGGAGTCGCCCGCGGCGCAGGAGTCTCCGAAGTCACCCGAGTCACCGGACAACGAGGCGGGGGCTTCGAGCACGGCCGTGTGACACGACGCGACAGCACCGCGCCCGGCGCGCGCCGGGCGAGACTGGCTCCCATGACAGTTGACGCTCTGACGGACGTCCCCGGCGTGCGGGTCGGACACGCCACGCGCACCGGCGACGGTTGGCTCACCGGCACCACGGTCGTCCTCGCGCCCGAGGGCGGTGCGGTGGCCGCCGTGGACGTACGCGGCGGTGGTCCCGGCACCAAGGAGACCGACGCGCTGGATCCACGCAACCTGGTGCAGCGGGTCGAGGCGATCGTACTGACGGGCGGCAGCGCCTACGGGCTCGACGCCGCCTCCGGTGTGATGGCCTGGCTGGAGGAGCAGGGGCGGGGCGTCCCCGTCGGCCCGGACCCGACGCACGTCGTGCCGGTGGTGCCCGCCGCCTGCGTCTTCGACCTGGGGCGCGGCGGCGACTTCCGGGCCCGTCCGGACGCCGCCACCGGCCGGGCCGCCGTGGAGGCGGCCGCGGCGAGCGAGCCCGGCACGCGGGTGCGGGAGGGATGCGTCGGCGCCGGGACGGGCGCGGCGGTCGGGCTGATGAAGGGCGGGGTGGGCACCGCGAGCGTCGTCCTGGACTCGGGGATCACGGTGGCCGCGCTGGTCGTGGCCAACGCCGTGGGTTCGGTCCTGGATCCGGAGACGGGGGCGCTGTACGGGGAGCTGTTCCAGGGGCGCGTGACATACCCGCAGGCGCAGGTGCACGAGGCCGCGCGCCGGCGGCTCGCCGAGAGCGCGGCGCGCAGCGCACCCGCCCCGCTCAACACGACGCTCGCCGTGGTGGCCACCGACGCGGATCTGTCCAAGGCGCAGGCGCAGAAGCTGGCGGGCACGGCGCACGACGGGATCGCACGCGCCGTGCGGCCGGTGCACCTGCTCCACGACGGCGACACGGTCTTCACGCTGGCGACGGGCGCGCGCCCGCTCGACCCCGACCACCCGCTCGCCCTGAACGACATCCTCGCCGCGGGCGCGGACATGGTGACCCGCGCGATCGTACGGGCCGTGCGCGCCGCCGAGTCGGTGCAGGCGCCGGGCGGGGAGTGGCCGTCCTACGAGGAGTTGTACGGGACCCCCTGAGGCGGGAGCCCGTGAGGCGGGAGCCCTCGACGGAGGAGTTTGTCGCGGTTCTGTCACGTGATGGTGCGAAGGGCGGCCGGGAGGGAACCCGACCGGTCGTCAGATCCCTCTTTCTCCACGTACTGGAGCGGATCACTCACACCACATGAAGCTGGAGCATCCCGTGACTATGGCGGACAAAGCAGCGCGACGAGCCGTGGGAGCCTGTGCCGTCCTGGTGGTCGGCGCCCTGACCCTGACCGCCTGCGGGGGCAGCGCCAACGCCAAGGACGACGCCAAGGGCGGTAAGACCACGGCCAAGACATCCACCGCGAAGATCGCCATCTCGGCGAAGGACGGCTCGACGGGCGCGTCGATCAACACGACCGGCGTGAAGGTGAGCGACGGCAAGCTCACCGAGGTGAAGATGACGGTGGCCGGGTCGGGGCAGGCCGTCGAGGGCTCCCTGTCGGCCGACGGCAGCACCTGGAAGCCGAAGGAGCAGCTGGAGCGCGGGACGAAGTACCAGATATCGGCGACCGCGAAGGACTCGAGCGGCAAGACCGCCGCGGCCAACTCGATCTTCACGACGGTCACTTCGGCCAACAGCTTCATAGGGACGTACACGCCGGACAACGGCACGACGGTCGGCGTGGGGATGCCGGTGTCGTTCACCTTCGACAAGGCCATCGGCGACAAGAAGACAGTGCAGTCGCACATCACGGTCACCTCCAGCAGCGGCCAGCAGGTGGTGGGGCACTGGTTCGGGGAGCAGCGGCTCGACTTCCGGCCCGAGGAGTACTGGAAGGCCGGCTCCAAGGTCACGATGAAGATCGACCTGGACGGCGTCGAGGGCGCGAACGGCGTCTTCGGGGTGCAGAAGAAGACGGTCAGCTTCACCATCGGACGCTCGCAGGTGTCCACGGTGGACGTGAACACGCAGACCATGACGGTGGTACGGGACGGGCGGACGCTGAAGACGGAGCCGATCTCGTCGGGCAGCGCGGAGCACACGACGTACAACGGGCAGATGGTGATCTCCGAGAAGTTCACGCAGACGCGGATGAACAGCCGGACGGTCAACCTGGGCGGGGAGTACGACATCCCGGATGTGCCGCACGCGATGCGTCTGACGACGTCCGGCACTTTCATCCACGGCAACTACTGGTACAACAAGGGCAATCCGCCCTTCGGCCGGGAGGGCACCAGCCACGGCTGCGTCGGACTCGCGGACGTGCAGGGCGCGCAGGGTGACACCCCCGCCAAGTGGTTCTACGACAACTCGCTGATCGGCGACGTGGTGATCGTCAAGAACTCGCCGGACAAGACGGTGGCTCCGGACAACGGGCTGAACGGCTGGAACATGGACTGGGCGGAGTGGACCGCCGGGAGCGCCGTCTGATCGCCCGGGCCGGCGGGGAGCCTCCCCCGACCGGCCCTGACCGGCTCAGACCGGCCCTGACTGGCGATTCATGACGGGACGTCGGGCCGCGCGGGAACTTTTCGCGCGGTTCCTGCGTTTTCTCCGACGTACGTTTTCTCGGTTCCCGGACATGATGTCCGACCGAGGGGCTACGGTATGCACCCACAAGGTGACATGCAGCAACGCCGGGAGAAACCTTGAGCGTTCCGTACGAGACAACAGCGTACGAACCAGCCGAGTCGCCCGAGTCTCCGGAGGAGCACCTCGCGCGACTGCTCGGTCGCGCCCTGAACTCGTTCGAGCTGCCCGACGAAGCACTGCGGCGGCTCGACTGCGCACTGGCCCACGACAGCTCCCTGCACTCCGCGCACCACAGCGCGGGCCTGCACCGGGAGACGTACCGGCACACCTGGCTGCTCGCCGACGGCTGCGCGCTCACGCTGTGGGAGCTCGTGCACAACACCGCGCCGGGCAGCGAGCCCCAGCACGAGGTGTACGTCGACGAGGAGGAGCTGCGCGCCGCCACCGCCCGGCTGCCGCTGCCGTCGGACACCCCGGACTTCGAACTGCCGGTGCTGGTGCAGCTGTCGCCGGTCCCCGCACCCCGCCATGTGTACGTGCCGGACGACTCGGCGGATCACGCGCGTCGGCTGCTGCGCCGCGCTGAGAACCCCGACCCTCCCGACGCGGACACGGCGACGCTGTTGAAGTCGGCGTTCGCGCACCAGATCACCCAGGCCTTCGGTCGCCCCTGCCGGGCGGGCCGTATCGGCCTCGGCTACTCGCTCTACGAGCACGCGTTCCTGCTGCGCGACGGCCGGGAGATCTCCCTCTGGGAGGTCGAGCACACGGCGACGCCGGACGGGCGGCACATGTGCGAGGTGTACGTCTCCGAGGCCGCGGCCCGCGACGCGATGGAACGCCGGGCGGCACAGGTCTCCTGAGACCCCGAGGGACGCCGAACCTGAGGGGGACGGCTGAGGCACCCCATACGCACCACGGTCCGGGACTCTCGTCCCGGACCGTGACGTATTTCAGTGGCGCCGCAGGCCGCAGGCGTTACGCGGCGACCGGCTGCTTCGTCTCCGTCGCCGCGGCGGTCTCGGACGCCTGCGCGGTGCCGGGCTCCGTGGCGCCGGGGACCGGCTTGCGCAGGCCCTTGAGGACGATGACCACGGCCGTCGTCACGCACACGCCCGCCGCGATGGCGACCAGGTACAGGAACGGGTTGCCGATCAGCGGGACCACGAAGATGCCGCCGTGCGGAGCGCGGAGCGTCGCGCCGAAGGCCATCGACAGGGCGCCCGTGACCGCGCCGCCCGCCATCGAGGCCGGGATGACGCGCAGCGGGTCGGCCGCGGCGAACGGGATCGCGCCCTCCGAGATGAAGGAGGCTCCCAGCACCCAGGCGGCCTTGCCGTTCTCACGCTCGGCGGAGGTGAAGAGCTTCTTGCGGACGACCGTCGCCAGCGCCATGCCCAGCGGCGGGACCATGCCCGCGGCCATCACCGCGGCCATGACCTTCATCGCGGAGTCGCTGGGGTCCGCGACGGCGATGCCAGCGGTGGCGAAGGCGTACGCGACCTTGTTGACCGGGCCGCCGAGGTCGAAGCACATCATCAGGCCGAGCAGCACGCCGAGCAGGATGGCGTTGGTGCCGGAGAGGCCGGCCAGCCAGTCCGTCATGCCCTTCTGGGCCTCGGCGATGGGCTTGCCGATCACGACGAACATCAGGAAGCCGACGATCAGCGAGGAGATCAGCGGGATCACCACCACCGGCATGATGCCGCGCAGCACCGGCGGGATCTTGATCCGCTGGATCGCCAGGACGACACCGCCCGCGAGCAGACCGGCGGCCAGACCGCCGAGGAAGCCGGCGGCGATGTTGGAGGCGATCATGCCGCCGACGAACCCGGGCACGAGACCGGGCCGGTCCGCCATGCCGTACGCGATGTAGCCGGCCAGGACCGGGATGAGGAAGCCGAAGGCGACCCCGCCGATCTGGAACAGCAGCGCGCCCCAGCTGTCGACCTGGGTCCAGGAGAAGTGCTCCATGACCGAGGGCGCCTTGTTGATCTCCCAGCCGCCGATCGCGAACCCGAGAGCGAGCAGCAGACCGCCCGCGGCGACGAACGGGACCATGTAACTGACGCCGGTCATCAGCCACTTGCGCAGCTTGGTGCCGTAGCTGTCGCCGGACTCGCCGGCCCGCTCGACCGGCGTCCCGCCCTTGGCCGCGGCGCTCACCTCACCGCGCGCCGCCTTCGCGCGCACGTCGGTGATCAGCTCGGCGGGACGGTTGATGCCCGCCTTCACGCCGACGTCCACGGTGGGCTTGCCGGCGAAGCGGTCCTTGTCGCGTACGGGGACGTCGTGGGCGAAGATCACGCCGTCGGCCGCGGCGATGACGGCCGGGTCGAGCCGGGTGAAGCCGGCCGAGCCCTGCGTCTCGACGACCAGTTCGACGCCCGCGTCACGGCCCGCGTTCTCCAGGGACTCGGCCGCCATGTAGGTGTGGGCGATGCCGGTCGGGCAGGAGGTGACGGCGACGATCCGGAACGGGCGGTCGCCATCGCCGTCGCCGTCGCCGGGGGTGTCCGGGGTCGTGGTGGCCGTGTCGGCGTCGGCGGAGGCCGCCGCCGACGCCGACACGGAGTCCTGGGAGGCGGAGTCCGCAGAGGCGGCCGGTGCCTCGTCCCCGCGGATCAGGGCCGCCGCGGCTGCCGCATCGCCGACCGAGCGCAGCGCGTCGGTGAACTCGGCGTTCATCAGCTGCCGGGCCAGCGACGACAGGATCGTCAGGTGGGCGTCGTCCGCGCCGGCCGGGGCGGCGATCAGGAAGACCAGGTCTGCGGGGCCGTCCGCGGCGCCGAAGTCGATGCCGGCGGAGCTGCGCCCGAAGGCGAGCGTCGGCTCGGTGACGTGCTCGCTACGGCAGTGCGGGATGCCGATGCCGCCGTCGAGGCCGGTGGGCATCTGGGCCTCGCGGGCGGCCACGTCGGCGAGGAAGCCGTCCAGGTCGGTCACCCGGCCCAGGGCCACCATGCGCTCGGCGAGGGATCGCGCCGCCGCTTCCTTCGTTTCGGCGGACAGGTCGAGATCGACCAGGTCCGCGGTGATCATGTCGCTCATCGCGGGCTCCTTCGCACGCGTATCGCCCGGGGCGTGGGGTGGTGGGCGAGGGGGGTGACGGGGACGGGGGTGGAGATGGGGGTGGGGACAGGGAGGGGAGTGGAGACGGAGGCGCCGTGGGGGGACGCGGGGACGCCGAGTAACGAGAGGGACGTCATGACACGGGCTCCTTGAGTTCGCGGTCCACCGGCACCTCCGCCGTGACCGTCACCGCCGCCGGGTCCAGATCGTCCGGGGTCGGCATCACGCTGCCGGGCAGCTGGACGGCGGCCGCGCCATGGGCGACCGCCGAGGCGAGCGCCTGCGGGCCGCTGCCGCCGGCGATGAGGAAGCCGGCGAGTGAGGAGTCGCCCGCTCCCACATTGCTGCGTACGACGTCGACGCGCGCGCTCGCGAACCAGGTGCCCGTGTCCGACACGAGCAGTTGTCCGTCGGCGCCCAGGCTCGCGAGGACGGAGCGGGCGCCCATCTCGCGCAGTTCCTCGGCCGCCTTCACCGCGTCGCCCACGGTCGCCAGGGGGCGTCCGACGGCCTCCGCGAGCTCCTCGGCGTTCGGCTTCACCACGTCGGGCTGCTCGCGCAGCGCCTCGAGCAGTGCGGGCCCCGAGGTGTCCAGCGCGATGCGCGCACCCCCGGCGTGCGCCCGCGCGACGACCTCGGCGTACCAGGAGGGCGCGAGCCCGCGGGGCAGGCTTCCGCAGCAGGCGATCCAGTCGGCGTCGCGCGAGTGCTCGCGCACCGTCTCCAGAAGCAGTTCCTGCTCTTCCGGGGAGAGCTCGGGTCCGGGCGCGTTGATCTTCGTCAGAACGCCGTCCGATTCGGCCAGCGCGATGTTCGAGCGGGTGGCTCCGGCGACCGGGACCGGCGCGACCTCGATGCCCTGGGCGTCGAGCAGATCCGCGACGAGCGCGCCCGGCGCACCGCCCAGGGGCAGGACGGCGACCGTGCGCCGTCCGGCGGCCGCGACGGCACGCGAGACGTTGACGCCCTTGCCGCCCGGGTCCATCCGCTCGCCGGTGGCGCGGATGACATCGCCGCGGTCGAGGGACGGAACCTCGTAGGTGCGGTCCAGGGACGGGTTGGGGGTGACGGTGAGAATCACGCCGCCCGCGCCGTTCCTGCTCGTGTCCGCGCTGCTCATGCTCGTGCCGCTCATGTCGATGCCGCTCATGCTCGCCCCGCTCATGTCCGTGCCGCTCATGCTCGTACTACTTCCGTGCCGCCGCGCTCGATGGCGGCCGCGTCATCGGGGCTCAGTCCGCTGTCGGTGATCAGCAGGTCCACGTCGCTCAGGTCGCCGAAGCGGGCGAAGTGCTCCTGGCCGTGCTTGGCGGAGTCGGCGAGCAGCACCACGCGGCGCGCCGCGGCGATGGCCGCCCGCTTCACCGCGGCCTCGGCGAGGTCGGGGGTGGTCAGCCCGTACTCGGCCGAGAAGCCGTTGGCCGCGACGAACAGGACGTCGGCGCGGATCTCGCCGTAGGCGCGGAGCGCCCAGGCGTCCACGGCGGCGCGCGTACGGTGCCGCACGCGCCCTCCGACGAGGTGGAGCTGCATCCCCGGGTGGTCCGCGAGGCGGGCCGCGATGGGCAGGCTGTGGGTGACGACGACGAGCTCGGCCTCCAGCGGGAGGGCGGCGGCCAGCCGGGCGACCGTCGTACCGGCGTCGAGGATCATCGTGCCCTCGGACGGCAGTTCCGTGAGGGCCGCCTTGGCGATGCGGTCCTTCTCGTCGGTGGAGGTGCCCTCGCGTTCGGCGAGGTCCGGTTCGAAGTCGAGGCGTCCGGCCGGTATGGCGCCGCCGTGGACTCTGCGCACCAGGCCGGCTCGGTCGAGGGCCTTCAGGTCGCGGCGGATGGTCTCCGCGGTGACCTGGAACTCCTCGGCCAGCGACAGGACGTCCACCCGGCCGCCCTCACGGGCGAGCCGCAGGATCTCCTGCTGCCGCTCCGGTGCGTACATGTCCGTTCTCCTCCGGCCTGTCCGAGTTTCATGCCCGAACTTGTGGTTTCGACAGGGAGGCTACGCCTGGATTTCCGGAAAGTAAACAGGTTCGGACGTGATTCGGGCATGAACGGACTTTGGCGGCTCAGGTGAAGATCGCCGGACATGCCCAAGGGCCGTCACCGATGCGGTGACGGCCCTTGACCGGGAGCCTCGACTCAGCCGACGAGCGCGCGCTCCCGCCCCTCGGAAGGGCCCTGCGAGGAGTCCACCGCGGAGTCCCCCGAGAGGTCCTCGGAGGGGGCCGCCTCCGAGGAGTCCATGGCGCCCTCCACATGCTGGGCCGGCCGCTTCGGCAGCGCGAACATCAGCAGGAAGATGGCGGACATCACCAGGGCCACCCAGCCCAGGGCGTGCTGGAAGGCGTCCACGAAGGCGGGGCCCACCTCGGCCGCGGTCAGCCGGTCGCCGATCTGCCCGAAGAAGACCACGGCGACCAGGCCGAGACCGAGCGCGTTGCCCATCTGCTGGACGGTGTTGATGAGCCCCGACGCCGAGCCGGCGTGCTCACGCGGCACCTCCGACAGCACCGCGTCCGTCAGCGGGGCGAAGATCAGACCCATGCCGAGGCCCATCACGACCAGCGGGAGCGCCATCTGCCAGGGCGCGATGCCGAGGCCGTAGCGCTCGGACTCCCAGATGTAGAGCAGCACGCCGACGGTCATGGTCAGGGCGCCCGCCTGGAGCACCTTGCGGCCGAAGCGCGGAACCAGCTGCTGCACGGACAGCCCGGCGGCCACCGAGACCGCGATCGAGAACGGGACCCCGGTCAGACCGGCCTTCAGCGGGCTCCAGCCCAGACCGGTCTGCATGTACAGCGTCCAGACCAGGAAGAACACCCCGAGGCCGACCCCGAAGACGGTCTGCACGGCGACGCCCGCCGCGAAGCTGCGCACCCGGAAGAGGGAGAGCTCGATCAGCGGCGAGCCGTCCCGCGCGCCCTTGCGCCGCTCGTAGGCGACCAGCGCCCCGAACACGCCGAGCGCGCCGACCATCGACACATACCCCCACACCGGCCAGCCCAGCTCGCGGCCGCGGGTGAGCGGGTAGAGCAGCATGAGCAGCCCGAGCGTGACCAGGACGACGCCGACGAGGTCCAGCTTCAGGGCCTTCGGGGCCCTGGACTCGGTGATGAAGCGGCTGCCGAGGATCAGGCCCGCGATGCCGACCGGCAGGTTGATGAGGAAGATCGGCCGCCACTCCAGCCCGAACAGGTTCCACTCCGTCAGCAGCGCGCCGAGCAGCGGACCGGAGGCGGCCCCCAGTCCCACGATCGCGCCGAAGAGCCCGAACACCTTGCCCCGCTCGTGCGCCGGGAAGGTGGCGTGCACGATCGACAGCACCTGCGGGACCATCAGCGCCGCCATGCCGCCCTGCAGGATCCGGGAGGCGACCAGCATCTCCGGGTTCGCGGCGAAGCCGCACAGCGCGGAGGCGACGGTGAAGCCGCCGATGCCGACGAGGAACAGCCGCTTACGACCGTGGATGTCGCCGAGCCGCCCGCCGGTGATGAGCCCGGCGGCGAAGGCGAGCGCGTAACCGGCGGTGATCCACTGGATCTGGCTCCAGGAGGCGCCCGCGTCCTTCTGTATGGAGGGGATGGCGATGTTGACGATCGTGACGTCGACGAGGTCCATGAAGGCCGCCGTCATCACGATGGCGAGCGCGAACCAGCGGCGGCGATCGCCCGGCGTCTTGTCCGTGGTCCGGGCGGTGGACGGTGGGGGCGGTACGGCCGATGCGGACGGCACGGACGGTGCGGACGGGGTCTCGCTGGAGGTCTCCGTGGAGGTCATGGTGTGACAGTAGGACTGTAGTAGGTCAGTTCATGTCCTAGTGGTGCGGCATCCTCGGACGCATGACGACGGACACTCCGGCTCGGCTGCTGCAACTCCTCTCCCTCCTCCAGACGCCCCGCGAATGGCCCGGCGGCGAGCTCGCCGACCGGCTCGGGGTGTCCCGCCGCACGGTCCGACGGGACATCGACCGGCTGCGCGAACTCGGGTATCCCGTGCAGGCGACCATGGGCTCGGACGGCGGGTACCGGCTGGTCGCCGGCAAGGCGATGCCGCCGCTGGTGCTCGACGACGAGGAGGCGGTGGCGATCGCCGTCGGCCTGCGGGCCGGTGCCGGACACGCGCTGGAGGGCGTCGACGAGGCGTCCGTACGGGCCCTCGCCAAGCTGGAGCAGGTGCTGCCGGCCCGGCTGCGCCACCGCGTCTCCACCCTCCAGGCCGCGACCACACCGCTGACCAGCGGGGACGGCGCGAGCATCGCTCCCGAGACACTGACCGTCATGGCGTCGACGGTGGCCGGGCAGGAGCGGCTGCGGTTCGCCTACCGCGCGAAGGACGGCACGGAGTCGCGCCGCCTGACCGAGCCGTACCGGCTCGTCTCGACGGGCCGGCGGTGGTACCTCGTCGCATACGACCTCGACCGCGAGGACTGGCGGACGTTCCGGGTCGACCGGGTCCGCGACCCCTTCGCCACCGGGGCGCGCTTCACCCCGCGCGAGTTGCCGACGGGGAGCGCGGCGGAATACCTCCGGCGGTCCATCCAACGACGCCCGGACGCACGCGAGTACGAGTACGACGTCACGTTCGAGGCGCCGGCGGAGTTCGTGACGGCGCGGCTGCCGGCGTGGCTGGGAACGCCGATCGCGGATCCTGAGATCCCCGGGGCCCCTGGCGAGAACGGCGGGAGCGGCGGGAGCAGGTGCCGACTGCGGGGGTCGACCAGAGATCCGGTGGAGTGGGTGGCGGTGCGGTTCGCGATGCTCGGGTGCGAGTTCTCGATCCGAGGATCGGGGGAACTGGCCGAGTACGCACGGGAGTTGGGCGGACGGCTGGGGCGGGCGGGGAGTGGAGAAGGGACCGGGGAAGGGAACGGGGAAGGGAACGGGGACGGCAACAAGGAGGGGACCTGTTAGGCCTCCTCCGGCTCTCCCGCCCCCTCTTCCTCCCCCTCTGCGGGCCTTGCTTCCCACGCGAACCCCCGCAGGCTCCGCAGGTTCTGCATCGCCAGCTCCGCCGGGCCCTGCGGACCGGTGGGAGCGGTGTTGGTCGCCGCCCAGCTCTCGACCGCGACCCGGACCGCGGCGCTGGCCACGGCTGCGGTGAAACGCTGGTGCGGGGAGGGGACGTCGGCGGGAGCAAGGGCGTTGGAAGGGCCGTCGGCGGGAGCAAGGGCGCGGGGAGCGAGGGTGCTTGACGCCGCGTCCGTCCCGGCGGCCTCCGTCCCGGTGGCGTCCATCCCTGCGGCCTCCGTCCCGGCGGCCTCCGCCCCGGTGGCGTCGGCCCGTTGCCTCAGGATCTCCGCGAGGGTCGTTTCCGCGGTGTGGCAGACCTCCGCCCAGACCTTGCCGAGGGCGGGGCTGGTTCCGGCCAGTCGGATCAGCGTGCGGACCCATTCCCAGGACGCCGTCGACACCCCGCGGCCGGGGGCGAGCGTGTGCCGCACGGCGTGTTCCAGGGCCTGCGGCACGGGCAGTTCGGCCGGGGCCTCGCGTACCGCTTCCGCCCAGCGCTCGGCGCCCGCCGCGTAAAGCGGCGCGACGGCCTCCTCCTTGGTCGCGAAGTACCGGTAGAACGTGCGCGGGGCGATGCCCGCCGCCTGGGCGATGTCCTCGGCGCGGGTGGCCCTCAGGCCCCGGCTGACGAAGAGGCCGGCCGCTGCCCTGGCGATCTCCATACGGGTCGCCGCTTTGCGCCGCTCGGTCAGCGAAGCCGAGGCGGGTGTGGGGGTGGAGCTGATCACATCGGCAGGCTATGCCCATGTGGCACAATCTGCCATTCGGGCGGGCCACCCCGTGGTTCAGGTACGGGGTGGCCCGCCCACCGAGCGTGCCCGCGCGCCCTGCCGTACGCCGGACGGGCCGTGTGCGCCCGCAATCCCCGCCAGGGGTGACCAGGGGACGACCGGGAGAGAAGAGAGCCGGGCCCCGGCACCTGGGGGGAGAGGCGCCGAAGCCCGGCTCGGGAGAGTCCCGGCGCCGGGGGGATGTGCGTCGGGACTTGGCTCATGTTGTGTCGGAACCTGGCTCACGTGGGGCGACCTGGCTCATGTGGGGCAGAGATCTCGGGGAGGGCTGCAGGGTCCGATCGCCCCCCGAACTCCAGCGCCGACCCGAACTCCCGTGCCCAGAAGTCTTGTTCCCGCGCTTCTCCCGATTGAAGCGGCGTTCCCACGCCATGTTTGCGCGGCCCGCCACCACCCGGCGCACGCGGGCGGAAACCCGCACCACGGGCCGCCGGAAGCCCACCGGTGAAGCTCACTCGCCCACCCCGGCTCACCGCGCACGGGCCGGGCGACTAAAGCGTGCCGGTCCAGCCCGGGCCGGGCCGACCACCCCGCTTGGGCCGCCCCGGCCGCCCGGTCCCGCCGCTCAGCCGTCCGCCCCCTGTCACCACCGCTACCGCTACGCCGCCGCCTCGAAGCCTGTGTCGCGGGCCAGCTTCTTCAGTTCCAGCAGGGCGTGCTTCTCGATCTGGCGGATGCGTTCCCGCGTCAGACCGTGCTCCTTGCCGACCTCGGTCAGGGTGCGCTCGCGGCCGTCGTCGATGCCGTACCGCATCTTGATGATGGAGGCGGTGCGCGGGTCGAGGCGGTCGATCAGGCCGTCCAGCTCCTCGCTGCGCAGCAGGGTCATGACCGACTGTTCCGGCGAGACCGCGGAGGTGTCCTCCAGCAGGTCGCCGAACTGGGTCTCACCCTGGTCGTCCACCGCCATGTTCAGCGAGACCGGGTCGCGGGCCCAGTCCAGGACGTCCGTGACACGCTCCGGAGTGGAGCCGAGCTCGGTCGCGATCTCGGCGGGCTCCGGGTCGCGGCCGTTCTCCCGGTTGAACTCGCGCTGCACGCGCCGGATCCGGCCGAGCTCCTCCACGAGGTGGACGGGCAGACGGATCGTGCGCGACTGGTCCGCTATCGAGCGCGTGATGGCCTGACGGATCCACCAGGTCGCGTACGTGGAGAACTTGAAGCCCTTGCGGTAGTCGAACTTCTCGACCGCGCGCACCAGGCCGGCGTTGCCCTCCTGGATCAGGTCGAGGAGGGGAAGTCCACTGCGGGGATAGCGGCGGGCGACCGCGACGACCAGGCGGAGGTTGGACCGGATGAACACGTCCTTGGCCCGCTCGCTCTCGGCGACCAGGGCCTCCAGCTCCGCACGGGAGGCGTCCGCCCTGGACTCCTCCTCGCCGTCGAGGACCTGCTGTGCGAACACACCCGCCTCGATGATCTGGGACAACTCGACTTCCTTGGCGGCGTCGAGCAGCGGTGTACGCGCGATCTCGTCGAGGTACATGCCGACCAGGTCGCGGTCGGCGATCTCGCCGCCATGGGCGCGAACACTGCGGGCCGCGGCGCTCGTCTCGCCGGTGGCGGACTTGCGACGGGCGACGGCACGGGTTGCCATGCGTGCTCCCTTGCGATGGAGGTTCAGCGGGTGGCCCTTCGGACGCCCGGCACTCGCAGAGTTCTCGGAGTTCTCGAACCTCTCGGAACTTCTGAACTCTTCTCGTGTGCCCGGCATCCGATGGAAACAACGACTGGAATCAGGACAGAATTCCCAACCCGCACCCCGATTTTTGTGATCATGCAGTACCCTGTCGGACCACGTGAGGAGGCGTGATGTTGTCGGAACGTACAGAGGTGCAGGTCAGGCCGGGAATCGAGGGTGACCTCGAAGCCCTCACAAGCCTCTACAACCACTACGTACGTGAGACGCCCATCACATTCGACACCGTGACGTTCAGTCCGGAAGAGCGACGTCCTTGGTTGCTCTCCCATCCTGAAGACGGCCCGTACCGCCTGATGGTTGCCACAGAAACGGACTCACAGGACATCCTGGGGACCTCACAGGAAATCCTGGGTTACGCCACATCCAGCCCGTTCCGGCCCAAGGCCGCCTACTCCACCTCGGTCGAGGTGACGGTCTACGTCGCCCCGAACGCCGGCCGGCGCGGCATCGGCACGCTCCTCTACAAGGCACTCTTCGAGGCGCTGGCGGGCGAGGACGTGCACCGCGCGTACGCGGGCATCGCGCAACCGAACGAAGCGTCCGCGCGGCTGCACGAACGCTTCGGTTTCCGGCACGTCGGCACGTACCGCGAGGTGGGCCGCAAGTTCGACCGCTACTGGGACGTGGCCTGGTACGAGAAGGAGCTGTAGCAGGCCACCGTCGGCCGCACAGGACCGATCAGCGGCACGGACCCGATCGCCGCACCGCCCGCACCGCCCGCACCGCCCGCACCGCAGCGCACCACGACACACCACGACACACCGCAGCCCATCAGGGCGCACCGATCAGCCGAACTGCACCGACCGCTTCGCCATCCCCATCCAGAACCCGTCGATCACGGACTTCTGCGAGTCCAGCTCGCCGGACACCTCCGCCGCGCCCATGGTCACGAAGAGCGGGGCGAAGTGCTCGGTGCGCGGGTGGGCGTACCGGCCGGCCGGGGCCTTGTGGAGGAAGTCCAGCAGGCCGTCCCAGTCGCGGGCCTCCAGCGCGCGCCGGCCCCAGTCGTCGAACTCCGAGGACCAGGTCGGCACACCCGGGCCGGTGTGCCGCAGCGCGGCCAGGTTGTGGGTGAAGAAGCCGGAGCCGACGATCAGGACGCCCTCGTCGCGCAGCGGTGCGAGCTTGCGGCCGATCTCCATCAGCTTCACGGGGTCGAGGGTCGGCATGGAGATCTGCAGGACCGGGATGTCGGCGGCCGGGAACATCTCGACGAGCGGGACGTAGGCGCCGTGGTCGAGTCCGCGGTCGGGGATGTCCTGTACGGGGATGCCCGGGGCGCGCAGCAGCTTGCGCACGCTCTCGGCGAGCGCCGGTGCGCCGGGGGCGCCGTACTTCACCTGGTAGTAGTGCTCGGGGAAACCCCAGAAGTCGTAGACCAGGGGGACCGGGTCGACGGCGCCGAGGGCGAGGGGGGCCTCCTCCCAGTGGGCGGAGACCATGAGGACGGCCTTGGGGCGGGGCAGGTCCGCGGACCAGGCGGCGAGTTCACCCGGCCAGACGGGATCGTCCGCGAGCGGCGGAGCGCCATGACTGAGGTAGAGCGCGGGCATGCGTTCCTGAGGGAGGGCGCGCTCCTGAGCTACGGCGGACATGGCGGCGACTCCTTCCGGGACCTCGGCCCCTGTGCACTCCTGGACATTCCCTTGTGGTTGCTTGAAATGTAAAACGTCAACGTCAATGAGCATATTCCCAATTGGTTTAATTTTCAAGGAGCAGGCGTTTACAGTGGAGTACATGACGACGGCATCCACATCCGGTGAAGAGCCCCGCTGGCTCACCGCCGAGGAGCAGCTCATCTGGCGCTCCTACGTGCACGCGACGACCCTGCTGGAGGACCACATGGACCGCCAGCTCCAGCGCGATGCGGGCATGCCGCACATCTACTACGGTCTCCTGGTCAAGCTCGCGGAGTCCTCCCACCGGAGGCTGCGGATGACCGAACTGGCCATGCACGCCAAGATCACCCGCTCCCGTCTCTCCCACGCCGTCGCCCGGCTGGAGAAGAACGGGTGGGTGCGCCGCGAGGACTGCGCCTCCGACAAGCGCGGCCAGTTCGCGGTGCTGACCGACGAGGGCCTGGAGGTGCTCAAGCGGGCCGCGCCGGGCCATGTCACCGTCGTACGCAACGCGGTGTTCGACCGGCTCAGCGCGGAACAGCAGAAGTCCCTCGGCGAGATCATGCAGATCATCGCCGAGGGACTCCAGCCGAACGAAGCGGGTGCCGATCTGCCCTGGCTCCGCTAGGCCCCCAGGGACTCACGTCCCTGAAGGGAACCCCTGGGGGGCCAGGGCCGCCGTCCTCAGTGGGCCATCACCGGCACCACGTCCTCGGCGTCCTTCGCCCCCGAGCCCGCGACCGATCCCAGGTCCGGCTTGCCGGCGTTGATGAAGGTGAAGGCGATCGCGGCGGCGGCGACCAGGATGCCGACGGCGAACCAGATGGCGCTGGTGTAGCCGTTCACCATGCCCTCCAACTGCACCAGCTGCTGCTGGGGCTTGGAGGCGGCGCCGGCCATGTGGTCCTTGATGTACGACGTCGTCGCGGACGCGGCGATCGTGTTCAGCAGGGCGGTACCGATGGCGCCGCCCACCTGCTGCGAGGTGTTGACCATCGCGGAGGCGACACCGGAGTCACGCGGCTCGACGCCCAGCGTGGCCAGGGACATGGCCGGCATGAACGCCGTGCCCATGCCGAGGCCGAGCAGCAGCATCGCCGGGAGCAGCAGCGCCGCGTACGAGGAACCGATCTCCAGCTGGGTCAGCAGCAGCATGCCCAGCGCGGCGACCAGGAAGCCCGGGCCCATCAGCAGCCGCGCCGGAACGCGGGTCATCAGCCGGGCGCCGATCTGCGTGGAGCCCGTGATCATGCCCACGATCATCGGCAGGAAGGCGAAGCCGGTCTTGACCGGCGTGTAGCCCTTCACGATCTGCAGGTAGTAGGTGAGGAACAGGAACAGACCGAACATCGAGATGATCGCGAGGCCGAGCGAGAGGTACACACCACCGCGGTTGCGGTCGGTGATCACGCGCAGCGGCAGCAGCGGGGCCTTGACCTTCGACTCGACGAGCACGAAGGCGGCGAGCAGCACCGCCGAGACGACGAACAGGCCGATCGTCGTGGAGTCGCCCCAGCCCTCGGACTCGGCGCGGGTGAACCCGTAGACGAGGGAGACCAGACCCAGGGTGGACAGGACGACGCCCGGGATGTCGAGCGGCGAGCGGTTGCGGCCCTCGGCCGGCTCACGGATGACGAAGTACGCGCCGAGGGCGGCGACGACCGCGAACGGGATGTTCACGAAGAACGTCCAGCGCCAGTCCAGGTACTCGGTGAGGAAGCCGCCGAGGATCAGGCCGACGGCGCCACCGCCACCGGCGATCGCACCGTAGATGCCGAACGCCTTGGCGCGCTCCTTGGCGTCGGTGAACATCACCGCGAGCAGGGAGAGCGCGGCGGGCGCGAGCAGTGCGCCGAAGGCGCCCTGCAGGGCGCGGGAGCCGAGCAGCATCGCCTCGTTCGTCGCGGCGCCGCCCAGGGCGGACGCCCCGGCGAAGCCGATCAGACCGGTGACGAAGGTGTTCTTGCGGCCCCACAGGTCGGCGATCCGGCCGCCGAACAGCAGCAGTCCGCCGAAGGCCAGGGCGTAGGCCGTGATGACCCACTGCCGGTTGCCGTCCGAGATCCCCAGATCCTGCTGGGCGGAGGGCAGGGCTATGTTCACGATGGTCGCGTCGAGCACGACCATCAGCTGGGCGAGCGCGATGAACGTGAGCGCCTTCCAGCGGTTGGAGTCCGGGGCGCCCGGCTTACCGGGGGCCTTCTGGGCTGTTTCAGACATGGGAATACCCGCTTCGGGACTTCGTGACGGAAAAGTCAGGTGACGGAAACGACGGAAAACGCGAGGTACGGCAAGGCGCTACCCAAAGGCCGTACGCAACGCGAAGTACGGAAAGAGCTACAGAAGAAGAGGTACGTAGAGAGGAGAGAGGTACGGAAAGAGGTACGGAAGCCGAGTTGCAGGGCGGCTACGGCCCGTCGCTCGATGCGTGTGATGACTGCGGCGACGCAGCGGACTAATCGCTCAGGGTCCGGTCCCTCAGGGCCGGCGCAGGTCCTCCATGGTCACGGCCGTGCCCGGCAGTACGGAGGGGGCCGGGGCCCGCAGTCCGTCCAGGAACAGCTGTAGGTGGCGATGGACGTAGCGGTCGGCACTCAGGCAGTCGGTGCCGGCGGGGGGCCGGCTGAGCTGGGCCACCACGATCATCACGTCGCCGACGCCGACGTCGGACCGGAGCTGTCCGGCCGCCTTGGCGCGGTCCATGACCTCCTCGATGATCCGCTCGACGCGTTCGCGGGCGGCCTCGAGGTCGCGGTGGTGCTCGTCGAAAGTGCTGGAGATCATCGGGCAGAGCGCGCTGATCCGCTCGTCGGCGGAGGCGTGCACGAAGCGCTCCAGCGCCCCGAACGCGTCACCGGACTCGGCGAGGGCGACCTGTCCGGCCCGGACCGTGCGGTCCAGCACCGAGCAGACGACCTCACGGACCAGTGCGTCCCGGTCGGGGAAGTTGCGGTAGACCGTGGCATTGCCGACGCCGGCCCGGCGGGCGATCTCGTCGAGCGGCACACCGGGGCCGAACTCGGTGAACATCTCGCGGGCGGCGGCGACGATCCGCTCCCGGTTACGCAGGGCGTCGGCGCGGGGCCGGGTCACCTTGCGCGCGGTGGGGACAGCGGTCTGCACGGCTTACTCCTACCTGAGTGTTCTGTGTAGCTGGCGCGCGATCCGGGGATCGTCTCCCCGTTTCGCTCGGACACATGACTAAACGGGGAGGGCGTCCCCGGTTATTTCCCGATCCCGGAAGTTTCTTGATGTGACCTGGGTCACGGCCTCGACCTCCGCGCCGCCGGGCCGGTATCGACTGATGCCGTCGGGCTGACATCGGCCGGTATAGGCCGGTATCGACCGACCCACACCCGTCCATACCAGCTACTACTGGCCGATATCGGTTGATACATGTTGATACCGGCCGGTAATCCACGATCGGTCTCCCCCAACGCGCGCCCGCGTGCACCCCGGCAGAGGGTGATCGAGAGGGTGCAGCCGGTGACCGGTGGCTGCCTGGAGTGAAAGGCACCGCATGCAGCCGCAGCCCGTGCGTACCGCCCCGGCCCGCGCAGGCGAGCCGCTCCGCCGTCGCATACGCCCGCGCCGCGTCGCCGCCCTGGCCTCCGTCACCGCGCTGACCCTCGCGGTCAGCACCTCCGCCGGCACGGCCCGGCTCGCACCGGCCCCCGGCTCGACGACGGCCGGCGCCGGCCCCCTCACCCTGGCCCGCTCCTCCGCCCTGGCGCCCTGCATGATCAACGGAGCGGCGTCCGTCCAGATGTCCGAGGGCCTGCCCACACCCGGCGGCTACTCCCGCTCCACCGGCACCGTCCGCGCCCTCACCTTGATGATCGACTTCTCGGACGCGCCCGGCCGGGGCAGCGCGCTGAGCCGCTACCGCGAGTTCTTCCCGCAGACCGAGGAATGGTTCCGCACAGCGTCCTACGGCCGCCTCGACTACCGCGGCGAGACCCCGATCCGGCGCTGGCTGCGCATGCCCAAGCCATTCGACGAGTACGGCATAGAACGCGGCGCGCCCTTCGACCCCGGCTACCGGGAACTCGTCCAGGACATCGTCGCCGCCGCCGACCCGACGGTGGACTTCCGCGCGTACGACCTCCTGAACGTGCTGGTCACCCCGAACGCGGGCCCCTCCGCGCTGGACACGGTCCTGTCCGTGACGTTCGCCGGCAACACGGAGGCGCCGGTCGCCGACGGGGTGACGGTGTCGAACGCGTCCTTCGTCTACTCCCGCCAGGACGACGGCTCCGGCTCCTACGACCACACCGGCTACCGGGTCCTCCCGCACGAGAACGGCCATGTCTTCGGCCTGCCCGACCTCTACACACAGGAGGGCGGGGGCGCCGTCGGCCACTGGGACATCATGAGCGAGGACTGGGGCACCAACAACGACCTGCTCGGCTGGCACAAGTGGAAGCTGGGCTGGCTGGACGCCTCCCAGATGGCCTGCGCCGCGACGCCGGGCACGACGGAGTACCCGCTGACCCCCCTCTCCCGCACGGGCGGCCCGAAGCTGGTCTTCGTCCCGGTCAGCAACCGCACCGGATACGCCGTCGAACTGCGCGCCCGCGGCGGCAACGACGAGACGGTGTGCCGCCCGGGCGTCCTCATCTACAAGGTCGACGCCGACGTCGACACCGGCATGGGCCCGGTGACCGTCTACGACTCCCACTCCGACAGCGGCGGCTGCACCCGCAGCCCCAACGTCCACGCGGAACTCTCCGACGCCCCCTTCGCCCCGGGCGAGACCTTCAAGGACCCGAAGCGGGGCATCCAGATCGCGGTGACGGCAGCGGACCTGAAGGGGGACTACCGGGTACGGGTGACGCGTAAGTAGGTGGGGGCCGCCGTCCGCCTATTACGGTGTCCCGGAGATCCTCCACGGGAGCACACACCACACATGCCACACCCCGAGCCCGCCGACCCCGCCGAGACCCCGGCCACCCCGGCCACCCCGGCCACCCCGGCCACCCCGGCCACCCCGGCCACCCCGGCCACGACCGATACGCCTCCTGCCGAGGCGGTGGCGCCGCTGATGCGCGGCGTGGCCGTCCTGCACCGGCTCACCGAGGCGAACGGCATGCTGAGCCTCAGCGGACTCGAACGCGCCACAGGCCTGGCCCGCTCGACCGTGGACCGGATCGTCGCCACCCTCGCCCGCATGGGATACGTCCGTCTCGACGGCCGGGACGCGATCCTGACCCCCCGCGTCATGGAGCTGGGCAACGCCTACCTGGCCGCCCTGCGCCTGCCCGAACTGCTCTCCGCCCACGCGGACCGCCTCGCCGACGAACTCGACGAGTCCGTCTCCCTGGCGGTGGCCGACCGCGACGGCATCCGCTTCATCCACCAGGCGACCCGCCGCCGAGCGATGTCCCTGAGCTTCCGCATCGGCGACCTGCTCCCGGCCGAACGCACCGCGCCGGGCCCGCTGTTCGCGACGGAGTGGACGGAAGAGGAGTGGCAGACCTGGCGCGAACGCCGCACGAGGGACCCCCGGAACACCGCGTACCCGACGATCCCGCCACCCCCGAACACCGCACACGCAACGGACGGCCACGACGGCGGGGACGAGGACGGGGACTTCATACGGAGGACCGAGCGGGCGGCGAACGAGAACTACGCCCTGGACGACCAGCTGATCGAACCGGGACTGGTGGCGGTCTCCGTCCCCGTACGGGATCCGCGAACCGCCCGGATCGCCTGCGTGGCGAACGTCGTCAGCCATACGAGCCGCCACACGGCGGCACACCTGCGCGCAACGCTGCTCCCCCGCCTGCGAACGGCGGTGGCGGCGATGGAGGAGACCCTGCGCCAGGCACCGCCCCCACACCCCGGCCCGCCCCCCGCGGGCCTGGCGACCTGGACGGGCGCGTCGAAGCAGGAACTGGGCCGCGAGTTCATCGAGTCCCTGGCCCGAGGCCTGACCGTACTGACGGCCTTCGGCGAGGGCCGGGCAGAACTGACCCTGACGGACGCGGCAAAGGCAACAGGCCTGTCCCGGGCCACCACCCGCCGAGCACTGATCACCTACGAGCATCTGGGCCTGGTGACACCCGCCGCCCACCGCACCTTCACCCTCACCCCCCAGGTCCTCTCCCTCGGCTTCCCACCCCTCTCCCGCACGACCCTCCCCCGCATCGCAACCCCGCACATGACCAGCCTGACGGCCGAAATCGAGGAAACGACGTCCCTGGCGACCCTGACCGACGCAGGCGACGAGATCCAGTACACGGCCCAGGCCACGGCAAGCCACGTCATGAGCGTGCACATCACGGTGGGCACACGGCAGCCGGCCGCCTCGACATCGATGGGCAGAGCCCTCCTGACCCCGTCGCCCTACACCTTGATGGACGAGGAGCTGGAGCAAGGGGTACGCACGATCGCGGTCCCGATCCACGACCGCACCGGCCGGGTGATCGCCGCCCTGAACGCGGCGGCCCACGCAGCCCGCCGCACCCCCGAACAGTGCGTCGACGAAATCCTCCCCGCCCTGAGATCAACGGCCGCGCACATCGAGACAGACCTCCACACAGCGTCCCGCTTCACCCACGTCCCCCTGACCTGACCCCCGCACCCCCACACCCCAGATCCGGTACGCTGACGCCTGTGACCCAATGGGCCACGACCCACGCCTTCGTAGCTCAGGGGATAGAGCACCGCTCTCCTAAAGCGGGTGTCGCAGGTTCGAATCCTGCCGGGGGCACAGCTTGCGCAGCAGGTCAGAAGGGGGCCACCTCCGAAATTTCGGAGGTGGCCCCCTTCTGACATCCAAATCTGACATCAACGGCGACGGTTACCGACCACCGGGACGCCTCCTGAGCAGTCGGTCCATGTGGCTCATGGCTTCCCGCTGCGTGTCCTGCACGACGTGCGTGTACACGTCCATGGTGATGCTGATCTGGCTGTGGCCGAGGATTTCCATGACGACGCGGGGCGCGACTCCGGCCGCCGTGAGGAGCGTGGCCGTGCCGTGGCGAGCATCGTGGAGCCGGATCACGCGGAGGCCGGCCGACTGGGCGACGCGGGTGAAGGAGCGGTAGAGGTTACGCGGCTCGATGGGACGGCCGGTACGGGTAGCGAAGACGTAGTCGGAGTCCTGCCACTTCTCCCCCGCCTTGACGCGAGCCGCAGTCTGTCGCATGCGGTGCCAGCGCAAGGGAGCGATACAGAGAGCGGGCAACGGGACGGCTCGGCGACGGCGGCTCTTGGGGTCGTCGTCGTACAGGACGCCACGGCGACGCTGCACCTGGTGGCGGACGTAGAGCACTCGGTTGTCAAGGTCGAGGGCCGACCAGCGAAGGCCGACGATCTCTCCCCAGCGGAGGCCCATGGCTATGGCGAGGACGAAGGCCGCGTAGAGCGGGTCTTTGCGGGAGGCGGCGAGGAAGTCGAGCGTCTCGTCGAGGGTCCAGGGGTGCAGCTCTGGCGTGGCCGTGCGGGGCGGCTCGACGAGCTTGGCGACGTTGCGGGTGATCAGTTCCTCGCGGCAGGCCGAGGTCAGCGCCGAGCGCAGAACTCGGTGTGCCTCCTTGGCGGTTGCGGCAGTGGTCTCCTTCTCCAAGCGGACGAGGAAGCGACGGACGTCGGCGACGCCGAGCGATTCGAGCCGCTTGGCACCGAGGAGGGGCACCAGGTAGAGCCGGACGTGCGCCTCGTACTTGTCGAAGGTGCTGAGCTTCCGCTGCGGCTTGATGACGTTGTCGAGCCAGTACGGCAGCCACTCGGAGAGCTTGGCGGACTTGGTGGGCACGGGAATGCCCTGATCCACCTTGTCGAGCAGCTCACGACGCTTGGCGTCGCACTCGGCCCAGGTCTTGCCATAGGCGAACTTGCGGGCGCGTGTGCCGTCCGGCTGGAGCACGTAGACCGCACACTGAAAGCGACCGTCCTTGCGCTTGGTGATGGTGCCCGCACCGTTCGGATTGCGCTTGCGTTGCTGGGCCATCAGGCCGCCGCCTCCAGTTCGTTGGTGATGTAGTCGCGGACAGCGCGCGCTGGTATGCGTCGGCACCGGCCGATCGTGAGCGAGGGCAGACGCCGGGAACGGATCAGGTCGTAGACCGTGGAGCGGCCGAGCTTGAGTCGGGCCATGACGTCCGGGACCGTCAGCAGCTCTTCGTCAGGCATGGGTGGGCTCTGCTTCCGTTCCGGGGGCGGGTTCGAGCGATGCGGCGAGCCAGGTCGTCGTCATGCGGGCAGCAGCCCTTCTTGTTTGGCGCGTTGGGTGTGGGTGATCTCGTGACGGACTTGGGCGGCGAGGAGCTCTTCGCCGGGGCGGTAGCCGCTGCTGAGGTAGGTCCATGAGGAGGCGGTGACGAGGGTGGTGTTCTCGTCGTCGACCGGAAGGCCGGCCCGGACGCGGGCGGCTTCGGCCTGGGCGGTGCGCCAGGCGCGGCGTACGTCGCGGAGTGCGCCGAGGGTGGTCGAGTAGGCGCGCGATTTGCTGGAGAAGTGGCCGCGGAAGCCGAGCATGTGCGCCCACTTCCAGAGCTTCAGGTGGGCGAACTCGGGGAGGTGGCCGAGCGCCCAGGCGGTGCGGATCATCTGCCGGGCGTGCTGCTGGACGGGGAGGCTGGTGAGGGATTCGGCTTGGCCGGTGCCGTCGCAGTCGGCGCAGAGGTCGCGGAAGCCGTCCGGGCCGCGTACGTGGCCGCGTCCGGAGCAGGGGCGGCATACGAGGGTGCGGTCTACGGTGCCCGCGCCCTCGGCGTTCTTTGTGGCGTACTTGGCGACGTATCCGGCGACTTTGGCGTCCGTGAGTTCGCCGTCGCCCAGGGCGGAGATCTGGTCCACCTTGAAGCGGTCGCCCCACTTGACGACGCGTTCGCCGACGGCGTCCGACTCGACGAGGAGCCGGGCGCGCTCGACCGCCAGGCCGACGGCAGCGTGCAGGGCGTCGAAGGTGGCCCAGGCAGGGGGCGAGGTCGTGTGGCCGTCGGGACCGTCGAAGCGGACGACCGCGTGGAAGTGGACCAGGCCCCGTTGTTGGTACTCGGCGACCTTGGCGAAGGAGACGCGGAGGGCCGAGTTGAGCGCCTTCTGCGTCATGCCGAGGTGCTCGGCGAGGGCGCGGCGCAGGTAGGTGGTGAAGCGTGCCCACAGGGCCCCGGCGTGGGCGTTCCACAGAACGGCGCCGGTGTAGTCGTAGCTTGCCGGGTGGAGTGGAGTGCCGAGTTCGGGTGCGTCCTGGGGGTGGCTTTCGCCGCATGCGCAGGGGCGGGGCTTGCCCGCGTCGGTGGTGGGGCGGTTGTGGACGGGGCCGAAGGACGGGGCGGTGAGGGTTACGAAGGCGCGGGGGTGGTCGCGGACGGCTTCGGCGACGTTCTTGCCGCCGGACAGTCCGGCTTTGATCAGGTGGTAGGTGTCGGCGGCGTAGAGGCGGGAGCAGGCGGGGCAGCGGGAGGCGCGGCGGTTGCCGCAGGTGGTGAGGAGGCGGCCGGAGGGTTCGTCCTCGGAGCGGTAGGAACGGACCACTTGCTTGGTGGTCTGGTCGGTGGTGACGGTCCAGCCGTGCAGGTTGACGGGGCTGGTGCAGCCGCGAAGGTCGCGGACCTGTTCCGTCACGCGGTCGAAGTCGTCGGTGTTGGCCAGTTCGACCAGGTCCCGCAGACCGGGGCTGACGATGTGGCGCAGGTCGAGGTGGCGGCGCATGGGTGGCGAGGCGTCCTTTCTGGCGCGAGGGTGGGGTGACCTGCGGGCAGCAGTGATTCAGTGCGCTTGGGCTGCTGCCCGCAGGCATGGCAGGGCGGGCCCGGGGGCGGGCAGGGGTGGGAAGTGCCGGGGAGGCCGGCGGAAGGGTGTGGCTCTACAGAGCGGCGTGTAGCGCGGTGGCCATGGGCAGGCCGATCGCTAGTCGCGTCTTGAGCTGGGCCGCCGTGATCGGTTCGCCGTGCTCGGCGTGGTGGGACGTCGCGATGGAGCGTGCTTCGGTCAGCAGCGGCTCAGGAACCTTGATCGCAGGCGAGGCAGCAGCCGGGGCGATGCGAGGAGCGACGGGAGCCGGGGCCGGGGCCGGAATGGCGAGTGGCACCGCAGGGCGGGATGCGTCAGAAGCCGTGTCAGGTACCGACTCGATCTCGTCCGGCAGGGAAGCCGGTACGGCGGGACGAGCGACGGTGTGGAAGGCGCGCAGGAGCTGGGGGCCGACGGAGCCCCAGCCGAGGAGGAGCAGCGGGGCCACCGCGTCGACGGCGGCGCGGCCGTAGTGTCCGGCCACGATCGGTTCTGCGACGTTGAGGGCCAGGGTCAGCAGTCCGGAGAAGTGCATCAGACGGGTGGCGGCCGTCATCTGTTCGGCGGGCAGGCCGCGCAGGGAGAGGTAGCGCAGGGCGACCAGGAGGCCGACCACGGAGAGGTCCACCATCGGGGCGATGAGCGGTGCGATCGGGCCGGGGACGCCCAGGCGCAGGGCGAGGGACCAGACGTTGCCGAAGGAGAAGACGAACGCCAGCGCGGCAATGACGATCATGACGGCGGTGATGGTGCGCTGAGTGATCCGGTCCTCTGTCATGGGTGTTCACCTCCTCTCCAGGGGTGTTGGGAACGTGCGGGCGATGCAGGTCAGGCCGTTTGGGCGTCGAGCTTGGTGAGGTCCACGTCCGCCATGCGAGGGCCGAGGACTGCTTCCAGGAGCGCGTATGGGTCGGCGGTGAGACCGGCCGTCTGTTCGGCGACGCGAGCCGCTTCCGCGTCGGGCACGTAGGGCGTGCGGATGCGGGTGAAGCCGGGCTGCGACTGGTGGTTCATGGACGCGACGCCGACGTAAGTCGGGTCCTGGAGGTTGATCGGGTTGGCGTCCGGCCACTCCCGGATCTCTTCGCCGAGCGCGGCCACGGCGGCTTCGGCGGTCTTCTGGGCGAAGCTCAGGCCCACGGGGCAGACGTCGCGGATGAAGGTGGGGATCGCGTCGCCGGTGGACTTCTGAGTGGTGAGGATGACAAGCAGCCCCACGGACCGGCCCTTCTTCACCAGGTCTTCGACGAGCCGGGCGTTCTCGGCGGCGAGCGCAGCCAGCTTCTTCGTCTGCTGGTCGCTGCCCTTGTGGTCGCGGAAGTAGGTGTGGGCTTCGTCGACGATCAGCACGACCAGCGGCCAGTTCTCGGAGGGGCCGACATCCCACATGGACTTCACCCCGAGCACCTGGCGCACCGATGCCGACCGGGCGCGGCGGAGCTCCACCAGGTGCCGGAACAGCTTGTTGGCTTCTTCCAGGTCATCGCCCACGAAGGCGAACATGCGTTGCACCCAGTCCGCGTAGTCCCCCTCGTACGCGGCCGACACCTTGCCGTCCGCGCAGGCGAACTGCACTGCGGGCGACGGTGCCCAGTCGGAAAGGAGTCGGTTGATCAGGCTGGTCTTGCCGAAGCCGGGGAGGCCGGCCACGGTCACGCCGGGCACCTGTGTGAGGTTCACGGACACGGGTTGCGCGTACTCGTCGAGGCCCAGGTCCCACTGGGCTGTCTCCTCCGGCGGCTCCCCCGTGGGGTGGTGCTCGGTGGGGAACTTCAGCGGGTCCAGTCGCACGCCCCGGATGAGGACCTGCCCAGGCTTGTCCTGGGTGACCGCCACTCGTGTGCACCGCCAGGCGTCCGCCAGGTGCGGGCCCGCCTTCTGGAATTGCTGAAGCCCGACGCCGGGCAGGCACTGGGCCCGCGCGATCACTCCGTACGCGTCGTGCTTCACCTTCAGGGAGGGGATGAGGACGCGCGGCTTGATGGGCTTGCCGTTCGTGTTCGCCAGTGACGCCAGCGCGGTCGGGGTCTTGTCCGTGGCCGACAGCTTGAGCATCGCTGCGAGCCGCTTCCAGCCCCACCGCACGCGTATGGCCTGCCGTATGGACTGCCGGGTCATGGCATCGGCGCGAACGTAGCGGACGATCCACCAGACCGCCCATCCGGCGAGCACGGCGAGCGGCAGGGCGACGATGAGCGGGACGTTGCCGATGACGCCTTCCGCCGGGGCGTTCGGATCCTTCATGTACGACTCTCCAACGGGTTGTAGAGGAAGGCCGTGAGGGCCGATTCGAGGGCCGCCCGATCCGCCGAGGCGTCGAGGCGGGGATAGCCGTAGGCGACGAGCACGGCCGCCACCGAGGTCACGAGTGATTCGGTGAACTGCGCCCCCGGCCCGGCGTGAGGCAGCGGATAGCTGCGCTCAGCGCCGGACCGGCGATCGTTGTTGCTCACGCCGCCTCAGCAGCCGGGGCCACCAGGTCCAGCCGAGCCGCGCGGTAGGCGATGCCGTCCGAGAGCGAGCCGTTGAAGATCCGCGCCCACGGAGTGGCGAACAGCTCCACCGGCATGACCGGGACACCCGGTCGGAGTCCGTTGGGCAGACCGGTCTCCGGAACGGTGATCTTCAGAGCTTCGGCACGGTCCTCCTCCATGAAGAAGAGGGTGATCGTGTAGAGCTTCGCGCCGGTCTCACGGTCGGTGGCGAACTGCGTCTTCTCCTGGTCCGCGTACTTCGGCACCGGCAGGGTGCCGACCATGAACGACGAGGTAGGGAGCAGGCCAACACGGATGCGTGCCATGGGAGTTGGTTCCTTTCAGTTGCGCTCCACCAGGGCGGTGGGGCGTGATCACCATTGAACATAGCTGACCTAGCAGAGTCAAGTGAATCGGGTGAGCTAGGTATCAGCTGACATAGGCCACCTATGTCAGTGGGGTGTGCTAGGGGTGCTAGGAATCGCTACTCTTGGGCCATGAGCCCCGCGCCAGAGAGCAAGCAGGATCGTCGGCCGCCGTATCAGCACGCTGCCGACGAGCTTCGGCGCGACATCTTGCAGGGGCGGATCAAGCCGGGCGAGCAGATGCCGGCCATTCGCGAGCTACAGGAACGCTTCGGCGTGGCCAACATGACCATGAGGTCCGCGCTCAACGTGCTGCGCGATGAGGGCTTGATCTACACGATCCATGGTCGAGGGAGCTTCGTCGCAGACCACAACCCTGGCGGGGAGCCCTCAGCGAACTACACCGCTCCAGCTTGGTACTTGGCGAACAAGGGCGAGCAGGCCGGCCCGGCAGGGCAGGGGACGGGCGGGCCCGACGACACCGAAGCGGCTGAAGACGTCGGGACCACCCTTGCTGAAGTACTCACCGCACTACGTGACGAGATCCGGGCCCTCAGCGCTGATCATCAGGAACTGCGCCGCGAGGTCGAGGAGTTGAAGGCAGCTCAGCAGCCGAAGCCGTAGTCCTGAGCTGGGCCACTTCCTCTCGCAACTCTCTGGTCTCCCTGCTGAGACGGCCGACCATGGCCCGCATCTCCTCGATCAGCGCGACTACCTGATCCGTGTCCCCGACGTGAATGCTGGTCGACCCCATTTCGTTGTCCGGAATGTGCTCGGTCATCGCTCCCTGCTTACCGCCGTGCCGTCGTTCCGTGCCACGCTCTCTCGAACATCCGTTCGGTCGGGATTCCCCGGGCTGCGCGCTGTTCAGAGTTTCTTTACTGGATCAAGGCGGCCCGCCTACGGCGGTCCGCGCGCGCTGGCGGCCGGGGGCCGCCGCCGCTCCCTGTCTCCGCCACCGCTGCGCCGGCCCCCGGCCACTCAGCGCGCAGCACCGCCAAGGCAGACAGCCAGGCCAGGAAGCAGCTCGACCAGCCCGAGCACCAGGACCACGACCAGGACCAGGACCAGGCCGAGCCCGAGCAGACACGACCCCGCCGCCCGGATGACCGCCGTGTCGAAACCGGGAAACGTGGCTGATGCCGGGACGGGGTTGCTGGAGACACACGTGACGGGTGCTCGTTCGGCGCACTCGCCGTCGTGGCTGACTTTCGGTGGCGCAGGTCAGAACTGCGCTTCCAATTCCTGGACTTCAACCGCTCTCCTCCCTAACTCAACGACAGCCGACAGGGGTTGTAGCCACACCCGAATCCGAGCACGACGACCGCCCCGGTACCATCGGCACCGGGGTCCTGATCAGGGCTTCCGCGACCGGACCACCCGGAATGCTGTCGAGGCTGAGGGGTGGTCCGGTCTTCTGTTGTTGGGGTTCGGGGTCAGATCAGCGCTTTGCCCACCTCGTAGATGGTGGGCCGGTCCCCCGGCGCATGGCTGAGCATCGCGTCGACCAGTTCGCCCAGCTCACCGGGCACCTTCACGGGCCGACGCCGACCGTTGGCCACTGCCTCCCGCTGCACAGGGCGCGGAGCGTCGTCCGGGTACTCGACCGCCCGCCAGCCCGTGGCGGAGATGAGCAGCGACGCCCCGAGCGCGTAGACGTCGGCTTCCTGCGTCGGCTCCGCTTCCCCGGTGTCGAGCACGCTGCGCGCGATCTCCGGCGCCTCGTAGTGGACGAGACAGCCGCGGAACGGGAAGTCGTACCCCTGGGGCACCTGCCCGCCCCGGGCCAGGGCGAGGTCGATGAGGTGCGTTCGTTCCGGCCCGACGATGAAGTGGGCAGGTTGCACGTCGCCGTGTGCCCAGCCCCTCACGTGGAGATCGGCCAGTGCCTCGGCACATCCCAGCGCCACGCTGATGTGGGGCTTGATGGACGAACCCGCCTTACGGCATGGATCCCACAACCTGTAGAGGTCAGGCCCCTCGTGCCACGGCTGGAAGTTCCACGTGCCGCGCTCCCACTCGCCGTACGCAACAGCGTCGAGCCCGAGGCGATGCAGAACGGCGCCCTCGCGTGCGGGGGCGAGAGCGGTCCACGGCTGGGCAGGCCACTCGGCCGTGGCCTCGATCGGATAACCGAGCTTCACGGCGAAATGGCCCCGGTGGCTCTCCACCTCCCACACCATGGAGCCCCGACGATTGATGACCATGCGCTGAGTCGTGGGCATGAGCGCGTCGAGCACCACGATCGGCAGTTCAGGGGTTGGGCCGGACAAGATCTCTTCTCCCTCCAGGCGAGCGCGGCCGACCACGAGTCGAGGCCGGCCGCGCCGCTGTTGTCGTGAGCTACGCCTGACCGTACGGTCGGCCGCAGTCCGAGTCGCACTGTGCGAGGTTCGTGCCGTCCACGGTCCACAGGTCGTCGAAGACCACGAACCCGGCCGCCTTCATGGCGCGTGCCGAGGCGGCGACCTTCTCCGGGTCGCGCGCTCCTCCACCCGGCTTCGGGTTGTGGTGCAGGAAGCGGCCCGCGTGCTGCTCGCAGAGCCCGGCGTATTCCTTCGTGTGCAGGATGAGCGCGTGCAGGCCGAGGTCGACGTCGTCGGACGGAACCATGGGGACGGTGGCGGTGGCCGCCGTGACCAGGAACGCGACCGCCTGGTCCGCGATCCGCTCAGCGCGCTCGGGGGACTGCCCGTTGTGGACGACCACGAAGCGGGCCAGGCTCTCGAACAGCTCTTCACCAGCCACCGCGCGACCGGCCCTCTGATCGTTCGCTGTTGCCGTCATGTGCAATCTCCTCAGGTGAGGTCGTGCAGGACACGTACGACCCGTCCCGATCGCCGAGCTCGGCTCAGAGACGATCGGGAAGCGGGCTTTTTAGCCGGCCCCGGACGGGGACGGGAAGCCGGGCGGATCGGCACCCGTCCGGGGCGGCCGGTCTACTGGCCGGTCCCGAGGGCCATGCCGATCACCAGACCGCACGCACCGCTGATGCAGACGATGAACAGGACCCCGGCATACCGGCCGACGGCGCGCATCACAGCGGGACCTGACTGTTGCCGTTCCGCACGGCCAGGCGTGCGCTCAGTTCCTCCCGCGCACCGGGTGCCACCACGTTTCCCGGCATGGCATCCCACTCCTTGCCGCCACGGACCGGCCGCATCTGCACACGGCCACCGAGCTCGCCCATGACGACGCCGATACGTCCGGTGCCGCTGTCTTTCGCCAGTTCGCCGACGGCTGGTCTGGGCTGCTGATTGCTCGCCATGCACACGAGCATCGCGAACCGGGCACCCCCGCCAAAAGGTCAGGCTGATTACCCAACTTGGGTAACATCGCGGCAAGTAGAGAATCCGCGACGTTGCGTAGCCCTCGCAGTGTGGGAGCTTGCCCAGTGCCCGACGCCGACCGGCCGCAGGAGCTTCCTGTCCGGCTGCTCACCGATCCCGAGATGATCAATGCGTGCCGGGTACGGGACTTTGCCAGAGTCTTCCGGCTGGTGAAGACCAGAGCGGGCATCTACCCGTCGATGATCGCGAGGCGATGCGAACTGACTCCGAGCCGGGTCGGCGAAGTCATCGCTGGGCGACGCCAGTTGCTCCACATGGACGTGATCGAGCGCATCTCAGACGGCTTGCGCATCCCAGGGGGCATGCTCGGTCTTGCCCGCCGCCCCTGGGAGACGCCCCAGGCTCTCGCAGTCACCGAGCGCGAAGCACCTCAAGTGCCGGAGCCTCAGGAGCCGTCACCTGCATCCCTACCGGGCCCGGATGTGGACAGCATTTTGGCGTTGGCTACACGGACCAACCTCAGCACAGCCACGCTTGAAGCGTTCCGGTCCTCCATTGAGGACTACTGGCGACGGGACGACCAGCATGGCGGCGAGGCACTGCGGCCGGCCGTCGTCGGCCAGCTCCGCTACGTGGTGGGACTGCTGAAGGAGAGCCGACCGCCGTCCATCCAGAACGGCCTGTACGGAATCGCGGCCGAGCTCGCCCGCCTCACCGGCTGGACCTACTTCGACGCCCGCCAGTACAACCAGGCCCGCGCCTACTTCACCGAGGCCCTGCAACTCGCCAAGGCCATCGACGACCGCCAGTTCATGGCCAACGTCCTTGCCTGCATGAGCTTGCAGGCGACCTACCAGGACAAGCCCGCGGACTCCCTGGCACTCGTGACCGCCGCCCAGGACCAAGCCCGCTCAGATCTTGGGACGACACCGCGAGTGCTGTCGATGCTGTCCATGCGCGAGGCATTCGCCCATGCCACGCTCGGCAGCCACACGTCGACTCACCGAGCAATCGGGGAAGCACACCGCCAGTTCGAGCAGATCCAGACGAGCGACCCGGACCCGTCATGGGTGACCTACTTCGACGAACTCAAGCTCATAGTCGACACAGGCATTGCCCACGGCCGACTCGGCGAGGCAGCGACGGCTGAACCATTGATCGCGGACGCGTTGCGCCGAGAAGCCCGCACCAATCAGCGCGGCCGGGCTTTCCACGCCTTCTGGTTGGCTCGTACCCAGCTGGACCAAGGCAAGCTCGATCAGGCGTGCAGTACCGCCACACAGGCGCTGGAGTCCGCGTCGGCAGTGGCCTCCGAGCGCGTCTCGGGCCATCTCAGGGAGTTCTACGACCAGTTGGCCCCACACAGGCAGGAGCCCGTAGCCCTGGCCTTCGAGGCACGGCTACGGGCAGTCCTCCCACCGGTCAGCGGATCGCTTCATCCATGAGCAGGTAGAGAAGTCCAACGAGAGACCCGCTGCTGACGATCTCCCGCCGGTCGATCATCCCGCGCACCTCACTGAGGGGGATCCACTCGATCCGGTCCGACTCGTTCTTCTCCGTAGGCGGACCGTCGTAAGTCGCCCCGTCCGCACGGAAAACGTGGTGCTGCGAATCGGTGATCCCGTTGGCTGGCTCAGCGTAGATCAGCGGCTTGATAGGCCCAGGACACCAACCCGTCTCCTCCAAGACCTCACGTGCCGCCGCCTCCTCAGGAGACTCGCCCTCCTCGACCAGGCCCATGGGCAACTCCCAGGCCCACGAGTCCGTGATGAAGCGATGCCGCCACATCATCAGGACCTCTTGCCGGTCGTTGACCACGGCAGCCACGGCCAGGTGCCTGAGCCGAACGACGTGGTACTCCCACCTGCGCCCGTCAGGCTGTTGGACGTCGACCAGACACAGGTTCACCCACTTGTTGGTGTAGATCTGTCGCTCACCGTGGGTCTTCCACTCCATACCTGCGGCCCCTCTCGATCGGTCTCTAGGATCTCAGACTGCCCCTGATAGGCCGCATACGCTTCGGGCCCTTTCGCGTCACATTGACGAGATGTTCTGCGGGTGACTTGCACTCCGAGGACTGGCCGTGCGCCACAAGGAGGAATCCCGGACGTGGCGGCAGGCGAGGTCCGTCGAAGCCCACCTTGAGAAGCTTGGGTTTCTTGGCTGCGGTCGCAGCGCTGACCTGCGGCGGCGTGGCGTCGGGGCCCTGGTCGCGCCCCGATCCAGTCCCCGCTGTTCCCCGTGGTTCTCCGCAGCATCCGACACGCGAATGGCACGGCCCCTTCGCCTCGAACGTCACTTGGGGCGCTGGGCCCCGGAGCGTCTGAGCCTCAGCCAGCGACAATCAGCCACAATGGTGGGCACCGACCATGCAGGCGCGCCTATGCCTCGCTGTACCCCCTCCGGCCTCAGCCGCGCTATCCGCTTGCGTCGTCGACCAGAAGTAGCCAGGATGGCCGACCCTTAAGGACGGTCGGACGCCAGCCTGGGAAGCTACGTGAACAACATTTGACCCTGCCTGCACGTGGGGTTCACGGCTCCGCAGGAGTCACAACAGCGTGAAATGACAGTCAGGCAGCAGCCTCGCCGGAGAAGCTATTTACTGTTGAGCTCATCCAAGACGTACGCGACAAATCCGGTGCTTTTAGCCGCCTTGTCAGGGCCATCGCTTTCCCTCTTCTGATATTTGGAAAATAGGTCACGTAGCACCGCGAGAAGCTCCGAAAGTCGCTCAATTTCAGGTAGCGAATCCCCCTCGGCCAATACCCCCAATTGACGGGGGCTGTAAATGCGCCTCTCTGCGAGGTCAACAGCTGCCATCATCGCGAGATGGAATCGAAGATTTGTACGCTCGGGCCCGCTGATTGACGCTAGCTCGGATTGAAGAAAACCGTCTACCTTACGCTGGGCGCGTGCGAGCCAAAGATAGACCGGAAGGGGTGTCGAGTCGGAGAAGACCTTCTTGTACTCTCGGTCAGCCTTGAGAAGACTCGACGGACGCGCCCGAGCGCTATCAGGTTGACCAAGACCCATGGCCATTGTCGCCTGCGCAAGCAATGAAATACTAACGATCCGCTCAGGGGATTTCCCGTTATTGCGATAGAAATTCTTGCGTCGATCGTAAAACCAATCGCACTCCAAGAAATAAGCTTCGATCTTTCTCTGGATATCATCCGTGGCGCGAAGTGACGCCACAGGCACATTGGTCTGTCGGTTGGTTGCTCGAATTACTGCATCTCGATAAGTGGGATCTTTGGTGTAGAGAATCCTCACCTGGACTAGCCGCTCGAACACTGAATTTTCTGGGTCAGCATCCAGTAGAGGGGTGAGCGCATTGTAAATGGTGTGAGAAGTCTGGAGGCCGTTGACGATCTGCACGTCATCGAGGACCAACTTCTTACCAATAGAGGAAGCATTCGAGCAAATGATGGTAACACCGTTATTAAGCCACCAAAACTCGGGGGAATTGGGATCGAGGAGTGAAGCGACAATCTCTTTATTCACTTCAACTGCACCCTGGTAGTCGCGTACGTTCCAGTCAAAAATATGCCGTCTCAAAATCCCCTTGTCGTCGCGGAGAAATTCGACGTACTCCTTGAGTGATACGAGTGCAATGTGGCTCGTGCCGTGAGTGATGCTCTCTCGGTAGGGAAGTTCAAGGGTATATGATGGCCGACTACTGTCGCGCTCCCATAGTTCTGCCGGACCAAGGAATTCGACCTTGCCTGAAGCATTGGCAAGCAATCTACCGAACTGGGTCTCCAGATCCCTCGCCTTGACGAGCACCTTGGCGTTAATTTCGCCAATATCCCCTCGCGTGACATACGAGAATTTTACCTGAACCTTGGGGTGACGAATTGCGAGTTTCCGCAAAGCGTCACGGAAAAGCTTTACGCGCGCGATGACGGCATCGGAGTACAGCTGACGCAGTGCATTCTCATCAACGCTCAAATCAAGCATTCGCGCAGTGGACGATGCCACCAAGTCGATTGCTTTCTCAGAGAAAGATGGGGTGGTCTTTGCCTGCACTAGCCAAAGCGTTAGGAGGGTGCCGATTTCGATGCTGGACGATGTGAAGTCCTGCTCGAAAATCTCGCTATCTTCTCCCAGTAGGCGTTCCCCAAGGAATACATATACCCCATCAATTGCTCCGTCATCTCCTCCCCCCACGACGCCAGACTCGATTTCTTCCTCTGAAAGCTCTTGCGCATGGAGAGCCTGCTCACATGCGAAAATTTCAAATGCTTTGTCGTTTTCTAGGGGAGCAACACGTTGAGACTGACGCTCGGCAAGGATTTGGTCAATTAGGACGAGATTGTTGCCTGCCACGTTTTCACCTTGTTCTGCAGATAGGGGGTGATATTTCTGCGTCATAGTCTCGCGCAAGAAACGACCGGACGCACCCCACTTGCTTGAAGTAGGAGTGGCCGTTGATCGGGAAGCCTCCGCTGGCTGAACTACGACGGCCCCCTGCTGGCAATCTGCGCCGCCTCCGCCGTGTAGCCCTGCTCTAGCCATCTGGCTCACGGCCGATGCGCCGGAGCGGGGCGGAGACAAGAGCGGCGGCACCTCGGCCGTGCCACGAGCCCGGCGAGCGCGAGCGAGCCATGTGTCTTGAACCCGTCAAGAGGGTTGTAACTCAGCCAGTCACGCGGAGCGTGTGCGACCTCGTTTGGTCACTGCCTGTTGGCGTGTTACATGTCAGAGTTGCTAAGGCTGATGGGCCAGAAGATCATCATCTTAGTGTCGCTGTTGGGAGCTGACGGCAGCTCTGACGCGGACGACGGCACGCAACGGCCCGTGATCGCCAATATGAGTCCACGAGATGCGAGGCCCTTTTGAGCCCCGCACAGCTTGTTGCCCGATCCTACGGATCAGAGGTTTCTGACATCCACGTCTGACATCAACGACGCCGGACGGAGGTGTACGCCAGCGACTCTGTCCGGCCGTCGCACCAGTCGCCAGCAGCAGCCGGAGTGGGCTCGGATCGAACTCCTAAAGCGGGTGTCGCAGGTTCGAATCCTGCCGGGGGCACAGGAAAAGGGCCAGCTCAGGAGGGGTTTCCTCCCAGGCTGGCCCTTTGTCGTGTTCGAGGTCGTGCCACACGCGTGCCACTAACGTCCACGCGGAATCCACATCCCCTAGCCGGTGGCCCGACGAAGACGTGACCGTCACGGACAGGAGCCGCGGACTGCTCCAGGTGACGCGTGACGTCGTCGAGCAGCTCGGCCGGTAAGGAGAAGGAGAAGGAGACGGTACGGACCCCGTCCGCAGACTTCGGGCCCTTGTCGAAGAGCCGCCCGCTCTGCAACTCAGCAGCCCCTCCTGGTCGAGGTCCCGACGCCGCAGGGCCGCCGGCTCCCCGAACCGCAGCGTGGTGAGGGCCGCCAAGAGCAGGAGCAGCCGGTAGCGCGGCGCGAGGGAGTCGGGCACCGTGAGGATCAGCCGCTCGGGCACGTCGTAGCGATCCGCCCCCTTGACTCGGCACGGGTCGCGCCGGATCAGCTCGTCGTCCACGGCCGTGTTCATCAGGGCCCGCAGCAATTGCTGGGCAATTGCCAGGCCTTGACACCACACGGTGGCTTGCACCGCCTCCCCTGCCCCGGTCCCGCCCGGATCCTGCCTACGCGGCGGGGACGGCCGGGCCCCTGCCCCCGCTGGTCCTGCTGTCGGACGGGCTGTGCGGCCTGTTGTTTCGTCAGTCGCCGGTTTCCGCCTTGTCGTCGGCGGTGGTCATGGGGACCCAGCCAAGGGGGTTGCGGTACCAGTAGTGCGGTAGCCCCGTGATGCTGGTGGTGCGGAACGGGCGGCCGTGGTCGTCGATGCGCATCGTGCCGGTTCGCCCCTGTGAGGACCAGTCGAGTTCGAGGTACCAGTCGCAGGTGCAGGACTCGGTGCTCGCGGCGAGCAGCAGGACCTCCGGCTCCCGCAGGGACACCTGGTAGGGGAAGCCGATCGCGGGGGCCGGTCTGTCCGGGTCGTTGCCGGGCATCGAACGGGCCAGGGGGCGGCGCGCGTCGAGGTTCACGGAGAAGTAGCGGGGGACGAGGATGGCGCCGCAGCCTTCGTACGTGGAGTAGGCGATGCCCCGGCGGGAGGCGGGGGTGGTGTGGTTGACCACGCGCACGTGCAGTGCCTCCAGGACGACGGCGGCGGAACCGCGTCCCTGCACCGTGATCCGCAGATTGGTGGTGCGCCCGTGCACCGCCCCCTGGGAGGCGGCCCACACCGCGGCGTCCGCCGGGGTCGGCGGTGGTGGGACCTCCTGCGGCGGCTTGGCGATGACGTAGTCGTGGTCGCATTCGAGCTGCCAGAGCTGGGAGTTGGCCGTCCAGGTGAGCGGGGCCTGCGGCGGGACCGGGCCGGCGCTCGCCCGGTTCTTCTGCGGGCTGCCGTCGCTGTGCGTGGCCGGCGCTGAAGGTCCCGGTGTGGTGCGGGCGGAGGCCGACGACCCACCGCCACCGGAGGGAGGCCCGGCAGCGGATGTGGTGAGGCCGGCGAGGGCAATGGCGAGCGAGGCAGCCAGCACCATCGATCGCACGGGCCGTCGTCGGGGGCGCCCGGCATGGGGCCGCCGGTCGGCCGGTGAGGTCGGCCCTGGGCGTGGGTCCGCCGGTGAGGCCGGCTCGGGTGCCTTGTCTGCCGGGCTGCTGTGGCTCGTGGATGCGGCCGATGCGACGGTGCTCGTGGTGTCGTGGGGCGTCGGTGCCCGCCGGGCGTCGGATGGGCGTGGTCGTTGCCGTGCCGCGACTGCCAGGATCCACCGGCGGTGCAACTCCACGCGTTCCTCGGGGGAGGCTCCGCAGAGTGCGGCGAACCGCTCGATCCTGGTGAAGTCCGTGGGAACGGCCTCACCGGCGCAGTAGCGGTGCAGCGTGGAGGCGTTCATGCCCAGCCGGCGGGCCAGCGCCGCGTAGCTGCGGTCCGTGCGGTCCTTCAGACGCGTCAGCAGTAGCGCGAACTCCGCTACGTCGTCGTGGATTGCATCCATGTGGTCCGTATCGCATCCATCCGTCGGCCTGTGCCGTCCCATCAGGTCAGGTCACGTCAGGTCACGTCAGGTCCTGATCCGGGACGGCATCCCCAGCACTCTCCATACCTGCACGTCAATAAGGCTGGGATGGTTGCAGAGTTGAGCCATCCCTCTCCTCGGGACCACCCTCCGGCGGTGCGGAAGGCGGCGCCCCAGGGCCGCGGGACGTCGACGCATGCGCCTTGGTAGCGGGCGATCGCCCCTTGCCCGATCGCCTCTGCCCTCCGGGGTCACCACCGGGGGCGGGCGCGGGTCGAGTCTCCCGGGTGTCCGGACGCCGGCCTCAGGGGGTTTCCCATCCCGGACAGGCATCCCAGGCTTCCTTGTCTCTGCAGGTTGTCGGGGGTGGGATCGTCCCACCGTTGCAGGTTGGGGGCAGCCGTTGTCCCAGCCCCACGAGGCATCCGACGCTATGGCTGTCGCACCGGCTGAAGCGGCCGACCGCACGGCAGCGCCACGACACCCCGACTCACCCGTCCACACCCCGACTCACCCGTCCACGGAGACACCCGTCTCTTTGGGCACCCGGGTGCAGGGCGCGGACGCTCAAGGGGGTGCCCGACCACTTCGCCCCGCCAACGCGGTGCGAGAAGGAGGCGGGTGGTGTGGCGGCGACAGCCCGGCACGCGACCTCATACCGATCGGAAAAGGAACACGCATATGAACATGAAGTCCCTTGCGACCCACCGTGTGGCCGTGGCCGCGGGTCTCGTCCTGGCTCTTGGGTGCGGTGTGTCGGCACAGGCCTCCACCACCGGGCCGTGGACGATCAGCGGGAAGGCCGATGACGCGGTGACGCACCGCTCGGGCGGCAGCAGCGCCAAGGGCGCCATCGCCGCCTGCTCCCAGGAGGTCCTCGGGGTGTCCGCCGTGACGGAGCCCGCAGACAGCAAGGACGCCCGGCATCTCCTCCTCACCGTCCAGAACGCCGGCGACAAGAAGTGCAACCTCTACCGCTACCCTCTCGTGCGGCTCGGTGACGGTCGGACCACGGCCCCCGTGATCAAGGAGAGCGACGCGACCCCGGGCGTGCCCGTGACCCTCGCTCCGGGTAAGGAGGCATATGCCGCTCTGCTCGTCAACGGCCCCATGGATGAGTACGAGGCGAAGAGCATCACCCTCAGCCTCCAGGGTCGTGAGCCCGGCAGCCGCGCGGGCAAGCCGATCGATGTCCCCATGCCCGTCGACACGTTGTACGCCAACGACTTTCAGCGGGTCACCTACTGGACGACTGCTCCCGGCTTCGCCCTGGACTTCATCATGTCGAAGTGACGGACCTCGATCGGAACCGCCTCCCGGCGGCTGACCAGAACGCTCGCATGGCCTACTGAACACCGGCCGAAGTCGGCCGAAGTCGGCCGATGGCGCGGCAGCACCACGACACCCCCACCCACGCGGACGGGAGGGCTCCTGCGCTGGCAGCACACATATGGCACACCTGCCGTGCGCACGAATGGTGGGGAGCTGTGCAGGATGCCCGTCAAGGATGAGCCGGCCCGGCGCCGGTACGAGAAGTTGATCGACCGGGCTTGGGAGGAAGGCCGCCGACCCCGGCTGACCTGATCCGAGGGAGACGCGAGGGGCCGCCCCACCGCAACCGTGCGGTGGGGCGGCCCCTTCGCTTACGGCTCCCCGGCACGGATCAGGCACCCATCACGCGACGCCTTCCTCCAGGGCGGCCACCGCCTCGGCAGCCTCGCGGGCCGTCCGCTCCGCCTTCTCCAGCTTGGCCTTCGCCTTGGCCAGCTGCATGGCGCGCCGCTTGTGCATCTTCTTGGACGATGGCGATGGCGAGCGGCACTCTCCCCCGGCCGCATGCGCCACCGATGCTCATCGACGTACACGCCGTGACCCGGCCCCGGCGGCGTGCTGTTCTGCTCCGGCGCCCTGGGCAGCGAACCGCACGCAGTGCGGTGCCCGCCACCCCGCCGCTGTGCCCGAGCACGCCGTGGTACTGGTCCTCGCTCACAGCGAGGACCGCATCCGCGTCCCCGGTCGCCGTGGTGATGGTGGCGACCTAGCGTGGAAGTGCGCGGGTCGCACGCCAGCCGACGGCCGCCGACAGGGCCTTTTGGCCCGGCCATCCGATGGGGATCCGATGGGGATGCGATTTGGATCCGATCCCTTGTCGGCCAGAGGGCTCTGTTGTGGCAGCCGCATGCACACCGCATCCACATCACCGGTTCTCGCGCCGGCTGGTGGAACGGAGGCCGGAATGTCGCAGACGTCGTGGAGTGAGTACAGGCCGGGCCAACGGTTCCCGGGGGTGGTCGGGCGGACCACGGATGAGTCGGCCCCGGCGTGGCCGCAGCCGTTGCGGGCCGTGCCGGGTGCACCGAACGTGCTGATGATCGTGTTGGACGACGTCGGGTACGGGCAGTTCGGCTGTTACGGAAGCCCGATCGAGACGCCGAATCTGGATGCGCTGGCCGCGGGCGGGCTGCTGTACAGCAACATGCACACCACCGCGCTGTGCTCGCCGTCGCGTTCGTGCATCGTGACGGGCCGCAACCATCATGCGAACGGGATGGCGGCGATCACGGAGCTGGCCACCGGCTATCCGGGCTACAACGGGCAGATCCCGCCGGAGAACGGGTTCCTGTCGGAGATGCTGCTGCAGCACGGCTACAACACGTACATGGTCGGCAAGTGGCACCTGATGCCCTCGGAACAGGAGTCGGCCGCGGGGCCCTACGACCGGTGGCCGCTGGGGCGGGGCTTCGAGCGGTTCTACGGGTTCCTCGGCGGGGATTCCAGCCAGTGGTATCCGGACCTGGTGTACGACAACCACCAGGTCGAGCCGCCGGCGACGCCGGAGGAGGGCTACCACCTGACGGAGGACCTGGCCGAGCGGGCGATGTCGTTCATCGCCGACGCCAAGCAGGTCGCCCCGGACAAACCGTTCTACCTGCACTTCTGTACCGGTGCGGCCCATGCCCCGCACCATGTGCCGAAGGAGTGGGCGGACCGTTACCGGGGGCGGTTCAACGACGGTTGGGACGCCTACCGCGAGCACACCTTCGACCGGCAGAAGGAACTCGGCGTGGTGCCGGCGGACGCGCAGTTGTCCCCGCACGATCCGGACGTGCCCGCGTGGGAGTCGCTGTCCCCCGACGCGCGGCGGCTGGCCGCGCGGATGATGGAGGTCTACGCCGGGTTCCTCAGCCACACGGATCACCACATCGGGCGGCTGCTGGACTTCCTGAAGGAGACCGGCGAGTTCGACAACACGCTGATCATGGTGGTCTCCGACAACGGGGCGAGCGCCGAGGGCGGAGTGACCGGTACCACCAACGAGCTGCAGTTCTTCAACAACGCGCCCGAGTCGCTGGAGGAGAGCCTGGCCAGGATCGACGAACTGGGCGGCCCGAAGACGTTCAACCACTATCCCTGGGGCTGGACTTGGGCGGGCAACACCCCCTTCCGGCGCTGGAAGCGGGAGACCTACCGCGGCGGCGTCAGCGACCCCTTCCTCGTCCACTGGCCCGACGGTATCCGGGCCCGCGGTGAGGTCCGCGACCAGTTCGCGCACGTCATCGACATGGTGCCCACCGTCCTCGAGGTGCTCGGTGTCGAACCGCCCGCGACCATCCGGGGCGTGACCCAGTCGCCCCTGCACGGGGTCGGCTTCGCCCACACCTTCGACGATGCCTCCGTGGCGAGTCGCCACCGCACCCAGTACTACGAGATGTTCGGCCACCGGGCGATCGACCACAGCGGATGGCGGGCGGTCTGCCCCTGGCCCGGCCCCTCCTTCGCCGAGGCCGAGCGGCCGTTCGGCGCGCCGATCACCATGGCGGACCTGGACGACCTCGACGCCCACCACTGGGAGCTGTACCACGTCGACGAGGACGTCGCCGAGACCAGGAACCTGGCCGAAGAGCACCGCAGCAAACTGATCGAGATGATCGCCCTGTGGTATGTGGAGGCCGGCAAGTACAACGTGCTGCCGATCGACGGCAGCGCGTTCGAGCGCGTGATGATCGAGCGCCCGCAGATCACCGAGGACCGGACCAGCTACACCCTGCGCCCCGGCACCCAGGTCCTGCCGGCCGCGGTGGCCCCCCGGGTCCTCAACCGCCCGCACAGCGTCACCGCCGACGTCGAGATCCCGCCCGGCGGAGCGGAGGGCGTCCTGCTCTGCCAGGGCACCAACGCCGGTGGCTGGTCGCTCTATGTCGAGGACGGCCGCCTCCACTACGCCCACAACTACGTCCAGCGATCGCTGTACCACGTGGGTTCGAGCGAAACCGTGCCCGAGGGACGGCACACGCTGCGCTTCGAGTTCGAGCCCACCGGCGCGCCGGACATCGCCCACGGCAAGGGTGCGCCGGGCCGGGCCCAGCTGTACATCGACGGCCGCCTGGTCGGCGAGACCGACATGCCCGTCACCACCCCGATCGCCTTCAACCCGGGCGGTATGGCCTGCGGCGCCAACCCGGGATCGGCCGTCACCCCCGCCTACCGGGCACCGTTCCGGTTCACCGGCACCCTGCACACCGTCACCGTCGACCTGTCCGGCGACCTGATCGTCGACGCCCCGAGCGAGATGCGCATGCACATGGCCCGCCAGTAGTTCTCTCGCGTGGCAGAACGTCACTCGCCGCCTTCCGGGCGTGGGGGCGTCACCCGCTCGGCATCGAGGGTGGCACGGCCGGAGGCGGCGAGGAGCGCGAGCAGTGCGAGCACCGCCAGCAGGACGATGACCAGCAACAGGATGGTCAGGGCCGTCGGGTGGTTCCAGAGCGCGAAGACCAGGGCCACGATCAGCAGGGCGGCCAGGGCGATCCACCGGCGGTGGGCCTGGGTCCAGGTGCCCACCCGGCCGGTGCGGACCTGGTGGCCGTACGCCCACTGTGCCGTGGAGTCCGCGGCGCGCTCGGATGTGCCACGGACGGCGCGCGGCAGTCGTCCGGGGCCGATCAGGTAGGCGCCCAGCGCGATGACCAGACCGAGCACGATCGCCGTACGCAGGCTGACCCTCAGGAAGTGCACCAGGGTGTCGAAGACGGCTGCGGCGGCGGCCTCCGACTGGACCTGGGGCGGGAGGTGGTCCAGGTAGTAGCGGCGGGCGACGACCAGGACGATGGCCACGACCAGGCAGGCGAAGGCCGCGCCGAGAGCCGTACGGGCCAGCGCACGGCGGCGCCGGTGAGCCAGCAGTACTCCGCACGCGCCGATCACCACGACGATCACGGGAAGCCAGTTCCCGATCACGTCCAGCAGATGGGCTCCCTTGCGGATCTTCTCCAGTTGGTCGGACTGGAAGAGCACCATCTGCTTGTCGACGTCGGGGATCTTGGACGCCGGGGACACCCCGGCATCCACGAGCGCCTGTTTCACCTGGTCGACGGCTTCGCCGACATCGAGGGTGACCGTCCCGCCTTCCACGCCCACGGCGCCACGGCCCTCGCCGGTGAGCGCGTGCACGACCGCTGCGTGGGCTCTCCGGTTGGCGTTCGTCCAGATCCGCTCGAAGCGGTCGCTCTGCACGAAGCGGGTGGCCACCTTCTCGACCGTGTCGTTGACCGCGGCGTCGAGCTGCGGCCCCAGCCCTTTCACGGCCTGCGCGGCGCGCGGCGGCAGCCCCTGCGACTGCAGCCAGGTGGCGATGTCCGCGGCGGCCTGGCTGCCGTTCACCCGTACGTCGGCGGCATGGGTGATGCGCTTGACCGCCGCGTCCTCGATCGCCGGGTCCGAGGCCAGCGGCGAGACCGTTTCCACATACCGGTCGGTGTCCAGCACGATGTCGTGCACCCACACGGTGAGCAGTGCGACCGGCACCAGGATGCAGGTGAGGACGATGAGCACCGCCGAGGCGGTGTTCCGCGTGATGCGCGTGGCCGCCGAGCCCTGCTTGGGCCCACTCCCCGCCGCATCACCCGCCTTCCCCTCCGGGGCGGCAGCGGGCTCGGACGGCTCCTGCGGGCTGGTCATGGGTGCTCCAGGGCTCCTGGGGAATTGACCTGCCTCCATTTCCGCCGCTTTGCGGCGAGACGGCCCGCCCAGGTGGGCCGTACGGGCGAGACGCGGTCAACCGTCCGGAGCGGTGGCGCCGGCCGCAGACGCCATGAAGGCTCGGCGGCGACGGAATCCCCGCCGTGTCGGCGTGTCGATCGATTCGGGCGGGGGCGGGGGTCACCGCCGGCGGCGGCGGTGAACAGGCGGCGCACACCGCCGGGTGGTGCAATGGGCATGGTGGCGGGAGTGCCCTTGCGTGCACGGCTCGCGGTCGTCAGCGACCCGATCGGCGAGGGCGGACCGGGAGACCGGGGGCCGGAGAGCGCCACTGGACGCGATGTCACGCAGAGTCGCGTCGGCCGTGCCCCCCGACCGGGCAGGAGGCTCCATGCACAGGGACTCCGGGGCGCGCGGTCGCCCCGTACAGCGTTGGTCCGCACGGCTTGCCCTCGTGGCCGGGATCGCTGCCGTAGTGATCCTGCTCGTGTTCGCCGGATTCAAGAGCATCGCGCTCCTGGGTGCCGGGCTGGCCGGGCTGGCCGTATCGGGAGCGAGCCTGTGGTGGGCACTGACCCGGCGTGGAATCCGCAGGCTGCTCGCCTTCACCCTGGCCGCCGTCGCCCCGCTTGCCGTGCTGGCGCTCTACGCGTGGGCGGAGCTGCTGTGGGTCGTGCTCGTTTTCCTCGCCCTGTGGGCCCTCGGGGTCTCCGTCGGCAGAGCGGCACTCAGCAGCGACATCGAGCGGGCCGGGCCCCCGGAGTTGCGGACTGCTCCTCCCGAGCGCCCCTTCCTCATCATGAATCCACGATCAGGCGGGGGAAAGGTGGGGAATTTCCACCTCAGGGAAAAGGCCGAGGCGCTCGACGCCGACGTCCTCCTGCTGGACACAGCACATCACCAGGACGTGGTCGCGCTCGCCGACAAGGCAGTCGAAGACGGCGCCGACCTGCTCGGAGTCGCGGGCGGTGACGGCACACAGGCCCTGGTCGCCGGGGTCGCCGCCAGGCGCGGCATTCCCTTCATGGTGATCTCGGCCGGAACCCGCAACCACTTCGCCCTCGACCTCGGCCTGGACCGGGAAGACCCGTCGACCTGCCTGGACGCGCTCACCGACGGCGTCGAACTCCGCGTCGACCTCGGCTTCATCGGTGAGCGGGCCTTCGTCAACAACGCGTCCTTCGGCGCCTACGCAGCCGTGGTGCAAAGTCCCGCCTACCGCGACGACAAGGTCCGCACCATTCTGCAGATGCTTCCCGACCTGCTGACCCACCGACGCGGTCCCCGTCTGGCCGTCCGCGTCGCGAACACGGCCATCGACGGACCCCAGGCCGTGCTCGTCAGCAACAACCCCTACGGGATGGGCGACCTCGTCGGCCTCGGACGCCGCGAGGTACTGGATTCAGGCACCCTCGGCGTCCTGGGCGTCAACGTCGACAACGCCGCGCAGGCAGCCGAGTTGCTCACGGAGAAGCACGCGCCCGGCCTCACCAGCCTGACCGCCCAGGAGGTCGTCATCGACGCGGACGAGCCCGAGATCGAAGCCGGGGTCGACGGTGAGGCACTGACCCTGCCGACGCCCGTACGATGCACGATCCATCCCCAGGCCCTGCGCGTACGCGTACCACGTCACCGCCCTGGCGTGCCCCGGACGATGGCCCCCATGGACTGGCGGCGACTGCGCAAGCTGGCGCTGAGCTGAGGAGCCTGCCGTCCTTCCCCCGCATGATTCAGGGCGTCTTGGTCTTGGCAGCGGACCGCTTCGCGCCTTTGCTCCTGCCGGCGCCCGTGCTGCTCCGACCGGGCTTGGCGGGCACGTTCTTCCGCCCCGTGGCCTTCTTGGTGCCTGCGACCGTCCGCGATGACGCTGTCCTGGCCGGTGCGGTCGGCCACTTGAACTCGATCTCCAACTCGATCTCCCCATTGCCGATCTCGACCTCTATCTCGCTGCGAAGGTCGTCGGGGATCCGCAGGCTCAGCGTTCCGGGGCCGAGTTCCAGTTCGGCCTCTCCACCCTCCCTCAGCGCGGCTGCGAGTGCCGTGAGCTGGTCAGCCGCCTCAAGTCGTGACAGCGCGCGCTTCTGCTCGAACTTGAGGTCCTTCATAGGTGTCTCCGATCCGACAGAAAGAGTGGATAACACCCATTCTGACGTCATGTACGGGATCGGACATCCTCACAGCCGGCAGGGTCGCTGGTGGCCGTCCCGGGGCCGGCGCCGTCAGTCACTGGTCGCGGCGTGTGGCGGAGGGCTCGCCGACAGCGGTGCGCACCCAATCGTGAGCGCTGCCGGGGTCGAGGGTGGCGAGAAACTCTGCGAGCGGGCCGTCCCAGCTCTCTTTCGCACGTTCGGCCGCTGCTGCGTCGACCATCTGCCGTGTGTCCGTGTCCTTGCAGCGAATCAGCGTGACGGCGGCATCGGGGCCGACTTCCGCGAGGATCCTGTGGGCTTGCTGCGCGCTGGATCCGACGTGACCTTTGCGCACTCCAGCGGCGCGGGCCCCGACCCCTGCCCCTTTCAGTGCGGGACTGGGTCACCCTCAGCGAGCCGTCGGCGTCTCCTCTGATCACCACAGCAGTCGTGCCGCCCGCGCGGGCCTTCCTGCGGAAGCCTCGACCGAGATCAAGACCTGGCCGAGGGCGCAGCCACGCCTGCTCGATGGGCTTGCTGTCTCATTTCAGCTGCTCAGACACACGGCCGACCAGATGATCACCATGGCGCGCGACATGCTCAGCACCCACGCGCAGGCGAATCATATTTCTACTCAGGGGATTTGAGAAGAAAATTCGCTCGGCCCATAACGTGCAGAGTGAGGCGCGAATTACATTAATTACGAAACGCTCTCCCCAGTATTTCTCCTACGGCAGGGTCACTCATTTGCCGCGCATCTGGAGGAGGAGGGCAGCGTTAGCGGGATATGACGAAAGAAAGGCCCCAGGGCCTGCCTCAACGCAACGTGAGGACGGATAATCTGCCTGCGGCCCGTGATCTGACAGTGGGGAAATACACTTTCCCGTCTGCTGCGGCATACCCGGCGCTTGCGGTACAGGGCACTGCGATCGGGGACGGCGCGTGGGCCGAACGCCAGGTTGCCGAGCCGCTGCTTCGCGAGTTCCTCGCGCTACTGGAGGCAATCCAGGAGGAACTCAATTCGCGGTGGAACGGCCAGGAGCACTCGGGCCGTCACCTGGACCGCGCCCGACGGGCTCCTTCCTATGAATCATGAATATGCAGATCCTTCCTTTGAGCGGCGTACATGGTATTCCGACGCCTACTCCTATGGGTCGGACACCGGCTGGAACGGTGAACCTGTCGACAGCGTGCACGCAGGGGTTCCCCTGACCCCACCCGACGCGGGCTGGGACCCGGTCGAGGAACTTGCCTACCTCATGCAGGAGGCTGTTCCGACGGAGCAGACGGCGAGGGTGCCGCCACCTCGCGGCGAGCCCTCGGCCGGCGTCGACTTCACCGACCCGATGGAGGGCCTGGCGCAGGTCACCGCTCAACTGCCGCCCACTCGAGGCTTTTCTGTCGGGCATCGGAAGATGCGAGTCCGGAAAGTCCGACTCAAGTGGTTGCAGACCGGCAGCTTCGTCATCGTCGCACTCGTTGCCGTCATCGTGGCGATGGTCAGCGTCTTCGGCGGGATGGTGGCCTACAGGCCGCTGCAGGACATCACGTCCGGAACCGGAAGCGAAACGGTCCCGTCCTGGCCCTTGCTCGTGTACGGCCCCTGGATGGTGGCCTCGCTCTCCATCCTCCGAACCGCCCTGCATCAGCGCCGAGCTGTGCACTCATGGTTCATCGTTCTGTTCTTCTCCACCGTCGCGATAATGCTGTGCGTGGCGCAGGCAGACAAAACCTTCACCGGTATCGCCGGGGCTTCCCTGCCCGCCATCGCGTCCCTCGCGTGCTTCCAGCAACTCGTCCGGCAGATCACACTGACCCTGCCACCGCGACAGGCCGCGCGCCGGCACCGCCAGTAGCGGCCGACTCCGGCGGGGCCGTGCCGGACGAAGGCATGCACCAACGCCTCCGTCCGGCCGCCGCACCGGTCGACGACAGCAGACGACAGCAGCCGTAGCGGGCTCGGATCGAACTCCCGGCACCCCTTCGGTTCAGGCCAGGCCGAACTTCTCGGCGTGGACCTGCCGGGCGGGGACCTTCAGGTCTCGTAGGCCGGCGAGCACGGTCCTGGTCATGGCGGGCGGGCCACAGACGTACACATCGCGTTCGGTGAGGTCGGGGACCAGCTGGCGCAGGTTGCCCGGACTGAACGGCGGGGTGCCGCCCTCGTCGGTTCTGCCGGTGAGCAGGTGCAGCCGTCCGCCCCGTAGCGCGACCAGCCGGCGCACCTCGTTCAGCAGCACGGCGTCGGCCTCGCTGCGCACCCGGTACAGCACGACGACGTCGCCGGTCGCCTCCTCTTCCAGCATGGCCCGCACGGGCGTGATCCCCACGCCCCCGGCGATCAGCAGGGCGCCGGGCCGGGTCCGGTGCAGCGAGGTGAACGCCCCGTACGGGCCCTCGACGACGGCGCGGCTGCCGACCGGGATGTTCCGCAGGCCGGCACTGGCGCTGCCCGCCGCCTTCGCGGTGAGACGCAGCCCTTGTCCGCCCGGCGCCGCCGACAGGGAGAAGGGGTTGGCCAGCCACCAGTGGTTGTGCCCGGGGAACCGCCAGATGCAGAACTGGCCCGCGCGGGCCGGGAGTTTGTCGAGGTGCCGGCCGGTGACGTACACGGAGACCACGTTGTCCGACTCCGGTACCACGGCCGTGACGCGGAACCGGTGGTAGGCGTTGCGCCACAGCGGCAGGGCGACCCGCCCGGTCAGCAGGGCGCCGAAGGCGAACAGCCAGAGAATCCACCAGTAGGCCGTGGCGAACGCGGAGGACGTGAACGTCGTGGTCTCCTCCAACTGGTGGACGAACGACAGGCCCAGGGCCACGTAGAGCAGCAGGTGCAGACCGTGCCAGACCTCGTACGGCAGTCGCCGCCGCAGGGGCCGGGTGGAGATCACGCCGATCACGACGATGACGGCCGCGGCGAGCATGCCCAGCAGGGAGGCCGGCACCCCGCTCAGGGCGACGAACGTCTTCCCCATGGACGCGTCGTCGAGGTTCGCATAGCCGAGCACCACCAGCGTGGCGTGGGTGAGGACGGTCCACAGCAGCAGGAAGCCGACCCAGCGGTGCCACACCGTGAGCCGGTCCATCCCGATGCGGCGGTCCAGCCAGGGCAGCCGGGCCACCAGCAGCAGTTGGAACAGCATCAGCAGGGCCGCGTGCAGTCCGAAGAACTTGGCGACCGTCAGCACCCCGTTCTTGCCCGAACCGGCGCCGAGGAACAGCGCCTCGACGATCACCGCGTTGACGATGACAAAAGTCCACATCGCCCAACGCGCCGCGTCCACCGGAAGCACGGTGCCTCTGCGCACCGTGTCACTCGCCATCGCCATGCTTCCTCACATCCCCCGTGGCCGCTCGCTGCACTCGCGGCCCGTGTGCACTGACCTCATGAAGATCGAGTAATTCTTCCGGATATGCCCGATCGGATATGCATACGGACCGTGTGCCCGACCCGTTCACGCCAGGGACCGCCTCGGCCGTCAGTCCGTCGGCCGGGGGCTCGGGCCCGGGGTGATCAGGCCTGTCTCGTAGGCGACGACCACTGCTTGGGCTCGGTCTCGTAGGCGGAGTTTGGCGAGGATTCTGGCTACGTGGGTTTTCACCGTGGCCTCGCTCAGGGTGAAGCGGGTCGCCAGTTCGGCGTTGCTCAGGCCGGTGGCCAGGGAGCGGAGGACTTCCAGTTCGCGGGGGGTGAGGACCGTCAGATCGCGGTGCAGTGCCGTGGGGGTCGCCGCCTCGTGGGAGACGAAGCGTTCTATCAGGCGGCGGGTGATGGTCGGGGCCAGCAGTGCGTCGCCCGTGCGGGCTGTGCGGACGGCGGCCACGAGGTGTTCCGGGGTCACGTCCTTGAGGAGGAAGCCGCTCGCGCCCGCGGTGAGCGCGGCGTAGACGTAGCGGTCCAGGTCGAAGGTGGTCAGCATGATCACTCTGGGTGGGGTGGGCGGCACGGCGGCGGAGAGGATGCGTCTCGTCGCTTCCAGGCCGTCGGTCCCGGGCATGCGGATGTCCATGAGGACCAGGTCGGGAACGGTGCGGGCGACCGCTTCGATCGCCTCTTCGCCGTCTCGGGCCTCGGCGACCACCTCGATTCCGTCCGCCGCCAGGATCATGGCGAAACCGGTGCGGACCAGTGCCTGGTCGTCGGCGATCACCACGCGCGGCCGGTCGGTCACGCCGGCTCCTCGACGCCGACCGGTATGACGGCTGTGACCTGGAAGCCGCCGGTGACTCGTGCCGCTGTCTGGAGGGTGCCTCCGTAGACGGCCAGCCGTTCGCGCAGGCCGGTCAGGCCGCGGCCGCCGCCGGGGGCGACCCGTGCCGCGGGGGTGCCGCCGGTGTCGGACACCTCGATGTGCACGGCGTCGGGGAGGTGGTCGACGGCGATCCGGACCTTCGCGCCGACCGCGTGTCTGACCGTGTTGGTCAGGGCCTCCTGCACCACGCGGTAGGCCGCCAGGTCGGCGCCGGCGGACAGCGGCGCCGGGGTGCCGGTGACGGTCAGTTCGACGGGGACGCCGGTCTCGCGTACGCGGTCGGCGAGGGCCGTCAGCTGGCCCAGGCCCGGTTGCGGAGCCAGGGCCGGCTCTTCCTCGGGCGTCATGGTCAACAGGCCCATCGCATGGCGCAGTTCGGCCATCGCGGTGCGTCCGCCGGCCTCGACGGCCAGCAGGGCGTCGCGGGCCCGGTCGGGTGCCGCGTCCATCACCTTGCGGGCCGCCCCCGCCTGGATCACCATCACGCTCACATTGTGGGTGACGACGTCGTGCAACTCACGGGCGATCCGCGAGCGTTCGCGGTGGACCGCCAGCCGGGTGGCGGCCTCGTGCTCCTCCTGGAGCACCCGTACGCGCTGCTTCCACGTGTGGACGGCGTTGGCCGCCAGCCCCACCCCGAGCAGGGCGAGGAACGGCCAGAGGCCGGGGGTGACGGACGGGAAGTTCTCGTCGTGGAGCAGGGCCAGGACGGACGCTCCCGCCGGCAGGCTGACCAGCGCTCTCGCTCGGTAGGGGCTGTACACCGCCGCGCTGTAGGCGGCGACCACGCACGACAGGAACGTGTACGCGGTCGCGTCGCCGCCGCCCAGGCGCTGGTTGAACAGCAGGCTCGCGCAGATCACCGCCCAGAACGCCGACAGCGGATACCTTCTGCGGACCGTCAGGGGCAACGCGGTGAGGGCCGCCAGCGCCAACTGCCAGGGCTGGACCGCCGCGAGGTGCTGCACCGTCTCCACCCGGACGAAGGGGGCGGACGCCCCGGCGCCCGGCGCCGGCACCTCCGGCGGTATCGGTACCACCATCGGCGGCAGCGGGACGTCGCGGCTGCGGCTGTGGGCCGCGGCCACCGTGCAGGCGGCCAGGACGACGGCGACGATCACGTCGGCCGTCCACATCCAGCGCGACGGACGCGGCAGCGGGCTCCGCTGCCGCAGCGATGCGACGGCCTTCCGCCATCGCTCGACGAGCTCCGCTCCGAAAGTTCCGCCCATGGGCTCAGTCTCGCAACTCCCTCACCCCGTCACATCCGACCTCGTGCGGACGGGCCCGACGGGGCGTCTACATCGCCCGCGTACATCGCAGGGATGACGCGCTCGGCCGGTCATCCCGGGACGGTAGCCGCTCTCGCCGTCACGGGCGACGCCCCCGGCACGGCCGCGCCCCTAGCTTCGGGGCGAACGAAACCGTCCACCCCACCACCCGCTCCTGGAGGCACCGTGGCCGCGACCGCGACCCCGCCCGTCATCGACATCCGCGAGGTGACCCGGACGTACGGGGAAGGGCCGCCCGCTCTCGCCGACGTGACGCTGAGCGTGCAGGCCGGAGAGGCGGTCGCCGTGCTCGGGCCGTCCGGCAGCGGCAAGTCGACGCTGCTCAACCTGGTCGCCGGACTCGACCGGCCGAGCGCGGGCAGCGTCACCGTCGACGGGCTGCGGGTGGACGGGCTGAGCGAGGCCGGGTCGGCGCAGTACCGGCGGTCGAAGGTCGGCATGGTCTTCCAGTTCTTCCATCTGCTGGACGACCTGACCGTCACCGACAACGTGCTGCTGCCCGCCCAGTTGGCCGGAATGCCCCGGGCCGAGGCCCGCGGTCGGGCCGCCGGTCTGCTGGAGCGCCTCGGCATCGACCGGCACGCCGGCGCCTACCCCGGCCGGCTGTCCGGCGGGGAGCGTCAGCGGGTCGCGGTCGCCCGGGCCCTGATGAACCGTCCGGCCCTGCTGCTGGCCGACGAGCCGACCGGAGCGCTGGACTCCGCCTCCGGCGAGGACGTCCGGGAACTGCTGACCGAGCTCAACGCCGAAGGGCAGACGATCGTCCTGGTCACCCACGATCTCGGGCTGGCCGAGTCCTGCGCGACCCGGACCGTCGAGCTGGTCGACGGCCGGATCGTCCGGGACAGCAGGCATGTCACGGCGGTGACCCGATGAGCGCCCTGGGGCGGGTGGTGCGCGCCGGGGTCGGGCGGCGGCGTGTGCAGACCACGGTCATGATCCTCACCACGCTGGTGGCCGTCACCGCGTCGGTCCTCGCCGCCGGGCTTCTCCTCGCGTCCCAGGCGCCCTTCGACCATGCCTTCGCCAAGCAGCACGGCGCCCACCTGACCGCGCACTTCGACGGGACGAAGGTCACGGCCGCGCAGCTCGCGGCGACGACGACGGCGACCGGCCGGGCGTCGGGCGTGAGCGCGGCGGCCGGACCCTTCCGGACGGTTTCCGTGCGCCCTCGCACGGCCTCCGGCTCGGATGTCGTTCCGGCCGGTGTCGATCTGCCGCCGATGACCGTCGTCGGCCGGGCCGACCCGACCGACGGCGTCGACGACGTCGACCTCGTCGAGGGCGAGTGGGCGACCGGCCCCGGGCAGATCGTCGTCGCCCATGGCGCGTTGCCCGCGCCGCTGGGCGTGCGGCTGACGATCCCCGGCGCGCCGGGCGGCGACACGCTGACCGTGGTCGGCGTCGCCCGGTCGGTGACCGGCACCGCGGACGCCTGGGTGACTCCCGCGCAGGCCGAGGCGCTGGCCCCGGCGGGCTCCGCGCCCACGTACGAGATGCTCTACCGCTTCCGGCAGGCAGGCACGGACGCCCAGGTGGCCGCCGGTCGCGCCGCGATCGCCGCGAGCGTGCCGAAGGGCGCGCTGACCGGATCGCAGTCCTATCTGAGCGTCAAGCAGGAGGCGACGGCCAACTCGATGGCGTTCGTGCCGTTCCTGGCCGCGTTCGGGCTCCTCGGACTGCTGCTGTCGGTGCTGGTCATCGGCATCGTCGTCAGCGGGGCGGTGGGCGCCGCGACCCGGCGCATCGGCATTCTCAAGGCCCTCGGCTTCACGCCGGCGCAGGTCGTGCGGGCCTACGTCGGACAGGCGCTGATCCCGGCGTCGGTGGGCTGCGTCCTGGGGGTGGGGCTGGGCAATCTGCTGGCCGTTCCCGTGCTCAGTGAGGTGGGCGAGGCCTTCGAGGGGCCGGCGGCGTCGATTCCCGTGTGGCTCGACGTGGCCGTGCCCGCCGCCGCCCTCGCCCTGGTCGCCGTCGCCGCGCTGGCACCCGCGCTGCGCGCCGGGCGGCTGCGCACGGTGGCGGCGATCACCGTCGGGCGTACACCCGGCGCGGGTCGGGGGCGGCTGGTGCGGCGGCTGACGGGACGGCTGCCGTTGCCGCGCGCGGTGAGTCTCGGGCTGGCCAACCCCTTCGCCCGTCCGGCGCGTTCGGCGACGACGGCCGCCGCGGTCGTCTTCGGCGCCGCCGCCGTCACCTTCGGGGTCGGGCTCGCGCTCACGCTCGGGGCCGTCCAGTCGGGCCGCATGCTCAACTCGGCCGGGTCGGTCGCGGTGGGCACCGGCGGCGGGCAGGCGCCGCCGGGCGCCCAGGCGGTCCGCGCGGACAGCGGGCCCGGGGCGAAGAAGGCCGACCCGGCCGCGGTCGCCGCCGCACTCCGCGCGCAGCCGGGGACGAGCCGCTTCTACGGCACGGCCCAGGCGGAGGTGAGCGCGTCCGGGATCACCGGCGCCACCACCGTGGTGGCGTACCAGGGCGACGCCTCGTGGGCCGGTCCCCCGATGGTCTCGGGCAAGTGGCTCGACGGCACGCCGGGCCAGGCCGTGGTCACCGCCCGGTTCCTGAAGGCGGCCGGAATCCGGGTCGGGGACACGGTGACCCTGACGGAGCAGGGACGGCAGGCCTCGGTACGGATCGTCGGCGAGGCGTTCTTCACGGAGGGCGAGGGCATGGAGCTCCTGACCGGAGCCTCGACGCTCACCGCGCTGGGACTCGACGCTGTTCCGGGCCGCTACGACGTGCAGACGAAACCCGGCACGGACCTGACCGGCTACCTGGCCGCGCTCAACCGCGCGCTGGACCCGCTCGACGCCGTCGCCATGGCCGATTCCGGCGACGAGTCCAGTGTGATCGCGGCCATGGACGCGCTGATCGGGATGCTCACGCTGATGCTCGTCGTGGTCGCGGGGCTGGGCGTGCTCAACACGGTCGTCCTCGACACGCGCGACCGCGTCCACGACCTCGGCGTCCTCAAGGCGCTGGGCATGGCTCCCCGCCAGACCGTGGCCATGGTCGTCACCTCGGTCGCCGGAATCGGCCTGCTCGCCGGCGTGGCGGCGGTCCCGGCCGGGGTCGCCCTGCACCGGTATGTCACGCCGTTCATGGGCGAGGCCGTCGGCATGAACCTGCCCACGTCGATGATCGCCGTCTACGACCCGCCCCTGTCTGCCCTGCTCGCCCTGGGCGGGCTGGTCATCGCGGTGGCGGGCGCGGTCCTCCCGGCGGGTTGGGCGGCGCGGACCGGCACGGCCACGGCGCTGCGCACGGAGTGAGCCCCGGCTCTCGCACGAGCCGGCCGACTGCCACGAGCCGGCCGACTGCCACGAGCCGGCCGACTGCTCGGAAATTCTTCGAAACATTCGATACATCGAAAGTTGCGTACCGATCTCGAGGTGGCGATCACCTCCCCGCCGGCTCGCCACGGTCCGCAGTATCACTCCATTGACCAGCCCAGACGTACCATCCAGCAACTCGCGAATGAGACGAATGTTTCGGGATCATTGCCGAAACTGTTGACAGTTGGCAGGGGCATACCAAAACTCCTCCTCATCGACCTCACGACGATGAGGAGGAAGCACCCCCATGAACGACGCACCCGCACGCAGTCCCGGCCGCTTGAGGCTGTTCATCAGCGGCGTCTGCACGACCGTGCTGGTCGCCGTGGCCGCGCTGACCCTGCCGGGCACCGCACACGCCGACACGGTCGTCACCACGAACCAGACCGGCACGAACAACGGCTACTACTACTCGTTCTGGACCGACGCCCCGGGCACGGTCTCGATGAACCTGGCCGCCGGCGGCAACTACAGCACCTCCTGGAGCAACACCGGGAACTTCGTCGCCGGGAAGGGCTGGGCCAACGGCGGCCGCAGGAGCGTGAGTTACTCGGGCTCCTTCAACCCGTCCGGCAACGCCTACCTGGCCCTCTACGGATGGACGTCGAACCCGCTCGTCGAGTACTACATCGTCGACAACTGGGGCACCTACCGGCCCACGGGAACGTACATGGGCGCGGTGACCAGCGACGGCGGCACGTACGACATCTACCGGACGACGCGGTACAACGCCCCGTCCGTGGAGGGCACCAAGACCTTCGACCAGTACTGGAGCGTCCGCCGGTCGAAGCGGACCGGCGGCACCATCACCACCGGCAACCACTTCGACGCCTGGGCCCGCGCCGGCATGCCGCTCGGCAGCTTCCGCTACTACATGATCATGGCGACCGAGGGCTACCGGAGCAGCGGCAACTCCAACATCACGGTGGGCGCCGCCGGTTCGGGCAGCGGCAGCGGCAGCGGCAGCGGCAGCAGCAGCTGGGGCTGGGGCTGGGGCGTCACCGTTCAGCCCAACGGCAACTGGACCTGCCCGACCGTCTCCTGCACAGCGTCCTGAGGGGAGAGGACCCCATGAGAATCCGTCGCTCACTCGCGCAACCGGCGGTCGCCGCCATGAGCGTGGCCGCCACCCTCAACCTCGGCTCCACGCCTGTGCAGGCCGCCGTGCCCGTACCGGCCGCCGTCTGCACGGGATACGTCGGGCTGACCTTCGACGACGGCCCGTCCGCCAACACCGCGGCCCTGCTCGGCGCGCTCACCCGCAACGGGCTGCGGGCCACGATGTTCAACCAGGGCCAGTACGCCGCCGCCAACCCGTCCCAGGTGCGGGCGCAGGTCAGCGCCGGTATGTGGGTCGGCAACCACAGCTACACCCACCCGCATCTGACCCAGCTGAGCCAGGCGGCGATCGACTCCGAGATCTACCGGACCCAGCAGGCCGTCGCGAGCGCGGGCGGCGGCACTCCGAGACTGTTCCGGCCGCCGTACGGCGAGACCAACCCGACGGTCAAGACGGTCGCCGCCAAGTACGGGCTCACCCAGATCATCTGGGACGTCGACTCGCAGGACTGGAACGGCGCCGGCGCCGACGCCATCGTCCAGGCCGCCGGACGGCTCACCGGCGGGCAGATCATCCTCATGCACGACTGGTCGGCGAACACGCTCGCCGCGATCCCCCGGATCGCGCAGGGACTCGCCGCCCGCGGCCTGTGCGCCGGGATGATCTCCGCGCAGACCGGCCGCGCGGTGGCGCCCGGCAGCGGATGACCGTCTGTGACAGGGCGTCTGACGTGTGACGTGTGACCCGTGATGCGCGAGTGTCGCCCTTCGGCTTCCGGCGCCGCCTACGATGGGCCCGATGAAGGCCTTCGAGCAGCACCTCGCGTCGACGCCCGTGCGGCGGTGGCGGGTGCTGCTCGTGCTCGGGGTGCTGGCCGGGCTGTTGGCCATGCACGCACTGTCTCCCGTCGGCGCCGTGCACGAGCATGCCGGGTCGCAGTCGCCGTCGGCGCAGCACATGGGGGCCGTCTCGGTCAGCGCCTCCGACGACTGCGCCGGAGAGGGCGGGCACTGCGGAGGCGGCCACCTCCAGCACGCCGATCCGACCTGTGTGGCGGCCGCGGTGAGCGGCGCTCCCGCCCTGCCCGCCCTCGTGCCCGACCCGGTCGCCGTACCCGTGCGCGCCGACGCCGCCCGCTCGTACGGCGCCGAGGCCCCGGACTGCGCACGCGCGCCGCCCTCCCTGGCGGAACTCCAACTCCTGCGGATCTAGACACCACGCGTCACCGCGTCCACGTCCGGATCTCTCTTCGCAGAACGCTCAGAGCACAGCAGGAGTTTCAGCATGCGCAAAACCCGTACCCTGACCCGTCGCGCCGTTCTCGCGACCGTGGCCGTCACCGCCGCGTTCACCCTCGCCGCCTGCGGCAACGACGACGGCGGCAGCGACAGCAGCAGCGGAAGCGGCAACAGCAGCGGAAGCAGCAGCACGGCCGCCGGCGGGCACAACGAGCAGGACGTGTCCTTCGCGCAGGGCATGATCCCGCACCACCGGCAGGCCCTGGAGATGGCGAAGCTCGCCGCCGGCCGGGCCTCGTCGGCCGAGGTCGAGGACCTCGCCTCGCGCGTCGAGAAGGCGCAGGACCCGGAGATCAAGACCATGAGCGGCTGGCTGACGTCGTGGGGCGAGGACGTCCCGACGACGTCCGACAGCACGGCCGGGTCGATGCCCGGCATGGACCACTCGGGCTCGTCCGGCTCGCATGGGATGCCCGGCATGATGGACGGCTCGGACATGGCCGAGTTGGAGAAGGCGTCCGGCGCGGACTTCGACTCCATGTTCCTGACCATGATGGTCGAGCACCACGAGGGCGCCGTGGACATGGCCGAGGTCGAGAAGGACAAGGGCGAGTACGGTCCCGCCACCTCCATGGCCGACGACATCGTCACCGCACAGACCGCCGAGATCGCCGAGATGAACAAGCTTCTCGGCAAGAGCGGCAAGAGCGGCAAGAGCAGCACGAGCTGACCTCTCCCGGGCGGGCGGCCAGGCAGCCGCCCGCCCGGGGCACTCCATGTCCGCTCCGGCACTTGCCCTGTATACCCCCTAGGGGTATACAGAACTCATGGACAACGCCCATCACCAAGAGCATCAGCGAGCCGGCGCCTCGTGGGCCATGGCCGTGAAGGCGACACTGCACTGCCTGGCCGGGTGTGCCATCGGCGAGATCCTCGGGATGGTCATCGGCACCGCCCTCGGCTGGGGCAATGTGCCGACCATGGTCGTCGCGATCGCGCTCGCGTTCCTGTTCGGCTACTCCTTCACCCTGTTCGCGGTGCGCCGGGCCGGACTGGACCTCAGGGCCGCGGTCAAGGTGGCGCTGGCCGCCGACACCGTCTCGATCGCCGTGATGGAACTGGTCGACAACTCGATCATCGCCCTCGTCCCGGGCGCGATGGAGGCCGAGTTGGCGGACGGTCTGTTCTGGTCGGCCCTCCTGGGCGGCTTCGTGGTCGCCTTCCTGATCACCACGCCCGTCAACAAGTGGATGATCGGCCGCGGCAAGGGCCACGCCGTCGCCCACGCCCACCACTGAGAGCCTGGGTCACATCCCCGGCCCGCAGCGCACCAGCTTTCGACCGGCCCGTCAGCCCGCGTCGTTGAACGTCGACGGGCCCGCCGCGAGCATCGTGATGCTGCGGCGGAGGCGGCGGGCGTCCAGGGACCCCACGGACGTCGCGGACTGGAGGTGGGCTTCGAAGACGGCCTGGTACGGGCGCAGGGCGGCGGCGAGGTCGGGGTGGCCGGCGGCGAACTCGGTCAGGTCGGCGAGGTCCCTGGTGCCCGCGGCGGCGAGGGGCCCGAGGCCGTCCAGGCCGGAGAGCAGGTCGGCGAGGCGGCCGGCGGCGGTGGCGCCCGCGAGGGCGAGGGTCAGGTCGCCGGCGGAGGAGCGCGGCGGGTGCGAGACCAGGCGGTCCACGGCCACGTTCTGGAAGCGGGCGCGCCAGGGCGTCGGCGGGAACCAGTGCAGGGCGCGGGCGACGGCCGGGGAGTCGGCGACGAGGGGTTCGCGGGCCGGCAGATCGCCGACGCCCCGCACCGGCCGGCCGGCCGCATCGAGGGCCTGGCAGGCATGGCCCACCTCGCGCCACATCGCCCGGTCGTCGAGGACGATGGCGCGGGCCAGCAGCGTGACGATCCGGGCGTTGAGGGCCGCGGCGACCGCACCCCCGTGGTGCGGCTGCAGTTGGCCCACCAGCCGGAGCAGCAGCACCGCGGACGGCAGGTCCACATGATCGACCACCCGCTCCCAGCCGACCTCCTCCAGCATCTCCAGCGTGCGCGACGCCCTGTCCCGGTCGTCGAGGCTGGTCAGCATGGCGGCGAGGCCGATGGTCGGCTCCAGGTCGGCGATCAGGCCCAGCCGCAGCCGGCGCGCGGGCTTGGCGAGGTCTATCTTCGGGACGAGTTCGATCGCCCAACGGCGTTCCCAGAGCGCCATGGTGCGCAGGATGTCCCGGATGGCGCGCGGGCTGGAGACCGTGGAGACGATTCTCTGCTTCAGCTCGTACGTCATCTGCATCCACTCCGCGTTGCGGTGGTGGGTGGGTCCGATCCCGATCCGGCTGAGGTGCAGGGCGGCGGTGTACTGCTCGGTCGGGTTCTGCAGCAACTGCAGCTCGTCGGTGAAGATCTTCATCAGGTGGGTGTCGTCCGAGAGCCCCGTGTAGACGGCCCGGCCGAGCTCGGCGACCTGCTCCAGCTTCGAGAGCATGCCGGTGGCCGCGAGCGGGTTCTGGTACATGGCGGAGCGGGTCTTCCACACCAGCCGCAGTTCCTCCGTCGCGTGGACGGCGGTGAGCATCGTGCGCTCGCCGTACTCGCCGAGGAGACGGCGTACGAACCCCCGGTCGATCTCGCTGAGGATGCTCAGGAACTGGGTGAACTCCTCGCCCGTGCGGACGGTGTCGAGCCGGTCCGTCCACACGTCCCGCCGCCCGATGATCTTGCCGGTCTTCTGCAGCAGGCCCGCCCCGGAGACCCCGTTCTCGTCCCGCTTGCCGTGCCGCATCGTGCGGGCGACCTCGCGGCAGGTCTCGGCGACGGCGATGGACGAGGCGTTGGCCAGCCGGTGGGCCAGTTCGCCGACGTCGAAGGTCTGGGCGTACCGGTGCGCGGCGTTCGGGTAGAGGGCGCGGGCCAGCCGGTGGAACTCGGCCTGCGCGTCCGGCGGCGACCACACGCTCATGCCGACCAGCAGATCGTCGATGCCGACCCGCTCCCGCAGGTCCGCCAGGAAGCCCGGGCCGAACTCCGGGTCCGCGCCGATCCACAGGGCGAGCCGGGGACCCCAGGCCCGCCGTGAGGTGGCGAGCGACTGCGCGACGATGTCGACCATCAGGCCGAGACACCGCTCCCGGTATCCGACCTGCGCCTCCCACAACCCTTTGACCAGGTAGTACTTCACGGACGGTCGAGGGTCCTTGGTCAGCCAGTCCGCGACGGTGGTCTCGCCGAGCGCGTTGCCGAAGCGCTGGGCGAAGCTCTCGCCGCTCTGGTGGTAGGGGTTCTCCACCGCGTGCGTCACCGACAGCAGCATGCCCGCCGCCTTCGGGTCGCCCTTCGTCGCCTCGGCCAGGCGTTCGGCGAGCTCGTGGTCGGGGTCGTTGTCCTCGGTCCACACCAGGCCCGGGGTCGGGGCCGCCAGCAGCAGACAGGCGCACCAGGCGTGCAGGCCCTGCACGACCCGCAGGAACTCCACGGTCTCCATCGGGGTGGCGCGCCGCAGGAGCGCGCGCAGCGCGCCCAGGTAACGGCCCCCGTCGCGGTGGGTGTTGACGGCCTTCTTGAAGATCTCGTTGCGGTGCATGCCGGAGGTCCGCCGCAGTTCGTGCAGCGCGGTGATGACGTCCCGGGGGCTGCTGTTGTCCAGGGCGGGCTGGAGGAGGTCCTGGTACTCGTCGATCATCGTGACCCACTGGGTCTGGTCGGTCCGGTCGACGTGGCGGCGCAGCATCATCCCGGCGAGGACCACGGCGAAGCCGTCCTCCGCCCGGGGCCGGTAGTCGATCAGCAGTTCCGGGCCCTCCTCCTGGTCGACGGGGTGGTAGCCGGGGGTGTCCTCGTAGTGGCGGGCGGCGTCCTCCGCCACCCGCCGCCACAGCCGCCGTTGCAGGCGCAGCGCGCGCAGCACGAGGAAGTAGTCGGCGGGGCGGGTGGGGTCCAGACCGGTGACGACCTCCGCGACCCGCTTGACGGCGATCTCGTCGAGGTCGGCGTTCTGGAACCACTCGATCCGCTCCAGCAGGTGCAGCCGCTGCTGCGCGGTGCCCTCCCCGGCCGTCAGGACGGCGTTCACCTGCGCCCGCAGCCAGGTCCTGACGCCGTCCAGGGCGAGCGCGCCGGTGGACATGGCGTGCCGGATGCCGCGGATCACGGTCACCAGGTCGTTCAGCCGCAGGGGCGACGGATCGTCCTCCAGGCGCTTGGTGAACTCCAGGATGACGTCCCCGGCGATCTCCTCGCTCAGCGAGGAGCCGAGCGCGGTGAGACAGCGCGCCAGTTCGGCGGCCGGCGCACCGGCGAGCCAGTCGGCGAACGCGCCGCCGCGGGTGCGGTCGAGGAGCTCGGCGGCCACCCGGGCGTGGTAGAGCCGGGCGCCGAGCAGCCAGGTCAGGACCTCGCGGGACTCGTGCCGCATCAGCTTCTCGACCCGGGACTCGTGCCGCATCAGCTCCTCGACCCGGGGCTGCAGCCGCTCGACGACCTCGGCGCGCAGCCGGTGCTCGCCCGGGACGGGCACCCGGTCGGGCTCGTCGCGGTCGTCGCCCTCCTCGATCTCCTCCCGGATCTGCAGGACGCGTTGCAGGATCCGGGTGCAGTCCTCGACACACGGAATCCTGGCCAGGCCGTCTCCCCCCGCTCCCGCCAGGGTCCCGACGCCGAGGGCTGCGCGCTCTTCCCCGGTGACGTCGAGGTCGGCGAGGGTTTTCTCAGGGATGCCCGAGTGGATCAGCGAGGCCGCCGCCAGGTCGGCCACCGCCTCCTGCTGGGCGAGTCCGAGACCGTCGAAGCAGGCGAGCACGGGGTCCTCGCCGCCGTCGGCGCCCATGACCCTGATGATGCGGTCGAGGTCCCGGCTGCCGTCGCTGCGCCGGACCTCCGCCAGCCCGACCTCGACGTCGAGCTGTCCCGGCCGCGCGAGGGCCACGGCCCTGACGAAGTCCTCCAGGTGCGGCCCGCCGACGACGGCCGGGGCGACGTCCACGCCGTCCGTGCTCCAATCGAAGTGCGCGGAGACGTCGTACTCCAGCAGCGCGAGGACGCTGCCGCGGATGGCCTCCGACACCATCGGCAGCAGCGCGTCCACCGCGTTGTTGCCGCCCTGGAGGGGGAGCAGCCCGTCCAGGATCAGCAGACAGGGCTTGCCCTCGTCGCGGTCCATCAGGTCGATCGCCCGGTGGGCGGCCTCGATCAGCGGGTCCCGGTCGGGCAGTTCACCCCGCGTGGAGCTGATCGCCTGCACCTGCCAGCCGCGGCTGCGCAGATCGTCGGCGAGGTGCTCGGCGATCGTGGTCTTCCCGCTGCGCACGGTGCCGCCGACGACGGCCACCCGTCTGGCTCTCCCGGTCTGCTTGCGGCCGCCTGCCCCGCCCTCTTTCTCGCTCTCCTTCTCCTTGTCCTTGTCCTTGCCCTGGAAGATCTCCCGGAGGCCGGCGACCTGTTTCGCCACGGGGTCGCCGGGCCGGGCGGGCTTCAGCGGCTGGGGCGCCCAGCCCAGGCGGAGCAGTTCCTCGCGGTGCCGGGCGTGCTTCCACTCGGTCCACAGCTCGCCCCAGACCGCGGCGGCCGCGCCGTCCAGGGTGAGTGCGCCGGGCAGCGCTTCGCGGCTGCCGCCGGGGCCCGCCTTGACCCAGCCCTGCGCGGTGGGGGCGAGGACTTCGGTGACGCCGATCAGCGCAAACGCCTCGACGCGTCCGGTCAGGTCGGCGTCCGTCATCGGCGCCAAGGTCTGCCCGTCCGCCCGGACGCCGACGGCGAGGAGGTCCGGCCGGGGCAGTCCGGCGACCTCGGCGAGGATGTCGAGGGCGTAGCCGAGTCCGACGGCCGGGTCCTCGGGCCAGGGGGAACCGGCCGCGACCGGGAGAGCCGGCCGGCCGCCGGCCTCGGCGGCGCCGAACCGGGTCAGCAGGGCGACGACGGCCTCCCGCGCCTCGATCAGATACCGGCCGGCCCACTCCAGGGGCCGGATCCAGCCGGGCCCGCCGACCGACGCCGACGCCTCGGCCAGGGTGATCGCGACCCGCCCGCCAACCGTGTCGACCACCGCCGCGTGCGCCGGGCCGCCGTCCCGCCCCGCCGGATCGGCGCCGACGGGGCACTCGGCCCACAACTCCGAGAGCTGGTCCGGGACTTCGTCGCCGAGCATGGGCAGCAGCAGCCGCATCCGCAGATGCGCCGCGGAGTCCGTGGGCTCGGTCCCCGCGCCGGAGCAGACGTCCACCAGGGCCGTGAGGCCGCCGGTGTCGGACACCGTCAGCCACTCGGGCAGGGCGGCCAGGACGGCGTCGCGGCCCGGCCCGGCGAGCAGCTCGCCGAGCCAGCCGTCCGCGAGGTCCGACCCGGCCACGGCGGCGGCGAGTTCCTCCTCGGGCAGGTCCCGCGCGGCCGCCTGGTTCAGCAACAGCAGCAGACCGACCAGCCGGTCGCGCACGAACGCGGTGTCGGGGACAGCGGCGGCTGGAGAGAACGGCGTTGCTGTCATCCGGGTTACCTCCTGCGGCCGAACTGCGACATTCCGTGCTGTGACATTCCGTACTGCGAGCTGCGGTGCTGCGAAACGCTGTGCTTCGGGTCGGTGCGGGCGCGCAGCAGGGCGGGCGCGCGGGACGTCACCACGACCAGGCCGTCCGCCCCGTGGGAGCGGATCCCCGTGGGCAGTCCGTCGAGCGGCCAGCGGGCGCTGCTGCCGTCGGTGACGCTGTACGTGTCCAGCCAGTTCCCGCCGGCGCCGCCACCGGGCCCCTGCCCGTACCCGGCCGCGTCGCCGCCCGCGACGACGAACCAGTCGGCGGTCAGCTCGACGGCCCGCAGGTTCCGGCGCAGTGCCGGGACCGCGCCCGCGAGGGCGGCCGCGCCGCCGACGAACGTGCAGTTGCCGTCCGCGTCGACGATCACGGCCGTCTCACCGTCCGCGGCAGCGGCCAGCCGCACGGGGTTCGGGCACAGCGCGACCCTGCGCGGTGCGCCGGGTGCGGCCGGGGACCAGCGGTGGACCACGCCGTCGAGGGTCGCCGCCCAGAGGACCGGGTCGTCGGGCGGGCCCGCCAGGGCCGTCGCGACGACCGTCTGCCGGAACGGCTCGCGGCCCACCTGCTCCAGGTCGCCGCCCGACGGGCCCACGGCCAGGACCTCGACGGCCGGGCCGTCGCCGAGGGCGAGGAAGCCTGCCGGATGGCCCGCGGAGGGGCCGGGCAGCTCGCCCCGCCCGGCGCGCAGGACCTGGTCCGGCGCCCGGTCGGCGTCCGGGGCGCAGCGCAGCACCGAGCCGTCGGCGAGGACTACGAGGGCGGCGGCCCCGTCAGCGGTCTCCAGCAGGTGCAGGCCGACGATGCGGCTGTCGGCGATCTGCCGCGACGGCCCCTGCTCGCCGCTGCCGCCGTCCCACCACACCAGCGTGCCGTCGTCGTGCGCGGTGATGACGGAGCCGGGTCCGGGACTCCCGGCGACGGACACGCGCGTGGCGGTGTGCCGTTCGCGGACGCCCGGCCGCGCCCAGCGCACCTCCAGCGATCCGCACGGCGCGGCGACCGGCCCCACGGCCTGTGCGAGGTCGGCGAGTCCGCGCCGGGTGGCGGCGAGCGCGAGGGCGAACCGGCGCTGGTGCGGCTCGGCCTGCCGCGGCTGGGCGTTCCACACGGCGGCCCGCGCGGCCTGGTCCGGGCCGCGCAGGGCCTTGACCGTCCGGGTCATGGTGGGTCGCGGCAACGCGAGCAGGAACCCGGGGTCGTCCAGAAGCCGGCCGACGTCGCCGACGGGATCGGCCGCGGCCGCGGCGAGGATGTCGAGCAGGTGGGGCGCGACGCGCTCCCAGCCGGAGAAGCCGACGGAGTCGGGGCCGATCTCGTCGAGCAGCTGCCGCAGCACGGCCCGCACCGCTCGCTGCGGCTTCCCGGGCGGACGGACGGTGGCGTCCCGCCGCTCCAGGAAGGTCCGGCAGGCGGCCAGGCCGGCCTCCAGCTCCGCTGCGTCGACCGGGGTCTGGGCGCTGCGCGCGGTGACGGCGGCCCAGGTCGGCAGGTCGAGGAAGAGGTCGTCGTGGAAGGAGCAGAGCGCGGTGAGGACGTCGACCGCCGCGTCCGCCACCGGCTGGGGGAGGAACTCGCCCAGCGTCCGGCGGAGCAGGTGGTCGAGCCGCTCGGCGGCGGCCTCGGACGCCCGGTCGAGGGAGTCGAGGCGGTCCCGGACCAGGACGTCCGCCGCCGCGACCGCCGCCGCGAAGCAGCCGCCGCAGATCCGCTCCAGGGCGGTGACGACTTCCGGTGGGCCGGGAGCGCCCGGAGCCCCCGGAGCGCCATAGTCCTGCCGGGTCCGCAGGTAGGCGCCCACGGCGGCGGGGCCGCGGTGCGCCGGTTCGTCGAGGTCGACGGTGAGGTCGGCGGGGTGCCCGGGCAGCGGACGCGCGGCGCCGAGCACCACCCGGACGTCCGGCAGCGCGGCCAACGGCCCGATCAGGTCGGCCAGTACGGCGTCGGGCGCGTCCGCCTCGTCGACGTGATCGACGATGACGCCCCGGACGTTTCCGCCGTTTCCACCGTTTCCACCGCTTCGGCTGTTTCCACCGCCGAGTTCGGCCAGCAGGTCGGCGACGCTCTCGGCGGCGGTGAGCTTCAGCCGGCGGGCGATCTCGGCGGCCAGCCGGTCGGCGGTGCGGCCGCGCGCGTCGACCGCCGCCAGGGCGAGGTCGCCGACGGGCAGGACGCCCTGCCGGGCCACGACCGGGAGCCCGGCACGAAGGTCCGCCGTCGCGGTGGTGGCGATCCGGCCGAGGACCGCGGTCTTGCCGCTGCCGCGGGAACCGGTCAGCCACAGCGGCGGAGCGGATCCGGCGCCGGACAGATGGTCGAGGACGGTGCGCAGCGCGGCCTCACGGCCGGTGAAGTACCACCCGGGCGCCTCCTGGTTGAGCACCCCACGGGAGCTCCGACTCCACCCGGCCGGGAGCCCGCCCGGCGGTTCGGAGGGCATGAACAGCGGGTTGGGCAGGGTCCGGCAGTGCGGGTCCTCGTGACCGGCGACGATCCGCGCCTTCTGCGAGGTGCGGCTCAGGGCTTCCTGGACGGAGTCCATCACCTTCGCCAGATCCAGGTGCGCCTGGTCGAAGGACCGGACGGCGGTGTCGCGCAGCGCGGCGGTGAACGCGTCGGAGAACACGGTCTGCCGAGCCGTCTCGGCCCGCCGGGCGGCGGCCACGACCCACAGGTCGAACTGGCCGTCGACGTCCCGGTACCGGGACTTCTCCATGGTGTCCAGCAGGGTCTGCTCGCCGCCGGGTCCGGCCCCGCAGGCGTCCAGGATGAGCAGGACCTGGGCGAGGTCCGTCCGCTTCTTCAAGCCGGCGATCAGGGTGGCGGGCAGAAGGAGGGCGAGCGGGCCCAGGGGGTCGTCGTGCTCCGGCGGCACGAGCATCCACTGGTGGTCCTCCTGGTGGCCGTGGCCGGTCGCGTAGACGATCAGCGTCGCCGTCCGCTCACCCTCGCCCTTGTCGGCGCGCTTGCTCCAGCCGTCCAGGGCGACGCAGAGCTCCGCGTGGGTGAGGGCGTACCCTTCTTCGCTCTCGCCGTTGGCCTTGGCCTTGGCCTTGACCTCGTCGGCGAACAGCTCGGTCAGCCCGAGCGCGCCGAGTCCCTTGCGGACGGCCTGTACCTCCTTCGGCAACAGCTCCAGATCCGCGAAGGTCCCGCCGTACTTGGGCCGGCCCGAAATGCAGAAGTACCCCGCCCGGCCCGCCTGCCCGGAACCCTCAGCCAAGAGCCACCTTCACCGACTTGGACGTATGGACGTTCTTCAGGTACACGACGGCGTCGTGGGCGGTGCGGCGGGAGTTGGCGGCGAGGAGGTCGTGGATCTTCCCGGCGAACAGTCCGTCCAGTTCCTTCACGGTGGCGACGACGTCCTCCTTCGCGGCGACGTTCACCCAGGTGTCGATGCCGACCGGCCAGGGGGCCTGGCAGGAGTCGAGGTACGGGTGCAGCTCACGCAGGACGGGCCGCAGCCCCAGCGGTGAGCCGAGGGTGATGAGGGTCGTCGCGGAGGTCCGCGGGTTGGACCGCAGCCAGTCGTAGGCGACGACGCTGCCCAGCGAGTGGGCGACGACGAGCCGCGGCCCGGTCTCCATCGCGGCGCTGAACTCGGCGTGCACCTTCTTCTTGAAATCCGGGTCGCGCAGATAGCGGGCCACCTGCTTGACGAGCCCGAGAATCGCCGCGTTCGTGCCACCGAGAAACTTGCGTCTCTGCAGCTTGTCGATGGCCCACTGCACACTCCGCGGGGCGTATGCGGCCTTGCCCGGCGCCTCGTCCTGCGACGGGTCGTCGACGCTTTCCGCGAAGGAGATCAACAGCTCCTGCTCGAGTCCGGGCGCGATGTCCCCGATCTCGTACTGCCAGGCGGGTCCCGCTTTTCCGTCGTTGTACAGGTACCCGTAGAAAACACATTCGACCGTGAGACCGTCGACTTCGCGGAACCGAACATTCCGCAATCCCTCGCGCAGTGCGGCCAGCCAGGTGTCGTGAATCTCGTCACGACTCGACCTCTCGGCGAAAATGCCATGTACGACGACAACGTCCGCCATGAATCCACCACCCCCGGTTCGTCCCCGGCCTCGATTATGGCAAGAAAAGCGCCATCGGCGCTGCCCTCGTGCGCAGTCGGCCAATTGCCGGGAAGGGGCCTCCTGAAACCGTGCGAGCCGCCCCGATACCCTTCTCCCCCATGGGGAAAGCCGCAGGTGAACAGATGGGCGTCGTGACCGCGTTGGTACGGTCGACGTTCCTCGTGAACGCCGTGTACGCCGAGTCGAGCCGCGCCTACGGCATCACCCCGCAGCAGGGGCAGCTGCTGTGCGTGCTGATGCCGCAGCCGTACGGCATGAGCGAGCTCGGCGAGATGCTCGGACTCTCCAAGTCCAGCCTGACCGGGCTCGTGGACCGGACGGTCCAACGCGGGCTGGTCCGGCGCGAGCCCGATCCGCGGGACGGACGGGCCGTGCGCGTCGGGCTCACCGAGGACGGCGACCGGCTCGCGCACCAATTCTGCGACGAGACCTGCCGCCGCCTCGAGAAGCTGCCGTCGGCGCTGCACACGAACGAGCGCGACCGCCTGGCCGCGCTCCTCGCCCGCGTGGTCCTCGACAACAAGGTGCCCGAGGTCTTCACCGACCCTGACGACTAGGGCCTGTCCGGCCGATCAAGTCGCAGGAAATCAGCGGTGCCTCGGTGGTGCCGGTGAGCGGGGTGTGGTGCGTGCAGCTGCAAGGCGGAGGAGGGAGTCGACGCGGAGCGTCGGCGACTGACGACAACGCGGCAGATGTGCGTGCCACACCCCGCGTCTGCGGCATGATCGGCCGGACAGGTCCTGAGCGCTCCGCCGGAAGTGCCGCGATGTGCCGTCGTTCTGCTGCGGCGCCATCGTGGCCGGTCGCGCCCCTACAGGGCGCTGCCGCACCGCAGCTGGCTTCGCCCGACCCGCTCAGGGCGGTTCAGGCGTTGGCAGTGGTGGCGTGCGTGGTTCGTGTGGCGAGTTGCAGCGCCAGGGTGACCGCGATCGAGGTCAGTGCCATGGCCGTCATCGCCGTGGCGGGTGAGGTGAGTTGGGCCACCGAGCCCGCGAGGGCCGCGCTCACGCCCTGCATGGTGAGCATCCCGGCCGAGTGCAACCCCAGGGCTTGGCCGCTGAGTTCGGCGGGCGTGAGGGCCATCAGCCGCTCCTGCTGGACCAGGCTCGCGCCGAAGCCGACGGAGGCGAGGGCCGCGCAGGCCGCGGCGAGCGGTAGCGCGGGGTGCAGGGCGAAGAGGGTGTAGGGGGCGGCGAGGAGCAGCAGGAGCGGGGCGGCCAGGCGGGGGCGCAGGCTCGACGGCAGAAGGCGGCCCACGAGCACGTCCCCGGCCAGCATGCCCAGCGCCGCGCACGCGAACAGCGTGCCCGCCGCCTCGGGGTCGTACGACACGAAGAGCGCCTCGCAGCCGACGACGAGGCCGTTGGGGAGCCACAGTCCCAGATAGGTGAGGCGGCGGGGCCGGGAGGACCACAGGGCGGCGTTCGTGCGCCGGGTCACCGCGACCGAGGGCCGGCCGAAGACGCGCGGCGGGCGCACGGTCAGTCCGAGGCGGGCGACCACGGCCGCGGTCGCGTAGAGCAGCGCGGCGAGCAGGAGGACGGGCCGCGGGGACAGGACGGTCACCAGGGCGCCACCGGCGGCGTATCCGGTGATCTGCATCAGCCCGCTCATCATGTTGAAGAGCGAACGCCCCGGCAGATAGCCGTCCTTGGTGAGGATCTCGTTCAGCAGGCCCCAGCGGACGCCGCCGCCGAGCGAGGCGATGAGCCCCTGGACGAGTACGACGGCGAAGACGCCCCACACCGGCAGTCCGGGCAGCGCCATGACGGCCGTCGCGGCGGCGAAGGCGAGGGAGAGGCCGGTCAGCGCCGACCTCGGCGGCAGCCGGTCGGCGCCCGAGAGGAGGACGGTCGCGCCCAGCACCTGCGCGAGCGACGGACCGAACATGCTCACCGCCGACAGCAGCGGGGAGTCGGTGGCCCGGAAGACGAGCGTGCCGAGGGCGAGTCCGCTCACCGTCTGGGCGGCGGTGTGGGCGGCGGAGGAGAGGAAGAGGGGCGTGAATTCCGGGACGCGGAAGAGCTGTCGGTACGTGTGGCCGGTCATGCGGGGAGTCTGGGGCGGGCCGGGGAGCGGCGGTTATTGTTTCGCGGTCACGCGAAACGTCGTAGGTGCGGGGACAGGTGCGGGGAGGGGTCGTCGTCGTGGGCTGGTGGCAGATGAACGCGGACACTCTGGCCCGCAGCCGGTTCGTGCTGTCGCCGCTAGCCGAGACCTTCGCGAGCCTGAAGCTGCTGCACACGCGCGTGGGCGCGCACCCCGGCGAGCAGGAGTGGCTGCACGCCCACCTGCCCGCCTACCGCGCTCGGCTCACCGCCGACCCGGTGACCGCGACGCTGGTGCGCGCGGGGCTGGGGCGGAGCTGGATCGCCGACTTCCTCACGCCCACCCCGCGGGACGGCGAGAGCTTCGAGGAGGGCGTGGCCCGGGTACGGGCGGCGCGTCCGGCGGACGCCCGCGCGCATCTGCGGACGTCGCTGGCCGGCCCGCTCCCCGCCGCCCTGGACCGCGACGACCTCCCCGAGCGGGCGGCCGAGCTGCTGGAGTACGTGTGGGAGACGGGCGTACGGCCGTACTGGGATCGGCGTCGGCGCGTCCTGGAGGCCGATGTCGTCGCGCGGACCGCGCAGGTCAGCCAGGGCGGCTGGGCCGCCGTCCTGGACTCGCTGCGGCCGGGGACGCGGTGGCTCGGCGAGAGCCGCTTCCAGGTCAACCTGCACGAGTACCCGCCCCGCGAGATCTCCGGCGCGGAACTGGTGTTCGTCCCGGTGACCCCGAAAACAGGCTGGGTGTCCTGGGAGGAACAGAAACACGGACAGGGAGAGGGAGAGGGACAGGCAGCGAGGCAGGGCCGGTACGCGGTCGTCTACCCCTGCACAGGAGCGCTGGCCGAGGCCCACCGCGCCCATGCCGCACCGACCGCGCTGGCGGCCCTGCTGGGCCGGTCCCGGGCGACCGTCCTGGTACTTCTCGCCACTCCCCTGAGCACCACCCAGCTGGCGGCCCTGACCCACCAGCCCCTCGGCTCGATCGGCCGCCACCTGAAGGTCCTGCGTGACGCAGGCCTGATACGACGCCACCGCGCGGGTCGCTCGGTGCTGTACTCCCGCACGACTGCGGGCGAGGTCCTGACGGGGGCGGCCGCGGGGCCGGAGCCTGAAGTGGAGGGTGCCCCCGGAAGGGGTGGGGTCACCTTGCGGGGCTAGCATCCGAGGCATGACTACTGATGCCGGTTCCTCTCCCCTCGATGTCCAGATCGGCGCTCTCAAGGGCGGCTCCGCGGAGCTCTCGCAGTACGCGGGCAAGGCCGTGCTGGTGGTGAACGTGGCCTCCAAGTGCGGCCTGACCCCGCAGTACACCGGCCTGGAGAAGCTCCAGGAGCAGTACGCCACCCAGGGCTTCACCGTGCTCGGCGTGCCCTGCAACCAGTTCCTCGGGCAGGAGCCCGGCAGCGCCGAGGAGATCGCCGAGTTCTGCTCGGCCACCTACGGCGTGTCCTTCCCGCTGACCGAGAAGATCGAGGTCAACGGCGAGGACCGGCACCCGCTGTACGAGCGGCTCGTCGGGTTCGCGGACGGCGAGGGCCACGAGGGCGACATCCGCTGGAACTTCGAGAAGTTCCTGATCGGCCGGGACGGCTCCGTCGTCGCCCGCTTCTCCCCGCAGACCGAGCCCGAGGCCGCCGAGCTCGTCGCCGCGATCGAGGCGCAGCTCGCCGGTTGACCTTGCCCCTGGGGCAAGGCGCAGTCTCCTCGTCACCGGGCGCATCAGACCGCCCGGTGACGGAGGATGGCGAGATGGACGCAGGCAGCGCAGGTAGCGCAGGCAGCGCAGGGGATGTGACGGACCGCGGCGCTCTGCTCACCATCGGTGCGTTCGCCGCGCGGGCCCGGCTGTCCGCCAAGGCGCTGCGGCTCTACGACCGGCTCGGGCTGCTCGCCCCGGCGTACATCGACGAGACCAGCGGCTACCGCTACTACCGGGCCGACCAGGTCGACCGCGCCCGGCTGGTGGCCATGCTGCGCCGGCTCGACATGCCGCTCGCGCGGATCGCGGACGTGGTGGAGACCACTGACAGGGCTCACGGATCTGACGGATCCGGCCCGTCCGATGCCGGCCCGTCCGATGCCGGGGAGTTGCTCGCCGCCTACTGGGGCGAGGTCGAGACCCGGTTCGCCGCGCAGCGCACCCTCGCCGCCTACCTCCGTGCACGTCTGTCGGGGAGGAGCTCCGAGATGTACGAGAAGTTCGAGGTCCGGTTGGTCGACATGCCCGAGCAGGTGATCATCACCGAGTCACGCCACACGCTCGCGGACGAGCTGCCCACCTGGATCCCCGCCTCGCTGGGCCGGCTGGAGGCTGCGGCCGGGGAGTGCGGAGGAAGCGTCGGCGCACCGTTCGTCGTCTACCACTCCGAGGTGTCCATGGAGAGCGACGGCCCCGCGGAGTCCTGTGTGCCGGTCGCCGACGAGGCGGCGGCGCGGGCCTGGGCGTCCGGCCAGGAGCGGGAGCGGGGACGGCAGATCCGGGTGCGGGTGGAGCCGGCCCGGCGGCTGGCGTACACCCGGATCGCCAAGGCGCAGGTCGCGCATCCGCAGATCATCGCCGCCTTCGAGGCGGTGGAGGCATGGATGAAGCGGGAGGGCTGGGAGTACGACGGGCCCTGCCGGGAGATCTACTTCGCCGACTGGGACGCCGCCGGAGCCGAGGACCCGGTCTGCGACGTGGCGTTCCCGGTCACCCGATCACCCCAGTGACCCCGGTCACTCCTGTGCAGCATGCGTAGCCGGTGAAAGCACCGGGCCCTCTCGGCTAGGACGGCGATCTGGACGAGAGGGCCCGTGGTTGGTTCTTATGCAGTTGTCGCGGTAACCGGCCCCTATGACTTGACCGATGCCACGAAGTCGCTCCACGCGTCGGCGGGGAACACGAGCGTCGGACCGTCCAGAACCTTGGAGTCCCGGACGACCAGCGCCTGTACCGGCGACTTGACCTCGACGCACGCACCGTTGCCCGTGGAGTACGAGGACTTGGTCCACGTGTGCGCGCTGCCCTGACGAATTGCCATTTTTGCTCCGGAGTGCAGTTGTTGAGTTGCGGTTCGCGCCAACCTTGTTGCTCGATGGCGTGATCGACGCTACTCGCCAACATCGACTGACGAAGCGACTATTCACTCGACCGGATGACATATTCCAATGGAAACTTCCATCCTGACGGGGTGAGGGTTTATCATGCGGCACTTCTCGCTCACGGCACGTACTTCTTGGCGATGTCGGCGATGAACTGACGCGACTGGTCCACGTTCAGAGCCTGCGCGCGCAGATGCTCGTACATCACGCTGTACTTCTGCACATCGTTCGGTTTCTCCAGGTAGAGGTCGCTGGTGACGCCCTCGATGTAGACGACGCTGGAGTCGGCCGTGTCCGGGAACTCCAGGATCGCGTACTGGCCGTTCAGACCCGGATGCGCGCCCATGTCGAACGGGATCACCTGCACGGTGACATGCGGCAACTGGGACTGCTCGACGAGGTGTTCCAGCTGCTCCCGCATCAGCTCACGGCTGCCGACGACTCTCCGGAGCGCGGATTCGTCCATGACGCTCCACAACCTGAGCGGGTTCTCACCGGAGGAGACACGTTCCTGCCGACGCATGCGCACCTGCACACGCTTCTCGATCTCCGTGTGCGCGGTCTCCGGCAGCGCGCCCGAGATCAGCGCCTCCGCGTACTGACGGGTCTGCAGCAGCCCGGGCACGACCTGCGGGTCGTACACGCGCAGGCTCGCCGCGTCCGTCTCCAGGCCGATGTAGACGCTGTACGGGACATCGCCGAAGGCATGCCACCAGCCCTGCTGGCGGGAGTCCTTGGCCATCTCCATCAGCGAGTCGACCATCCGCTGGTCCTCGACCTCGTACACCCCGCACAGGTCGCGGACGTCACGCTGACTGATGCTGCGCCGGCCGTTCTCCAGCCGGCTGATCTTCGACTGCGACACCAGCAGGCGCTCGGCGACCTCTTCGGCCGTCATGCCCTTGAGCTCACGGAGCCGACGCAGCTCCTGGCCCAGCCGGCGTCGCCTGACAGTGGGATTGACATTGGACGCCACGGGACGTGCACCTCCGGCTGCGTGCCTGTAACTAACACTTTGCGTATCTGCTGTTGAGCAGACTGCCACCAAGGTGCTTTCTACCGCTGGAAAACGGTGGATATGCGGCCGGTACACGCCAGTTCGGGTCAGTCCCCCGACAGGCTTCCGGCCAGGGCCCCAGAGCCCCAGGGTCTGTCCGGACTCCCGACATGCGTCCGCGCGGGGCGATGGGTCAGTGACGTCCCATCACCCCGCGCGGGCCGCGGCGGCTCCCGAACGGGCTTGCGTTGTTGCGCTACTGCGTTGTCGCCTTATTACGCCTTACGTTGTTGCTTTGTCTGCGGTCCCTTGTGCGCGGTGTCGTGGAACTGCGGCTCAGTGGGCCACGACACGCGCCATGGGACCGCGGCGCGGCTGCGCCGGAACGCCACGGGCTGGCTCCGGAGCGGGCCTGGCGGCGCCCGGTCCGGCCTGACGGCCGGGGGGTGCTGCCTGGTTGCGGCGCGGCTGTGCCGCCGCACCGTTCTGGACGTCCATCACGGCGTGCGCCACGAGGCCGCCCATCGGGTCGTGCCTGATCAGGTCCCGCAGCCGGGAGCGGGACGAACGTCCCTCGTTCCCCGGATACAGGTGTTTGCCGAGGCCGACCGCGTGCGCCAGTGCGGCGAGCGCGGCGGTCCGCGGGTCCGGCGGTACGCCGGTGCGGATCGCGGAGTCCAGCCGGGCCCTGATCTCCCGGCTGATCTCGTTGTCCGTCGCCTGATAGCGAGTCGTCGGCAAGACTCCGCACATCTGGCCCGCCACGGCATGCACCATGCCGCACCGCTCCAGATGCGAGAGGTAGGTCTGGCGCAGCCCAAGGCGCGGCCCGCCGATCCAGTGGACGGCACGTACCGGAGCGCCACGCCTTCGCAGCAACTCCAACGCACAGTCCAGTGTCGGATCTCCAGTCGGCCGTGGTGCCACCACGGCGATACGATCCCCGTCAGGGGCTATCCGTCCGGCCAGCGCGAGCTCCACTAGCTGCGCTCCGGCCAGACCGAGGTCGAGCGACTGCGGCTGTGCGGTGGTACCCGTGGTCGGGTCCAACGCCAGCAGCAAAAGCTCTTCCGGAAGTGTTCTGCGGCTCCTGCCCATCCATGCCTCCCCGCGTGGATGAATGACAGGGTGACCCCTCTCACATTGGTCTGTCGAGGGTGCGTGACCTGTTTGTAGTGGAACCAGTAGGTATGTCGTTCTCGTCTACCGCAGGAGCCAAGCTCACTACACAGGACACTGGTACATGGTTCGGACACCTGCAAGACGGTCCGGGGCGGGGCGGGTTCACGGTTCGGCAGGCGCGCGCGGTGGGCGTGCGGCACAAGGAGGAGGCATCGGTGGCGGGCGAGTCCCCCGACAGGTCGAAGCAGCGCGAGTCGTCGGCAGAACCGACGTCGGGGAGCGCGGGCACGGTTCCCGAAGCACGCGAGTCTCGTGACGGCGCCGTCCGCGAGGTCCGCGACCCGCGGGTCGCGGTGGCGCGGGAGGCCGAGCCGTCCGCGTCGCGCGGCGGCGTGGACACGGCGACGCGAGTGTTCTCGGTACGGGACCTGAAGACCGAGGACCCGGAGGAGCCCACGGAGGCCGCCGCGGAGTCCGAGACCGAGGACGAGGACGGCGAGACCGCCGAGAGCGTCGAGAGCGCCGCCGAGACCGAGGCGGAAGCCGCGGACGAGACCGAGGCGGAAGCCGCGGACGAGGCCGAGGGCGAGGGCGAGGCCGACGAGGAGCCCGAGGACGCCGAGGAGCCCACAGAGGCCGCTGCGGAGACCGAGGCCGAGGAGACCGCCCAGGACGGCCCTGAGGGCGTCGAGGAGGCCGTGAGCGCCTCCGAGGGCCCCACGGGCGACTCCGGGGGCGGTGACGAGCGCCTGCGGGCGGCTGTGGCCCAGTGGGTGGTCTCGGCGGACGAGGACACGGACGGCGAGACGGACGGCGATGCCGACACCGATGTCGTCGCCGATGCCGTCGCCGATGCCGACGTGGAGGAACGTTCCGAGAGCCTTGCCGAGGAGGCCGACGAGTCCGACGAGCCCGAGGACGCAGCGCCCGAGGCCGAGGCCAAGCCGGTCTCCAAGCCCGCGCCGAAGTGGGCCTCCGACGCCGACGGGACCGACAAGACCGGCAAGACGGATAAGGACGACAAGGCCGACGAGGCCGAGGCCGCGGACGACTCCCCCGTCGACCAGCCCACCGCCGTCTTCAAGGCCCCCCGGCCCAAGCCCGCCGTCGACCAGCCGACCACCATGCTGAAGCTGGGCGACGCCGCCAGGCCCAAGCCCAAGCCGGGCAAGGACGAGACCGAAGCCGAGACCAAGGCCAAGGCCGAAGCTGCGCCCGAGGCCAAGGCCGAGGCCGAGGCGCCCCCCGCCGAGCGGACCAGCCGGTTCGTCGCGCTCAAGCCGCTCGACGAGCCCCGACGACCCAAGCAGGACGTCACCGCGCTCGTCCCGCAGGTCGGCCCCGAGCGGACCACGCAGCAGCCGCTGCCGCCGAAGCCGCCGCTGGACCTGCTGGCCGAGCTGACGAACACCCCGCCGCCCCCGCCGACCCCGATGCGCACGCTCGGCCGGCGGATCAAGATCTGGACGCCACTGGTCATCCTGCTGCTGGTCGTGTTTGCGATCGCGCAGGCCGTCCGACCGCTGCCGGCGCCCGCGCTGACGCTCACCGCGAAGGACGCGTACACCTTCGACGGCGGCAAGACGCAACTGCCCTGGCCGAACGAGGGCCAGGGCTGGATGGACATCGACGGCGTCGGCACCATGGGCAGCTTCGGCAAGCAGACGCCCGTGGCCATCGGCTCGGTCGCCAAGACGATGACCGCGTACATCATCCTCAAGGACCACCCGATGAAGGCCGGGGAAGAGGGCCCGGAGATCGAGGTCGACGCGACGGCGGAGAAGGAGGGCGGCTACGACGTCACCGGCGACGAGTCGACGCTCAACACCGTCAAGGCCGGCGACAAGCTCACCGAGAAGCAGGCCCTGTCGGCCGTCCTGATCCCCTCCGCCAACAACATCGCGCGGCTGCTCGCACGCTGGGACGCGGGCTCGGAGGCGGCGTTCGTGAAGAAGATGAACGCCACCGCCAAGGAACTGGGGATGACGAACACGACGTACACCGACCCCTCGGGCCTGAAGGAGACCACCGTCTCCACGGCCGAGGACCAGGTGAAGCTGGGCCGTGCGTTCGTGCAGGTCCCGGCCCTGGTCGCGATCTCCGGCGCGGCCAGCTGGACCGACCCCTCCGGCAAGTACTGGAACAACTACAACGAGCTGCCGTATCTGATCGGCGCGATCGGCATCAAGACCGGCAGCACCACCGCGGCCGGCGGCAACCTGCTCTTCGCCTCCCGCAAGGAGGTCGACGGACGGACGGTGACCATCGTCGGCGCGGTCCTGGGCCAGCACAAGCAGAAGATCCTCGCGACGGTCAACGCGGTCAGCAAGACCGCGCTGCTCGCCGCCCAGGACGCGCTCACCTCGGCGAAGATCGTGAAGAAGGGCGACGTCGTCGGGTACGTGGACGACAAGATGGGCCACCACACGCCGGTCGTCGTCACCAAGGACGTCCCGGCGGTCGGCTGGGCCGGGCTGACGGTGAAGCTGTCCTTCGCCGCCGGCGAGGTCCCGCACACCGCGAAGGCCGGCGCCCAGGTGGGCACGCTCACCGTCGGGGACGGCTCCAGCAGCGCGGTCAAGGTGCCGGTCACGCTGCAGACGGACCTGGTCGAGCCGGGCTTCACGGACAAGCTGACCCGCATCGGCTGACCCTCGTCCCTCGCACGCAGCCTCCTTCACCCCGTCGGGCAGCCGCCCGGCGGGGTGCGTGCTAGCGTCGCGAAACGGGACAGGTCGCCGGTCGCAAGGGCGCAGCCGTGAAGCGGACGCGAACGGGACGCGACCGAGAGCAGAAGACGGGACACGGGGAGTGCCTTCAGGTGGCCACTGCGGAGCCGACACGCGCCGACGACACCGGTCCGGGCCCGGACGTCGGCCCGCGGGCGAGGGTGCCCGCACCCCAGTCCGGCGAGCACGACCGCGACAGCCGTGACCCGGTGGTAGACGTCGAGCAGGGCCACGTCCCGGAGCCCACGCAGGCTCCGCCCGAGCCGTCCCGGCTGCGCTCCGCTCTCGACCGGCTCGGCGGCCGGCTCGGCCGGCACCTCGTACTGTCCATGACGGCGCTGTCCGGAGTTCTGCACCTCGTCTGGTTCTTCACTTTCGCGAACAGCGGCGGCGACCTCGCCGCGCAGGACGCATGGGCCGAGTTCGTCGGCCGGCACCCCGACTCCGCGTACAACCTCGCCTGGTACGGCGGCATGCACCCGGTGTCGTACAGCATGGTGTCGCCGTATCTGATGTCCGTGCTCGGCGTCCGGACGACGATGATGATCGCCGGGACGCTCTCGGCGGGGCTCCTCACCCTCGTCCTGCTGCGCTGCCGACCGGTGAAGAAACCCGTGTGGCCGGCGCTGGCCGGGGTCTTCGCACTGCTGTGCAACGCCGCGTCCGGGCGGGTCACGTACGGGCTCGGCAACCTGTTCGCGCTGGGCGCGGTCGCCGTCGTCTTCTGCTGGCCGCACAGCTGGCGCTATCACCGGTACTGGAAGGCCGCCTGCGCGGCGCCGCTCGCCGCGCTCGCCACGATGGGCTCGCCGGTGGCCGGGCTCTTCGTGGGCATAGTCGCCGTCGCGCTGTTCCTGCAGAAGCGGCGGCCGGGCGCATGGGCGCTGGGGCTGGCCCCGACGGCCGTCGTCGCCGTCTCCGCCTGGCTGTTCCCGTTCTCCGGCACCCAGCCGATGGCCTTCGGCTCGGCGTCGCTGCCGCTGATGTCGGCGGCGGTCGTCTACTACGTCGCCCCGCGCGACTGGAAGAGCGTGCGGATCACCGCGGCCGTGTACGGGCTCGGGGTGCTGCTGGTGTGGCTGATCAGCTCGCAGATCGGCTCCAACATCACACGGCTGGCGATGCTGTACACGGGCGTGGTGCTGATGGCCGCGCTGCCGTTCGCCGTGCCGCGCAGCCGCAAGTGGTACGTGATCGTCGTGGCGTTCGTCGGGTTCGTGGGCTGGATCGGCTTCAAGTCGGTCGACGACGTCGTGCGGACGACCCCGGCGGCCTCCTGGGCGCGTGAGCTGGCGCCGCTGGTCAACGAGTTGCAGGAGGTCGGCGCGGAGAAGGGGCGGGTGGAGGTCGTGCCGGCCCGCTCGCACCGGGAGGCGTCCGCGCTCGCGCCGTACGTCAACCTCGCCCGCGGCTGGAACCGCCAGGCCGACATGGAGCGCAACCCGCTCTTCTACGACGACACCCTCAACTCCGCGAACTACCACGACTGGCTCCAGCGGTGGGCCGTGCACTTCGTCGTCGTCCCGAAGGAGGCGCTGGACGGGGACGGCGGCGAACGGGAGCGGGAGCTGGTGCAGCGGGGGCTGCCGTATCTGGAGCAGATCTGGGGCGACGCCAACTGGCAGTTGTTCAAGGTCACCGACCCGGCCCCGCTCGCGGAGCCGAACGCGGTCGTGCAGCGGGCCGAGCAGGGCGAGATGACGATCACCGTGCGGAAGGCGGGGCGGATCCTGATCCGGATCCCGTACTCGCCGTGGCTGAGCGTCGTCGACGCGGAGGGCAAGAGCCTGAAGCCGCCGCAGGAGACGGACGCGTCCAAGGACCGGGCGGAGGGAGAGCCGAAGACGTACGACAACGTCAACGGCTGCCTGTTCGAGACGGAGGAGGACGCGGAGGGCGACAGGTGGACGATGTTGCTCGCCCCGAAGGCGGGGACGTACCGGCTCGCCGCGCCCTACCAGCTGCCCCGCGGCACGCCGTGTCCCGATGAGCTGAAGGAGTCGACGCCGTAGTCGACGCAGTCGGTCGAAGGAAGCGGTCGAGGGAAGCGGTCAACGAAGTTCGGCCACGTACCGGTCCGTGCCCGGGACCGTCGGGATGAACGGTGCGAGCAGTTCCACCCGGCCCAGTCCGGATTCGCCCACCGCCTCCGACAGGTCCCCGAAGTGCTGGTCCCAGCAGTCCCTCGGGTCGGACTCCAGGAACCACAGGAGGGTCAGGCGGGTGTCGACGCCCTCGACCTGCTTGACGTAGGTCATGCGGTCGCCGGGGAGGGGGGTGGGGCGGAAGACGGTGACCATGGCCGTCGGGGAGCCGGCCACCCGCTTGGGGAGGTGGCGGGCGCGCAGCCACTCCAGGAGTTCGGCGCGCCGCTCGGGGCTCTCGGCGTCGATCACCTCGACGACCAGGCCGGCGTACGGGTGGTCCAGGGCGTGGAAGTCCCGCGGTCCCGCCGCGCCGTCCCGGTAGACGGTCGCCTCGTGGTCCTGGAAGGCCGTGAAGACGTGGGTGCGGTCCTGGTAGACCCGCGCGTCCCGGTTGAGGCGCTTGTTGATGCCGACCGTCCACCGCATGTGGTCGTCGTAGCGGCCGTCGGTGATCCAGTAGGTGGAGAGGTAGCAGCCCGCGGTGACGGGCTGGGCGATCGCCGACTTCTCCGGCTGCCGCAGCAGCTGGAGATCGCGGGTCGCCACCCACCGCCGGCCCGCGAACATCCAGGGCATGGCCATCGCGCCGGCGTAGTAGTGGTCGTCCTCGTACCAGCGGTTGTAGGCGTACTCGTGGCCGGGATGCGGTTCGACCATGGTGATCAGGGCGTGTCCGGGGCTGACCCCGTAGGGGCCTACGGCGGCCAGTTCGGCGTATGTCTCGCTGCGGGTCTCGTCACTCATGGGTCGTCCCCTTCCGTCCTCTTCCGTCCTTCTGCACCGGCCCCTACTCTGACGCCCCGTCAGATAAGACGCCAGAGCCGGGAGGTCATCGATGTCACTGCTCGCGGGCAAGACGGTCGTCGTGTCGGGGGTCGGGGCCGGGCTCGGTCACAGAATCGCTGCCGCGGTCGTGCGGGACGGCGGGAACGCCGTGCTGGGGGCGCGCACCGAGGCGCATCTCGCCAAGAGCGCGGCCGAGATCGACCCGGCGGGGGCGAGTACGGCGTACCGGGTCACCGACATCACCGACGAGGGACAGTGCGAGGCGCTGGCCGCGCTGGCGCTGGAGCGGTTCGGGGGGATCGACGCGGTGGTGCAGGTCGCCGCCTGGGACTCCTACTTCGGCGGGCTCGCGGACGCCGACTTCACGACCTGGCAGTCGGTGATCGATGTGAACCTGCTGGGGAGTCTGCGGATGACCCGGGCCTGTCTGGCGGGGCTGCGGGCTCGCGGGGGCGGGTCGGTCGTGTTCATCGGGACGCAGTCGGCGGTGGCCGCGCCCTCGCAGGTGCGGCAGGCAGCGTACGCGGCGTCGAAGGGGGCGCTGACCAGCGCGATGTACTCGCTGGCGCGGGAGCTGGGGCCGGACCGGATCCGGGTCAACACGGTGCTGCCGGGGTGGATGTGGGGGCCTCCGGTGCAGGCGTTCGTCCAGTTCACCGCGCACACGGAGGGCGTGCCGGAGGAGGAGGTGCTGGGGCGGCTCACCGGGCGGATGGCGCTGCCCGAGCTCGCCACGGACGGGGATGTGGCGGACGCGGCGGTGTTCCTGGCGTCGGACCGGGCGCGGGCGATCACCGGACAGTCGTTGCTGGTCAACGCGGGGGAGCTGATGCGATGAGTTCACATACCTGAACACGAACCACCATATCGAATTCCTTTACCTCCCTTTGACCCGACGGTTACTTGTCGTGTCCACGCGGTAGCGCCCACGATGAGCGCCGGGCTGAACCCTGGGAGGGCGCACATGAACGGTCTCGACTGGGCCGTGCTCATCGGCTATTTCGGCGTCATGGTCGCCATCGGCGTCTGGTCGCACAAACGCGTCGACAACGTCAGCGACTTCTTCACCGCCGGCGGCAAGATGCCCTGGTGGCTGTCCGGCATCTCGCACCACATGTCGGGCTACAGCGCGGTGATGTTCACCGGCTACGCGGGCATCGCCTACACCTACGGCGTCACCTCGTTCGTCACGTGGTCCTTCCCCATCGCCCTCGGCATCGCCATCGGCTCGAAGCTGTTCGCGCCACGCATCAACCGACTGCGGTCCCGACTCCATGTGGCTTCCCCGCTGGAGTACCTGAAGAACCGCTACGACCTCAAGACCCAGCAGGCGCTCGCCTGGTCGGGAATGCTGCTGAAAATCGTGGACGTCGGCGCCAAGTGGGCGGCGATCGCCACCCTGTTGTCCGTCTTCACCGGCATCTCCCTGAACCAGGGCATCCTCATCACCGGCGCGATCACGGCCGTCTACTGCACGATCGGCGGCCTGTGGGCGGACGCGCTGACCGAACTCGGCCAGTTCGTCATCCAGTTGCTGGCCGGTGTCGCGATGTTCATCGCCGTCGTCCTGAAGCTGAACGACAAGGGCATCGGGTTCTTCGGCGCCTGGGACGAACCGGCGCTGCAGGGCCACGGCAAGCCGCTGGTCGGCCCGTACGGCACGGTCTTCCTGCTCGCGTTCCTCTTCATCAAGCTCTTCGAGTACAACGGCGGCATGCTCAACCAGGCCCAGCGGTACATGGCCACGGCCACCCCGAAGGAGGCCGAGCGGTCGGCCCGGCTGTCCGCGGCCCTGTGGCTGATCTGGCCGGTCGTCCTCTTCTTCCCCATGTGGATGTCACCGCTGCTGGTCACCGCGAAGAAGCCGGACGGCTCCGACTCGTACGGTCTGATGACCGAACAGCTGCTGCCGCACGGGCTGTTGGGCCTGGTCATCGTCGGGTTCTTCTCGCACACCATGGCCATGTGCTCCTCCGACGCCAACGCCATCGCGGCCGTCTTCACCCGGGACTGCGCACCCGTGATCTCGGCCAGGGCGCGGGCGTGGGACGCGCGTTCGGGGCTGATCGCGGCCCGGATCACGACCGTCGTCTTCCTCGGCCTGTCCATGGCGGCGGCCACGCAGGTCAACTCCCCCGCCTTCAAGGACATCATCACCGTCGTCATCAAGTGGGTCGCCGGTCTGATGGGCCCGATGGCCATCCCGATGATGCTCGGCCTGCTGCGCCCGTTCCGCCGCTCGGGGCCGACGGCAGCGCTGATCAGCTGGTCGATGGGCCTGTTCGCCTTCTGGCTGGTCAACTACCCGATCAACTGGAACGTCGACGGCGGAGTCCCGCTCCAGTACCAGGTCTCGATCCCGCTGGCCGTGTCCCTGGTCCTCTACATCCTCGTCGGCTTCCTCAAGCCGGAGGACACCCCGGAACGCCTCGCGATCATCGAGACGATCAACACGGACGACGACTCGTCGGGCGCGGCGGCGACGGTCCCGGGACCGCGGGACGCCGTACCCGTCAAGGACTAGCGCGGCCCTAGCTCCCCCGGGGATACCTGGCCAGCCAGCCGGGGGAGGCGGACGCCGGGTTGTGGAGGGCCGGGCCCTGGGTCATCTCCATGGCGAAGTCGTCGGCCAGCTCCAGGATCGTGGGACGGCCCTCCAGTTCGGCCAGCCAGGCCGGCGGGAGGGCCGTTTCGCCGTGCAGGACGCCGAGGAGGCCGCCGGCCAGGGCCGCCGTCGGGGCCGAGGGGGCGCCGTGGTTCACGGCGAGGCGCAGGCCGTGGCGGACGTCCTCCGCCACCAGGGCGCAGTAGACGGCGGCGGCGAGGACCGCCTCCGCGGTGCCCGGTCCCGCCAACTCCTCCACCCGCGCCGGGCCCGGCAGACCCTGGCGTACCGCGCCCAGTGCCCGCTGGAGGGCCTCCGACACCGGCTCGTGGCCCGGGCGGGCCGCCAGATGGGCGAGTGCCCGTTGCACCCCGCCGTCCAGGCTCTCGCCGCGGGCCAGTGCATGCACGGTGACCGCGTACGCGCCCGCCGAGAAGTACGCCGTCGGGTGGCCGTGGGTCTGCGCCGCGCACTCCACCGCCAACTGCGCGACGAGCTGCGGCTCCCAGCCGACGAGCAGCCCGAACGGCACCGAGCGCGGAACGACCTCGGGCCCGGCCGCGCCGGGGCTCTTGGGCGCGTCCAGGGTGCCCATGCGATCGTCGCCCAGACCCAGGAGCAGGGTCCGGGTGGGATCGCGGCGCGCGTACAGCCACTCCTCGTGAGCCAGCCAGCCGTCGTCCTTGCGGCGCAGGTCGGGGCCCCAGTCGCGCTGGGTCGCGGCCCATCTCAGATACGCCCGGTGCAGATCCGTCGGCGGATGCCAGGCGCCGGTGTCACGGCGGACCTGGGCCCGGATCAGGCCGTCCACGGTGAAGAGGGTGAGCTGGGTGAGGTGCGTGATCGCGCCGCGCCGCCCGTAGGCGGGGGCCAGGTCCACGACGCCCTCGGGGCCGTGCGCCTGCCGGATCTCCTCGATGCCCAGCCCGTCGACGGGCGCCCCGAGCGCGTCCCCGACGGCTGCGCCCAGCAGTGTGCCGCGCACCCGGCTGCGGAAGTCCTGCTGTTCGGTACGGCCCCAGACGGGCCCGGCAGTCGCACCCACCAAGTCCTCCCGGGCACCGTCCGTACGTACGACGCTCGTCACTGTAATCGAACACCGCTCTGTCACCGCCCGGTGCACGGGCCGTCCTGTGGAGGGGTGGAGGAGACCTCGTGGGGTAAGGACACCGGCATGACCACCCCCACCTCACGGATCATCACCGGGACGACATACGGGGGCGGGCGCTGTCCACGTGCGGGCCGCTGATGGTCATGCTGCTCTTCGGCGCCGGGTTCATCGCGATCGGCGACCAGTTGCCGGGCGAGCGGCGGCAGGACGGCTGACCCGGCCCGCCGAACGCCCGTTACTCGACGACCCTGACCTTCGTTCCCGTCTCGCCGAAGGCCCACAGTGCGGTGCCGTCCGCCTTGGCCATCCGGATGCCGCCGGTCTGCGCGCCGGCGGCGGCCGGGGGCGGGGAGGAGCCGTCGACGGCGTTGGAGAACGCGATGTTGACGCCCGACACGGCGGAGAAGTAGACGACGTGCTCGATGGCCACGCCGTCCGAGCCCGTGATGGCGTCCTTGCGGAGCGACACCGTGTAGCTGCCGACGACCGGGTCGACCGTGCCGGGCCAGACCGTGAAGGTGCGGCGGGCCGTGTCGTCCGCGTCGACCAGCCAGAGCCGGTGCTGTCCCAGGGAGTAGACGATCCGGCGGCCGGTGCCCGAGCTGTCGGGCACCTGGGCCGCCTTGGGGGTCGCCGACGGCTTCGGCGAGGCCGAGGGCTTCGCGTCGGCCGACACCGAGGCCTTCGGGCGGTCGGCCGCGGACGCCGTGGGGTGCGGGCCCTTCTCGGCCTGTGCCGTCAGGGCGACGACCACGGCGATCGCGCCGGCCGTCAGGCCGGTGACCCAGGCCCAGGAGGGAAGCCGTCGGGCAGGCACGGGCACGCATCTCCTCAGCTACGGGACCCCTCGGTCAGGAGGGGTCCGATCATCGTACTGTGAGGCGGCTGTCCCACGGTTCCTCAGTCGAGGACCGGGAGCAGTTCCGGCAGATGGCCGTCCGAGGCCTTCGCCGCCCGCTGCCGTTCCTCCGGCACCTCGCCGTACAGCGTGGTCCGGGGCTTCGCCGGGCGGCCGGCCGCTTCCGCGACGGCGATCAGGTCCTTGACGGACTTGTAGGAGCCGTACGACGAGCCCGCCATCCGCGAGATCGTCTCCTCCATCAGCGTGCCGCCCAGGTCGTTCGCCCCCGAGCGGAGCATCTCCGCCGCGCCCTCCGTGCCCAGTTTCACCCAGCTCGTCTGGATGTTGGGGATGTACGGGTGGAGGAGGAGACGGGCCATCGCCGTGACGGCACGGTTGTCGCGCATCGTCGGGCCGGGCCGGGAGATGCCCGCCAGGTACACCGGCGCGTTGGTGTGGATGAAGGGGAGCGTGACGAACTCCGTGAAGCCGCCGGTCTGCTGCTGGATGCGGGCGAGGGTGCGGAGGTGGCCCAGCCAGTGCCTCGGCTGGTCGACATGGCCGTACATCATCGTCGAGGACGACCGGATCCCGACCTCGTGGGCCGTCGTGACGACCTCGATCCAGGTCGCCGCCGGCAGCTTGCCCTTGGTCAGGATCCAGCGGACCTCGTCGTCGAGGATCTCGGCCGCGGTGCCGGGGATGGAGTCGAGCCCGGCCTCCTTCGCCGCCGTCAGCCACTCGCGGATGGACAGGCCGGTGCGGGTCGCGCCGTTGACGACCTCCATCGGCGAGAAGGCGTGCACATGCATCCCGGGGACGCGGGCCTTCACGGCGCGGGCGATGTCGAAGTAGGCCGTGCCGGGCAGGTCGGGGTGGATGCCGCCCTGCATGCAGACCTCGACCGCGCCCAGTTCCCAGGCCTGTTGGGCGCGGTCGGCGACCTGGTCGAGGGAGAGCGTGTACGCGTCGGCGTCGGTGCGGCGCTGGGCGAAGGCGCAGAACCGGCAGCCCGTGTAGCAGACGTTGGTGAAGTTGATGTTCCGCGTGACGATGTAGGTGACGTCGTCGCCGACCGCCGAGCGGCGGACGTCGTCGGCGATGCGGGTGAGGGCGTCGAGGGCCGGGCCGTCGGCGTGCAGGAGGGCGAGGGCCTCGGCGTCGGTGAGCTTCGTCGGGTCGTCGGCGGCGGTCGCCAGGGCCTGGCGGACGTCGGTGTCGATGCGCTCGGGCGCCATGCCGGGGGCAGCGGCCTCGCGCAGGGCGCCCCAGTCGCCGTACACCTCGTCGAAGTCGTCGCGGCGGTCGGAGGTGCGTCCGTCGGTGTCGATGGTGCGGTGCAGCTCGGTGCGGCCGGAGGCGACGAAGACCTCCTCCGGCTCCTGCCACGGACGGCCCTCGACGACGGCGTCCGGCAGCGCGAGGCCCGTCTCGGGGTCGGCCAGCGCGCGGACGTGCGGCAGCAGCCGCGGGTCCAGCCAGGGCTCGCCGCGCCGGACGAACTCGGGGTAGGCGCAGAGCCGTTCCCGCAGTTCGAAGCCGGCGGCCCGGGAGCGTTCGGTGAGTTCCTCGATCTGCGGCCAGGGGCGCTCGGGGTTGACGTGGTCGATGGTGAGCGGTGAGACCCCGCCCCAGTCGTCGATGCCGGCGCCGATCAGGCGCTCGTACTCGCTGTCCACCAGGTTGGGCGGGGCCTGGATGTTGGCGGACGGGCCCATGATGTGGCGGGCGACGGCCACCGTGGCGACGAGCTCGTCGAGTTCCGCGTCCGGCATGCCGCGCATCGCGGTGTCCGGCTTGGCGCGGAAGTTCTGGATGATCAGCTCCTGGATGCCGTGGTAGGCGCGGGAGATCTTGCGCAGCGCGAAGAGGGAGTCGGCCCGCTCCTCGAACGTCTCGCCGATGCCGATCAGGATCCCGGAGGTGAAGGGGACGGAGGAGCGGCCGGCGTCCTCCAGGACGCGCAGCCGGACGGCGGGCTCCTTGTCCGGGGAGCCGTGGTGCGGACCGCCGGGCTCCGACCACAGGCGGGTGGCGGTGGTCTCCAGCATCATGCCCATGCTGGGCGCGACCGGCTTCAGCCGCTGGAAGTCCGTCCAGGTCATGACTCCCGGGTTGAGGTGCGGGAGCAGTCCCGTCTCCTCGAGGATGCGGATGGAGATGGCGCGGACGTAGGCGATGGTGTCGTCGTAGCCGTGCGCGTCGAGCCACTCCCTGGCCTCCGGCCAGCGCTCCTCCGGCTTGTCGCCGAGGGTGATGAGGGCTTCCTTGCAGCCGAGGGCCGCGCCGCGACGGGCGATGTCGAGCACCTCGTCGGGGGACATGAACATCCCGTGGCCCGCGCGGCGCAGCTTGCCGGGGACGGTGACGAACGTGCAGTAGTGGCACTTGTCCCGGCACAGCCGCGTGAGGGGGATGAAGACGCTCTTCGAGTAGGTGATGACCCCGGGACGGCCGGCGGCCTCCAGTCCGGCGTCCCGCACCCGGGCGGCCGACGCGGCGAGATCCAGCAGCGCCTCGCCGCGCGCCTGCAGCAGGACGGCCGCCTCGCCGACGTCGAGGGCGACGCCGTCCCGAGCGCGTTTGAGGGCACGACGCATGGAGTTCTCGGTCGGACCGGTGGCGCCGGGGCGCTCGGTGGGGCCGGTTCCGGAGGTCGCGGAGGTCGTCATCCTTTGAGCATACGTTCGGGCTGATCAGGGCCGATGGGGACGTCCGATTCGTCCCTCCCGGACGCCGTTACACGGTGTCACTGGAATCGGGCGAGGTCGTCGAGTACCCGCAGCACCTCGGCCTCCCCGGCCGGCGGCAGCTGCACGACGGTCTCCTCGATGCCCAGCTCGGCGTAGTGCGCGAGCTTGCCGGGGGACGGCTGGACGGCGTACGGCACGACCTGGAGCGTTTCCGGCTCACGCCCGGCGTCCGCCCAGGCGGCCCGCAGGACCGGGAGGGACTCCGACAGCCCGCGGCCGCCGATCGGCAGCCAGCCGTCGGCGTACTCGCAGATGTGCGAGAACAGCTTCGGGCCCGCGGCGCCGCCGATGAGGGTGCGGGGGCCGGTGACCGGGCCGCGCGGCTTCTGCACGGGCTTGGGGTAGGCGGCACTGGCCCGGACGCTCCCGTACTCGCCCTCGTACGCCGTCGGTTCCTCCGCCCACAGGGCCTGCATCAGCCGCATCCGGTCCCGGACCAGCTCCCGGCGGGTACGCCACTCGACGCCGTGGTCGGCGGCTTCCTCCACGTTCCAGCCGTAGCCGAGGCCGAGGGTGAGCCGGCCGCCGGAGAGGTGGTCCACGGTCGCGATCTGCTTGGCGAGGTCGATCGGGTCGTGCTGGGCGACGAGCGTGATGCCGGTGCCGAGACCCAGCGTCTCCGTCACGGCCGCCGCCTGACCGAGGCCGACGAAGGGGTCGAGGGTGCGACCGTACTCGCGGGGCAGGTCGCCGCCGGCGGGGTAGGGGGTGGTGCGCTCGACGGGGATATGCGTGTGCTCGGGCAGATAGAGCCCGGCGAACCCGCGCTGCTCCAGCTCACGGGCGAGGCGGGTGGGGGTGATCGTCTCGTCGGTGAGGAAGATCGTGACGGCGATGCGCATGGGGGGCATGGGGGGCCTTTCGCTGCGTACGGCGGCTTCGGACGGGTGGGTCGGCGGGTGACGTTGTCATCTGTACCGGGAGACGGGGCGAGTGTCCATACCGACTGGTCGGCATTGCTGATGTTCGACAGGAGTCACGAACCCGGTGTTCCTGGAGTGAGCAGGTCGATGACGACCTCGTACCGCTCCCGGTCCTCCGGGCGGTGCCCGAGCGCGCTGCGCGCCGACGCGAGTGCGCGTGCCGTGGGCTGCGCACCGCGGTCGAGCAGCAGCCGCACGACCTCCGCATGCCCGCCCCAGGCCGCGACGCCCAGGGGTGTCGTGCCGTTCCGCATACGCCGGTCGTCGACGTCCGCGCCCCGGTCCAGGAGCAGCGCCACGGTCTCCTGATGCCCGCCGCCGGCGGCCACGACCACCGGCACGAGCCCACTCCGGTTGCGTTCGTCGACCCGGACCCCGGCGTCGAGAAGGACTTCGACGACCTCCGTACGCCCGCACATCGCCGCCAGGCACATCAGGTTGAGCTCGTGGTACGGCCCCGCCGGCCCGTCCAGCGGGGCCCCGGCCGCGAGCAGCACCCGCACCACTTCGGCGTGCCCCGCGTGCACGGCGAGGTCCAGCGCGGTGCGGTGCTCGCGGTTCGTGGCGTTCAGGTCGGCGCCCGCACCGAGCAGCCGGGCGACGAGGCCGGCGTCGCCCTCCCACGCGGCCTGCGTCAACTTCTCGGCAAGGTCCATACGTTGATCATCCCGGGGTCACGGACTGATCGGAACGACCGTCGGAACGACCGGCGGCGGCGTACCGGCGGATCCCCGAGGAGACTCCCGCCCCGACGGCGAGCACACAGACCGCCAGACCGCCGAAGACGACCGGGTTCACCCAGCCCGGCACGATCTCGGTCCCCGCGCCCTCCTCCGTCACGCACTGCACGCTGACCGGCAGCGTCACCCGCGTCACGACGTAGTCGCCGTCCGCGCCCCGAGCCGCGCACATCTGATCCGGGTCCAGGATGTAGAAGCCGGACATCACGCCCCACGCGTACGCGCCGAGAGCGGCGGCGCCGGCCATGACCGTCACCAGCACACAGGACCGCACACTCGGCACCCGCCACCCACTCCCCGGCTCCCGCCGCCGGGCCCGCACGGCAAGCACGAGGGCAGCGCCCCCGACGACGAACGGGGTCAGAAACGGCGCGAGAGTCAGAACGAGGAAGAGTAAGGTCGCCACGCCTAACCAGACATCGTCGGGGGACGAGTGGTTCTGGCCGAGAGCGCAACGGTCCACCGTCGCTCCGTCGCCGCCCGGGCAGCGGGCCGCCCTTGGATGCGCCCAGGTAGCTCGGTGGCGGCGGTCAGTCCACCACTTGGGGATCACGGAAGTAGTAGACGACCGTCACTCCCATGCCGGGGATGTGCGTGTACACGACCGTGATCGCCTCGGCCGAGTCACGGGCGAGGGGTGTCGTGTACGTGTACTCCACCGAGGGGGGCCGCCAACCTGGGATCTCGCGACCGGCCGCCGGGTCGCGGGCGATCTACGCGAGCGCGTCCCGGACGACGTCCTGCTCCCCCTCCGTCAGATCACCGAACGCCTTCCTCGCGGGCTCGGCCTCTTCCAGCGGGACTTCGCTCACGCCTTGCCTCCACCGGCGCGCGCATCCTCCAGGGCTGCCATGATCTCGGGCGAGTTCCTGATCAGGATGCGGTGTCGGTAGGCCCGCACCACCGCCGCGGCACCCTCGAAATCGTTCGTGAGAGAAGCTCCTATGGCCGCCGCCAGCTCCTCCTCGAACCGCTCTCCGTCTCCCGGGAAGCCGTAGCGGCTGAGGGCGCTGCGCAGGTCGTCCACGGTTCGGATCTCCGGGAGGGGCATCGCTCCCCAGCCGTGCTCGGGCTGTGCGCTCATGGTCTGCTCCTGGTGGACGGTCATGGCTCCACTTCCCAGTACGGCGCTGCTCTGCCGGGCCGGGCATCGCGTGATCGTCACTTCGTCCCGCCCCCGCAGTCCGCCCACAGCAGTTTGCCGCCCTTCGATGCGCCCAGGTAGCGGAGTACCGATACTCCGACGTCGTCCGCGCATGCCCGTACGAGGTGCAGGCCTCGGCCGGTTTCGGCGTCCGCCGGGGGTGCGGTGCCGAGGGGGTCTTCCCTGAAGCCGGGAGGGACGCGCGGGTCCGTGTCCCAGACGGCCACGCGGACTCCGCCCGGCCGCGTCGACATCAGACGGAGCGCGTACGCACCCTCGGTGTGCAGGTGCGAGTTCGCCAGCAGCTCGGCCGCGAGGAGCTCCGCGGTGGGGGTGAGGTCGGGTACCTCGTGGGCGGCGAGGATCAGTCTGAGGGCGCCCCTTGCGATGCCCGGTGCGCGTGGGTCACGGGGAAGGTGCAAGGTGTAGTTCCAGGACGGCGATACGGTGGCCATCGGAAGTCTCCGGTCACTGAGGGGAGTTGGACGGGTGCCTGGTGTCGATGCCGTGGCGTCCCACGGTGCGCTTCCGGGCGGGGCGCCTGGACACAAAGGTAGGGCTCGGCAAATGTCATTTGCGAGCTTTCAAGATACTTCTGCTTATATCTCCCTCGTGTGAGTGACCGACAGAACGCGCGTCCAGGAGGATTCACGTGTCTGCAAGGCCCCCGCTGACGGCCCGCCGCCTTCGGCTCGCCGTGGAGTTGCGCAAGTTGCGCGAGCGCGCGGGCATGACGGCGACCGAAGCCGCACGCACGCTCGGCACCAGCCAGGGGCAGCTGAGCAACGTGGAGTCAGGCCGGTTCGGCGTGAGTCCCGAGCGGGTGAAAGCACTGGCGCGCGCGTACACGTGCTCGGACCCCGCGTTCATCGAGGCCCTGGCCGGCATGGCGGCCGACAGGACCCGCGGATGGTGGGAGACGTTCCGGGAGGTGCTGCCGCCGGCGCTTCTGAACATCGCGGAACTGGAGCATCACGCCACTGCGCTACGGTCCGCCAACACCGCGCACATCCCAGGGCTGCTCCAGACCACCGACCACGCTCGCGAGATCTTCCGGCAGGTCGTACCCGAGTTCTCACGATCGGACATCGAACTCCGCGTGAGCCACCGGCTCCAGCGCCAGGCGCTCCTGGACCGGAACGACCCGATCCCGTTCAGCGCCGTCATTCACGAAGCCGCTCTGCGCGTGCCCGTCGGCGGCCCCTCTGCCGCCAAGCGACAGCTTGAGCACCTCCTGGAGCAGAGCGAACGCGAGCACATCACCGTCCAGGTGATCCCGTTCGCCATCGGCGCCTATCCCGGATCCGGACAGAACATCCACTACGCGTCCGGCCTCATGCCCCAGCTCGACACGGTCTCACTCGACCAGTCCCATGGCCCCGTACTCCTGGACGCGGAGGCACAGTTGGAGATGTACCGCATCCTGCTGGACCGCATGGGGCGCGTGGCACTGGAGCCATCGAAGTCCCGCGACTTCATCCGCGACCTCATCCACGACCTGTAAGGGGAGCCGATGCCCACCCACACCTGGCAGAAGTCGTCCTACTGCGGGCAAGGCGAATCGTGCGTCCACATATCCGCCACCCCCACCCCCGCCGCCATCCACCTCACCGAATCCGCCGACCCCGCCCACTCCGTCCTCTCCGCCACCCCCACCGCCTTCGCCGCCCTGCTCGACGCGTTCAGCCGACCTTCACCGTGTACGTGATCCGGGCCGGCTCAGCCGCCGCTGAGGCACCATCGCCGCCGCAGGCTTTCGTCCCCGCTGTCGGGAACGTGCAGTGCATGAGCACTATCTGCGTGCTGCCCCTGCCTGTGGCCTCGAAGGTGAAGACCAGGGTGCCGTCGCCGCCGACCGACTTTCCGTCGTCGGGCGACTCGTAGCGCCGGTCGGCGGTGCGGACCACCGCGGCGTCCGGCTTCGGGGCGACCAGGTACCAGTGCTCGCGGGTCGACGAGTTCTCCGGGACCGAAAGCGTGAAGCGTTCGCCCACCTCGGCGGTGATGGTGGTGTCCTGCGTGGGATGGCTCGTGGGCTGCTCGCCGGAGCCCGACGCGCAGCCCGTCACGAGCAAAAGCGCGAGCACGGACACGAGTGCGCGGAGCGCCGTTGTGGCGGCACCCGCGCCCCTGCTCGACATGGCCATCGACTCCCCGTTTCGATCTTGACCGGCGGGGAGGTTAGCACGCGCCCTGAAGGACCTAGCCGTTCACCTCGTACTGCCCGACCTCGAGGAAGTACCGCAGTTCCTCCGGCGTGCCGTCGATGGCCTGCTCGGCAGCCGCGCGGAGGGCGGCGCTGATGGTCGGGTCGGCCAGGATGCGGGCGATGGCGACACGGTCGTCCTCGGCCCGGGCCAGGCGGTAGCCGGTCTCCAGGAAGGTGCGCAGGGCCTCCGGGGTTCCGATCTCCAGGGCCTTCGTGGCCTCCCGGACGACGGCCTTGCCGGAGTTCTTGTCTCCCAGGATGCGGAAGACGGCGACCCGGTCGTCCTCGAACCGGGCCAGACGGTAACCGGTCTTCAGGAACGTGCGCAGGTCCTCGACGGTGCCGTCGAGAGCCTTGTTGGCCTCGCGGACGACCGCCTTGCCGCTGTCCTCGTCCGCCAGGATGCGCAGGACCGCGATGCGGAGGTCGTCCTCTGACATCTCGTCCACCGGCGTATCGGTCGTCACCGTCGTGGTCGTTGCCGTCGTGGTCGTCGGGGCCGTGGCGAATGCCGGGGTCGTGACGAGGATCGCCGGGGTCAGAGCGATGGTGGCTATGAACAGGGCAGTGCGGTGCTGGCTCATGGGGTTCCCTCCGTTGTGTGCCACCAGTGTGAAGATCCTCTCCGCAGAGCGCCAACGGATTCTCTGCCACACGCGACTGAGCCAACTCACCCTCACCTCAAGGGAGTTCATCGACTTTACGTGGGAGGTAATCGCGTGGGCCTGTCGGCGCCGGTCAGTATGGCGGCCTCTCCGCGTCAGCGGGACGCGGTTCCAGAGGGGGAGGTATCGGCGCCATGAACACCACCACCCGCGCCGCCGTCGAGGAACTGCTGCGCCGGATCGGCGAGGGGGATCCCGAGCGCATCGCGGAGTTGTACGCCGAGCGGGGCGACTGGAAGCTGGACTGGCCCGAGCGCGAGCACGGTCGTCCCAGGAGCGCCACGCCGTGGATCCGGCATCGGTCCACCCGTGCCGACGCCGCCGCCCACTACCGCGAGCTCGCCGAGCACCACGTGCCCGGGCAGGCGGCGACCGAGATCGAGCGCATCCTCGTCGACGGGGACGACGCGGTCGTGCTCGGCGAGATCCGCCAGACCGCCCGTTCCACCGGGCGGGCCTACCGCGCCCGGTTCGCGCTGCACCTCACGATCGAGCAGAGCAGCGGTCTCGTCGTCCGGCATCACGTCTATGAGGACAGTCTCACTGTCGCTCAGGCGTTCGATACGGAGACGGACTGACCCTCCGCCAGGTCCGCTGCCACCGCCGCGTGGTCCGAGGGCCAGACCCCGTCGACGGGGCCGTGGCCCGCCCGCCACACCTTGCGTACGTGTCCCTCGCCCGCCGGGCCGGGCAGGCCCACGTGGATGTAGTCGATGCGGGCCGGCGGTTCCAACACGCGGGCCGCGTAGGGGTTCTCGGGGGTCCAGGTGGCCGCGGGGGCGGTCGGGTCGGCGTAGTCCCAGGCGTCGTAGAGGATCTGGCCGGGGACGGCCGGCGCGGTCCTCGTCCCGCCGAAGAGGCGCACCTCGTCGGAGTCCGGCCAGGCGTTGAAGTCGCCGGTGACGACGGGCGGGAAGGGGGTGTCGGTGCGGTGCCGGGCGACGAACTCCGCCAGCGCGGTCACCTGGGCGCAGCGCACCGCCGACGCGTGTGTGACCGAGGTGAGGTGGGCGGTGAAGAAGGGGACGTCGAAGGCGGGGGCGGCCACGCGCGTGTAGAGGGCCATACGGCCGTCGGCCAGGTCGGGGGGTGTGGGGAGCGGCAGCGTGTCCTGCTCCACCACCGGCCAGCGGCTCAGCACCGCGTTGCCGATGTCGACCCCGTCGTCCCCGATGCGGCGCCGCCAGCGTTCCGGGGACGGCGACGGCGCCCAGGTGCAGTGCAGGCCCAGCTCCCCGGCCAGCCACTCCGCGAGGTTCTCGTCGCCCGCCGCCCACGCCTCCTGGAGGCCGACCACGTCGGGGCGCAGCTCCCGCAACACCGACAGGATCGCCTTCTGACGTTCTCGCCAGGGGCCGAACCGCCACCACAGGTTCCAGGTCACCACGCGCATGTGCAGCCACCCGCTCTCGTCACACAGAAGGGGTCGGGGGACTATTGAAGCAACAGCAGCAACAGCAGCGGCAGCAGCAGCCGTCACGCCTGCGAAGGAGCCCCACGGATCATGGCCCCGCCCACCGACCTCCGTTTCCGCGCGACCACCGCCGTTCAGCGGTACCTCGCCAACCCGCTCATGCGCCGCCTGCCGTTCCACACGCTCCTGGAGACCACCGGCCGGGTCTCCGGCCTGCCCCGCCGTACCCCGCTGGGCGGCCGGCGCGAGGGCGACTCGTTCTGGCTGGTCTCGGAGTTCGGGGAGCGGTCGCAGTACGTCCGCAACATCCAGGCCGATCCACGGGTGCGGGTGCGGATCGGCGGGCGGTGGCACCACGGCACCGCCCACCTGCTGCCCGAAGACGACCCGGTCGCCCGTCTGCGCACCCTGCCCAAGGCCAACAGCACGGCCGTACGGGCGCTGGGGACGGGGCTGCTCACCGTGCGGGTGGACCTCACCGACTGACGTCGGCCGGGGCCGGCCGGCTCAGACCGCCCGCTCGTACAGGCGCGTCACCAGTTCCGCCACCGCCCGCGGTGCGCGCAGCGTCGGGAAGTGGTCGCAGTCCGGCTGGCGGAGCAGCTCGCAGCCGGGGATGTGGGCGGCCATCTCCTCGTTGCAGCGCACCACTTCGGGCTGGTCCCGTTCGCCCAGCAGCAACGCGCACGGCAGGTCCAGCTCGCCGAGGCGGTCGTAGAGCGGGGGCTCCTCGGCCTCGTGGCCGAAGGTCGTGAACCAGGCGGGGATCGCCCCGCGCAGGGCGGCGGTGGCCTCCGCGTCGGGCGGCGTGCCCGCCGCTCCCCACAGGCGCAGCCCGAGGGCGACGAGGCCGTCCATGTCGCCGGCCTTGGCCAGGATCTCGATCTGCTCGGTCACCTCCCGCACCTCCAGGTCGGGGTAGCCCGAGACGCCCGGCACCAGCAGCCCGAGTCCCGCGACTCGGCCGGGCTCGTCCAGCGCCAGCCCGATCGCCGTACGGCCGCCCATGCTGGAACCGACGAGCACGGCACGCTCCACGCCGAAGTGGTCGAGGACCGCTCGCAGGTCCGCGCGCTGGCTGTAACCCGCCGCGGGCTTCGGCGAGTTGCCGTAGCCGCGCGCGTCGTACCGGATGAGGCGGGGGAGGCCGGTCAGGTGGGGCAGGACCGGGTCCCAGAGACGTGAGTCCCCGACCGCGGGATGGAGCAGGACCACGGGCAGGCCCTGGCCCCCGGCCCCCGTCTCCGCTGCCCAGATCTCGCCGCTTTCGACCGTCACCATACGTTCCATACCAGTCACCGTACGTTGCCGCGGTGACGGTGGCCATGGTGCGGCGGCTCGGAACGCCGACAGGCGGCGTGCACCGACGTGGTGTCGGGGTACGCCGCCCTGGGGCGAAGCGGGTTACGAAGCGAGCTGCGGGGCAGGTCTCGGAGCGGGTTGCGGGGCGTGGCCCGCGCTGTCATGGCGGTTACTTCGGGTCGCGGTTGAACGTCGAGGCCGACCAGAAGTAGCCGAGCACCGCGAGCCCCAGGCACCAGGCGACCGCGAGCCACCCGTTGTGGCCGATCTCGGTGCCGAGGAGCAGTCCGCGCAGGGTCTCGATGGCGGGGGTGAAGGGCTGGTACTCGGCGATGGGCCGGAACCAGCCCGGCATGGTGTCGGCCGGGATGAAGGCGCTGGAGATGAGCGGCAGCAGGATCAGCGGCTGGGCGCTGTTGGCGGCGGCCTCGGCGTTCGGGCTGGCCAGGCCCATGCCGACCGCGATCCAGGTGAGCGCCAGGGCGAAGAGCACGAGCAGTCCGAACGCGGCCAGCCATTCCAGGGCCGTGGCGTCGGTGGACCGGAAGCCGATGGCCACCCCGACGGCGCCGACGAGGATCACGCTGGCGACGCACTGCAGCACGCTGCCGACGACGTGCCCGATGAGCACGGAGCCGCGGTGGATCGCCATCGTGCGGAAGCGGGCGATGATGCCCTCGTTCATGTCCGTGGAGACGGACACCGCGGTCCCGACGACGGTGCCGCCGATCGTCATCATCAGGATGCCCGGGACGATGTAGGCGATGTAGTCGGAGCGGTCCGTGCCGCCGATGCCCACGCTCATCACGTCGCCGAAGATGTAGACGAAGAGCAGGAGCAGCATGACCGGGGTGAGCAGCAGGTTCAGGGTGAGGGACGGATAGCGCCGGGCGTGCAGCAGGTTGCGGCGCAGCATCGTGGACGAGTCGCGCACGGCGAGGGAGAGAGAGCTCATCGGACGGACTCCTTGGACTGGCCGGACTGGCCGGACTGGCCGGACTGGCCGGACTGGCCGGACTGGCCGGACTGGCTGGACTGGCTGGACTGGCTGGACTGGCTGGACTGGCTGGGGACGTCGGGGCTGCCGGTCAGGGCGAAGAAGACGTCGTCGAGGTCGGGGGTGTGCACGGTGAGTTCGTCCGCCTCGACGCCGGCCGCGTCCAGCCGGTCGAGGAGGGAGCGCAGTTCGCGCTGGCTGCCGTCGCCGGCGATCTGCAGCGCGAGTGCCTCGTCGTCCCGGGTGACCTCGCCCAGCGCGGAGGCGGCGGACCGGTAGGCGGCCGGGTCGGTGAAGCGGAGCCGGACGTGTCCGCCCGGGACGATCCGCTTCAGCTCCTCGGCGGTGCCCTCGGCGGCGATCCGGCCGTCGTTGAGCACGGCGATCCGGTCGGCGAGCTGGTCGGCCTCCTCCAGGTACTGGGTGGTGAGGAAGACCGTCACCCCGTCGGAGACCAGCTCGCGGATGATCTGCCACATGTTGTGGCGGCTGCGCGGGTCGAGGCCGGTGGTCGGCTCGTCGAGGAAGATGATCCGCGGGCCGCCGACCAGGGTCATCGCGATGTCGAGGCGGCGCTTCATGCCGCCGGAGTAGCCGGCGGCCGGCTTCTTCGCGGCCTCCACCAGGTCGAAGCGCTCCAGCAGTTCGGCGGCGGCCCGCCGTCCCGCACTGCGGGACAGGTGGTGCAGGTCCGCCATGAGCAGCATGTTCTCCTCGCCGGTGATCAGACCGTCGACGGCGGAGAACTGCCCGGTGACGCCGATCGCCGCACGCACCGCCTGCGGTTCGGCGGCGAGGTCGCGGCCCGCGACCTGGGCCTGCCCGCCGTCGGCCGTGATGAGCGTGGAGAGGATCTTCACGGCGGTGGTCTTGCCGGCGCCGTTCGGGCCGAGCAGGGAGAAGACCGTTCCCTCGGGCACGGCCAGGTCGACGCCGTCGAGCACGACCTTGTCGCCGTAGGACTTGCGCAGCCCGTTCGCCGCGATGGCCAAGCTGGTCATGATGGGTGCTCCTTCAGAGGCTGCTTCAGAGGCTGCTTCAGCGGTTGCGGGTGGCGGTCAGAGGCTGCGGGCGGTGATGTCGCCGTAGCCGGTGGTGGCGTGGATGGTCAGGCCGGCGTCGGCGCCGTCGGCGTTCTTGAGGGTGTTCTGGATCCGGCCGAAGCCGGTGCCGGCGTCCAGCGAGGCGGAGACGCCGCGGGCCGCGCCGACCGAGATGTCGCCGTGCTGGGTGCTCAGGGTGAGCGTGCCGGTCGCGGCCTCGGCGACGCGCAGGTCGCCCTTCTGGGTGCTGATCTCCGCCGGGCCGCTCAGGCGGCCGACCGAGATGTCCCCGGCGAGGGCGGTGAGGCGGACGCTTGCGGCCTCGTCGAGCTTGACCGCGTCCTGCGGGCCGTACGCGCCCTCGAAGGCGACGTCGCCGAGCCGTCCGACGCCCCGGAACTCGGCGCTGGCCGCCTTCGCGTCGACGCGGGAGCCGGCGGGCAGTTGGACGGTCACCTCGACGGATCCGGAGGAACCGAGGATCCGGTTCTGCGCGGCCGGGGCCTCGATCCGCAGGACGCCGTCCGCGTAGGCGACCGTGATCTGCTCCGCCGCCTTCACGTCGCGGCTCTTGGAGGCGTTCGCGGGCAGGACCTCGACCGTGGTGTCGGAGCGGTCGGCGGCGATGAACCGGATGCGTCCCGCGGGGATGTCGAGGACGGTGGAGACCGGGGCGGGGGTGTCGAACTTCTGCATCGTGCTCTCCTTGGAGTCGCTGTTTCCGATGAGGGAAAAGCTACGTTGCGTTCATGAACTTGGCAACGACGTCGTTGCACGAAAATGACATCAACGCAGGTGAGAGCAGAGAAATCGTTGCAACGGACTGGAGGCTAATGCAATAGCCTCACTCCGAACGTTGCAATGAAATGGGAGTGAACGCTATATTGGGAGACACCACGGAGCACGAAGGAGACCGCGATGCCGGGAGGCAGGCTCACCCAGCAGGAACGCCAACAGATCGCGCTGGGGCTGGCCGACGGCCACGCCTACGCGGAGATCGCCAGAGGCATCGATCGTCCGACCTCGACGGTCACGCGCGAGGTGATGCGCAACGGCGGCCCCACCGCCTACCGCGCCGAACTCGCCCATCGCGCCACCGAACACCGCGCCCACCGGCGCAGGCAGGCCGCGCCCCGCGACCCGAAGGCGCCCCCGCAGCCCCACGGGCGCGACGCGGAGGCGGTGCGCGCGTACGAGGAGGTGCTCACCACCGTCCTCATACAGTCGGGCACGCCCACGATGATGGCCCGGGTGCTGGCCAGCCTCATGCTCACGGACTCGGGGAGCCTCACCGCGTCCGAACTCGCCCAGCGCCTCCAGGTCAGCCCGGCGTCCGTCTCCAAGGCGATCGCGTTCCTCGACAGCCAGGGCATGGTCCGCCGGGAACGCGACGAGCGCCGCCGCGAGCGCTATGTCGTCGACGACGACATCATGTACGACTCGATGATGGCCAGCGCCCGTGGCACCGCCCAGGTCGCCGAGACCGCACGGCAGGGCGTCGGCGTCCTCGGCGCCCGGACCCCGGCCGCCGTCCGCCTCGAGAACATCGCCCGCTTCCTCGACTTCGTCTCGGAGAGCATCACCCGCGCCGCGGAACAGGCCCGCGACATCCTCCACACGAAACCCGAGACGACCCCGGACGACACGGACGACACGGACGACAGCGCCGAGCCGAAGCCGCATCACGCATAGCACCGAACACGACCGACACCGGGCACGACAGAGCCCCCTACGGATCCTTGTCCTCGGATCCGTAGGGGGCTCAGCCGTTGCTACCGCCTACCGCCTACCGCTCGGCTCGGCTCCGCTCGGCTCGGGTCACTTCGCCGGCTTGTAGAACGCGTACGTGGCCGAGTACGGCACGCTGACCTGCTCGGCGCCCGTGCAGGCCGCGGCCGGGGCCACCCCGCCGGACGTGTCGAGGCGCTGGATGTAGCTGACGTCCGCGAAGACCCCCGCGCCACGCGTGGCGGTGGACTTCAGGAGCAGCTCGGGGATGGTGCCGGTCTTGGGGGACGTGGCAACGGCCGCGGCGTTGACGGCGCTGCCGTCCACCGTGGACACCCAGACCGGGCCGCGGGAGTGCAGCGCGACCGGGCGGTGGGCGCGGTCTCTCTTGACCGACAGGGTGGCGGCGGGCTCCAGGAGCTTCCAGACGCCGTCGGTGCAGGTGTAGGTCTGGACGCCGTGGGCGTCGAAGACTCCGGTGAGACGGTTGCCGTCCGGCACCGCGAGGGCGGCGGGAGCCTTGACCGGGGCGACGGAGGACTGCGCGGGCGCGGCGACGGCCGTCGTGGCCAGCACGGTACCGGCGGTCGCGACGGCAACGGCCGTGGCGGTGAGGGCGAGACGCTTGGCGAGCTTCAAGTGTGGTCTCCAGAACGTTTTCTGAATGTCCTTCAGGGGTAGACACGTCGAATGGACAGATGCGCTGTCCGTGTCTCCCGCGTCGGGACGCTACGTGCCCGCCCGCACGATTCGGAGGCTACTGGCCGGTTTTGGGCCTCCGGCACCACGCTGTCTGCACGCCCGGGACAGCCCCGTGGCTCCAAAGGGCACGTCATCCCGGCCAGACGATCGCCTGCACCTCGCTGTACGCGTGCAGCGCGTACGAGCCGACGTCCCTGCCGACGCCGCTTCTCTTGAACCCGCCGAACGGGGCCTCCATGTTGCGGCCCACGGTGTTGATCCCGACGCCCCCGGCCCGCAGCCGCCGTGCCACGCGGAAGGCGCGGGCCACGTCGGCCGACCAGACGTAGTCGATGAGGCCGTAGTCGCTGTCGTTGGCCAGGGCGACGCCCTCGTCCTCCTCGTCGAACGGGATGACCGTCACCACCGGGCCGAAGATCTCCTCCCTGGCCGCCCGCATGTCGTTCGTGCAGTCGGCGAGGAGGGTCGGGGCGACGTAGAAACCCTGTTCCAGGGAGGGGCGTTCGCCGCCCGCGACGACCACCGCGCCTTCCTTCCTGCCCAGTTCGACGTACGACTCCACCCGGTCCCGGTGCGCGGCCGAGATCACCGGCCCGACCACCGTGCCCGCCTCCCTCGGGTCCCCCACCTTCAACCGCCCCGCATACGCGGCCAGTTGCTCCACCAGCCGGTCGTACACCCCACGCTGTGCCAGCACCCGCGTGGGGGCCGTGCAGATCTGGCCGCTGTAGAAGGAGAAGGTCGTCCCGATGCCGGCCACCGCCGAGCCGACGTCCGCGTCGTCCAGGACGACCGCCGCGCCCTTCCCGCCCAGCTCCATCAACTGGCGTCTCATGTCCCGGCCGCACACCTCGGCGATGCGCTGTCCGACGGCCGTCGAGCCGGTGAAGCTCACCATGTCGACGTCCGGCGACGACACCGCCGTCTCGCCGATCTCGACCGCGCGCCCGGAGACGACGTTCACCACCCCGCGCGGCACGCCCGCCGCCTCCAGCGCCTCCGCCATCCGGTAGACGGACAGGGGGTCCTGCGGGGCCGGCTTCACCACCACCGTGTTGCCCATCGCGAGGGCCGGGGCGATCTTCCCGGCCGGGTTCGCCCAGGGGTTGTTGTAGGAGGTGACGCAGGTGACGACCCCGACCGGCTGCCGGACGGCCACCGCGCCCATCACCCCCGCCTTCCCCATCGGGCCGGCCTCGTTGATCTGCGGCGGGATCGGCCACTCGGCGGGCTCCACGCGCGCGTAGCGCCGGAAGCGGGACGCGCCCACCCCGACCTGCATCCCGCGCGCGGTCCCGGTCGTGGCGCCCGTCTCCGCCTGGGCGAGCTCGGCGTACGGCACCAGCCGGCCGCGGATGATGTCAGCGGCCCGGCCGAGCACCGCCGCCCGCTCCTCGGGCGGGGTGCGCGACCACGGGCCGAAGGCCTCGCGGGCAGCGGCGCAGGCCGCCCGCACCTGATCCCGCGAGGCCTCCGGGGCCCACCCGACGGTCCCCTCGGTCGCCGGGTCGACGACCTCGTAGTGACCGCCGTCCGGCTCGGTCCAGACCCCGCCCACGAACAGCCGCTGTCCGTCTGGGACTTCGCCCTCGGTCACCTCGCCGCTCACCTGGTGCTCACCGTCCTGGTGTCCCGCCCCGAGCGCAGCACCCGTCCCGGCACGGCGCCCGTCACGACGTCGTCCCGGATGGCCGCCACGCCGTTGACCCAGACCGCCCGCACCCCGATCGCCTTGGAGTCCAGCCGCGGACTGTCACCCGGCAGGTCGTGCACCAGGGTGGCCTTGCCCGCGTCGATCCGCTCCGGGTCGAACAGGACGAGATCCGCGTGGAAGCCCTCCTGGACGCGCCCCCGCTCCCGCAGACCGAAGAGCCGCGCCGGATCGTCCGTGAGCATCTTCACCGCCTGCTCCAGACCGGCCAGCTTGCGGCCGCGCAGACAGTCGCCGAGGAAGCGCGTGGTGTACGGCGCCCCGCACATGCGGTCCAGGTGCGCACCGGCGTCGGAGCCGCCGAGCAGGACGTCCTCGTGCTGCCAGGTCTCCGCCCGCAGCGCCCAGGAGTCGGGGTCGTTGTCCGTGGGCATCGGCCACAGGACCGTCCGCAGTTCGTCAGCCGCGCAGATCTCGACCAGGCAGGCGAAGGCGTCCAGCCCGCGCTCGGCGGCGATGTCCCGCACCACCCGGCCGGTGAGCCCCTCGTTCGCCGCGCTGTACGTGTCGCCGATGACATACCGTCCGAAGTTCGTCAGCCGCCGGAAGACGCCCGCCTCCTTCGACTCCCCCCGCCGCACCATCTCCGCCCGGACGTCCGGGTCGCGCAGCCGCTCGATGCGCTCCGGGACCGGCAGGGCGAGGATCGGCCCCCACCCCGGGATCAGGTTCAGCGCGCAGAACGTGCCCAGGGACATGTTCATCGGCGTGAGGATCGGCATGGTCAGCGCCACGACCCGGCCGCCGGCCTTGCGCGCCCGCTCGCTCGCGAACAGCTGCCGGGGCACCCGCTCCGGGACGGCCGCGTCGATCGTGAGAACGTTCCAGTTCAGCGGACGTCCGGCCGCCGCGCTCATCTCCACGAACAGATCGATCTCGGCGTCGCTGAACTGGTCCAGACAGCCCGCGACGATCGCCTCGATCTGCGTGCCCTCGTGCTCGCCGACGGCCCGCGACATCGCCAGCAGCTCCTCCGGGAGCGCGTGGCGCGACGCGACGGGCTGCCCGTCACCGTCGGAGTGGGTCGAGGACTGGGTGGTGGAGAAGCCCCACGCGCCCGCATCCATGGCCTCGTGCAACAGCCCGACGATGGCGGCCAGTTGCCCGTCACTCGGCTGCCCGCCCACCGCCTCCGGGCCCATCACATGCCGCCGCAGCGCGCAATGCCCCACCATGAAGCCCGCGTTGACGGCGATCCGCCCCTCCAGCGCGTCCAGGTACTCCCCGAACCCCTGCCAGCTCCAGGGCGCCCCCTCCTCCAACGCGACCAGGGACATCCCCTCCACCTTGGACATCATCCGCCGCGTGTAGTCGGCGTCCTCGGGGCGAGCGGGATTCAGCGGCGCGAGCGTGAACCCGCAGTTCCCGGCGGCGACGGTCGTCACGCCGTGGTTGAGGGAGGGCGTGGCGTACGGATCCCAGAACAGCTGAGCGTCGTAGTGCGTATGCGGATCCACGAACCCGGGCGCGAGGACGAGCCCGGCGGCGTCCTCGGACGTACGGGACTCTTCGGTGACCGAGCCGACGACGGCGATCCGCCCGTCCCGGATCCCGACGTCGGCGACAAAGGCGGGCGCACCGGTCCCGTCAACGACGGTCGCGCCCTTGATGACGTGATCAAGCATGAGGGCTCCCTCTCAACTCCGGTGCGGATGACGTGCCCCAAAGGGGCGCGGGGGCTGTTTCGATTTGCGGCTACCGCCGCGTGGGCGCGACCAGCCACAACCCACCCGCACCCGCCGACGAACGCTCAAGCCCCTTGCCGGAACCGCGTAGTGCGATGCACAGGATCCGTGTCGATCTTCGGAATCACGTGCTCCCCGATCAACCGGATCGTCTGCAGCGTCTCCTCCTTCGGCACCCCCACCGGCAGCCCGAACGACAGCTGGTCGGCCCCCGCCTGCTCCCACCGCTTGCACTGCCGCGTCACCTCGTCCGGATCGCCGCAGATCAACAGCTCCTCCTCGACGAGGAGTTCGACGAACTCGGCGTTGTACTCGGGCAGCGTCTCCGGCCAGACGGGGAAGCCCTCGGGCTTGGGGAACGTGTCGTGGTACCGGAACACCAGCGACGGCAGGTAGTGCAGCCCGCCGTCCACGGCGATCCGGATCGCCTCGTCGTGCGTGGGCGCACAGATCGCCGTCGTCGTCACCATCACGTTGTCGTTGACGAAGTCACCGATCGGCTCGGCGTTCACGACCGCCGTCTTGTACTGCTCCAGCACCCACTCCATGTCGGACACCTTCTGGATGCTGAAGCCGAGGACGCCCAGCCCCTTGCGCGCGGCCATCGCGTACGACGGCGGCGACCCGGCCGCGTACCACATCGCCGGGTGCGACTTCCCGTGCGGCTTGGGCAGGACCTTGCGCGGCGGCAGCTGCCAGTGCTTGCCCTGGAAGCCGACGTACTCGTCCTGGAGCCACATCTTCGGGAACTCGGCGATGGTCTCCTCCCAGATCTCCTTCGTGTAGTTCATGTCGGTGATCCCGGGGAGGAAGCCGAGGATCTCGTGCGAGCCGGCGCCGCGTCCGCTGCCGAACTCGAAGCGGTTCTCGGTGAGATGGTCGAGCATGGCGACCTTCTCGGCGACCTTCACCGGGTGGTTGACCTGGGCGAGCGGGTTGAAGATCCCCGACCCCAGATGGATCCGCTCCGTCGCGTGGGCGAGGTAGCCGAGGAAGACGTCGTTGGCGGAGAGGTGCGAGTACTCCTCCAGGAAGTGGTGCTCGGACGCCCAGGCGTACTTGAACCCGGACTTGTCCGCCTGGATGACGTACTCGGTCTCCTCCATCAGCGCCTTGTGCTCGGCAAGTGGATCGGTCTCGGCACGCTTGCCCACGTATCCCTGTACAAAGAGCCCGAATTCCAAGGAGGTTCACCGTCCCCAGTCAGTCAAGACATCGTTTCTGACGAACCGTCAGGTTCAACTGCCGCCGACTGTGGCACCGGCGGCATGCACCGTCAATACCTGACGACTAGTCAGAAGGGCCGATATCGGCACTCGGAACGTCTCAGGACTCAGAACAGGGACACCCCGGCCAGCCAGCCCCCGTCGATCACGAACGGCTGGCCGGTGATGTACGAGGAGTCGTCCGAGGTGAGGAAGAGGGCGAGCCGCGCCACCTCCTCGGGCCGGCCGATCCGGCCGAGCGGCACGAGCTTGCGGTAGAGCCCGTCGAGGGCCTTCGAGGTCTCCTCGGGGTCCGCGTCCGGGTCCAGCAGGGACGGGTTGGACATCGCGGTGTCGACGGCGCCGGGGCACATCGCGTTGACCCGGATCCCGCGCGGCGCGAGCTCCAGGGCGGCGACCCGGGTGAGCCCGAGGATCGCATGCTTGGTCGCCGCGTACGCGCCCACCGCCGCCATCCCGGTCAGGGCCGTGTACGAGGCCGTATTGACGATCGTGCCGCCGTCCGTCAACACCGGCGCCACCGTCTTCACGCCCAGGAAGCAGCCGACCTGGTTGACCTGCACGACCTGCATGAACTCGTCGAGGGGCGTGTCGACGAGGGCGTTGAAGCGCAGGATGCCGGCGTTGTTGACGAGGCCGTCGAGCCGGCCGTAGGCCTCCTGCACGGTGCGCACGGCGGACTGCCAGGCGTCCTCCCGCCCGACGTCGAGGTGGACGTACCGCGCGCCTATCTCGTCCGCGAGCGCCCGCCCCTGCTCGTCGAGCACATCGGCGACGACGACCTCCGCGCCCTCCTCCCGGAACAGCCTCGCCTCCTGCTCGCCCTGGCCCCGCGCGGCCCCGGTGACGAGGACGACCCGTCCGTCGAGCTTGCCCATGTGGACCCCCTTCGCATCGCTGGAGCTCAGCATCGTAACGCCGGAGCTGACGAATCGTCAGATACGTGCGCCACGGTCGTCGGATTGCACAAGCACACATCAAGTGACCCGGAGGTAGGGACATTTGACTCTGTCCAGAGCTTGTACGGGACCCCAATAATCCTTCACAGCTCGGTAAAGACATCCCCAAGAACGGAGTTCGGCGTGGCCAGGAGAAAACTGCGGAACAGGAAAGTCCGGTACGTGGCGATCGGCGCCGCGCTCGCGACCGGCGGGGCGATCATCACACTGCTCCCCTCGGCCAACGCGGCGGACGCGAAAACGCCCGACCAGATCATGACGATGTGCGAGCGCTCCGCGGTGGTCAACGGCAAGCAGCGCTCGGTGAGCGACTTCGGCGGCGCGTTCGCAGACGGTTTCCAGGCCGACAACTGCGACTACGTCGAGACGAACTTCGAGACCTTCGACGGCCCCACCGAGAAGTCCTCCATCGATTTCCCGAACTGCGAGCCGAACGCCACCGCCACGGCGAAGGTGTCCGTCTCCTGGACGGCGAGCGCGGCCCAGGGGCAGGGCAAGTACATCGTCACCCAACAGGGCGCCGGAGGAGGTCTCTTCGGATTCCTGAGCGGGTCCTGGCTGAAGCACAAGGGCACCCTGGACATGACCGTGAAGTCGGGCACGGCGAGCGCGACGGAACAGCACGAGGTGCCGGTCGGCAAGGTGCTGCACATGGAGTTCACGCCGAAGATCCAGCGGATGACCGGCGAATGGCGGGTACGTATCGACGCCGACCCCGGCAGCTTCGCGGTGAACCCCTCCCCGGAGCAGAACTTCGTGGCGCCGGAGGTCGTCGAGGGGCCCGTCATCCTGCCCGGCGCGGCGGGCGCGCCTGGTGTCGTGGACGGCACCTCCAAGCCGGTCCTGGAGGACTGCTGAGCCCCCGCCCAGCGCCCCGATCCCCCCGATCCCCCCTGTTCAGAGCCCCTGTCTCCCGGGAGAACCCATGACCACCCCCACCCCCGCCCCTTCCCCCCGCTCCAGAAGGCACCGCAGCAAGAAGAAGCGCATCACGCTCGCGCTCGCCCCCGTGGCAGCCCTCGCGGTGATCGTCCCGCTGATGAACCAGGCCGGCGCCGCCACCCCTTCCGAGGTGACCGCCGACTGTTCCGCCGACTCGGACAAACTGGAGAACTGCGAGTTCGTCGACGTCCAGTTCAAGGCGAACAGCCTCGGCCCGAACCAGCGGGTCTCGCCGGTGACACAGAACTGCGGGACGACGACCGCGGCGACGAACACCTTCAGCGTGAGCACCTCCGTCACCAGGACCATTCAGCTGGAGGACGGATTCACCGTCAACGCCGACACGAAACTGGGCAGCTCGTTCTTCGAGATCGGAATCAAGTTCAACACGTCGGAAATCAACATCACGCGTGACGACAAGACGACCGGTCTCTCGTTCAGCCGCTCCGACACCGTCCAGCCGGACAACATCGGTTTCTTCATGTGGTCGGCCAAGCGCACCGACGTGAGCGGATTCCTGCGGGCCACGTACAAGGAGGCGCAGGACGGCCAGAAGGTCTTCTTCGCGCCGAGCGAGGGCGCCTCGACCGTGCACGTCTTCTATCCGCAGATCCTGAAGAACGGAACTCCGGACGGCCGGCTCTGGCTCCGCAACGTGAAATGCGGAACTCCCGAGGCGAACGGAATCATCAATTCGGGCAACAGCCTGAGGGCGGAACCCGGATTCGGTGAGGGCGGCGGCAACGTCACCGACGTGGAGATCTCGCCGGCGGACATTCCGGCGCAGGGATGAGCAACTGACTCGTTCTCAGGTGCGAAGCACGGGCGTGGACGGTGTGGCCCCGAGCCACCGCAGAACCGCGTCCGTGCTGCCCCGCGCGTCCAGCTTGGCGTAGATGTTGCTGAGGTTGTTGCGGACGGTCTTCTCGCTCAGCCGTAATCTCAGCCCGATCTCCTGCGCCCCCAGACCGGTCGACAGCAGCTCCATGACCTGCCGTTCACGCGGGGAGAGCAGCGACCGCAGCCGCTCGACGGCGTCACCGGCGCCGACGGCGACGCTCGTGGGCATCCGCCGGACCCCGTCCCGCAGCGCGGCGCACGCGGACGGCGAGAGGTAGGTGTGCCCGACGGTGGCCGCCACGACCGCCGAGGACAGCATCTGGGCGCAGTAGTCGCTCTCGGCCAGATAGCCCGCCCCGCTGCGGAACGCCTCGACCACCGCCTCGGTGTCCCGGCGGGGGCTGACGAAGATCACCGGGACGCCGCCGGCGTCCAGGCCCCGCAGTACGGCCACCGGGTCCTCGCAGTGCACGACGAGCACGTCCACGCCCCCGGGGACGCGGAAGGGCGGCGAGAGCCGCACGACCCGGCCCACATACGGGTCGTCCGGGGCCGGCCAGTCGTCGTACGGCCAGTCGCCCTCCGCGCAGGCGAGCGCGACGGAGAGTCGCTGGGAGGGGCGCTCGGTGGATCGCACTTCACGGGTCCTTCCGCCAGGAGCCGGGCATGGCCTTGCGGCCGCACGTCCGTACGTCCGTACATACGCGACTCGGCGTGGACATGTTCAAAGGTTCAAGAAGTGCTGTCTGACAGGCCGTTCTGGAGCAGGGGCCCCACCTCCGTGCCGAACGCCTCGATCTGGTCGGTGAGTTCAGCGCGGCTGCGGCAGCGGAAGCGCACCTGGATCTGGTGCACGCCCATCGCCCGGTAGGCGCGCAGCGAGTCGGCGAGGGCCTCCGGCGTCCCGGTGAGGGTGCGGCGGCCGACGTCCCAGTCGGGGACGCCGACGTGGAGCGGCTCGGCGATGGCCCCGATCGTGAGCGGGGCATCGATCCCCGCCTCGCCCCGGAGCCGCCGGATCCGCTCGATCTGTGCGGGCAGCCGCTCCCTCGGGTCGCCCTGGGGCAGCCAGCCGTCCCCCTTGAGCGCGGCCCGGCGCACGGCGGCCGGGGAGGATCCGCCGACCCACAGCGGCACGTGCGCCTGGGCGGGCCGGGGCCGCTGCCCGAGCCCCTCGAAGTCGTACAGCTTCCCGTGATGGACCGGGAACTCCTCCTCCCCCAGCGCGGCCCGCAGCGCGTCGAGCGTCTCGTCGAGCACGGCTCCCCGCCGCTCGAAGTCCACCCCGAGCGCCTCGAACTCCTCCCGTACGTGACCGGCCCCGACCCCGAGGATCAGCCGGCCGCCGCTGAGGTGGTCGAGGGTCGCGTACTGCTTGGCGGTGACGAGCGGGTGGCGCAGGCCGACGACCGCGACATGCGCGAGCAGCCGGACGCGTTCGGTCACGGCGGCGAGATGGGCGAGGGTGGCGACGGGGTCGTACCAGACCGTGCTCATCGCCTCCGCGAGCCGGCGTGGGATCGCCACATGGTCGCAGCCGGCGACGTAGGCGAAGCCGGCCCGGTCGGCGGCCCGGGCGATCGCCACCAGGTCGGCCGGTCCCGCGTCCGCCTCCCAGGGCTCGGCGTAGATCGTGGACTGGGACTGGACCGGGAGCTGAATGCCGTAGGCGAGGCTCACCGCGGGCTCCACAGGCCGTCTGCGGTCAGCCCCAGCAGGTCGATCGCGTTGCCCCGTACGATCCGCTCGACCACCTCCGGGGCCAGGTGCCCCATCTGCGCCTCGCCGACCTCCCGCGACTTCGGCCAGGTGGAGTCGGAGTGCGGGTAGTCGGTCTCGTACAGGACGTTGCCGACGCCGACGGAGTCGAGGTTCCTGAGGCCGAAGGCGTCGTCGAAGAAGCAGCCGTAGACATGGTCGGCGAAGAGCTCGGACGGGGGACGGTGGACCTTGTCCGCGACTCCGCCCCAGCCTCGGTTCTCCTCCCACACCACGTCGGCGCGCTCCAGGATGTAGGGGATCCACCCGATCTGGCCCTCCGCGTACATCACCTTCAGGTCGGGGAAGCGTTCGAACTTGCCGCTCATCAGCCAGTCGACCATAGAGAAGCAGCAGTTGGCGAAGGTGATCGTCGAGCCGACGGCCGGCGGGGCGTCCTCCGACGTGGACGGCATACGGCTGCTGGAGCCGATGTGCATGGCGACGACCGTGCCGGTCTCGTCGCAGGCGGCGAGGAACGGGTCCCAGTAGTCGGTGTGGACGGAGGGCAGGCCGAGGTGCGGGGGGATCTCGGAGAAGGCGACCGCCCGCACCCCGCGGGCGGCGTTGCGCCGGACCTCCGCGGCGGCCAGCTCGGCGTCCCAGAGAGGGATGAGGGTGAGCGGGACGAGCCGGCCGTGGGCCTGCGGGCCGCACCACTCCTCCACCATCCAGTCGTTGTAGGCGCGCACGCAGAGCAGGCCCAGTTCATGGTCGGCGGCCTCGGTGAAGGTCTGGCCGCAGAAGCGCGGGAAGGTGGGGAAGCAGACGGCGGACTGGACGTGGTTGACGTCCATGTCGGCGAGGCGGGACGGGACGTCGTAGGAGCCCGGCCGCATCTGCTCGTAGGTGATGACCTCCAGCTTGATCTCGTCCCGGCTGAAGCCGACGGCGGTGTCCAGGCGGGTGAGGGGGCGGTGCAGGTCCTCGTAGATCCACCAGTCGCCTACGGGGCCGTCGTCGCCGGGCTCGCCCATGACGGGCTTGAAGCGGCCGCCGAGGAAGGTCATCTCCTTCAGCGGGGCGCGGACCACGCGGGGTCCGGTGTCGAGGTACTTCTTCGGGAGGCGGTCCTGCCAGACGGTGCTGGGCTCTACGGTGTGGTCGTCGACGGAGATGATGAGCGGGAGAGGCGTGGCGGGCGTCGTACTCGTCGGTGTGGTCTCCATGGGGGCACGGTAGCGCCGATCTGACGGATCGTCAGCTATCGGGAATGCGCAGGGGCCGTACGGCAGTTGATCGACTTGATCGACTCTGTGGGGATGTGTGCACACCCGATGCGCGCCGGATGTGAGGGCTGTGCGGACTCCCGCGCACCTCCCGGGGAGGCTGACGACCCCGGCATGGACAGGGCAAACTGACCTAGTAATTCGGATGCCTAAGGGGAGCCTGATGGACGACCGTGGAGGACACGGCGGCCCGCGAGTGCCGGAGCAGAGGCGTCCCGGCTCCCCCGCGGAGCCGGCGGCGCTGCACTTCACCGTGCTCGGCCCGGTGCGCGCACACCGCGGCGAGGACCAGTTGGCCGTCGGCTCCCCTCAACAACGCGCCCTGCTGGCAGCCCTGTTGCTGCGCGAGGGCCGTACGGCGACGGCCGCCGAGCTGATCGACGCGCTGTGGGGCGAGGAGCCGCCGTCGCAGGCGCTGGCGGCGGTGCGCACGTATGCCTCCCGGCTGCGGAAGGTGATCGACCCGGACGTCCTGGTCAGCGAGTCGGGCGGCTACGCGGTGCGCGGGCTGGGCCCGGGGGCGCTGGATCTGACGGTGGCCCAGGAGTGGGCGGCGGAGGCCGAGAAGGCGAAGGCGGCCGGCGATCCGGGCCGGGCGCGGGAGGTGCTGAACCGGACCCTGGGCCTGTGGGACGGCGAGGTGCTGGCCGGTGTGCCCGGCCCGTACGCGGAGGCGCAGCGCGTCCGCCTGGAGGAGTGGCGGCTCGGCCTCCTCGAATCCCGCCTGGACATGGACCTGGAGCAGGGCTGCCACGCCGAGGCGGTCTCCGAGCTCACGGCGCTCACGGCGGCGTACCCGCTGCGGGAGCGCCTGCGTGAGCTGCTGATGCTGGCGCTGTACCGGGGCGGCCGGCAGGCGGAGGCGCTCGCGGTGTACGCGGACACCCGGCGGCTGCTGGCGGAGGAGCTGGGGGTGGATCCGCGGGCCGGGCTGCGGGAGTTGCAGCGCCGCATCCTGCAGGCCGACCCGGAGCTCGCGGAGCCGTCCGCCCCGGCGGCGGAACCGTCGGTCGTACCGGTCCGTCCGGCCCAGCTCCCGGCGACGGTGCCCGACTTCACCGGGCGGTCGTCGTTCGTACGGGATCTGAGCAGGGTGCTGTCGGCGGCGTCCGGCCCCGAGGGCGGCGGCGGGACGGGCCGGGTCATGGCCGTGTCGGCGCTGGCGGGGATCGGCGGCGTGGGCAAGACGACCCTCGCCGTGCACGTGGCCCATCAGGCCCGTTCGGCCTTCCCCGACGGGCAGCTGTACGTCGACCTGCAGGGCGCGGGAGCCCGGCCCGCGGAGCCGGAGACGGTCCTGGGATCGTTCCTGCGGGCGCTCGGGACGGCCGATTCGGCGATCCCCGACTCCCTGGAGGAACGGGCGGCGCTGTACCGCTCGCTCCTGGACGGCCGCCGGGTCCTCGTGCTGCTGGACAACGCGAAGGACGCGGCCCAGGTGCGCCCGCTGCTGCCGGGCACCGAGGGCTGCGCCGCGCTGGTCACCGCGCGGGTGCGGATGGTGGACCTGGCGGGCGCGCATCTCGTCGACCTGGACGTCATGTCCCCCGACGAGGCGCTGGCCCTGTTCACGAAGATCGTGGGCGAGGAGCGGGTGGCCGCGGAGCGGGAGGCCGCCCTGGACGTGGTGGCGGCCTGCGGCTTCCTGCCGCTGGCGATCCGTATCGCCGCGTCCCGGCTCGCGGCCCGCCGCACCTGGACGGTGTCCGTCCTGGCGGCGAAGCTCGCCGACGAACGCCGTCGGCTGGACGAACTCCAGGCCGGCGACCTGGCCGTGAAGGCCACCTTCGAGCTGGGCTACGGCCAACTGGAGCCGGCCCAGGCCCGGGCGTTCCGGCTGCTGGGCCTGGCCGACGGCCCGGACATCTCGCTGGCAGCGGCCGCAGCCGTCCTGGACCTGTCGGCCGAGGACACCGAGGACCTGCTGGAGTCCCTCGTGGACACCTCCCTCCTGGAGTCGGCGGCCCCCGGCCGCTACCGCTTCCACGACCTCGTACGGCTGTACGCGCGTGCGTGCGCGAAGCGGGACGAGTCGCCGGCCGGTGAGCGGCAGGCGGCGCTGTCGCGGCTGCTGGACTTCTACCTGGCGACGACCGCACAGGTGTACGAGATCGAGCACCCCATGGACCGGCTCGTCGACCACCTGGAGCCCACGCGGTACCCGGGGCTGCGCCTCACCGAGGGGGCGGCCGCCCTCGACTGGCTGTACACGGAGGCGGGGCCGCTGCTGGCCTGCGTCCGGCAGGCCGCCGGCACGGAGCGGCTGCGCAGGGCCGTCGATCTGCTCTGGGCGGCCAAGGACCTGACCGAGTCGGGAGCCAGCTCGTACCAGTACGAGATGACGGCGCGGGCCACCTGCCACGCCACCCGGGCCATGGTCGACGAACGGGCGGAGGGCAGGGCCCGGACCGTCCTCAGCGACGTCCTGCTGGTCTCCGGCCGCATCGAGGAGGCGGAGGACGAGGCCCGGGTCGCCATGGAGCTCGCCGGGAACGCGCGGGACGCCACCGCCGTCAGCTGGGTGGCCAACAACCGGGGACTCATCTGCCTGCACCAGGGCCGGTTCGCCGACGGCAAGGTGCTCTTCGACCAGGCCCTCGAAGGCCTGCGGGCGGCGCAGAACCGGCCCTTCGAGGCCACGGCCCTGGGCAACCTGTCCCGCGCGTACCTGGGGATGGGCGACACCGCCAAGGCCGTCGAGATCGCCCGCCGCGGCCTCGCGGCGCACAGCGAGATCGGCCGGTCGGTGCGCCTCGCCAACAGCCACTTCGCGCTGGGGGTCGCGCTGACCCAGGCCGACCGGTACAGCGAGGCGCTCGACGAGTTCGCCGACGCCCTGCGCATCTTCAAGGAGCACCGGCAGCGGCTGTGGGAGGGCGTGACCAACTTCCGCATCGCGCAGGTGCACCTCGCCGCGCGACGCCCCGCGCAGGCTGCCCAGCACGCCGAGGTGGCGCTCACCCTGGGAGTCATCGGCGGCGACCGCATGCGGGGCAACGTCCTGACGCTCCTGGGCCGTACCCTCGCCGGGCTGGGCCAGGCGGACCGGGCCAAGGCCTGCTGGCGCGAGGCGCTGAACCTCTTCGAGCAGAGCTCCGCCCCGGAGGCCCACGTCGTACGCTCGCTCCTGGCTCCCGCGTCCACGAGCTGACCCGGACGCGAGCGGCGTCCGCGGGGCGGGCGTTCAGCGTTTGTTTATCGGCACCGGGCACTGTTTCGGGAGTCAGACCGTCGCGTCGGGGGGCAGACGGTTTGGCCAGGAGCCCTGCGGCTAATGTGCGGCTCCGAGCGCTCGTCCGGAAGCCCTCGGGGGAGCTTCCGGACGGGCGTTCCTCAACTCGTCACCACAGCAGAGGAACTGAAGGACCATGAGCGACGACCAGACGAAGGACGCGACCGTCTCTCCGCAGAACAACGCGATGCCCAGCGAGCCGGCCGCCAAGGACGAGCAGATCATCTCGCTGAACAACGCGATGCCGAGCGAGCCCGCCGCCAAGGACGAGCAGATCATCTCGCTCAACAACGCCATGCCGGCCCCGCCCGCCCTGGGCCTGGACGGCAACTAGGCACTGCCGAGCACCACCGGGCACCACTGGGCACCACCGAGCACCATTTCGACGGGGATCGGCCGCGGCGGCGCGGAGGGGAGGCCGCCGCGGCCGAGGTGCGTCCGGGGCCCCGCCGGCTCACCGCGCCCGCAGCTCCCCCTTCACGACCTTCCCGCTCGCGTTGCGCGGCAGTTCGGGGACGAACTCCAGCGCCCTGGGCACCTTGTAGTTCGCCATCTCCCGTCGGGCCCAGGCGATCAGGTCGTCGGCCGTCGAGAGCGCCCCCCGCCGCCGGACCACGTACGCCTTGCCCACCTCGCCGAGGCGGGCGTCCGGGACGCCGATGACGGCCACGTCGGCCACATCCGGGTGCAGGCCGAGGAGTTGCTCTATCTCCGCCGGGTAGGCGTTGAAGCCGCCGACGATGAACATGTCCTTCAGACGGTCGGTGATCCGGAGGTTGCCGGCGGCGTCGAGGACGCCCACGTCGCCCGTGCGCAGCCAGCCGTCGGCGGTCAGCACCTCCGCCGTGGCCGCCTCGTCCTCGTAGTAGCCGTCCATGACGTTGAAGCCGCGGACGAGGACCTCCCCGGGCTCGCCGGGGGCCGCGTCCACCCGTACCTCGGTGCCGGGGATCGCGCGTCCCGAGGTCGAGGCGATGACCGTCGGGTCGTCGCCCCGGCGGCACATCGTCACCACGCCGCTCGCCTCCGAGAGGCCGTACGCCGTGAGGACCGTCTCCACGCCCAGTTCGCCCCGCAGGCGTTCGACGAGCCGCAGCGGCACCACCGCCGCGCCCGTGACCACCAGCCGCAGCGCCGACAGGTCGTGCTTGTCGCGGGAGGCGTGGTCCAGGAGGGACTGGTGGAGCGTCGGGGGGCCGGGCAGCACCGACACCCGCTCCGCCGCCACGTTCGCCAGGACCGTGTCCACGTTGAACACCGGCTGCGGGATCATCGTCGCGCCCCGCATCAGACAGGCGATCACGCCGGCCTTGTAGCCGAAGGTGTGGAAGAAGGGGTTGACGATGAGGTAGCGGTCGCCCCGCCGCAGCCCCGCCAGGTCGCTCCACGCCTCGTAGGCCCGCAGCGTCTGCGCGTGCGTGATCACCGCGCCCTTGGGGCGGCCCGTCGTGCCCGAGGTGAAGACGATGTCCGACGGCCACTCCCCGCGCACCGCGTCCGCCCGCGCGCGGACCTCCGCCCGCCCCACCCCCTCCCCGCTCGCCAGGAAGTCCTTCCAGGTGCGGAAGTCGTCGGGCGCGTCGTCCGACAGCACCACCACCTCCGCCAGGTCCGGCAGCCCGGGCAGCGGCCCCGCGCCGCCGCCCTCGCCCTCGCCCGCCGCCCGCCGCAGCGACGCCACGTACGACGTCCCCAGGAACGTGCCCGTCACGAACAGCAGCCGCGCTCCGCTTCTGCGCAGCACATCCGCCGCCTCGACGCCCTTGAAGCGCGTGTTGACCGGCACCAGCACCGCTCCCGCCGACACCGCGCCCAGCGCCGCGACCATCCAGTCGAGGGAGTTCGGGGCCCAGACGCCGATCCGGTCGCCCGGTCCGATCCCGTTCGCCAGACAGGCCGCCGCCGCCCGCTCCACCCGGGCTCCGAGTTCCGCGTACGAGATCCTCGTCCGGCCCTCCACCACCGCCTCGGTGTCGGCGTACCGCTCGGCCGCCCGGCTCACCAGCCCGGGGATCGTTCCCCACTCCACGTCACCGCGCACGACCGGCCTCCCCACTAGCTGACTACCCGTCAGATTAGCTGTAACCTGACGGACTGTCAGCCGACTGTTGTCAGCCGCCATTTCCTCATGCGGAGGTGCGTGCAGCGTGACCCTCAAGGACGCCACCGCCGTCGTCGGCATCGGCCAGACGCCGTTCGCCAAGCACCTCCCCGACGACGAGAAGACCCTCGCCTGCCGGGCCGTGCTGGCCGCTCTCGACGACGCCGGGATCGCCCCGGGCGAGGTCGACGCCCTCGCCTCCTACACCATGGAGGAGACGGACGAGGTCGAGCTGGCGAAGGCCGTCGGCTTCGGCGACCTGACCTTCTTCAGCAAGGTCGGCTTCGGCGGCGGCGGCTCCTGCGCCACCGTCGCGCATCTGGCCGGCGCCATCGCCGCGGGCCAGGCCACGGTCGGCGTCGCCTGGCGGTCGAGGAAGCGCGGCAGCGGCCCCCGCCCGTGGACCAACACGGCCGTCCAGCTCCCCACCCCGGCCCAGTGGACCCGCCCCTTCGGCCTGCTGCGCCCCGCCGACGAGATAGCCATGCTCGCCCGCCGCCATATGCACGAGTACGGCACGACCCGCGACCACCTCTTCAACGTCGCCCTCGCCTGCCGCAACCGGGCCAACCAGAACCCGGCGGCGATCATGTACGACCGCCCGCTGACCCGCGAGATGTACATGACCGCCCGGTGGATCAGCGAGCCCCTCTGCCTCTACGACAACTGCCTGGAGACGGACGGGGCGCTGGCCTGCGTGATCGTCAGCAGGGAGCGCGCCCGGGACTGCCGCCGCCGCCCCGTCTACGTCCACTCCGCCGCCCAGGGCCTGCCCGCCCAGCACCACGGAATGGTCAACTACTGGAACGAGGACCCGCTCACCGGCCCCGCCTGGGCGGCGGCCCGACACCTGTGGAAACACGCCGACTTCACCCCGCACGACGTCGACGTGGCCCAGATCTACGACGCCTTCACCCCCCTCGTCCCGCTCTCCCTGGAGGGCTACGGCTTCTGCGGCCGGGGCGAGGGCGGCGCGTTCACCGAGGGCGGCGCGCTGGAGAGCGGCGGACGGCTGCCGATCAACACCGGCGGGGGCGGCCTCAGCGAGGCCTACGTCCACGGGTTCAACCTGATCAACGAGGGTGTGAAGCAACTGCGCGGGACGAGCACCGCCCAGGTCCCCGGCGCCGCCACCTGCCTGGTCACGGCCGGCGAGGGCGTCCCGACGTCGGCCCTGCTGCTGAGGAACTGACCGACCGACCGAGGAACCGACCGAGGAACCGACGGAGAATCCGAGGGAGTCGAATCCGCGATGCTGACCCCCGTGCCCGACGCCGACGGCGCCCCCTTCTGGCGGTACGCCGCCCAGGGCGAGCTCCGCGTCCAGGCCTGCGCCGACTGCGGCGAACCCCGCTTCCCGCCCCGCCCCTGCTGCCCGCACTGCCGCTCCTTCGCGAGCGAGTGGCGTCCGACCTCCGGCCGCGGCCGCATCTGGTCCTACGTGGTCCCGCACCCACCCCTCCTGCCGGACTACGCGGCGCAGGCCCCCTACAACGTGATCCTCGTCGAACTGGCCGAAGCGCCCCGGATACGGCTGGTGGGCAACCTGGTGACCGAAGCGGGCGCCCCCCTCGACTCCCTCTCCCCCGACCGTGTCCGCATCGGCGCCCGGGTCCAGGCCGTCTTCGACGCCGACGGACTCCCGCAGTGGATCCTGGAGCGCCCATGACCGTGCGACTCGCCGCCGACAAGGACACCGGGGTCGCCGTCGTCACCCTCGACCGTCCGGCACGACTCAACGCGATCGACTTGCCGACGGTCGACGAACTCACCGCACTCTGGCGGGAGTTGCGCTTCGACGACACGGTCCGCGCGATCGTCCTCACCGGAGCCGGCGGGCGGGCCTTCTCCACCGGCCTGGACCGCGACGCGGTGGTCCCCCAACCAGACTCCCCCTATATGCAGGACGATCCGCTGCTCACCGTCGGCCCCAAGGCGAACGACCTGTTCAAGCCGGTCGTCGCCGCCGTGGAGGGAATGGCCTGCGGAGGCGCCTTCTACCTGCTCGGCGAGTGCGAGTTCGTCATCGCCGGCGCCGACGCCGAGTTCTTCGACCCCCACACCACGTACGGCATGGTCAGCGCGTACGAGTCGGTGCTCCTGGCCCAGCGGATGCCGTACGGCGAGGTCGCCCGGATGATGCTCATGGGCACGGCGGAACGGATCTCCGCCCGGCGCGCCTACGAGATCGGCCTGGTCAGCGAAGTCACGGAGCCGGGCGGCGCGTCGGCCGCCGCGACAGCCTGCGCGGCCGTCATCGCCGGCTACCCGCCCACCGGCGTCCAGGGCACGGTACGGGCCCTGTGGGCGGCGAAGGAAGCGGCCCGGGCAGCCGGCTACGCCCAGGCCCCCCACCTCATCTCCCTGGGCAACCTGCCCACCGAACACCAGACAGAACTGTTCGCGACCCGCTCGGCGACAAAGCCCCGCATCCGCTGAGTCTCGTCCCGTCCGTCGGTGAACCAGTCGGCCATCGGCGGCTCAACAGGCCGCACGAAGCTGGTCCCCAGACTGTCCGTATCCCCTGGGCTGGCAGTCCCGGCAATGTCCAGGCTGTGGTGCGCGGAAGGCTCGCTCGCAGCCGTCGCAGGTCTGGAAAGGGAGGGCAGCCGGTCGCTCCCTGATCGGCGGCGCGGGCAGGGGTGTTTCCCGGAGGCGGAAGGCGAGGATGCCCGCCGGGCGGGCCAGGAAGCGGTCGGGGAGACCTGTGGTGAGCATTTCGGTGATCTCGTGTACTCCCATGCCCGCCGCGAGCCACCGGTCGACGGCGGGTGCCAGCCGCACGGCCTCCCGCTCGGACAGCACGAGGCGGGGATCTGCACGGCGGAGCGAGGTCAGCACGGCGACCGCCTGGGGGGCGACGTCGGCGAGTGACGCCGGTTCCTCCTCCGAGGCCGGGGTGGGCGTCGGCGCGGGCGGCTGGCGGGGGCGCGGCGGATTCGGCGGTCCGGCCGGGGCCGGGTCGCCGCCCGGGACGTCGTAGAAGTAGGTGCGGGTGCGGATGTGCCCGGAGGGCATGCGCTCGCGGCGGCGCTCCAGGTATCCGGCCGCCTCCAGCTCCCTGAGCGCTCGCGAGATGAGGATCTCGCCCTCGCTGAAGTGCTCGCACAGGGCGGTGATGGTCACGGAGGAGCCGTCGGGCAGAGAGGAGATGTAAGCCGCGACGCCGATGGTGACCGCGCTGCCGCGCCGTTGGGCGAGGGCGTTGGAGATCACGGTGAAGTCGGCCGTGAGGCGGGTGCGGACATGGATCACGCCGGTGGTCGGAGCTCCGGCGTCGGCGCGCAGGCGCGCGTTAGACTGCGATTCAGCCATTGGGAAGGTCGAAGCTTCCTGATCGGTCAGGCCCTCGCCCGGGATTGCCGTCCCAGCGGGGGCCGTCTTCTGTCTGAGGTTGTCGCGGCGAACGTAACCGTCCGCATCCCGCGCCTGCAAGCCGGTCACTCGTACGGGTGACGCGGGCTTCGCGGCCGGGGAGGGTGGGTGGGCGGGTAGTTCTTTCCCCCGGTTCTTTGAGGAGGTCAGCGACCCGCCGGACCCTCGCGGACAAGGGTCCGGTGCCCCCCGGACGACGGACGCGCGTCAGGCCGTCAACTCACTGCACGGCGGGCCGGCCACCTCATCGCCCTTCAGGCGAGGCGGTGCTCCCAACGCAGCGACGGATTACCGTCTATCCAGTACGTATGGGAGCCGGCGGTGATCCGGAGTCGCACGGTGTCGATGTCGGGGCTGCCCGCGTGCTGCCACGCGACGAGCGCCTCCTCGATTTCGTCCCACAGGGCCACGGCTCCGCCCTGCCGGACCGTCCAGGCGTCGCCGTCAGCGATGAACTGGGCGAAGGACTCCCGCTCCGGGTCGAAGACGTACAGGAGCTTGGTCCCGTCGCTCCGAGCGGCGCGTACGAGCTGTGCCCCGGGCGCGGCCAGCTGGGCGAGGAAGGCGGGCATCCACTCGTCCAGCATCGTGGGAGGTGCCTTCGTCTCCCTCTCGCTGTCCGCGTATGCCGTCCGGGCGGAAAGGTCGCCGGCCACCGGAACAACGGCCTGTGCCCGCGCCTGCATGAACGAAGACCGGCCGATGATCCTGCCCTCGGCGGTGCCATTGTCGTCGACCGTGACTCTGGCCAGACCTGTCCCGTACGGCCAGGAACCCACGGTGCTCAGGATCACGCCACCGGGCTTGGTCTGCCGGACCCAGGTGTGCGGGATGCGGCGAACGGCGCACGTGGAGATCACGCGGTCGTACGGCGCGTTCCGGGGATACCCGAGGAGGCCGTCGCCGGTGACGGTCCACGTCGAGAAGCCGACCGTTTCGAGGGCGGCGTCCGCCCGCCCCGCCACCTCCGGATCCACCTCGACCGTGGTCACGTTGTCCTCACCGAGGTAGTGGCACATCAAAGCGGAGGAGTAGCCGGTACCCGTGCCGATCTCCAGCACTCGATGACCCGTCTCCAGGTCCAGGCTCTCGATCATGCCGACCACCGTGGCCGGGGTGGTGGAAGAAGAAGTGGGGATGCCCTCGACGGGGTCGCTGACCCGGTCGGCGGTCAGGTGACCGTTGAGCTGGGTGGTGAGGGTGTCGTAGCTGTATGCGATCTCCAGCCACTCGGCCGGGTGGGTGCCGACCGCCGTCACCGGCCGCCAACTGCCGCCTTCATCGAGGAACACACCAGGGTCGAGGAAGACCTCGCGTGGTACGGCCTCGACGGCCGCACGTAGCCACAGGGAGGTGAGGGCACCGTTCTGTGCCAAGAGTTCGGCGAGGCGGTGGCGCTCGGGCGCCGAGTCATTCATCCGTGGTCTCCCTTGCTGAGCAGGTCGGCGAAGGCGGCGGACATCGGGAGGCCGGTCTCCGTCTCCAGCCATCCCCACTGGCCGTTCGGGTTCAGCTCCAGCCACCAGTGGTCGCCCGCCCGGTCCACCGCGATATCGAAGCTCCCCGAGACCAGACCGAGGAACTCCAGGTAAAGGTGCAGCGCCTTGTTCACCGGGTCGGGGAGGTGCCCGACGGCGTAGGTGAGAGCGCTGTAGTCCTTGCGCCAGTCGAGTAGTTCGGAATCGATGCGGACGGCGAACGTGTGGCGGCCCACGACCAGCACTCGGAGGTCGGCAACCTTGTCCACGCAAGCCTGGAACAGGTGTGGGGTGACGCGAACGCTCTCGTCGATCTCGTCGGCGGACACCGGGTCGGCCCAGCCGGTGACCGGGACGCCGTCCCGCGTGTACGGGGTCCAGCGCAAGGTCTTGAAGATCACGTCTCCCTGGCTCGTGATGAACTCGCGTGCCTCGACCGGGTCATTGGTGACGAGGGTAGGGGGGACGGCAAGGCCGAGTCGCTGGGCGAGGGCGAGCTGAGCGGGCTTGTAGTCGGCGGCGGCGATGCGCAGGGGGTGATTGACCCAGAGCGGGCAATCCATTGCGTAGAGGCTGCCGCCGAGCCCGAAGCGGACCTGGGCAGCCGCGAATCGGGCGTCGGCCGGTTCCAGATGGGAGAAGGCGGGCCATTCGGGGCGTCGCCAGTACACCGCTCGGACGCGGGCCAGGTCGGCGGTCCTGGACAGGGTGCGCACCTCCCCGACCATGGAGGCCGGGCAGGTGCCGAACCGGGCCGAGACCGTCAGATCGGCACCGATGTCCGCAGGATTGAACCTGACCACGGGCACATTCCGCCGGTTGAGTTCGGTGATCACCATGTCGGCGGTCAGGTCGTCCGCCTCTGTGGCCACGAGAACCGGCCTCTCCTCGGCCACGTCGTCAGTCCTGCTCGGAGTCCTGGTCGTGCCCCTGGTCGTTCTTGGAGTCCGAGTTCGTGGTGGTCGAGGTCTCAGTGCCCTTGCTGGTGCCGTGAGCGCCCATCTCCACCACCTGACCTGCGCGGTCGTGGAACACTCCGAGCTGCGTGTCGGGGTCGACGGTGACCGTGGCATGCGGGCGCTGAATGGTGGTCGGGTAGGGCGCAAGACGGCCGGCACCCCACGGACGGCCGGTAGTGGGCTGTTCGACGACGGTCGTCACCGGGTCTCCTCGCAACAGACTGGAAGGGGGAGTGGAGAAAGTGAGCATGCGGCCTCCAAGGGCGCTGTCCGGTGGATGGGAAGGTCGTAGCGCCGAGGACGAGAGGCACCTGGGAGGAGCGGGTGCGCCGTGACCAGGGCGTTCATTCGTCGCCCCTGATGCGGAGTTCGGCCCAGACTTCCTTGCCCCATGCGTGTCGGCCCGAGCCACGCAGGTCGTAGCCCCACCGGTCGGCGACCGCGTCGATGAGAAGCAGGCCGCGGCCCGACTCGTCATCCGCACCGGTTGTGCCAAGGGTCGGCAGACCCAAGGGTTCCCGGTCCACGACGCCGACACGTACGCGCGTCGCGCTCGGCCGCCCGACGATCAGGCGGATGTCACGACAGGAGGTGTGCCTGGCGGCGTTCGCGATCAGCTCTGTGGCGATCAGCGTGGCGCGGTCGGCGAGGCTGTCGAGGTGCCATATGCCGAGGACGTCCCGGACGAGCTTGCGGCCGATCTCAGCCGCGGCCGGCACGCACCGGAGGGTATGGCTATAGGCGGGGTGACCGACGGAGACGGCCTGTACGGGCGTAAAGAGACTCGTCATTGGGGTGGAGCCTTCGTGTCGTCTCGATGCCCGGCCGACCCCTCGGGGGAATTCGGGGACTGACCGGGCCGTCAACAGCCGCCCGTGCGGCAGAACGTGACGGGCGACCAGCACCTAGACAACTCCCTTTCAAGACCCGCTGGTTAGGGCGATCGAGGGTTCACCGAAGGGAGCGAACTAGGGCGATTTTACCTTTCCGTTACCTGGCGAATGCGAGGACGGGAGGGCTACCGTGCAGGGATGGACACCACGCGCAACACCGTCCTTGGGGCGTGGATGGCCGAACACGGCTACAGCTCCAACAGCCTGGCTGACGCTGTGAACAGGGCCCTGGAGCGACTGACCGGGCGGTCCGGCGGGCTCGACGGCTCATCGGTCCGAGACTGGAAAGCGGGCCGGGTCCAGTGGCCCAAATCGGCTACGCGTAGGGCACTTGAAGACGTCACTGGCCTGCCCGCCGTCGCTTTAGGGTTCGTGCCCCGAGGCCGGTCTTCGTCCGCCCCAGCCCCACCGCAGCAGGAGGACCCCGACATGAAGCGCCGAACCCTTGTCGGTGGCATCGCGGCGGCAGCCGCAACAGCAGTCGCGCCCCGCACTGCCTCTCCACGCCGCCTCGGCATGAGCGACGTCGGCCGTCTCCAGATGCGCTTCGCGGAGATCATCGCAAGCGACCAACAGCACGGCGGACAACTCGGCATCGAGCAGCGGGCCGCCGCGCTCGCCGACGAGGCCCTGAACCTCCAGAACGCCGGCAGAGCCACCCAGCGCGTACGCAACAGCCTCTACGCCTCCGCGGCAGCGTTCCGCTCCTCGGCGATGTGGGCCGCCATTGACGGCCGTCGCTACGACAGCGCAAAGGCACACATGCGCGAGGCCCAGTCCCTCGCAGAGATGTCCGGCGACCAAGCGATCAAGTTCCGCATCTGGAGCCATGCGGGGACCATGTACCGGCACATGGGCCGCCCCGCAGACGCTCTCGCCGCGAACGACGTCGCCCGCAACCTGCACCTCACGCGCCGTGACCCCCTGTTCGCTTGTCTGGGCCATGCCCGCCAGGCCGCCACCCTGGGCCTCACTGGCGACGCCACCGGCGTGCAGCATGCGCTCGGCCACGCCGAGGACGCGCTCGAACGCGCCGATGCCGGCCTCACTCGCCCGGTGTGGATGACCGGAGTCCGCGACGGATCCGAACTGGAAACGCTCGCTCTCGCCGCGCATCTCCGCCTGGGGAACTTCGCACAAGCCGAGGCCCACGCCCATCGGAGCCTGACACTGCTCCGCCCCCAGATGCGGCGGGACCACGCCATCAACACCGCCCGACTCGCCGCCGCCCAACTCGGGCAAGGCGACGTCGAACTGGCCGTCACCACGGTGATGAAGGTCCCCGCCGACATCGCCGCCCAACACGCCCGGGTGACGCGCATGCTCCGGGAGTTCGGGACCGCACTGCACGCCACTGCGCCCTACAGCACCGCTGTGCGGACCTGGACCGAGCACGCGGCCACCTGGACAACCACGGCATGACCACGAACCGCCGCCTTCGAACTGCGCCTTGTTCCCCGCCCTCGACACCATCCGCGACGTTGTCCTCGATGTGCGCGCCGCGCTCCTCCACCTGCCGAACTACGCGGTCACCGCGTTCGGCGAGCGCGTGGACCGGCACAGCGCCGAGCCGGGGTTCACGGCCGTCCTCGCGTACGCGGACGGGCACCCGATCGGCTACGCCATCGAGCACGGCGACCGGTACTGGCAGCGCACCAGCCCGACGCCGGCGGACAAGTTCACCGAGCGTCCGGCCGTGGCCCTGAAGGAGATCGGCGTCCGACCGACCTGGCGGAAGACCGGGACCGCCCGCCGCATCCACGACGCCCTCCTCGCCGCACACGACGAACCCTTCGTCACGCTCATGGTCAACCCGGCCGCCGGGGAGGGAAAAGTCCACGCCCTCTACAAGTCCTGGGGATACGAGGACATCGGGCGGAGCCAGCCGTCACCGGCCTCACCGGTGCTCACCGTGATGATCCGCGCCAGCCGCTGAGAGAGTCGTTCACCCCGCCGGTGCCGACGTCTCCGGCTCGCAGTGGTCGACCTTTGCCGCGACCCCCGGGCTCGACAGGTCGACCTGGACCGTTTCCGTGCCGTTCGCGGCGATGTACTCGTCCGTGGTGCCTTGTTCCACGCGGTTGGCGTCGGTGTCGAGGAAGTCGACCGTGACGGTGAAGTAGCCGCCGGACGAGTTGGGGTTGGTGACCTCGACCGTCGCGTACGGCGTGGTCGGGGTCGCGCAGTCGACGAGCTGCACCGTGGCGTCCTGGAGGGTCGTGGACGCGTTCGAGGAGCCGCCGCTGCCGCCGTATGTGTCGTCATCGTCGTCGTAGTCGCGGTAGGTGCCGCCTCCGCCGCTCGATGACGACGACGAGCTGTCGTGGTTCTGGCTGGAGCTGCTGCATCCGCCGCCGCCGCCGTCTCCGCCGCTGTGGCTGCTGCTGCCGTGGCCCCGGCCCGTCGAGAAGCCGGTGAGCGCCAGTACGACGCACGCCGCCACCGCTGTGAACTTGAGTTTCTGCCCCCGTCGATCCATAAGGACAGCGTAAGCAAACCCTGTCACGGTCATGTCACCGCGTGGCCACCGGCCCGTCCCCGGCGTAGCGTCTGCGGTGGCGGCCGCCGTCCGGATCCCTTCCGTGCACCCGGCACGACGGCCGTCCCGGGGTCCGAAAGGGCGACCGGCTACGCCGTTCTCGCGGTGCCCGTGCCCTTCTCCGCGTCCAGCGCGTACACGCAGCGGTCCTTGCTGCACGCGTACACGACGCCGTCGCGGACCACCGGGGAGCCGGTGATCTCGCCGCCGGTCGCCAGCTTCCAGCGCAGGCGGCCGTCGTCGGCCTTCAGGGTGTAGAGCAGATGGTCCGTGGAGCCGAAGTGGATACGGCCCTCCGCGACCGCCGGGGCGCCCACGATGTCGCCGCCCGCCTGGAAGCGCCACTTGGGCGTGCCGGTGACCGCGTCCAGGGTGTACAGCCCCTTGCCGCTGCCGACGTGGACATGGCCGGCGGCCACGAGCACCGGGTCGACGGAGGAACGCGCCTCCGTCGCGATGCGCCAGCGGTCGCGGCCGTCGGTGGCGTCGATGGCGTACACCGTGCCGAGGTAGTCGGCGAGGTAGACGCCACCGCCGGTGACGGCCGGGCCGGGGACGAAGGTCGGCGGGGAGAGGAAGACGGCGGGGGCCTCGAAGTGCCAGCGGACCATGCCGCTCGCGACGTCCACGGCGAGGACGCGGGTGCCGGCCGAGAGGTAGACGTAGCCGTCGGGGGCCGGGGTGACGCGGACCGGGACGCCGCCGCAGGAGGCCGTGTCGCCGATCGGGTACGACCAGCGTTCCTCGCCGGTGCGGGCGTCCAGGGCTCTCAGCCGGGCGTCCTGCCAGACGTAGACCGTGCCCTCGTGGAGCACCGGGCCGGCCTCCGGGGACTCGAAGTCCGTCTGGCAGCCGGTGATCTCCCAGAGCTTCTGGCCGCCCGAGGCCTCCCAGGCCTGGACGCCGCCGCCGCGCGTGCCGGTGACGACCGTGCCCCGCTCCGCCTTGAGCGAGTACACCCAGGCCTCCGTGGACAGCCGCCACAGGTCGCCGCCCTCGCGGGCGTCCAGGGCGAACAAGGTGGGGCCGTCGGAGGCGTGCACACGGCCGTCCGCGACCGCCATCGACCAGGCGACGTCACGCGTCTTGAAGCGACGGCGACCGGTGGCCACGTCCAGGGCGTGCACCTCGAAGGAGGTGACGTAGACGAGGTCCCCGGCGACCGAGGGGGTGCCCCACACATCGTTCGACATGCGGAAACGCCAGGGCCGCCAACCCGCCGGGGTCTCCGAGGGCGCGGTCTGGGGGGCCGGGACGGCGGTGTCGGCGCCGTTGACGCCGGGACGCGGGCGGGACCAGCTGGCGACCAGGCCGGGCTCGGCCACCGGCGCCTTCACCGCGGCCGTGGCGCGGACGTCGGCGACGCGCGGACCGGGCCCGATCGGGACGGCCGCGCCCGCCAGCCGGACGGGGCCGACGTCGGGCGCGCCGACGCCGACGGGGGACTGCGGACGGGTGAGGACCACGGGGGCGTGCGGCGGCGGGGGCGGTACGGGCGGCATGGCGGGCCGGGCCATGCCCACACCGCCGCCACGGTCTCCGCCGTGGCCGCCCTGGCCGCCTCCGCTGCGGGGGCTGGGGGGCGCCGGCAGCGCCGGGCGGCCGCCGCGGCGGGTCTCGATGAGGGCGACCGCCTTCTCGGGCAGCCACGCCGACGCCGTACCGCTGTCGTCGGAGCCGGAGCCGAAGAGGTGGGGCGCGAGCTGGGCCTGGAGGTCGGCCGGGTTGGGGCGGCCCGTGGCCTCCATCTGCATACAGGACTCGATGAGCGGCCGGAGTTCGTCCGGGAGGCCTTCCAGGTCCGGGCCCTCGCGCAGCAGCATGAAGACCGTCTCGACCGGGTTGGCGCCGTGGAAGGGCGGATGGCCGGTGGCGGCGAAGACCAGCATCGAGCCCAGCGAGAAGACATCGCTCGCGCCGGTCACGCTGCGCGAGTCCTTGGCCTGCTCGGGGGACATGTAGGCGGGGGTGCCGACGGCGACGTTGGTCATCGTCAAACGTGTGTTCGAAACGCCGGAGGCGATACCGAAGTCGATCACCCGCGGCCCGTCCTCGACGACGAGCACGTTGGACGGCTTGAGGTCACGGTGGACCAGCCCCGCCCCGTGGATGGACTGGAGGGCCTCCGCCACGCCCGCCGCCAGCCAGCGCACCGCCTGGGCCGGCATCGGCCCGCAGTCGTTCACTATCTCCTCGAGGGAGGGCGCGGGAACGTACGCGGTGGCGAGCCACGGCACGGCGGCGCGCGGATCGGCGTCGACGACGGCGGCCGTGTAGAAGCCGGACACCGCCCGCGCCGCCTCCACCTCGCGCGTGAAGCGCACACGGAAGAGCTGGTCCTCGGCGAGCTCCGTACGGACCGTCTTGATCGCCACGCGCCGGCCCGAGGCCGAGCGGGCCAGATAGACCAGCCCCATGCCGCCGGCACCCAGCCGTCCCAGCACCTCGAACGGCCCGATCCGCCGAGGATCGTGCTGCGTCAGCTGATCCACCACTTGCCTGCCACCTCCCCGTACGAGCCGCGTCACCCACTTGTGTACACGGCCCCGTGCAGCGTCTCACCCACCGCACCGCCATAACGGCACGCACCCTGATTCTTCCTGGCCGGGCGGCTGGTTGCGAACCCGGGGGCAATCGGGGTGTCTCATTTCATATGCGGGCATACAGCACGCATATGGCGCCTGTCAGCGCTGGAGAAGCGCGAACGACGCCCCCTGATTGTCCGTGACGACGGCCACCGTGCCGTACGAGGCGGTGAACGGACCCGCCTGCACCCGCCCGCCGAGCCGGCTCACCGCGCCGAGGGCCGCCTCGCAGTCCTCCACGCCGAAGTGGACGAGGAAATGCGGCGGCATGACGTCCGGGAAGACGTCGCCGACCGGCGCCCGCCCGAAGTCGGGTTCGGCGCCCGGCCCGAACAGCGCCTCGTGGAAGAGATGGCCGTAGAAGGCGTTGGCGGCCGCGGTGTCCCGGGCGTAGAGCTGCGCCCAGGCGAAGGCGCCGGGGCGGTGCCGCACGCCGAAGCCGGGGTGGTCGGCCGGCTGCCACAGACCGAAGACCGCGCCCTCGGGGTCGGCGGCGAGCACCGCGGTACCCGCCCCGCCGACCGGCAGCGGCCCCATGACGACCTGCCCGCCGGCGTTGCGGATGCGGCCGACGGTCTTCTGCGCGTCCGGGGTCGCGAAGTACACCGTCCAGACGGTGGGCATCCGGCCGTCCGTCTTGTGGGCGAGCGCGGCCACCGGAGCGTCCTCCAGCCGGGCCCACACCGAGGAGCCGTACGCCTCCTCGAAACCCCACCCGAAGAGCTCACCGTAGAACCGCCTGCCCGCGTCCACGTCGGGGAGCTGCGCGTCCACCCAGCAGGGGACGCCCTCTGCGTACACCGATGCCCTGTTTTCGGCCATGCAGCCAAACTAACGGTGCCGCACGCAAGCCGCAGACCAGGTACACCCGCCTCCGCACCCCCTCGCACCCCATTTGCAGTCGGCCGAATCGCGCTCCGATCACCCCTCGGTAAGCTGACGGCATGACAGGACAAGTGCGTACCGTCGACGGCCGCGTGGCCGGTCGACGCGGGCAGGCGACGCGGCAGAAGCTGCTCGACTGCCTCAGCGAGATGCTCAGCTCCTCTCCGTACCGGGACGTCAAGGTCATCGACGTCGCCCGGAAGGCGGGCACTTCACCCGCGACCTTCTACCAGTACTTCCCGGACGTCGAAGGCGCCGTCCTGGAGATCGCCGAGCAAATGGCCGCCGAGGGCGCCGAGTTGACCGAGCTGGTCGCCGGACGGTCCTGGGTCGGCAAGGCGGGCTGGCAGACGGCGCAGGAACTCGTGGACGGCTTCCTGGAGTTCTGGCGGAAGAACGACGCGATCCTCCGGGTGGTCGACCTGGGCGCGGCAGAAGGCGACAAGCGCTTCTACAAACTCCGCATGAAGATCCTCAACTCGGTGAACAACTCCCTGTCGGACGCGGTCGCCGAGCTGCAGTCCAAGGGCAAGGTCGACAAGGACGTGAACCCGGCCGCGGTGGCCGGTGCGCTCGTCGCGATGCTCGCGGCGGTCGCCTCGCACCAGAAGGGCTTCCAGACGTGGGGCGTCAAGCAGGCTGAACTCAAGCCGAACCTGGCGCTGTTGGTGCATCTGGGCATCACCGGCAAGAAGCCGACGAAGTAGCTCCACACGCCCCCACCCGCGCCCCACACGCGCCCCACTTTTACGGTTGCCCCACGGCCACGTCCTGTCTGCCAGGCGGCGGTTCACTCAGGTGAACCGCCGCCTGCCGCGCTCAGTGGGGGCGACAGTCGGCCGGGACTGATCCGGAACAACCGGATCTCCCGCTCCACCCGCGCCTGATAGGTCGCATACGGCGGCCAGAACACCAGCAGCGCCTTCCAGACGGCCGCCCGCTCCTCCCCCGCCAGCAGTACGGCCGTCACGGGGATGTCCGTGCCCTTCCAGCTGATCTCGGCGTCGGGGTGGGCGAGGAGGTTGGCGGTCCACGCGGGGTGTCCGGTGCGGCCGAAGTTGGAGCCGATGAGGATCCAGCTCGCGCCGCTCTCCTCGGGCATACAGGCCAGCGGCGTCCGACGCGGCTGCCCGCTGCGCGCCCCGGTCACCGTGAGGATGACTCCGGGCAGCATCTGTGCGCTGAGCAGCACTTTTCCCCGGGTGAGCCGGTGGACGCCCCGGTCGAGGGCGGGGATGACATGCGGGGCGACCTTCGCGAAGGCCCGCGTCGAGGACACCTTCTGCACGACTGCTCGCACTGCCCGGCCGCCGATCACACCGACACCTCAGTCCGCTCGAAGAGCCTGGCCGCCTCGGCCGCGTGGGCGCGCAGCCGATGCACGGGCCCGAACAGCAGTTCGTCCCCGGCGGCCCGCTTGAAGTACAGATGGGCCTCGTGCTCCCAGGTGAACCCGATGCCGCCGTGCAGCTGGATGCCCTCGGAGGCGGCCCGCCGCAGGGCGTCCAGCGCCTGCGCGAGGGCGAGCCCGCCGACCCGTTCCCCCTGCGCGCCCGGTCCGCCCGTCGCCCAGGCGGCGTAGTACGCGGCGGACCGGGCCGCCTGGACCTGCACATACACATCGGCCAGCCGGTGCTGCACCGCCTGGAAGGACCCGATCACCCGCCCGAACTGCTGCCGCTGCCCGAGGTACTCGACGGTCCGCTCCAACACCCGGCCGGCGGCCCCGACGGCCTCACAGGCGAGGAAGGCGGCGGCGAAGTCCCCGACCCGGGCCAGGACTTCACCGACGTCGACGCCCTCGCCCGGGAGATCCCCCAACAACCGGGCTTCCACGTCCCGCAGTTGGATCCGCCCCTGGGGCCGTGTCGCGTCAAGGGCGGTCTGCCGGGCGCGGACGACCCCGGCGGCGTCCCCGTCGACGACGTACAGCAGGGTGCGCGACCGTACGAACCCTCCGGTGTGCGCGGGGACGACCAGCGCCCCGGCGCTGTGCCCGTCGAGCACCTGCACCGCCTCCCCGTACAGCCGCCAGCCGTCCCCCGCCCGACGCGCCTGCACGCCCCCCGCCCGTCCGCCGCCGGCCCAGTCGCCGCCGTTCACGCCGGTCAGGGCGAGGGCGGCGCCGAGGGCGGGGGCGGGCACGGCGAGAGCGGCGGTCAGGGCGCCGTCCGAGATCCGGGGCAGCAGGTCGGCGCGCTGGGCCTCGGTGCCGAGGGCGAGGATCAGCGGTGCGGCGAGGACGGCGGTCGCGAGGAGCGGGGAGGGGGCGAGGGCCCGTCCGGTCTCCTCGGCGGCGAGGGCGAGGTCGGTGACCGGGCAGCCGACACCGCCGTACTGCTCCGGGAGCGCGAGTCCGGGCAGCCCGAGCTGCTCGGCGAGGGCGGTCCACAGGGCCGGATCGTGGCCGTCGGCCGTGTCGAGGGCTGCGCGGAGCTCTTCGGGGCCGCAGCGCTTGTGGAGCAGTTCGCGCAGGGCGCGGCGGATCCCGTCCTGCTCGGCGGTGAAGTTGGGGTTCATGGCACTTCCCTCCGGATCTGACGGGCCGTCATATTAGGAGCCCGGGAACGAGATGCACAGAGGGAGGTGGCCTTTCATGACGGCCAGGACCGCAGGCAGCAGAAAAGTGGCCGTGGTCGGGGTGGCGCTCTCCGACTGCGGCCGGGTGGACGACGCGACCCCGTACGCGCTGCACGCCCAGGCGGCCCGCCGCGCACTCGCGGACGCGGGCCTGGACCGGTCCCTCGTCGACGGCGTGGCCTCCACCGGCACGGGCACCCTCGCTCCCGCCGAGATCGCCGAGTATCTGGGCCTGCGCCCCACCTGGGTCGATTCCACCTCGGTGGGCGGCGCGACCTGGGAGGTGATGGCGGCCCACGCGGCCGACGCGATCGCCGCCGGTCACGCGAACGTCGTCCTGCTGGCGTACGGCTCGACGGCCCGCGCGGACGTCCGGGCCGGCCGCCGCACCGGCACCTTCGCCTTCGGCGGGCGCGGTCCGCTCCAGTTCGAGGTCCCCTACGGGCACACCCTGATCGCCAAGTACGCGATGGCCGCCCGCCGGCACATGATCCAGTACGGCACGACGATCGAGCAGCTGGCGGAGGTGGCGGTCCAGGCGCGGGCGAACGCCGCCCTGAACCCCGAGGCGATGTTCCGCGACCAGGTGACGCTGGACGACGTCCTGTCCGGCCCGATGATCGCCGACCCCTTCACGAAACTGCACTGCTGCCTGCGCTCCGACGGCGGCGCGGCGATCCTCCTGGCGGCCGAGGAATACGTGCAGGACTGCCGTACCTCGCCCGTGTGGATCCTCGGCGCCGGGGAGCACGTCTCCCACGCGAGCCTGCCGGAGTGGGACGACTTCACGGTCTCCCCGGCGGCGGTGAGCGGCCGCCTGGCCTTCGAACGCGCGGGCCTGCGCCCCGAGGAGATGGACTTCGCCGAGATCTACGACGCGTTCACCTACATGACCCTGGTGACCCTCGAAGACCTCGGCTTCTGCGAGAAGGGCGAGGGCGGCGCCTTCGTGGAGAAGGGCCGGCTGCGGGCCGAGGGCGGCGAACTCCCGGTCAACACGGACGGCGGCGGCCTCTCGGCCCAACACCCGGGAATGCGCGGCCTGTTCCTCCTGGTCGAGGCGGTACGGCAGCTACGGGGCGAGGCCGGAGCACGGCAAGTGCGGGCGCGGGACGGGGGGTTGCCCCGGCTGGGGGTGGCGTCGGGAACCGGCGGGTGGTTCTGCTCCTCCGGGACGGTGGTGCTGGGGCGGGGGTGACCCGGGAGAGGCGTGTTGCCCGCTTCCCGGCAACCTTCTCGGGCTCGGCGACCACTGAGGAGTCAGCAGCTTTCCCGGACGTGCTCCGCCGAACCGCGTAAGGATTCATCCGTGGCATCCTCCTCGCACCGCCGTTCCCGCCCCGACCGCCGCCCGATCCCCGCCCCCGCGGTGGTCGTGGCGGCCGTGGCCGCCGTCGTACTCGTCGTGTCCCTGGTCGTGGCCTTCCGGCCGGACGGCGGGGGCGAGGACTCGGTGGCGTCCGTCGCGGGCGGGCAGGTGAGCGGGTCTCCGACGGCATCGACGACGGCGTCGGCGTCGGCATCGTCCTCGGGGACGGCGGCCTCCGCATCGCCGACTTCCTCCACGGCGTCCCCGACCTCGACGCCGGCAGCCGCCTCCGCACGCCCTTCGCCCTCTCCCTCGACGCCGGCCGCCGCTGACTCGGCCGAGCCGGTCGCCCGGGCGGCGTCCGGATCGGCGTCGCTGGCGGGGCGGATCCGGCCCGGGACCGCCTACGACGGGGTCGCGACCTCCTACGACGTCGGCAACGGCGACGGCGCCTGCTCGTACGGGCCGACCTCCGACGTCATGACCGCGGCGATGAACACCGCCGACTACGAGACGTCCAAGGCCTGCGGCGCGTATGTGTCCGTCCGTGCGGCGGACGGGGCGTCGGTCACGGTCCGGATCACCAACGAGTGCCCGGCGCCCTGCGAGGCAGGCCAGATCGACCTCAGCCGACAGGCCTTCGCCAAGCTCGCGCCCCTCTCGGCGGGCCGGATCCCGATCACCTGGAGCCTGCTGAGCCCGGCCGCGTCCGACCCGATCTCGATCCGCTACAAGACCGGCTCCACCCAGTACTGGTGCGGCATCCAGGCCATCGGCCACCGCAATCCGCTGGCCCGGCTGGAGGTCCGCAGCGGCGGCGCCTGGGTCCGCCTCGCCCGCACCGAGTACAACTACTTCCTGTCCGAGCAGGGCAGCGGATGCGGCGGCCCGATCCGGATCACGGACATCTACGGGGAGCGGCTGACGATCGAGGGGATCGCCGTCCGGCCGGAGACCGTGCAGGCGACGAAGGTGCAGTTCGCCCGGCACTGACCATAATCGGCCCATGGCTACGGATCTTCATGAGCTGCTGAGGTCGCTGCGGGTATGGGCCCCCGAGGTCACCGAGCTGCCGCCCTTCGACCCGGCGTCGGCCCCCGGCGACCCCCTGACGCTGTTCACGCAGTGGTTCGCGCAGGCGGTGGCGGCCGGACAGACCGAACCGCACACGATGACGCTGGCGACCTCGGACGCGGACGGACTGCCGGATGCCCGGATCGTGATGCTGCACGGCGCCGACGCCGCCGGCTGGTCCTTCGCGACCCACACCACCAGCCGCAAGGGCCGCCAGCTCGCCGCCCGCCCCTACGCGGCGCTCACCTTCTACTGGCCGGTGCAGGGCCGCCAGATCCGCGTCCGGGGCCCGGTGACCGTGGCTCCCGCCGAGGAGGCGCAGCGGGACCTGCGCGTCCGTTCGACGGGCGCGCTCGCGGCCGCGCTGACCGGACGCCAGAGCGAAGTGCTGGGCTCGGTGGAGGAACTGGCGAGCGCATCGGAGGAGGCCTGGGACCGAGCGTCCCGCGAGCCGCAGACGGAGGCCGCCTCCTGGACGCTGTACCGACTGCGCCCGGACACGGTCGAGTTCTTCCAGGGAGACGCACGACGCCGACACCTACGACTGAACTACCGCAGGCGGGAGACCGACGGATGGTCGACGGAACTGCTGTGGCCATGAGTCACAGCTCTCGCACGGCGAACTCCGGCTCCGGGTCCGTCGTCAGGCGGCCGTGGCGGTGGACGTCTCGGTAGGCGTCTCTGCGGCCCGACTCCCACATCGCGCCGCGTAGCGTGCCCTCGTACGGGAAACCGCAGCGTTCGGCGATCCGGCACGAGGCCTCGTGTCCCAGGGCGTGGCCCAACTCCAGGCGGTGCAGGCCGACTTCGTCGAACGCCCAGCGGGCCGCGAGCAGCAGGGAGCGGGTGGCCACCCGCCCGCCGCGGGCCTCGGGCAGGACCCAGTAGCCGACGACGCCCGAGCTCTGGATCCGGTCGATGGCGTTCACCGCCACCGAGCCGAGGATCGTGCCGTCCGCGGCGTCCGTCACACAGAAGGGCGCGCTGCCGCCCGCGGCCACGTCCATCGCCTTCGCCCGCAGCGACTCCCGCGCGCCGCCGACGTCCGTGATCGTCCGCAGCGGGGTGTTCCAGCGCAGGAACTCCGACTCGAGGTGCCCACGCAGCCAGGCGTCGACGTCCTCGGCGGACTCCGGATCCCAGAAACGAAGGCGGAGGCCATGCCCTTCGAGAGCGTCGAAGCCGCCGAAGCCCGTGCCCGACCGTGCGGAAGAGGACTCGTGGATCTCCATCATCCGAATACTGAACCACCTGGGTCACCCGGACAACCCGCACCCCGCCGCCCGGAACACCGGCACCCCCTCCCGGAAGGCGACCGTCAGTTGCATTCCCGCCCGGAGTTCGCCCTCGCCCGCGCCGAGCGCGCCGATCACCTCCGTGGACATCCGCGGGCCCTCCGCCAGGTCCACGACCGCCGCGATGTACGGCGTCCGCTCCGCGAAGGGCGGGAGGTCGTTGCGGTGGACGACGGACCAGGTGTAGAGGGTGGCCCGGCCGCTCGCGTCCTCCCAGGTCACGTCCTCGCTCCAGCAGTGCGGGCAGAACTCCCGGGGGTAGTGGTGGGGCCGGGCGCAGGCTCCGCAGCGGCGGATCAGCAGGCGGCCCTCGGCGGCCGCGTCCCAGTACGTACGGGTGAAGGCGTCCACCTCGGGGAGGTCGAAACGCGCGTCCGTGCTCATCGGATCGACCGCCCCACGTCCAGTCGGCTGGCATCCATGGATCTGACGGTACGTCAGCTACCGCCGTTCCGGGAACCCGGGTCCAGGGTCCGAGTCCGGGAACCCCGTGTATTTCGCATGAGGGATTCCTTTGCGTATGCCATGAAACTGTGCGTCGCCCGTGAATGTCCCGCAGATTGTTGACGATTTTGTTGGCTCCGGATTACGTTCACAACCCGTAAGGCCAGACAGCACGCCGTACGTCCGAGAGGCAGCATCGTGAAGCACAGGGCAGTCAAGCGCAGGTCGGTCGTCTTGGGGCTCGGCGCCACCGCCGGCGTCGCGGCAGTGGGCGGCATCGCCCTGAGCGCGCAGGCGTCCAGCGACACGTCCTCGGCCGAGGGCTCCGCCTCGGGCTCGCTGGCCTTCGACCCGGACGGCTACACGGAGCTGACCACGACCGTCACCGACACGGCCGGCACCGACCACGAGGTCAAGTACCACTTCTGGAAGGCGATCACCTACGTCGCCAAGCCGGTGGACGCCACCTACCAGTCGCTGAACGTGAGCGTTCCGGTCGAGATCGACGGCACGGCGGTCGACGCGAGCAACGCGCCGATCCTGTTCGCGAACTCCGTCGGCGGCTACATGCCGTCCTCCGTGGCGGACGCCACCGGGGTCGGCGCCGGCGGCATGGGCGGCGGGACGGGCGGCGGCGCACCCAGCGGTGCACCCTCGGCCAGTGCCTCGGCCAGCGCCAGCGCCTCGGCCTCCGCCTCGGCCCCCGGTGCCAACGGCAACACCAACGCCACCGGCGGGGCCCTGGCCTCCAACCAGCTCCTGGCCCTGGCCGCCGGCTACGTCGTCGTCGAGCCCGGCGCCCGCGGGCGGACCCTCAAGAACTCCGCCGGCGAGTACTACGGCGTGGCCCCCGCCGCGATCGTCGACCTCAAGGCCGCCGTCCGGTACGTGCGGGCCAACAAGGGCCGCATCCCCGGCAACACCGACCGCATCGTGTCCGCCGGCACCAGCGCGGGCGGTGCCCTCTCCTCGCTGCTCGGCGCGTCCGGCGACAGCCCGATCTACGCCAAGTACCTCAAGGAGCTCGGCGCGGCCGACGCCTCCGACGCGATCTTCGCGACCGGCGCCTGGTGCCCGATCACCGACCTGGAGCACGCCGACGGCGCCTACGAGTGGAACTGGGGCGCCAACTCCCTCAGCACCGGCTCGCAGGTCGACCAGACGGTGTCGAAGACGCTGCAGTCGCAGTTCGCCGAGTACCAGGCCGGCCTGAAGCTGAAGGGCCTGAACGGCTTCGGCGCGCTGAACGCCCGCAACTACGACGAGTACCTGGTCGAGCAGTACATGGAGCCGTCGGCCACCGCGTACCTCACGGCCCTCTCGGACGCCGACCGCGCGACCTACCTCGCCGCCAACACCTTCATCACCTGGAAGAACGGCAAGGCGTCCTTCACCTGGGCCGACTTCCTCACCCATGTCGGCGCCCGCAAGAAGAACACCCCGGCCTTCGACGCCTTCGACCTCTCCGCCGGCGAGAACAACCTCTTCGGCAAGGGCACCGTCATCTCCCGTCACTTCACGGCGTACAGCCTGAAGAACGACACCACCGGGCTCACCGCCACCCGCCTCGACAGTGACGTCCCCGAGATGCTGCGGCTGATGAACCCGATGTACTTCCTGGCCGAGAAGCCCAACGCGGGCCGCAGCAAGCACTGGTGGATCCGCCTCGGCACGAAGGACTCCGACACCTCGCACACGGTCTCCGCGAACATCGCCGCCGCCGCGAGCGGCCTCGGCGACGACGTCGACCACCTCTACTACTGGGACGAGGGCCACGGCGCCAACACCGACCCGGGTGACTTCATCGCCTGGATCGCCAAGGTGACGGGCCACAAGACCAGGACCAAGACCAAGGTCAAGAAGTAGTAGTCCGCCTGCCTCCCTGCCCGTCAGGAGGCATCCTGAACGCGGCGGCGTCCGTTTCCCGTCATAGTCACTGACGTCACCGCCCGCGACGGCGTCCGTTTCCCGTCATAAGTCACCGACGCCGTTCGCACGCGACGCCTGGCCCGAGCGCACCTGGGCCAGGCGTCGCACCTTTTCCGCACAACCGGGCGAGGTACGTCACCGGTCCCACCCGCTCCTCCCCCATGCGTGATCGATCCGCAACCAATTCCCCTCTTGACCGAGACCCATCAACCGTCCGCGTGATTACGCTCGCGCTCATGGAAGACTCCGCACCGCGCCCCACCCCTCAGGCGATCACCAGCGCGAACCCCGCCGACCGCCCCGTCTACGTCATCGGCGGCGGCCCCGGCGGACTCGCGACCGCGTACGCGCTGCGTGCCCAGGGCATACGCGCGGTCGTCGTGGAGAAGGCCGACGGGGTCGGCGCGTCCTGGCGGGGCCACTACGACCGGCTGCATCTGCACACCACCCGTCGGCTCTCCGCCCTTCCGGGGCTGAAGATGCCGCGCCGGTTCGGGCGGTGGGTGGCCCGCGACGACATGGTGCGGTACCTGGAGAAGTACGCCGAGGTGCACGAGCTGGAGATCGTCACCGGTGTCGAGGTCTCCCGGATCGAGCGCGGCCCGGACGGCGTCGGCTGGCTGCTGCACGCCACCGGCGGCCGCGAGCTGACCGGCTCGGCGGTGGTCGTCGCCACCGGCTACAACCACACCCCGCAGCTGCCGGACTGGCCCGGCCGCGAGGCGTTCACGGGTGAACTCACGCACGCCCGCGACTACCGCACCGGCAAGGAGCACACCGGCCGGGACGTCCTCGTCGTCGGCGTCGGCAACACCGGCGCCGAGATCGCCGTCGACCTGGTCGAGAGCGGTGCGGCCCGGGTGCGGCTGTCCGTGCGCACGGCCCCGCACATCGTGCGCCGCTCCACGGCCGGGTGGGCCGCGCAGTACACGGCCGTCCTCGTACGGCGGCTGCCGGTGCGCCTCGTCGACCGGCTCGCGCGGCCGATGGCCAGGCTGAGCGTGCCCGACCTGTCGGCGCACGGCCTGCCCCGCCCGGACAGCGGCCTCTACTCCCGGGTGAAGGAAGGCGCGATCCCGGTGCAGGACGTCGGTCTCATCGACGCCGTGCGCAAGGGCAAGGTGGAGATCGTGGCCGCCGTGGAGGGCTTCGAGGACGGCGGGAAGGTCGTGCTCGCCGACGGATCCCGGATCTCGCCGGACGCCGTCGTCGCCGCCACCGGATACGTCCGCGCCCTGGAGGACCTGGTCGGCCACCTCGGTGTGCTCGACGACCGGGGCAGACCCGTCGCGCACGGCGCCCGCGCCCCGAAGGACGCCCCCGGCCTGTACTTCACCGGCTTCACCACCCCCATCAGCGGCACGCTCCGCGAACTGGCGATCGACGCGGAGAAGATCGCGAAGGCCGTCCGCAAGGCTTCCGACCGTCAACTGCGGTAATTCCGCTGCCTGTTACATGTGTTCCGGCCGACGACAGAAGTGGCGAGAGATGTAACGAGAGCGTTGTCGTGCGCCCCCGCACGGAGCCAGAATGTGAGCCCTGTTCACCTTTCCCGCTCCGCCCCCTCTCTACGGAGGACGCACGTGGCAAGTGAAAGTCAGCTCTCCCGCCGCTCCCTGCTCGGCCGCGGCGCGGCCGTGGCCGCCGGCGCCACCGCCCTCACCGCGACCGCCGCAGGCCCGGCCGCCGCGGCCGCTGCCCGGGACGTGGACGTCGCCATCGTGGGCGCCGGACTCGCCGGCCTCACCGCGGCCCGCGACCTGGTCGCCGCCGGCCGGACGGTCGCCGTCCTGGAGGCCCGCGACCGCGTGGGCGGCCGGGTGGTGAACCTGCCCCTGGCGAACGGCGGGGTCACGGAGGGCGGCGGCGAGTTCATCGGCCCCACCCAGGACCGGATGAAGGCGCTCGCCGACTCCCTCGGCGTGGCCACCTTCGCCACCTACAACACCGGCAAGAACCTCCTCTACAAGGACGGCAAGAAGACCCCGTACGCCACCGACGGTCTGCTCGGCTCGGTCCCGCCCATCGACGTGGCCGGGCTGGCCAACGCCGCGATCGTGCAGGCCTCGCTGGACGACATGGCCAAGCAGGTGCCGGTCGACGCGCCCTGGACCGCCGCCAAGGCGGCCGAGTGGGACAAGCAGACCTTCGAGACCTGGCTGAACGCCAACGCGGTGGTCCCGTCGGCGAAGTTCCTCCTCGACGTGGCCTGCACCTCGATCTTCTCGGCCGAACCGCGCGAACTCTCGCTGCTCTTCGTGCTGTTCTACATCGCCGCCGCGGGCAACGCGTCGACGCCCGGCACCCTGGAACGCCTCACCGAGACCGCGAACGGCGCCCAGGAACTGCGCTTCGTCGGCGGCTCACAGCTCGTGCCGATCAAGCTCGCCGCCACCCTCGGCGACCGGGTGGTGCTGAACGCGCCGGTGCGCACGATCGCCAAGTCCGGCAGCAAGTACGTCGTGACGGCCGACGGCATCACCGTCACCGCCAAGCGGGTCGTCGTCGCCGTACCGCCGCCGCTCGCCGCCCGCATCTCGTACGACCCGCTGCTGCCCGCCGCCCGCGACCAGCTCACCCAGCGTCTGCCGATGGCCTCGGTCGGCAAGGCGATCGCGATCTACGACACCCCGTTCTGGCGGGCCGACGGCCTCAACGGGCAGGTCGTCAGCGACACCGGCGTGGTCAGCTCCACGTTCGACAACTCCCCGCCGGACGCCTCCTACGGCGCGCTGATGGGCTTCATCGAGGCCGACGAGGCACGCTCCCACGACGCGGCGAGCGAGGCCGAGGTCAAGGCGGCGGTCCTGAAGGACTACGTGACGTACTTCGGCGAGAAAGCAGCCTCCCCCACGTCCTTCGTCCTGCAACGCTGGAACAACGAGGCCTACACCCGCGGCGGCCCGGTCTCCATCGCCGCGCCCGGCGTCCTGACCCAGTACGGACCGGCCCTGCGCACGCCCGTCGGCGGCATCCACTGGGCCGGTACGGAGACGTCCGTCTACTGGATGGGCTTCATGGACGGAGCGGTGCGGTCGGGCGAGCGGGTGGCGAAGGAGGTCCTCGCGGTCCTGTAACCGTTCATTCAGCCGCGCATTTCTCGCTGCACGCCCATTCCTGACATCCCGTCAGCTATGTAATCTGACAGAGCGTCAGTTACTTGGCAGTCACACCTGACGGTCGGACATGGCAGTCACACAGGAGCGGGCGGACCGATGCTTGGATCAACCCACGGCACCCTCACCACCGACTCCCGCCGGGCCCGCGTCATCGCGTGCGGCGAGCAGCCCGGGCCTGCCGTCCACGGCCGGCGGGCCGAGGCGGACGACCTCGACGTCAGCGGGCGCCCGCTCTACGCGGACGTCCCCGATCTGGACCGGTTCTTCCGGCCCGAGTCGGTCGCGGTCGTCGGCGCCTCGGACGCCGAAGGGCGCCCCAACACCGGTGTCACCCGGCAACTGGTGAGCTGGGCCGAGCGGGTGGGGGCACGGCTGCATCCCGTGCACCCCACCCGCGAGACCGTTTTCGGCCTCCCCTGCTTCCCGTCCGTCGGCGACCTGCCCGAACAGGTCGACCTGGCCGTCCTGTTGGTGGCCGACCCGCTGCCGGTGATCGAGCAACTCGCCGAGACGAAGGTGAAGTTCGCGGTCGCCTTCGCCTCCGGGTTCGCGGAGACCGGCGAGGAGGGCGCGGCCGCGCAGGCACGGCTCGCGGCGGCCGTGGCCCGCTCCGGCATCCGCCTCCTCGGCCCCAACACCAACCTCAACGCCTTCGAGCGGTTCCGCGAGGACCTCACCGGTCCGTCGATCGCGTTGATCACCCAGTCCGGCCACCAGGGCCGTCCGGTCTTCGCCCTCCAGGAGCTCGGCATCCGCCTCTCCCACTGGGCGCCGACCGGCAACGAGGCCGACCTGGAGACCGCCGACTTCCTCTCCTACTTCGCCGAACGCCCCGAGGTCGGCGCGATCGCCTGCTATGTGGAGGGCCTCAAGGACGGCCGCTCCTTCCTCCTCGCCGCCGACCGGGCCGCCCGCCGCGGGGTGCCGGTCGTCGCGGTCAAGGTGGGCCGCACCGAGACCGGCGCCCGCACCGCCGCCTCCCACACCGGCAAGCTGACCGGCGCGGACGAGGTCGTCGACGCCGCGATGCGCCAGTACGGTGTGATCCGCGTCGACGGTCTGGACGAACTCCAGGACACCGCGACCCTGTTGGCGCGGGCCCGGCCCCCACAGGCGGACGGCGTCGTCGTCTACTCCATCTCCGGCGGCACCGGCGCCCACGCGGCCGACCTGGCGACGACGGCGGGCCTGCACCTGCCGGTTCTGTCCACGGCGAAACAGGCCGAACTGCACCAGTGGATCCCCGAGTACCTGAACGTGTCCAACCCGGTGGACAACGGGGGCCACCCGGTCGGCGACCGGCGCGGCCGCAAGATCATCGACGCGATCCTCGACGACCCGGCGGTCGGCGTCCTGATCTGCCCGATCACCGGCCCGTTCCCGCCCCTCAGCGACCGCCTGGTCCAGGACCTGGTGGACGCGGCGGAGCACACGGACAAGCTGGTGTGCGTGATCTGGGGCTCCCCGGTGGGCACCGAACCGGCCTACCGGGACGTGCTGTTGGGCTCCTCCCGGGTGGCGACCTTCCGCACCCTCGCCAACTGCATCACGGCCGTCCGCGCCCACCTCGACCACCACCGCTTCGTCAGCGACTACCACTCCCCCTTCGACGACGCCCCGCGCACCCTCTCCCCCTCCTACCGCAAGGCACAGCTCCTGATGCGGCCCGGACAGCAGCTGAGCGAGCACGCTGCGAAGCAACTGCTGCGCGCCTACGGCATCCGGGTCCCGCGCGAGCAGCTGGTGACCAGCGCGGCGGCGGCCGTACGGGCGGCGGGACTGGTCGGCTACCCGGTGGTGATGAAGGCGTCCGGCGCGCAGATCGCCCACAAGACCGAGCTCGGTCTGGTGAAGATCGGTCTGACCTCGGCCAGCCAGGTCCGGGACGCCTACCGCGAGTTGACCGACATCGCCCGCTACGAGGGCGTCGCCCTGGACGGCGTCCTGGTGTGCCAGATGGTGGAGCGGGGCGTGGAGATGGTGGTCGGCGTCACGCACGACGAGCTCTTCGGGCCGACGGTCACGGTCGGCCTGGGCGGAGTCCTGGTGGAGGTCCTGCGGGACGCGGCCGTGCGCGTACCGCCGTTCGGCGAGGACCAGGCCCGCGACATGCTCGCCGAACTGCGCGGCCACGCCCTGCTGGACGGCGTCCGCGGCCGCCCCCCGGCCGATGTGGACGCTCTCGTCGAGGTCGTCCTGCGGGTCCAGCGCATGGCCCTGGAACTGGGCGACGACCTCGCCGAGCTCGACATCAACCCCCTGGTGGTACTGCCCTGGGGACAGGGGGCGGTGGCGTTGGACGCGCTGGCGGTGTGCCGGTGACGATCGCTTCGGAAGGGAGCCCGACCGTGCCCTCGACCTCGACCTCGACCTCGACTTCGGCCTCGACTTCGGCCTCGACTTCGGCCCCGGTGGAGATCACGACCGACCACCAGGTCACGCACCTCGCCCTCAACCGCCCCGAGACCCTCAACGCCCTCACGCCCGAGGCCCGCGACCGCCTGATCGACCTCCTCGCCGCGGCCTCCGCCGACCCGGACGTACGCGCGGTGATCCTGACCGGCACCGGCCGCGGCTTCTGCGCGGGCGCGGACCTGCGGGGCTCGGGCGGCGCGGCGGGCGAGCGGGTCGCCGGTGACGTGGCCCGCACCCTCCGCGTCGGCGCCCAGCGTCTGATCGCCGCGGTCCTCGACTGCGAGAAGCCGGTCATAGCCGCCGTGAACGGCACGGCGGCCGGCCTCGGCGCGCATCTCGCCCTCGCCTGCGACCTCGTCCTGGCCGCCGAATCCGCCCGCTTCTTCGAGGTGTTCGTCCGCCGTGGCCTGGTCCCGGACGGCGGCGGCGCCTATCTCCTCCCCCGGTTGATCGGCCCGCACCGCGCCAAGGAGCTGATGTTCTTCGGCGACGCCCTCACCGCGCCGGACGCCGAACGCCTGGGCCTGGTCAACCGGGTGGTCCCGGACGGCGACCTGGACAAAACCGCGCGCGAGTGGGCGGCCCGCCTCGCCGCGGGCCCCACCCGAGCCCTGGCCCTGACCAAGCAGCTCGTCAACGCCTCCCTCGACACCGACCGCACCACCGCCTTCGCCGCCGAGGCCGCCGCACAGGAGATCAACATGACGACGACGGACGCGAGGGAGGGCGTGGCGAGCTTCGTGGAACGCCGCGAGGCCCGCTTCCGGGGCCGCTGACCCTTACGAGTCGGCGGGCTCGCCGGGCGTCAGAATCCACCTGACTTTCGGGCAGGGTGCCCGGTCCTTCAGAGCCGGGGGGATGCCCGCTCCCGCGGAGCGGGGCAGGGGTAGCCGGATCGCCGTGAGGGCGATCCGGCGTCGTCGTCCGGGATGTGGGCGGCGTCGGCCCGCTTCAGGCCCGTTTTCGTGCGCATGTCACCCCACCCCTTGGCGGCAGCGTACGTGTGCACGTCGGAGGCCCTCGCACCCCTTCCTTTCTGACATACCGTCAGCTTCAATGAGGACATGATGGGACACGCGGGAATGGCGGCCGCCGCCGTCCGTTACTTGAGGGCGGGCCCGGTCGAACCGCTGCCCCGTCCCGAACTGCGCTGCGTCCGTGAGGACGAGCGGGCGCCGGTGGAACAGGGTGAGTTCCGGCGGGTGCTGGGGAACTTCGCGTCCGGTGTGACCGCCGTGACGGCGGCGACGCCGGACGGCCCCGCCGGCTTCGCCTGTCAGTCGTTCTCCGCCCTCTCCCTCGACCCGCCCCTGGTCGCCTTCATGGTCGGCCGCACCTCCACGACCTGGCCGCGCATCGCCCGCGCGGGCGCGTTCTGCGTGAACGTCCTGAGCGCGAGCCAAGGCCCGCTCTGCCGGGCCTTCGCGGCGAGCGGCACGGACAAGTTCGCGGGCGTCGACCACGACCCGGCCCCGGTGTCGGGCGCGCCGCGCCTCGCGGGCACGCTCGCGTGGATCGACTGCACGATCCACGCGGTCCACACGGGCGGCGACCACCTCATCGTCGTAGGCAGGGTGGACGCCCTGGGCACGGGCCCGGACGCGGACGACGACCTCCCGCTCCTGTTCCACAAGGGACGGTTCCTCTGACGGACCTCGCCCCCGGGTCACTTCACGTATTCGACGATCTGCATCATGCCTTCGTCGCCGTGCTGGAGCTGGTGGCAGTGCAGCATCGAACGGCCGGTGAAGTCCTCGGCGCGCAGCCGGAAGGTGATCGTGCCGTGGGGCGGGATGCCGACGGTGTCGTGCCAGACGGGCGTGGCCAGCGGGCGGTTGTCGACGGCGGTGAGCAGGAAGTGGTTGGTGTGCAGGTGAAAGGGGTGATGGCTGTGGCTGTGACCACGGGAGTCGTTGACGATCGTCCACTCCTCGACCTCGCCCAGCCGGATGCGCTGGTTGACGAAGTCGGGTGCGAAGCGGCCCCAGGCGAGATCGCTTCGGCCGGCCCGGGGGTCGGCGGGCGGGGTCTCGCCGTCGCCGAGGATGCGGTAGGCGTTCGGGAAGGCGCCTGACAGCACGTTCTCGTAGCTGCGGAAGGTCAGCGCGCGGGTGCGCGTGGGCTCGGGCAGGCTGGTGGGCCGCCCGGGCAGGCTGGTCGGCAGCGGCATCGGCGTCGGCCGGGCGGGGCCGGTGACGACCAGCGTCAGCAGGGGATGAGCGGCGTCCGCGGCGGCCAACCGGTAGGTGCCGGGTGCGCCGCCGCGGACCAGCAGGTCGGCCCGCCCGCCCATCGGAAGGGTCAGTCCGGTGAGCGGGACGGGGCGCATGAAGGTGACGCCGTCGCAGGCGATCTGATGCATCTCATGCCCGCCCAGGCTGAGGAAGTGCGCGCTGATCGGCCCGGCGTTGACGACCCTCCAGCGCTGGACCTCCCCCGGGGCGATGGTCAGCACGGGGTTCTTCGCGCCGTTGACCAGGAACGTCGAGGGGATGCGGTCATAGGTGCCCGCGGACGTCAGATCCGGCACCCGCCCGGCGGACAGCTTCAGTTCGTTGATGCAGACGACGACGTCCTTGGCGGCGGCGATCTCGGGCACCTGGTCGACGTCGCCCTCGACGATGACCACCCCGCCCATGCCGCTCAGCAGCTGGGTCGCGGTGGATCCGTGCTGGTGCGGGTGGTACCAGAAGGTCCCGGCCGGATGATCGGCGGGAACGGCGATGCTGCTGCGGTAGACAGCGCCCTCCCCGTCCACCGTGCCCGCCGCGACCGCCGCGACCGGCTCGAAGGCGCGGTAGACGTTGTCCGCGTCCCCGTTCGGATCGACGTGCATGCCGTGTGTGTGCAGGTTGAACGTGTTGAAGTGGTGCGGCACGTTGACGTCCCCGTGCATCCCCGCGGTGTTCGGCGGCAACGCGTTGACATGCGTGATCTCGAGCGAGTCCCCGGCCCGCACCCGCAAGGTCGGCCCGGGCACGCCCCCTTCATAGGCCCGCATGACGACACTGCCCACCCCGGGCAGAACCAGCTCGCTGAACCGGACGCTCAACCGGGTGACCAGCCGCCCCGTCTCCGCCGACGCCCTGCGCACCTCCGGCTGGGGAAACCCGCCCTCGCCCCGCACCTCCGCCACGGCACGCGCCCCCGCCCCGCCCCCGACGACGGCCGTCCCGGCGACAACGGGCAGACACTTCAACACACCACGGCGACCCAGCGACGTCATGAACCACCTCTTCGGACAGCGGTCGGCAGGGCACCGGACACCCCCACCAAACCATCACGTTATGTAGCCATACGATACGTGGAGTAGTCACAAGGAGGCCTCAAACAGGCACATACCCACGCGTGCCGTCGGAGATACGCCGAACAGAGGCGCTGTCGCAGTCCTACCTGGCGAGCTCGGCCGGCTCGTCCAGCCGGGTCAGCTTCTCGGGGTTCGCCACCGCGTGGATCCGGGTGATCCGTCCGTGCTCCACCACGAGGCTCACCGCGGCCAGTCGGCCGTCCTCCTCGATCCGGCCCGCGGGCGCGCCGTTGAGCCACACGGCCGAGACCACCCGGTCCGGGCGGGCGAGCAGGGACGCCACGAGCTGCGCCCCGTGGACGGGAACCCGGAGGGCGGCCGCGAGCCCGCCGCCGTCGGCGATCAGGACCACGTCCGGTGCCAGGACCTCCATCAGTTCCTGTACCTGCCCGGTGCGCAAGGCCGCCAGGAACCGCTCCACCACCGTCTGCTGCTCCGACCGGCTCACCCGCATCCGGGGCTGCCGGGCCGCCACATGCTCGCGTGCTCGGCGCGCGATCTGCCGCACCGTGGCGGCGGACTTGCCGACGGCCTCGGCGATCTCGCCGTACGGCATGTCGAAGACCTCGCGGAGCACGAACACGGCCCGCTCCGTCGGCCCGAGCGTTTCCAGCACGGTCAGCATCGCGATCGAGACGCTCTCCGCGAGTTCGACGTCCTCGGCGACATCAGGGCTGGTCAGCAGCGGTTCCGGCAGCCATTCGCCGACATAGTCCTCGCGGCTGCGCGCCAGCGTCCGCAGCCGGTTGAGCGACAGCCGCGTGACGATCCGAACCAGGTAGGCGCGAGGGTCACGCACCTGCGAACGGTCGACGTCGGCCCACCGCAGCCAGGACTCCTGCAGCACGTCCTCCGCGTCGGCCCCCGACCCGAGCATCTCGTAGGCGACCGTGAAGAGCAGGCTGCGGTGGGTCACGTACGGGTCCTCGATCACGCCGTCGACACCGCGTCGGACGTCCCGGGACGCTTGGCCAGCGGTATCTCGCAGCTGTCGGAGAAGCCCTGCGACGTGACGCCGTTCGCCACGTTGGCCCTGGTCGCCAGGTTGACGAAAGCGATGAACGCGGTGAGCTCGACCATCGCCGCCGGGCCGAGCCGCGCCAGCAGGCCTGCGTGCTGTTCGTCGGTGACGGTCGGAGGCGTGTTCGTCATGGCCTCGGCGTACTCCATCACGTCCCGCTCCAGCGAGGTGAACACCTCCGACTCCCGCCAGCGCGGCACCTGGCTCGCCTTGGCCAGGTCCAGGTTCTCGTTCTGCGCCTGGAAGTAGCCGACGTCGAGGCACCAGCTGCAGCCGACCTGTGTCGCGACGGCCATGTGCGCGAACGACTTGAGACTCGTGTCGGCCGCGTCCCAGGCAGCCACCTTGGCGCCGAACTCCGAGTTGTCCTGGGTGACCTGAGGGCTGTGCCACAGCACCTCGACGTTCTCCGGCACCGCCCCGAGCTGCTTGATCATGCTCTCCTTGAGCTCGGCGGGAAGCTCGGCTTTGGGGAGACGTAACGTCACGGCGTTCTCCTTGTAGGTATGCCTGTTCGACTGTGCGGCATGAAGACACCGTCCGTCCGTCGGATGTGACATCGGGGTTCGGCAGCGCAAGCCGAGGCCACGCCCTCAGGCCACGCCCTCAGGCCACCGCCAGTCCCGGAGTCGCCGGTGTCCGGCGGATCACCAGTGCCATCAGCGCCGCCGCCGCGCACAGCGCGCCCGAGGCGTACCAGACCAGGTCGTACGAGCCGAAGGTGTCGCGGGCGAAGCCGCCCAGGAAGGCGATCAGGGCCGCGCCGACCTGATGGGAGGCCAGGACCCAGCCGAAGACGATGGCGCTGTCCTCGCCGTAGTGCTCACGGCACAGGGCGAGGGTGGGCGGGACGGTGGCGACCCAGTCGAGGCCGTAGAAGACGATGAAGAAGATCATCGGGGGGTGGACCGTCGGGGCGAGCAGCATCGGGAGGAAGAGCAGCGAGACGCCGCGCAGCGCGTAGTACACCGCCAGCAGCCGGCGCGCGTCGAAGCGGTCCGTGAACCAGCCGGAGGCGATCGTGCCGACGACGTCGAAGACGCCGATGACCGCGAGGAGCGAGGCCGCGGCGGTGACCGGCATGCCGTGGTCGTGGGCCGCGGGCACGAAGTGGGTCTGGACCAGGCCGTTCGTCGAGGCGCCGCAGATCGCGAAGGTACCGGCCAGCAGCCAGAACGGGCCGGTGCGCACCGCCGAGAAGAGCACGCGCAGCGTGCGACGCGCGGCCCCCGTCACAGGCGCCGGCTTCGGCACGAACTCCGTCGCCCCGTACGGCTTCTGGCCCACGTCCGCCGGGTGGTCGCGCAGCAGCAGCCAGACGAAGGGGACGACGACCAGGGCGGCCAGCGCCACCGTCACCGCCGCCGGACGCCAGTCGTAGCGCGTGACCATCCAGGACAGCAGCGGCAGGAAGATCAGCTGGCCGGAGGCGGAGGCCGCGGTCAGGATGCCGCTGACCAGGCCCCGGCGCTCGGTGAACCAGCGGTTGGTGACCGTCGCGGCGAAGGCGAGCGCCATCGAGCCCGAGCCGAGGCCGACCAACAGGCCCCAGTACAGCAGCAGTTGCCAGGCAGCCGTCATCCACACCGTCAGCAGCGAGCCGGCCGAGATCACGGTCAGGGCCACCGCCACGACGCGTCGGATGCCGAAGCGGTCCATCAACGCCGCCGCGAACGGGGCGGTGAGGCCGTACAGCGCCAGGTTGATCGAGACCGCCGCGCCGATCGTGCCGCGCGACCAGCCGAACTCCTGGTGCAGCGGGTCGATGAGCAGGCCGGGGACGGAGCGGAAGGCCGCCGCGCCGATGATCGTGACGAAGGTGACGGCGGCGACGAACCAGGCGCGGTGGATACGGAGGCGAGTAGGGGGCTTCTGATCCTCTATGGCTGAGGGAGCCTCGCTTGTCTGGGTCACGACATAAAGGGTGCGGTGTCCGTCTCCTCACATCGAGTGGCCCGAAGGACAGTATTCGCTAGGATCGGGCCATGAGCCTCCTCGGTCAGGACACCCCTCCGCAGGCGCCGCACCGTGTCGTCGTCCTCGCCCTCGACGGTCTGCTCCCCTTCGAGCTGGGCATCCCGCACCGCATCTTCGGCCGCCCCAAGGACGCCGCGGGACGGCCTCTGTACGAGGTGGTCACCTGCTCCGTCCGGCCGCCGGGACCCGTCGAGACGGACGCCGACTTCGCGATCATGGTCGAGCACGGCCCGGAGACGCTGGCCACCGCCGACACCGTGATCGTCCCGGCGTCGTACGAGCTCGGGCCGGTCTTCGAGGAGGGCGTCCTGACCGAGGACCTCGCCGCCGCCCTCGCCCACGTCCGGCCCGGCACCCGCCTCGCCTCCATCTGCACCGGCGTGTACGTCCTGGCCGCCGCCGGCTTCCTGGACGGCCGTCCCGCCACCACGCACTGGGCCGACGCGGACCGGCTCCAGCGGCTGTTCCCGCAGATCGAGGTCGACCAGGAGGTCCTGTTCATCGACGACGGCGACGTCCTCACCTCGGCCGGCGTCGCCGCCGGCATCGACCTGTGTCTGCACATGGTCCGCCGCGACCACGGCACCGCCGTCGCCAACGACGTCGCCCGCCGCACCGTCGTGCCGCCGCACCGCGACGGCGGCCAGGCGCAGTACATCGAGCGGCCGGTGCCCGACCCCCAGCAGGCGACCACGACGGCCGCCCGTGTGTGGGCGCTGGGCCGCCTCCACGAGCCGATCCAGCTGCGTGACATGGCCGAGCAGGAGGCCATGTCGGTACGGACGTTCACCCGCCGCTTCCGCGAGGAGGTCGGCATCAGCCCCGGCCAGTGGCTCGCCCAGCAGCGCGTCGAGCGGGCCCGGCACCTGCTGGAGTCCAGCGACCTGTCCGTCGACCAGATCGCCCGGGACGCCGGTTTCGGCACCGCCCAGTCGATGCGCCAGCACCTACAGGCGGCCCTCGGAGTCACCCCGACCGCCTACCGCCGAACCTTCCGAACCTTCCGGACCGGGGACGCCGGAGGGCTGGGAACCGGCGCGACGCCGGTCGGCCGGACCTGACGCCACGGCGGTGTCGCCGCCCTGCACCGACCGGGCGGCGTGCCGTGCCTCGCCCCACCAGCCGAGCGTGGTCAGCGCCAGCGTCAGGCCCACCCCGGCCAGGATCGCGGTCGACGGCGCCACCACCCGGAGCAGGGCGCCGGCGAGCGACCCCGTCGCCGCGTAACCGGCCCCGGCCGCCGCGTACATGACGGAGTAGCCCGCGGCCAGGGCGTTCGGCGGGAGCGCCTCGCGCAGGGAGAGGTTGCGGGTGAGCATCGCGCCCGTCTGGAGCGTGCCGCCCACGGCCAGCGCCGCCGCGATCCCCAGCACGTCCGGTATCAGCGCGGCGAGCGTCACGCAGACCGACGTCCCGGACATCAGCACCACGCTGCGGGTGCGCAGCAGCCCCGGCCAGCTGCGAAGGCCGTAGGCGAACGCACCGAGGCCGCCGCCCACCGCCATCCCCGTCAGCAGCGGGCCGGACCAGCCGACGCCGACGCCCCGCTGTTCGAGCAGGGCCGGCAGGACGAGTTCGGCCAGGCCGAGCAGCGTCAGACTGGCCGCCCCCGTGACATACACCGGCCAGGCCCCGGCCAGCACCCGTATCCGCGCCCCACCGCCACCGCCACCGCTGGTGTCGTCCGCGCCCCAGGCGGCCGGCAGAAAGCACAGGCCGACGAGCGACGACGCCATCAGCGCGGCGGCGAGGAGCAACGGGACGCGCGGCGCGATGCCCAGGGCCAGGCCGGCGACCGCGGCCGGGGAGACGGCCCACACGCCGGCCGTCAGCATCGACTCGACCGACAGCGCCTGCGTGACCGCACGCTGCGGCACCAGCGCGGTGAGCAGCGTGCGCAGCCCCCCGGTGGACGCGGCCGGGGCGGCGCCGGCCACGAGCGCGAACCCGGCGAGCGCGACCGGATGCGCCGCCGGAAATCCTCCCAGCCCCGCGAAGCCGACGGCTCCGACCCCGAGCCCGACGGCCAGGTGCAGCCGGGCGCGCTCATGGCGCAGCCGCAGCCCGAGGACCGGGGCGCCCACGATCTCGCCGAGGACGTAGACCGCCGCGAGAATCGCGCCCAGCGAGTAGCCGCCGGGGCGCTCGCGCACCAGGAACACCACGGCCAGCGGCGCCATGGCGACCGGCATACGGGCGCCGACGGCGGTTAAGGTCCAGGTCAGGACCTGTTTGGTGGCGACGTCACGGTAGGTCATGACACGACCGTAGGCGGTGGTGCCGACATCGCCCCACGAATTTCCCCGGCCTGTGGAAAACTCCGGACAGCCCCCGCGCCTCCAGTCCTTTCCCGAGTCCTGCCCCCGGTCCTGCCCGCAGTCCTGCCCCCAGTCCCGCGGCGCCCGTCAGAACGTCAGCACCCCCCGCGCCACCCGCCCCGCCTCCGCGTCCGCCGCCGCCTTCTCGAAGTCCTCGACCGGATAGACCTGCGTGACGAGTTCGTCGAGCAGCAGCCGCCCCTCGCGGTACAGCCCGGCGTACAACGCGATGTCCCGCTGGGGGCGGGAGGCGCCGTAACGGCAGCCCAGGATCGCCTTGTCCAGGAACAGGGAGGAGACGCGGAAGGACGCCTCGGCGGTCGCCGGCGGCACGCCCAGCAGCACCGCCTGTCCGTGCCGGTCCAGCAGGTCGATCGCCGTGCGGATCAGCTCGACCTTCCCCACGCACTCGAAGACATGGTCCGCGCCCGTCGGGAGGACGTCCCGCACGCCTTCCGCCGACGGCAGGAACTCGGTCGCCCCGAACTGCCGGGCCATCGCCTCCTTCGCCGGGTTCGCGTCGACGGCCACGATCTGCGACGCGCCCGCGATCCGCGCCCCCTGCAGCACGTTGAGCCCGATCCCGCCCGTCCCGATGACGACGACGCTCTCCCCGTGCCCCACACGCGCGCGGTTGAGCACGGCCCCGACCCCGGTCAGCACCCCGCACCCGATCAGCGCGGCGGACGTCAGCGGGATGTCCTTCGGTATCGGCACCGCCTGCACGGCCTTCACCACCGTGCGCTCGGCGAAGGCGGAGTTGGCCGCGAACTGGTGGACCGCGCTCCCCGCGCGCGTGAACGGCTTCCGCGGCCGCCCGATGGCCTGCCGGCACATCGTCGGCCGACCGCGGTCGCACTCCGCGCAGGTACCGCAGTTGGCGAGCGTGGACAGCGCGACATGGTCCCCGGGGACGACATGCGTGACGCCCGCACCGACCTGCGCCACGACCCCCGCGCCCTCGTGCCCGAGGACGACAGGCGCCGGGAAGGGGATCGTCCCGTCGACCACCGACAGGTCGCTGTGGCACAGCCCGGCCGCCGTGATCGCGACGAGCACCTCACCCGGCCCGGGGTCGCGCACCTCCAGGTCGTCGACGACCTCGGCCCGCTTCCCGTCGAACACCACGCCTCGCATCAGACGACCTCCTTGCGGTCTCTGGGCAGGCCGAGCACCCGCTCGGCGATGATCGTGCGCTGGATCTGGTCCGAGCCGCCGTAGATCGTGTCGGCCCGGGAGAACAGGAACAGGTGCTGCGCGTCGTCGAGTTCGTACGGCGAGGAGGGCGACCAGTCGGCCGGTCCGACGCTCGCCGCCGCGCCCCGCACCTGCATCGCCACCTCGCCCAGCCGCTGGTGCCAGCCCGCCCACAGCAGCTTGGCCACGCTCGGCGCACCCGGCCCGCCCGAGCCGCCCAGCGTCCGCAGCGCGTTCCACCGCATGGTGCGCAACTCGGCCCACAGCCGCACCAGCCGCTCGCGTACGACGGGGTCGTCGGCCGCGCCCGTCTCCACCGCGGTACGGACCACCCGCCCCAACTCCGCGGCGAAGCCGATCTGCTGGGCCAGGGTCGACACCCCGCGTTCGAAGCCGAGCAGGCTCATCGCGACCCGCCAGCCGTCGCCCTCCGCGCCCACGAGGTGCTCCACGCGCGCGTGCGCCCCGTCGAAGAAGACCTCGTTGAACTCGCTGGTGCCGGTCAGCTGCCGGATCGGCCGCACCTCGATCCGCCCCGGCTGGTCCATCGGGACGAGGAGAAAACTCAAGCCGCGATGCCGCCTCGACTCCGGGTCGGTACGGGCGAGCACGAAGCACCAGTCGGCCTCATGGGCGAGCGACGTCCAGATCTTCTGCCCCGTGACCCGAAAACCCCCCGCCGACTCGCGCACGGCCGCGGTACGCACCCCGGCGAGATCGGACCCGGCCCCGGGCTCGCTGTACCCCTGGCACCAGAGCTCCGCGCCGGCGGCGACGGGCGGCAGGAACCGCTTCTTCTGCTCGTCGCTGCCGTGTGCCAGGAGGGTGGGCGCGAGGAGGTTCTCCCCTATGTGCCCGGACCGGGCCGGCGCCCCCGCCCCCGCGTACTCCTCGGCCCAGGCGACCTGCTGGGTGAGCGAGGCGGTCCGATTCCCGTACCCGCCCTCGCCCCACCCGAGCCCGATCCACCCGGCCGCACCGAGGCCGCGTTCCCAGGCCCGCCGATCGGCCGGATAAGGCGCCTGCCCGGCAAGCCAGGCCCGCGCCTCCAGACGGAACTCCTCATCGACGGGAGTGAATCCGAACTCCACGTTCACCTCCTGAGTCAGGCCAAGAAAGGTGCAGCCCCGAGCTACTGGGCGTTCGGTCGAGTCCCGTCCCGCGCCGCTCGAGCCATCTCCTCCAACCGCGCGAGCATCGGCATCGGGTCCACCCCCACCGCCCCCGGCAACACCTCCGCGATCCGCTCGGGCGTCCAGGAGCCCCCCTCCGCATAGACCGCACGGAGTTCCCTGGGCTGCGCCCACACCGCGATCTTCGGTCCGGCGACCGTGTACACCTGCCCGGTGACCCCCGCCTCCCGCGCCCGCTCCGACAGCAGATAGACCACGAACGCGGCCACGTCCTCCGGCTCGCCGATCTCCGCCAACTCCATGGGCACGCCGGCGGACATCCGCGTCCGCGCGACCGGCGCCACCGCGTTGGCGGTGACCCCGTACTTGTGCAGACCGAGCGCCGCGCTCCGCACGAGCGAGATGATCCCGCCCTTCGCCGCGCTGTAGTTGGCCTGGGAGACGGACCCCTGATGGTTGCCGCTGGTGAAGCCGATCAGGGTTCCCGCCCGCTGCTGCCGCATCACCGCGGCGGCGGCCCGGAACACGGTGAACGTGCCCTTCAGATGGGTGGCGACGACCGGGTCCCACTCCTGCTCGGACATGTTGAACAGCATGCGCTCGCGCAGGATCCCGGCCACGCAGACGACCCCGTCGAGCCGTCCGTACGAGGCCAGCGCCACGTCGACGACCCGCTGCCCGCCCGCCATCGTGGAGATGTCGTCGGCGACGGCGACGGCCTCCCCGCCCGCCGCCTCGATCTCCTTGACGACGGTCTCGGCGATCTCGCTGGTGGGCGCGGCCCCGTCCACGCCCACCCCGTAGTCGTTGACGACGACCCGCGCGCCCTCGGCCGCCGCCGCCAGCGCGACCGCCCGGCCGATCCCGCGTCCGGCGCCCGTCACCGCGACGACCCTGCCTGCCAAGAAGTTCCCCACGCCCGGCCCCTTCCCACGGTTTCTGACGGACCGTTAGATTTTATGTCCCGTCAACTGGGCCAGGACAAGCCCCGGGGAGGCACCGGATGTCACTGCCGGCCGAGTTCCACGAGATCGCCAAGCGCGTCAACAACTGGGGGCGGTGGGGGGCCGACGACGAGATCGGCACGCTGAACCTCATCACCGACGACGTCGTCCGGGCGGCGGCGGCCGAGATCCGCACCGGCCGCCGCGTCCCGCTCGCGCTGCCGCTCAGGGAGGACGGCGTGCAGACCGGGATGATCCCGGGGCGGGTCAACCCCCTGCACGCCATGGTGCAGATCAACCAGGAGATCTTCGGCCCGGGGACGGTGGCGTGCAGCGACGACGCCGTGACCATGGGCCTGCAGGCCGGCACCCACTGGGACGCGCTGACCCACGTCTCGCACTCGGGGAAGCTCTACAACGGCCGCCCGGCCGCCACCATCACCCCGCACGGCGGGGCCGAGTTCAGCGGCATCGACAAGGCGCGGCACATCGTCTCGCGCGGGGTGCTCCTGGACGTGGCACGCGCGCGTGGCGTCGATCGACTGGCGGGCGGACACGCCGTCACGCCCGAGGACCTGGAGGCGGCCGAGGAACTGGCCGGCACGCGCGTGCGTGCGGGCGACATCGCGCTCGTGCGGACCGGGCAGGTCCAGGTCTATCTGTCCGGCGACAAGCACGCGTACGGCTATCCGTCGCCCGGGCTGTCGGTCCGGACTCCGGAGTGGTTCCACGCGCGCGATGTGGCGGCGGTCGCCAACGACACCCTCACGTTCGAGATCTTCCCGCCGGAGATCGACGACCTGTGGCTGCCCGTGCATGCGCTCGATCTCGTGGAGATGGGGATGCTGCAGGGCCAGAACTGGAATCTCGAAGAGTTGTCCACAGCCTGTGGACAAGCGGGCCGCTATGCGTTCTGGCTGTCGGCGATGCCCGAGCCGTTCGTCGGCGGGACGGGAACTCCGGTGGCCCCCGTGGCCGTTCTCTGAGCACCGACGACCCACCTCGGCTGGCGGCGCGCGGCTGCCCGCCCCGAGCACGGCACCGCGCACCGCCATCCGACTCCGGCGTACCTGCCCCGTCTCCCCTCGGCCCTGAGGGAACCGACGCCGAATCACGACCCGCACTCGACAAGGGCTCCCGTCACCGAAGCCCTCGCCGTCCCCTCACGGCGAATCGCTGACCACAAGCGTGATCAAACGGACACGTGGCGTCAACACCAGAACGGGGATTTCTTCCTTATGCCCTATTCGTAATGGGCGCGCACGGAAGCACAGCCAGGCGCACCGCCCCCCGATCGGCCGAAACCGACAGCGCTTTCTGCGCCCGTGCCCCGCACCCTGCGAGGCGTTCCGCACCTGTGCGCCGTCAGCCGGTCGGCCCATGAATCCACCGGCCCGCCAGTCCGCCGGCCCAGCAGCCCGCCGGCCCGTGGGCCCGTGGGCCCGTCGGCCCGTCGGCCCGTCGGCCCGTCGGCCTGTCGCCCCGTCAGACGACCTCGTACGCGAGCCCGCCGTAAGCCGGCTCGACGGCCTCCTGCCGCACCGCCGCGCACTCGACCGCGCCTCCCCGATCCGCCTCGACCTCGCTCGGCCTCGCGCAGCGGTCCAGTTCGCACCAGATCCGCTTGCCCGCGCCCTCGACGCTCCAGCCCCAGCGGTCCGCGAGGCCGTCGACGAGGGCCAGCCCGCGGCCGCCCGTCGCCTCGTCGCCGGCGCACCGGGGCACCGGGGCCCGGTCGCTGGTGTCGGCCACCTCCAGGCGGACGACGGACGGCTCGGCCGCCTGGCCCGGCCCCGCCGACCCGCCGGGCAGGGAGAGCCGCAGCACGGCCGGACAGCCGGTGTGCACCACGGCGTTGGTGACCAGTTCGGAGACGAGCAGGATCAATGTCTCGGCGAGCGGCTCCTCGTCCCCTATCCCGGACCCGGCCAGACGTGAACGGGCCCATCTCCGGGCGCGCCCCACCTCAGCAGGGTCGGGCCGGATCTCCAGCTGCACTTGAAGCACCTGCACCGCTCACACCATCCGAACCGGCGGACACATGGCCGTACGCCACGCGAGCCACGCGAGCCGCGTGTGCACCATGACGACGGGGGCCACGATCGTAGCCATTTTCTGCATGGCCAGAACAACAGCCAGAGGCAGGGTGACGGAACGTGAATCCCTTACGAGACAGCTTGATTGACGGACAGTCACCCCAACAAGCGCTTCGGGCATATTCCAGCGCGAAGGATTACCCGTGCGGCATACTGTGCGACGCCCGCCCCGGGGAGTCGAACAGGCGGGGGACAAAAGCCCGTACGCCCTGCGAGCGACGGCGCGCACCGCCGGATCCGGCGCTACCCCAAGGGCACCACCGGCATGGCTCATGCTCGGAACCACTCGCATCTCACAGAAGGTACCGGAGCGACCCGTCGACTCCGGGCCGTGACGGGTCACGCATCGGACACAACCCGATATCGACGCTCCGTGATTCCGGTATGCCACAATCCGCGACATCCGTACGGCCGTCCGCCCGCCACCCCCGGCCGTCACCGCAGGCAGACGCCGCCGACGGCCGCTATCGACCCGCCTCGGACAGCAGATCGTCCGCCAACAGCTCCTCACTCTCCGTAGCAGATCCCGCACGTCGGGTACGCACCCAGGCACGTTTCAGCAGGAGATGGACGTCCGCCTCCCAGGTGAACCCCATGCCGCCGTGTACCTGGAGGCAGTCTCGCGCCCCGCGTACGGCGGCCTCGTCGGCGAGGAGCCGGGCGGCCGCGATGTCGACGGGGTCGGCCGTGACGGCGGCCGCGTAGACCGCCGCGCGGGCCACCTCGACCCGCACCAGCAGCTCCGCGCACAGATGCTTGACCGCCTGGAAGGCCCCGATCGGCTGCCCGAACTGCTCACGCGCCCGGGCGTGTTGCACGGCCAGCTCGCACGCGCGTGTGGCGGTGCCCAACTGCTCGGCCGCGGTGAGGAGGACGACGACGGGGTCCACGGCCGACGCGCCGGGCACCGCGCCCGGCACCCGGTGCAGCGGTGTGAGCGGGTCCACCGAGCGCAGCGGCACGGCCCCCTCGGCGTCCCCGCACACGACGTCCGCCGCCGCCAGCCACTCCACCGGCCCGCCGCCGTGGACGGCCGCGACGACCGTCTCGCCGTCGGCCGCGCCGGGCACGCGTCCCGCCGCGAGGTGGGTGGCGACCAGCGGCCCGGGCAGCAGGGCCCGGCCCGCCTCCTCGAACGCCAACACCGCCTCGGGCAGCCCCAGTCCGACCCCGCCGTCCGCCTCGGGCAGCCGCAGGGCGAAGAAGCCGGCCGCCCCCAGCTCCCGCCACAGCGCGCGGTCCAGCGATCCCGGCCGGTCCACGGCGGCCCGCAGCGCCTCCCGGTCGAAGCGGCGCGCGAGCAGTTGCCGCACCCCGTCCCGCAGTGCCCGTTGATCGTCCGTCAGCTGAAAACGCATGTCGGACCGTTCACCTCCCCTTCGGCAGGCCCAGGATCCGCTCGGCCACGATGTTCCGCTGGATCTGCGAGGTACCGGCGGCGATGGTGTACGACAGCGAGGAGAGCCGGTCGAGGGCCCAGGGGCGGTCGAGGTCGAGCGCCTCGTCGCCCAGGACGTCGGCGGCGGCTTCGTACAGCTCCTGGCGCGCCTGCGAATACCTCAGCTTGAAGACCGAGCCCCCGACGCCCGGCAGGCCGCCGCCTGCCTCGGCCTCGCTCACGTTCCACTGGGTGAGCCGCCAGAGCGCCCGGAACTCGGCGTTGAGCAGGCCCAGCCGCCGCCGTAGGGCCGGATCGTCCCAGCGGCCGTTCCTCCGTGCCTCGTGGGCGAGTTCGCCCAGCACGCGCCGACAGGCGACGACCTCGCCCACGAAGGCGGTGCCGCGTTCGAAGGACAGCGTCACCATCGTCACCCGCCAGCCGTCGTTCTCGTCCCCCACCCGGTTCTCGACCGGCACCCGCACCTCGTCCAGGAACACCTCGGCGAACTCGGCGGACCCGGCGAGGGTGCGCAGCGGCCGAACGGTGACGCCGGGGGCGGCCATGGGCATGGCGAGCCAGGTGATGCCCTTGTGCTTGGGGGCGGCCGGGTCCGTGCGCACCAACAGTTCGCACCAGTCGGCGACTTCCGCGTGCGAGGTCCAGATCTTGGAGCCGCTCACCACGTAGTCGTCGCCGTCGCGCCACGCGCGTGTGCGCAGCGCCGCGAGGTCGGACCCCGCGTCGGGCTCGCTGAAGCCCTGGCACCAGACCTCCTCGCCGCGCAGGACGGGCGGCAGCCAGCGGTCCCGCTGCTCGGCCGTCCCCTCGGCCGCGATCGTCGGCCCCGCGTGGAGCAGCCCGACGAAACCCGCGCCCACATAGGGCGCGCCGGCCTTCTCCGTCTCCTCCAGGAAGATCAGCCGGACGGTCGGGGAGGCGTCCCAGTGGACATGGGCGTACCCGGCGTCGTACAGCGTGCGCTGCCAGCCGAGGTCGTACGCCCTGCGGGCCGGCCAGTCGTCCGGGGACGGCTTCGGCGGCAGGCTCGGCAGGATCTTGCCGAGCCACTCCCGCAGCCGGGCCCGGAACTCCTCTTCCTGCGGGGTGTACGTGAGGTCCATGGGCGGGCCTACTTGTCGAGATCCAGGTCCAGCATGCGGATCGCGTTGCCCCGCATCAGCTTGTAGACCGTCTCGTCGTCGAGTCCCTTCACATGGTCGAGGGCGACCTCCTTGGTGTGCGGGAAGGTCGAGTCGACGTGCGGGTAGTCGGTCTCGAAGGTGGCGTTGTCGCGCCCGACCACGTCCAGGGACGCGACCCCGTGCTTGTCGCGGAAGAAGCAGCAGAACATCTGCCGGTAGTAGTACGTGGACGGCGGCTCGGGGATGAGATCCCGGACGCCGCCCCACGCGCGGTGCTCCTCCCAGACGTCGTCGGCGCGCTCCAGGGCGTACGGGATCCAGCCCATCTGACCCTCGGAGTAGGCGAGTTTCAGGCGCGGGAAGCGCACCAGGACGCCGCTGAACAGGTAGTCCATCATCGAGGCCATGGCGTTGTTGAACGACAGGGACGCCTGGACGGCCGGGGGCGCGTCGGGCGAGGCGGCCGGCATCTGCGACGACGAGCCGATGTGCATGTTGACGACCGTCCCCGTCTCCTCGCACACCGCGAAGAACGGGTCCCAGTAGCCCGAGTGGATCGACGGCAGCCCGAGGTGGCTGGGGATCTCGGAGAAGGTCACCGCGCGCACCCCGCGGGCCGCGTTGCGCCGGATCTCCGCGACCGCCAGGTCGATGTCCCACAGGGGGATCAGGCACAGCGGGATCAGCCGGCCGCCGCTGCCCCCGCACCACTCCTCGACCATCCAGTCGTTGTAGGCGCGCACACAGGCCAGCGCGACCTCCTTGTCGTGCGCCTCGGCGAAGGTCTGCCCGCAGAAGCGGGGGAAGGAGGGGAAGCAGAGGGAGGCCTCGACGTGGTTGAGGTCCATGTCCGCCAGCCGGGCCTTCGGGTCCCAGCAGCCGCGCCGCATCTCCTCGCGGGTGATGCCCTCCAGCGTCATCTCGTCTCGGTCGAAGCCGACGGCGGCGATGTTGCGCTTGTACGGGAACTTCAGGTCCTCGTAGATCCACCAGTCGGTGGGCTGGCCGTCCGGATCCATCGTGATCTGGTACTTCCCGGCGACGTAGGCGAGCTCGCCGATCCCGGCGGTGAGGGGCTGCGGCCCCCGGTCGCGGTATTTGCGCGGCAGCCAGGTCGCGAAGAGGTGCGCGGGTTCGATCACGTGGTCGTCGACGCTGACGATGCGCGGCAGTTCGGTCATGGGGACCCCCACTCATGAATCCTCTGAGATCTGCTGGATGAGATCCGATGAGATCTGATGGACCGTCAGATTCGACGTACAGAGAAGGCTAGTGCGGCACCCCTGGACCAGCAAGGCACCGAGCCCTACGCTCTGCCCACGATCTGACAGACCGTCAGCTACAGGGGGCCGCCGTGACCGACACCGCCCACGAGCTGAGCGCGTCCCGCACGCTCTGGGACCTGCTCGCCCGCCGCGCCGAACTCACCCCCGACCGCCGGGTCCTCCTCCAGGAGGAGCGCGCGCTGACCTTCGGCGAGCTGCGCGAGCGTGCCGAGCGGGTCGCGGCCGGGCTGCACGACATGGGCGTCCGCCCCGGCACGGTCGTCGCCTGGCAGCTGCCGACCCGCCTGGAGACCGCCGTCCTGTCCTTCGCCCTGGCCCGCCTCGGGGCCGTGCAGTCGCCCGTCATCCCCTTCTACCGCGACCGCGAGGTCGGCTTCGCGCTGCGCGAGTCGAAGGCGGAGTTCTTCGCCGTGCCCGGCGTCTGGCGGGGCTTCGACCACACCGAGATGGCCCGGCGGCTCGGCGCGAAGGGCGTCTTCGAGGCCTACGACGACCTGCCCGAGGGCGATCCCGCCGTGCTCCCCGCCCCGCCCGCCGACGGCACGTCGGTCCGCTGGATCTACTGGACCTCCGGCACCACCTCCGACCCCAAGGGCGTGCTGCACACCGACCGCTCGCTGATCGCCGGCGGCTCCTGCCTCGCCCACGCGCTGCGCCTGACGGCGGACGACGTCGGCTCGATGGCGTTCCCGTACGCCCACATCGCCGGCCCCGACTACACCGTCATGCTCCTGCTGTACGGCTTCCCGGCGGTGATGTTCGAGCACTTCGCGCTGCCGGACGCGCTGGAGGGGTACCGACGGCACGGGGTGACGGTGGCGGGCGGCTCGACGGCCTTCTACTCGATGTTCCTCGCCGAGCAGCGCAAACAGCCGCACACGCGCGTGATCCCCACGCTACGGCTGCTCGCGGGCGGCGGAGCGCCCAAGCCGCCCGAGGTGTACCACGCGGTCGTGCGCGAGATGGGCGTGCAGCTGACGCACGGCTACGGGATGACCGAGGTCCCGATGATCACCATGGGGGCGCCGGACGACACCGCGGAGAACCTCGCGACCACGGAGGGGCGGCCGCCGGAGGGCATGGAGATCCGCGTGGTGGAGGGCGAGGTGCGGTTGCGCGGGGAGGCCGTGTGCCGGGGCTATCTGGATCCCGGCCAGAGCGCCGAGGCCTTCGACGCGGACGGGTTCCTGCGCACCGGCGACCTGGGGCACATGACCGACAGCGGGCATCTGGTCCTCACCGGGCGGCTGAAGGACGTCATCATCCGCAAGGGGGAGAACGTGTCCGCCAAGGAGATCGAGGACCTGCTGGCCGCCCACCCGGCCGTCGGCGACGTCGCGGTGATCGGCCTGCCGGACGCGGAGCGCGGCGAACTGGTGTGCGCGGTGGTGGAACGGGTGCCGGGGGCCGGGGAGCCGTTGACCCTGGAGGCGGTCACGGCGTATCTGCGCGCGGGCGGGCTGTCGGTCCACAAGCTGCCGGAGCGGCTCGAGGTGGTGGAGGCCCTTCCGCGCAACGAGACGCTGCGGAAGGTGCTGAAGTACAAGCTGCGCGAGCGCTTCTCGCCGACCGCCGGATAGCGGCTGAGGCTGCGGCTACGGCTACGGCTACTCGGGGACCGTGAAGTAGCGGGCGAAGGCGGGGACGATCTCCGCCTCGCCGACCTTGCCGTCCGCGTCGGCGTCGAGCGCTTCGGCGGCCGTCCGGGCGACCTCCTCGGGCGCTCCGAGGGCCGTGAGCACCCGTACGGTGTCCTCGACCGTGGCCCGGCCGTCGCCGTCGGCGTCGGCGATGTCCAGGGCCGCGTGCAGGAAGGGGCGGGCGATCTCGGCGAACCGCTCCGGGTTGTCCCTCAGGCGCTTGACCGCGCCGTTCACGAACTCATCCCGGGTGATGCGCTGGTCGCCGTCCCGGTCGGCGATGCCGGCCATGCCCTGCCAGAACGCCTCGGCGCCCGCGTAGAGGGCCTGCCCCTTGTCGGAGCGGGCCGTGGTGCCGAACTCGGCGAGCACCGCCTTGGCCGCCGCGCCGAAGTCCTCCCGGTCGATGTAGCCGTTGCCGTCCTGGTCGAAGGTGGCGAACCGCGCGGCGATCCTGCGTCCGTACTCACTGTTGACCATGTCTTCTCGGACCACCTGACGTCGTCGTGTGGGGATGCTTCCGGCAGGGAGCGTACGACGCCGGAGACGTCCGGGCGGCGGGAAAGCGACGCCTGTGCCAAGACCGGGGGAAATTCAGGACAAGGGTGTGGCAGAGCGACCACACCGACCGGGCCGGAAACTACGCCGAGAGCGGTTCCGTCCCGTCGTCCACCGCGGCCGCGAGATCGCCGTAGACGTCGAAGAGCCGGCGCACGCCCAGCGCGCCCAGCACCCGGTTGACGTGGGAGTCCTCGGCCGCGCCCCGCGCGGGGAGGATCAGCCGCAGTCGCCCCCGGCAGGAGCGGATCAGGCGGCGGGCGGCGATGAGGACGCCGACGCCGCTGGAGTCGCAGAAGTACACCTCGGAGAGGTCCAGGACGAGATCGTGGCGGCCCTCGGCCACCTCGTCGTGCACCCGCTGACGCAGCGCCGGCGACGTCACCAGGTCCAGCTCGCCCGACACATGGAGCACGGCCCATCCGCCCTGCTCGCCGACGGTCACTTTGAAGGCCACCACCACGCCTTTCGCTCGCTGTAGCGCGCCGCAGCCCGCCGAAAACGGAAGCTGTCCCTTCGCTTCCTTGCAGCGCGGCTGCCCAGCGGCCGTGCCCCGAAACACCGACGGGAAAACGGATCCATAGAGAATGAGAGAGAAAGAGGCTTGTTCCAGTCAGTTCCAGTCCGATTCGATCCTCGCCAGTCGGGTAGGCGCGACACATACCACCCTCTCGCTGACAAGGGGCGCTCATTGAAACAAAGGGGCGTGCGTTGTCGGACGTGCCGACTACATTCGAGGTGACGGTGGACGCACGCTGGACACGGGCACGGCCCGAGGGACGGGCACGGGTGAGGGGGCCGCATGGCGAAGAGGGACGCACCGCCCCGCTGGGACCGCAAGATGCAGCAGCGACTCGCGCGCGGTGAGGCGGCCGCCCTCGGCGAGCTCTACGACCGGTTCGCTTCGCTTGTGCACGGTCTCGCCCACCGCGTGCTCGCAGACGAACGAGCGGCCGACGGCATCACCCGCGAGGTCTTCGCCCACGTCTGGGAGCACCCCGAGTCCTACGACCCGAAGCAGGGCCCGCTGCGCACCTGGGTCGCCACGCTGACCCACCGCCTCGCCGTGCAGCGACTGCGCGCCACCGAGACCGCCGCCCTGGCCGAGGCCGGCCACGGCTCCGCCGAGGCGACCGAGGAACTGGAACTGCGCGTGCGGCACGCGTCCGTCGCCGCCCGCGCCGACTACATCGTCCAGGCCATGCCCGCCCCGCTGCGGGCCGCCCTGGAACTGGCCTACTTCCAGCGCCGCGACTACCGCCAGACCGCGGTCGACCTCGGCGTCACCGAGGACGAGGCCCGCCGTCGGCTCCGCCTCGGCCTGCAACTCCTCTCCACGGCTCACGACGCCGCGTCACCGGGGGCGCCGCCCGGATACGGAGGTGCGGCGTGAGCGGCACGGACGGGTTCGATCCGCACGACGGCGACGAGGAGGACGAGACCCACGGCCGGCAGGACCCCCTGCCCATCCCCGTCCCCCGCGCCTCCGTCGAGGACGGCGGACTGCCGCTGCCTGCGCCCGCCGAGCCGACCGGCCCGGAGCCGCTCAGCCTCGAACACCCGGTGCTGAAGTCCCTGCTGGGCGCATGGGCGCTGGCGGCCTGCTCCGCGGAGGAGACCGCGGCCGTCGAGGAGCACCTCGGCGACTGCGGAGCCTGCGCCGACGAGGCGCGGCGACTGCGCGAAGCCGTCGGCCTCCTCCAGCGCCCGGAGAGCCTCGACCTCGACCCCGGCCTGCGCACCCGCGTCCTCGACGGCTGCCTGGACCGCCGTCCGCCCCGCATCCCGGTGCCCGCCTGGGCGGCGTCGTACGACGCCGAGACGGCGCGGCTGGACGCGCTGCTCCAGGACTTCGGGGACGCCGAGTGGCACGCGCCCGTGCGGCTGCGCTGGTTCCGCGGCGAGGAGCCGACGAGCCGCCGCACCACCGTCGCCGGGGTCATCGCCCACCTCCTCGCGGTGGACGGCCTGGTCGCCGTGGCCCTGGGCCTGGACGACCCGCTCACCGCGGGCGGCGACCCGGGCCACCCGGGCAAGCCCGACGAACCGGACGCACCGGATGCGCCGGACGCCCCGACGGCCACGCCCTCCCGCCGCACGGAGGCGTTCTGGGCGGGCTCGCACTACCCGCCCACCCGTTCCGTACGCGGCCCCTGGCGGGAACAGACCCACGCCCTCGTGCGCACGGTGTCCTTCACCGGCGGAGGCCCCGGCCGCCTGCCGGTGTCGTACGGCGGCTTCGAGCTGCCCCTGCGGGACGCGATGCTGGACCGGGCCTTCGAGTGCTGGGTGCACGCCGAGGACATCGCGGAAGCGGTCGACTACCCCTACGCGCCGCCCGCCCCGCGCCATCTGCACGGCATGATCGACCTGGCCGCGCGGATGCTGCCGGAGACGCTCGCCGCCCGCCGCCGCGCGGGGCTCGCCTCCCGCTCGCACACCCGCCATCTGGTGACCGCCGGCCGCCCCGGTCGCAGCCTGCGGCTGGAGATCGAGGGCTCGGGCGGCGGCGAGTGGCTGATCCCCCTGGACTCACCGGGCGCGGTGGGCTCCGCCGACCACGAGGTGGCCCACGTCGCCCTGGACGACGTGGAGTTCTGCCGCCTGGCCGCCGGCCATGTGGCCCCCGCGGAAGCGGCGGCGGGCCAGGTCGGCGACCGCGACGCGATCAGGGACGTCCTGTTCGCGGCGGCGGCGTTGAGCCGGATGTAGGGGCGGGCACCCGAGCAGCTGACGCGAGGGTGTCCCACCCAGGGGCGCGGCCCTAGGCGAAGACGACCGTCCGTCGCCCGTTGAGCAGGATCCGCCGCTCCGCATGCCACTTGACGGCCCGCGCCAGCGCCTGGCACTCGACATCGCGCCCGACGGCGACCAGCTGATCCGGCGTGACCCCGTGCCCCACGCGCTCGACCTCCTGCTCGATGATCGGCCCCTCGTCGAGATCCGCGGTCACATAGTGCGCCGTGGCCCCGATCAGCTTCACGCCCCGCTCGTGCGCCTGGTGGTACGGCTTCGCGCCCTTGAAGCTCGGCAGGAAGGAGTGGTGGATGTTGATGATCCGCCCGCTGAGCTGCTTGCACAGGTCGTCGGAGAGAACCTGCATATAACGGGCCAGGACGACCAGCTCGACGTCCTGCTCCCGGACCAGCTCCAGCAGCTGCGCCTCCGCCTGCGCCTTGTTCTCCTTCGTCACCGGGATGTGGTGGAAGGGAACGTGGTACGAGCCCACGAGGTCGGCGAAATCGGTGTGGTTGGACACCACGGCCGCGATCTCCACCGGCAGCGCGCCGATGCTGGCGCGGAACAGCAGGTCGTTCAGGCAGTGCCCGAACTTGCTGACCATGAGGACGATGCGCATCTTCTCGTCGGCCCGGTTGATCTGCCAGTCCATGTGGAAGGAGTCGCCGATCGCCGCGAAGCTGGCGCGCAGCTTGTCCACGGTCACCGGCGGCTCGGCCGAGAAGTGGACGCGCAGGAAGAACAGGCCCGTGTCGTGGTCGCCGAACTGCTGACTGTCCTCGATGTTGCAGCCGGTCATGAAGAGATAGCTCGACACGGCGTGCACGATGCCCTGCTTGTCGGGGCAGGAGAGCGTGAGGACGTACTGGTCGGCGGGGGTCGCCGCGGCTCGGGCAGACTGCGCGTTCATGCCCGACAGGGTCGCATACCGCCCACGGCCGTGGACAACCGTCCCGCAGGCCGGAACACGCCTCCCGTACCCGCTTCCCGGAACCCCGGTACCGGCCTCCCCGGTGCCCGCGCCTACGCCGTCCGCGTCATGATCCGCAGCACCTCTAGGGTCCGGGGCGGTGCGTCGGGGTCGTCGCCGTCGCTCGCCGCCATGCGCACATGCGCGTCCCGCGCCGCCCGCACCGCCTCCGGCCACGCCTCGTGGTCGACGTACGCGGAGACCGGGGCGTCCGGCCCGACCTGGTGCATGATGCGCAGGACGCGGAGCACGGCGGTGTCGACGAGGGCCGCCTCCTGCGAGTCACGGAAGATCGTGCCCACGTACTTCTCGGCGGACCAGTTGTCGAGCCAGGTGTCCTCGACGAGGCGGTACACGGCGTCGGTGACGTCCCCGTACCCCTCGACGCCGGCCAGCCAGACGTTCTGCTGGAACGCCGGATCGGAGAGCATGTGCAGCGCGGAGCGCACATTGCTGCGCCAGCGCCACCACGGCATGTCGTTGAGTGGCATGCCGCCCATGGTGGAGGAGCGACGGCCGCGACGGGAAGAGTTCTCCGAACCTTGCACGGTCATCGATCGTACGTTTCCCCGTCCCAGGAGCCTCACGGGCCCCTGCAATTCACCTGCCCGTCACCCCTCATTGACCGAGGGTCACTCCCAGGTTAGCGATGTGACGGAATCGTGCGTGCACATGACCGGCAAGCGACGCACCTCCACGCGAAGCACCTTCCTCCCCAGGTCCTTCCGCTTCACCAGGTCCGGCAGAGCAACCGCCCTCGCGGCGGGTGCGCTGACCGCCTGCGCGTCGCTCGCCGTCGGATGCGGCGTCGTCCCCGGTACCACGGGGGGTTCCGGGGACGACCCGATCGTCGTGATGACCTGGGCGCCCGAGGGCACGTCCGCGACCAACAAGCCCGGCATGCCCGCCTTCGCCCTCGCCTACGCCCGCTGGATCAACGCCGAGGGCGGTCTGGGCGGCCGCAAGCTCAAGGTCCTGACCTGCAACGACCACAACGACACCGTATCCGCCGCCAAGTGCGCACGGCGGGCCGTCAGGGAGGGCGCGGTCGCCGTCGTCGGCTCCTACAGCCAGCACTCCGACGCCTTCTTCCCGCACCTGGAAGGCGCCGGCATCCCCTACATAGGCGGCTACGGCGTCACGAACGCCGAGTTCACCAGCCCGCTGTCCTACCCGGTCAACGGCGGCCAGCCCTCGCTCCTGGCCGGCCTCGGCAAGGAGCTGGCCGCGACCTGCGGCCGCGTCTCCCTCGTCCGCCCCGACACGATCGCGGGCGACGCGCTGCCCCCGATGCTCGACGCCGGGCTCACCGCGGGCGGACACGCCGTGTCCAAGGACCTGCGGGCCCCGGAGGACGCGACCGAGTACTCGGCACAGGCCAAGTCCGCGCTGCAGGCGGCGACCGCGGGCCGCTCGAAGGACGAGGACGCGAACACCGACGCGGGCTCGGACGCGGACGCGGACTCCGACGGCAAGAAGGGATGCGTGGTGACCGCCCTCGGCGACCGCACCAGCACCTTCATGGACTCCTTCCGCCGCACCCGCGCGGACTACCCCGACGTGCGCACCGCCACCGTCCTCGGCAGCGTCGACCAGACGGTGATCAACGCCTCCGGCGCCGCCTCCGGGCCGTTCGAGGGGGCGTACGTCACCGGCTGGTATCCGGTGTCGAGCGACGCCGCCTGGGCGCCGATGAAGAAGGTGATCAGCGAAGAGGCGTTCTCCGACACCCGGATCGACCCCACCGACACCGGCGTGCAGACCACCTGGATCGCCTACACCGTGTTCCGGCAGGTCGTGGAGTCGCTGGACGGCGACGAGGTGACCTCCGCCGCCGTGCGGGGCGCCCTGGACGACGGCCTGAAGGTCACCACGGGCGGGCTCACGCCGACGCTCCGCTGGCAGTTCACCGACCGCCTCGCCTCCATCGGCTTCCCGCGCCTGGTCAACGCCGACGTCACGCTCCAGAGCGTGCAGAACGGCGTGCTCGCCCCCGCCAAGAAGGGCTTCGCCGACATGACGCAGACCCTGGAGAAGGCGGACGTCGACTGACGCCCGGCCGGCTACAGCTGCACAGGCTGCCGCTCGGTCAGGCCGTACGTCTTCGCGATCGCGTTCCACAACTTCGCGGCCTGTGACTTCTGGGTGCTCGCGGTGCCGCTGTCCCGGTTGCCGGCCTGCGTCTCGGCGGTCGAGCGGGCCGTGCCCTTCTTGCAGCTCTTCTTCTTGGTGGCGGCGACCTGGTCGGCCCAGGCCGCGTAGTGGTTGTCCGCGGACGCCGACGCCTGCCACGCCTTGGTGAGCGCGGTGGTCAGCGCCGCGTGGTCCGGGAGCTCGTCGACCTTCAGCGCGGCCAGACTGGTGACCAGACCGGTGCGCTGCTTCGCCGCGTCCCGCAGGTCCGTGGCGGCCTGGGCGAGATTGCCGCACGCCTTCACATCGGCCACCGCGCTGATCACACTGGCCCGGCTGTTGCCGCTGTCGGCCAGCAGCTTGTCCAGTGCGACGGCCTGCTGCTCGGCCGCCCCGGAGGACGCCGACCCCGACCCCTCCGACGCGGGCGCCGAGGCGGCGACGGTCTTGTTGTCGTCCTCGCCCTGATCGCCGCCCCCGCCCGCGAGCATCGCGCCCGCGCCGACGCCGACGACCGCGAGGGCCACCCCGACCGCCGCGAACAACGGCACCCGTGAGCCGGTACGGCCCCCTCGGCCGCCTCCCTCGTCGTCGCGCGCCCCGCGCCGCCCGCCCGCCGCAGGACCGCCGGGCGGGGCGTAGGGCGGGGTGTAGGCGGCCTGCGGGGAACGCGCGGCGGATCCGGCGCCGTAGCCCGGCCGACCGTCCGGCTCGGAGAAGCGCGGGAGCTGCTGGGTGGATCCGGCGGGGCTCTCGCTGCCCGGCCCGCTGCGGAACAGGTTCTCGAACTCGGCGGGCGGCTGCCGGTCCCCACCGTCCTGGGCGGGGACGGGCGGGATGTACTGCGTGGCCTCGGCGTCGGGGTGCCCGCCGACCGGCTGCGCGCCGGGAGCGGGCATCGGGCCCGGGGCGTGCTGCGGCGTGCGGCCCAGGAAGTGGGTGGACTCGGCCGGCGCCTCGGGCGGCAGAGCGCCCGGCACGACCGGCGGGAGGAACTGCGTCGCCCCCTCGTCGACAGGCGCGGCGGCGGGGACGGGCGGCAGGTACTGGGTGGCGCCCTCGTCGGCCGGGGACGCCGGAGCTGCCGGGACCGGCGGTATGTACTGCGTCGCGCCCTCGTCGACCGGCGGCAGGGGGACGCCCGGCGTGCCCTGGCCGTACGTCGGATTCGCCGGGGCGGGTGCGCCCTCCGGCGGCAGCGGACCGGCACCGACCTGGGCGCCGCCGTTCCACTGCTGCTGGGGCTGCTGCCGGTGCTCTTGGTGCTGCGCGTGCTGCTGGGACTGCGTGTGCTGCTGGTGCGCCTGGCCCGTCTGGTCCGCCGGGAGCGGCCAGCCCTGGGCCGGCTGCTGCGGGGCGGGGGCCTGCTGGTCGGGACCCCAGGGCTGCCCCCAGGTCTGTCCCGCGGCCGGGGCCTGCTGCCCGTAGTCCGGCTGTCTGTAGTCCGGTTGCCCGTAGTCCTGCTGCCCGTACTCCGGTTGCCCGTACGGCTGCCGGCCGGGCGGCTGCTGCTGCTGCCCATACGCCGACTGCTCGTACTGCTGCGGCTCGTACTCCTGCTGCTCATGCTCCGACTGCCCGTACTCCGGCCTACTGGGCTGCTGAGCGCCGTACTGGCCGGAATAGTGTCCCGGCAGCAGGGGCTCCCCACCGTCGGAGGGCAGCACGATGCCTTCGCGCGCGGGCTGCGCCGAGGGCTCCTCGCCCTGTCCACTCTGCGTCACCGGGACTCCTACGAATGGGGGACTTTCGGAATCGTCGGCTCACGCTACCGGGTCCCCGGAACCCCGTGTCACGCAGCTCAGAACGTGATCTGCCTCCCAGTGAGTCCGGCAGTGACGTCGGTAACAGATCCGGAGCGCCGTGCGCTGTATCCGCCGCAGCGGCGCCCCGTCCGTTCACGCCGCGGTCTGCAACTCCAGCCGCGCCCCGAACTCCCGTACCACCGACTCGTCCCGGAACGGTTCGAGCCGCTGTTGAAGATCCTCGAGATACTCGGCCCCCCGGTTGGAACGGAGCGTCTCCAGGAGCTCGACCGCCCGCAGACCGGTGTTGCAGGCCTGCTCGATCTCGCGCTGCTGCACCTGCGCGGTGGCCAGCAGGACGTAGCCGATCGCGCGTCGGCGCGCACGGCTCTCCGGGTGCCCGGCGAGGGACTGCTCGGCGCAGCGCGCCGCCGCCTCCGCCTGGCCCAGGTCGCGGTGGCAGTGCGCCAACTCGTCGGCGAGATAGGCCTCGTCGAAGTGCGCGATCCACGCGGGGTCGTCCCCCGAGGACGGATCGGCCGCCTCCAGCGCCGACACCGCACGGCCCGACGCCGCCTGCGCCCCGCGTGCGTCGCCCATCAGCGCGTGCCCCCGGGCCTCCGCCGCGAGGAACATCGCCTCCGCGCGCGGGGTCACCCGGCCACGCGCCCCCTCCTGCGCCGCCCGCGCCAACTGGGCGATCTCGCGCGGGTTTCCGAGCTGCGCGGCAAGGTGGCTCATGGAGGCGGCGAGGACGTACCCGCCGTACCCACGGTCGCCGGCCGCCTGGGCGAGCCGCAGGGCCTGGATGTAGTAGCGCTGGGCCAGGCCCGGTTGGCCGGTGTCGACGGCCATGTAGCCGGCGAGTTCCGTCAACCGGGCGACGGAGGCGAAGAGTTCACGGCCCACCGCCTCCCGGTAGGAGCCGGCCAGCAGGCCGGAGACGACGCTGTTGAGGTAGTGCACGACGACCGGACGCACATGCCCGCTGCCGTACTGGTGGTCCAGGTCCACCAGCGCCTGTGTCATCGCCTTGACGGCCGCCACGTCGGACAGCCCGACCCGGGGTCCCGCCGAGCGCGCCACCTGCGCGTCGGGTGAGGAGATCAGCCAGTCGCGGCTCGGTTCGACCAGCGCCGAGGCGGCCACGGACGAACCGGAGAGGAAGTCCCGCCGGCCCACGTCGCTGCGCCACAGCTCGCAGACCTGCTCGATGGCCCCCAGTACCGTCGGCGAGAACTGGAGACCCACGCCCGAGGCGAGGTTCTTGCCGTTGGCCATGCCGATCTCGTCGATCGTGACCGTACGGCCGAGCTTGCGGCCCAGGGCCTCCGCGATGATCGCCGGAGCGCGCCCGCGCGGCTGCTGTCCACGCAGCCAACGCGCCACGGACGTCTTGTCGTAGCGCAGGTCGAGGCCGTGCTCGGCGCCGCACATGTTGACCCGGCGGGCGAGCCCGGCGTTCGAGCACCCCGCCTCCTGGATGAGCGCCTGCAGCCGTTCGTTCGGCTGCCGCGCGACTAGCGGCCTTGCGGCCATGGGCACTACCCCCTGTGGCTGCGGTGACCGGGGCGGCGGGTGCCTGCCCACACACCGAGTTGACGTGTCTTCCACCGTGTCTTCCACCGAAAAGTTCCGGCCGAGAAGATCAATGCCCCACGGACATACCGAAAATGCGAGACATGAGAGGATTACTGATGATTGCTGCTCATTGCCGGTGATTGCTGTGATTGCCGAGCAATACGGAGAATTGCCGGGTTACCGGCGGAAGCCGCCCCTCTACCTGGTTACCCGCTCCCGCGCCCGTTCCTCCCGCGCGCCCCCGCACGTGCACCCATGCGCCCCGGACGCGGAATCGATGCTCCTCCCCCGCGCAAAGTGGCGGGCGTAACCCCTGGTGACGGCTAGAGTTGTGTTCATCGTGGAAGAGACCATCGCGGGCGCCGACGCCACTCAAATCCCGAAGCAGCGCGGGGAATCGCTGCTCGAGACCGCTGTTCGCTACGCCGAGGAACGTCATTGGGACGTCTTCCCCGGCACCTGGCTGGAAGCCGTCGAAGGAGTGCAGCGCTGCTCCTGTGACGACGCCGCGTGCACCGCGCCGGGCGCGCACCCTGCACGCCCCGACTGGGCGACGCAGGCCACCGGCAGCGCGACGGTGGCGCGCCGGATGTGGCAGAAGCAGCCGACCGCCTCGATCCTGCTGCCGACCGGACGTACGTTCGACGCGATCTCCGTGCCGGAGACGGCCGGGTTCCTCGCGCTGGCGCGGATGGAGCGGATGGAGTTGACGCTCGGTCCTGTCACCTTGACGCCGGACCGCCGGATGCAGTTCTTCGTGCTGCCGGGGGCGTCGGCGAAGGTGCCGGACCTGGTGCGCAAGCTGGGCTGGTCGCTGGGGGCGCTGGATCTGGTGACGCTCGGCGAGGGGATGTACGTCGCCGCGCCGCCCACTCGGTTCGGGTCCCGGGGCGCCGTGCAGTGGGCCTGCCGGCCTACCGCGGCCAACCGTTGGCTGCCGGATGCGGAGGAGTTGATCTCACCGCTCGCCTATGCGTGTGGGCGGGACCGGTAGTTTCGCGCGCCCCTTCAGGGTGGGTCACCTGACCGTAGGGTGCAGACATGACGTCTGCCGCCGTACGTGTGCACGGGCTCTGGAAGCGATTCGGGCAGCAAGTCGCTGTCGCCGGGATCGATCTGGAGTTGCCCGCGGGGAAATTCATCGGGCTCGTCGGGCCGAACGGGGCGGGGAAGACCACGACCCTGTCGATGGTGACCGGGCTGCTGCGGCCCGATTCCGGGACCGTCGAGGTCGTCGGGCACGACGTGTGGCGGGACCCCGTCGAGGTGAAGGCCCGGATCGGGGTGCTGCCGGAGGGACTACGGCTGTTCGAGCGGCTGTCGGGGCGTGAACTGCTCGGCTACAGCGGGCGGTTGCGGGGGCTGCCCGGTGCCGAGGTCGACAAGCGGGCCACGCAGTTGCTCGACGTCCTCGACCTGGCCGGCGCCCAGCACAAGCTCGTCGTCGACTACTCGACCGGTATGCGCAAGAAGATCGGGCTCGCGACCGCGCTGCTGCACAATCCCGAAGTCCTCTTCCTCGACGAGCCGTTCGAGGGCGTCGACCCCGTCTCCGCGCAGATCATCCGGGGCGTGCTGGAGCGGTACACGGCGTCCGGGGCGACGGTCGTCTTCTCCTCCCATGTGATGGAGCTCGTCGAGTCGCTGTGCGACTGGGTGGCGGTGATGGCGGCGGGGCGGATCCGGGCGCACGGGACGCTGGCGGAGGTGCGGGGGTCGGCTCCCTCGCTGCAGCAGTCGTTTCTCGAACTCGTCGGGGCACAGGGCCGGAACACCGGCTCCGACCTCGACTGGCTGGGCGGCGGGGCGAGCCGGTGAGCGGGCCGACCTCCCCGCCGGGCCTCGTGGCCACCCCGCCGGGCCTCGTCTCCACCGTCGTCCGGCTGAAGCTGTCGCTGCTGCGGAACGGGCTGCGGCAGTCCGCGGGCCGACGGGCCGCGTATGTCGCCTCCGCCGTCGTCACCCTGCTGTTCGCCGCGTTGCAACTGCTCGGTCTGATCACGTTGCGGGGGAACGACCACGCGATGTCGGTCGTGGTGCTCCTGGTGGCGGTGCTGGGGCTGGGGTGGGCGGTGATGCCGCTGTTCTTCCCCAGCGGTGACGAGACCCTCGACCCGACCCGGCTGGTGATGCTGCCGCTGCGGCCCCAGCCGCTGGTGCGGGCGCTGCTGGCGGCCTCGCTGGTGGGCATCGGGCCGCTGTTCACCCTGCTGATGCTGGTGGGGTCGGTGATCTCCGTGGCGCACGGGGCGGCCGCCTGGGCGGTGGGGGTGCTCGCCGTCGCTCTCGGGCTGCTGATGTGCGTGGCGTTCGCGCGGGCCGTCGCCGCCGCCAACATCCGGCTGCTGAGCAGCCGCAAGGGACGCGATCTGGCGGTGCTGAGCGGGCTCGTCATCGCGGTCGGGGCGCAGGTCGTCAACTTCGGGGTGCAGCGGCTCGGGACGTCCGGGCTGGGCGAGCTCGATCCGGTGGCGGGCGTGCTGCGCTGGGTGCCGCCCGCGTCGGCGGTCGGCGCGGTGGACTCGGTGAGCGAGGGGGCGTACGGGGTCGCCGTCGCCCAACTCGCCGTCAGCGCAGTGGCGTTGGCGCTGGTGGTGGGGGTGTGGGCGCGGACCATGACGCGGCTGATGACCTCGCCGGACGGTTCCACGCTCCAGGCCGCCGAGCCGGCCGCGCGGGACCGGCGGCGCTCGGCGGGCCTGACGCGGCTGCTGCCGGGCGGGCGCACCGGCACCGTGATGGAACGCAGCCTGCGCTATGTCTGGCGCGACCCGAAGACGAAGGCGGCCTGGGTGACCTCGCTGGCCATCGGACTGATCGTGCCCGTCTTCAACGCGCTGCAGGGCACCGGCTCGATCTACTTCGCCTGCTTCGCCGCCGGAATGCTCGGCATCCAGATGTACAACCAGTTCGGGCAGGACACCTCCGCGTTCTGGATGGTCGCGATGACGGTGTCGTCGACCCGGGACGCCTACGACGAGCTGCGGGCGCGGGCGCTGGCCCTGCTGCTGATCACCCTGCCGTACGCGACGCTGGTGACCGCGCTGACGACGGCGCTGCTCGGCGACTGGGCGAAGCTGCCCGAGGCGCTGGGGCTGTCCTTCGCGCTGCTCGGCGCGATGCTGGCGACGGGCGCGTGGACCTCGGCCCGCTTCCCCTACTCGATCCCGCAGGAGGGCTACAAGAACGTGGCCCCCGGTCAGGCCGGTCTCGCCTGGATAGCGGTCTTCGGCGGGATGGTCTCGGCGGCCCTGCTGTGCGCCCCCGTCATCGCGGTGACGATCTGGCTGAACGTCAGCTCGGGCGGGGAAGCGTGGACCTGGCTGCTGCTGCCGGGGGGCGCGGTGTACGGGACGGCGATCACGCTGCTGGGGCTCCGGCTGGCCGCCCCGCGAACGGCGACGCGACTGCCGGAGATCCTGGCGGCGGTGAGCAAGGGGTGACGGCGACCCTCAGGAGGCCCCGGGAGCACTGTGGGAATCTGAGGCGCTGCGGGAATCGGAGGCGCCGTGGGTGTCCGGGGTGCTCTGGGCATCCGGGGTGCTGGGAGTCCCGGGCGTGAGGACGGCCTCCAGGAAGGGTTCGATCGCCGTGCGCCATCCCTCCGGCTGGTCGTAGTGGACGAGGTGGCCGGCGTCGGCGACCTCGGCGTACTCGCCGCGGGGCAGGACGCGGACCATTTCCTGTGCCTCGGCGCGACCGAGCTCACCGTCGAGGCCGCGGACGACCAGGGCGGGGCACCGGACCTGGGTGAGCTCCTCCCAGTGCGCGTCGTAGACCCAGGTCTCGCGGGACTTGAGCATCTGCTCGGGCTCGAAGACGGGACGCCAGCCGTCCGGCGACTCCTGCATCACCTCGGCGTAGAACTCGCCTCGGGAGGGGTTCGGGCGCTCCACCCAGGGGTCGTCCTCGCCGAACCACTTGCGGACCTCGGCGAGGGTGGCGAAGGGGGCGGGCCAGGACTTGAACCAGTCGCCCCACTCGCGCTGCGAGGCCGCGCCGAGCGCGGAGGCCCGCATGTCGCAGACGACCAGGCCGCGCACCAGGTCGGGGCGCCTGGCGGCGAGCTGCCACGCGGTGAGCGCTCCCATGGCGTGGCCGATGAGGACGACCGGGGCGAGGCCGAGCTGTTCGAGGGCCGCTTCCGCGTCCTCGACGTAGGCCTCGCGGGTGAAGGCCGCCTGCGGCGGCTTCTCGCTCTGGCCGTGGCCGCGCTGGTCGAGGGCGACCGCGCGATGTCGCTCGGAGAGCCAGCGGGCGGTGGACGCCCAGTGCGAGGCCCGGCCCATGAGGCCGTGCAGTAACAGGACGCTGGGCCTGCTTCCCTCGCCGCCGTCGGCCGACGGGAGCCCTTTCTCCCCCGGCGACTGCGCCGGAATCATGGGTTCCGGCACGGCCTTCGCCGGGTCGCCCTTGGGCGGGTCGCCGAACTCCCAGGCCGCCAGGCGTACGCCGCCCGCCCCGGTCACGTCGATGCGTCGCGCCATAGGTCCTGGCACCCCCCTAGCCGTCGTACCGCTGCGCTGCCGATGCCTTCGTACCGCCTTCGATCACCCGCAGGCTATCGAATGCCCTTTCGAGAAATGCACTCTCCGCGCACAACACCCCTCGTTCGAGTGACCCCGCTCAAGGAATGATCGGCGCTGCCGAGGGGAGACCTTCAGCGGGGGGCGGACCGCTCGGGGAAACCGGTCCGAGGGAAGTGACCTTGAGAGCTCGGGGCTCCAGGTCACAACAGGGGAGGACAGGCCCCGGTGCCGTACGGCACCGGGGCCTTCCACTGCTCTGCGGCACATCGTCCCGCCCCCTCAGGTCATATGCCTCACGCGACAGCCTGGCACGTGAAGCGGCGGAGCGCTGCGATTCGACACAGGGAACCTTCGATTCGACGACATCGACAGGACGCCACAACTGCCCCGTGCGCCCCGGGAGTTGAACAATGCTCAGAGAATGCTCAGCGCTTGGCGACGAACACGTGGGACGCGACGTCCGACTCCAGCTCGGCGGCCTCGCCGCCGCTGCCGACCAGCACACCGCCCGCCGACTCCGTCACGCTCACCACCGAACCGGGCTGCACGCCCGCGCGGCGCAGCGTGTACATCAGCTGCGCGTCCGTCTGGATCGGCTCGCCGATACGGCGCACGACGACCGTCTTGCCCTCCAGCCCCGGGTCGAGGTCGGCCAACGAGACCATCCCCTCGTCCAGGAACGGGTCGGCGCCGTCCTTCTCGCCCAGCTCCTCCAGGCCCGGGATCGGGTTGCCGTACGGCGACTCGGTCGGGTGCCGCAGCAACTCCAGCACGCGCCGCTCCACGGCCTCGCTCATCACGTGCTCCCAGCGACAGGCCTCCGCGTGCACCTGCTCCCACTCCAGGCCGATCACGTCGACCAGGAGACACTCGGCGAGGCGGTGCTTGCGCATCACGCGCGTGGCGAGCCGACGGCCCTCGTCGGTGAGCTCGAGGTGGCGGTCGCTGGCCACCGAGACCAGGCCGTCGCGTTCCATGCGCGCCACCGTCTGGCTGACCGTCGGCCCGCTCTGGTCGAGGCGCTCGGCGATCCGGGCACGCATGGGGACAACACCTTCCTCCTCCAGCTCGAGGATGGTGCGGAGATACATCTCCGTGGTGTCGATCAGTCCGGACATTCGTGCCCCTCGATTAGCTCTGCCGAAGGCTGGACCGCTCTCCGGCGCGTGCGCTGGCCCTGGACTCAATTCTGCCGGATACCACTGACAAGCGTGCCGCGCCGTTGAAACGAGGCGGTTACATCAGGGGGCGATCGGGGGCGCGCGCCCCGAACGGGCCCCCAGGACGCCTCCGCTCCCCCACCGGCACCGGCGTCACCGGTGTCACCGGCCGTATTGACAGCGCACTGGTCCAGACCGCACGGTGATCCGCGACACGGACACCGGATACGGCAAAGGGGCCCCTCGGATGAGCGACCGCAAGCTCGCCGCCCAGTTCTTCGACGCCGCGATCGCCCTGCTGCAGCGGGCCCGCGACGAGGAGGCCGAGGCCGTCGAGGCCGCCGGCACGCTCCTCGCCGACACCGTGGCGGCGGGCGGCCGCCTCTTCGCCTTCGGCGCCGGCCACTCCTCGCTCGCCGCCCAGGACGTCGTCTACCGCGCGGGCGGCCTCGCCCTGATGAACCTGCTCGCGGTGCCGGGCGTCGTCGGCGTCGACGTCCGGCCCGCCACCCTCGGCTCGGCCCTGGAGCGCGTCGACGGCCTCGCGAGCGCCGTCCTGGACACCTCGCCCCTCCGCGCGGGCGACGCCCTCGTGATCATCTCGCTGTCCGGCCGCAACGCCCTGCCCGTGGAGATGGCCCTGAACGCCCGCGCCCTGGGCGTGCGGGTCATCGGCGTGACGTCGGTGGCCTACGCCTCGGAGACGACGTCCCGGCATGTCTCGGGGACGTTCCTGAAGGACCACTGCGACGTCGTCCTGGACTCGAAGATCGCGGTCGGCGACGCCGAGCTGACCCTGGACACCATCCCCGCGCCGTTCGCCCCCGCATCCACGGTCGTCACCTCGGCCCTGCTCCAGGCCGTCATGGCCACCGCGGCCGGCGTCCTCGCCGAGCGCGACATCGAGCCCCCGCTGCTGCGTTCCGGCAACGTGGACGGCGGCCACGACTGGAACGGACGGATCATGGACGAGTACGGGGACCGGATCTTCTACCGCCACTGAGACCGGCCACTGAGGCTGGCCGCTGGGACCGGCCGCTGAAACGCGCCACGCGCGTGTGTCAGTCTTCGGCGGCCGCCTCGGTCAGGTCCGCCAGGTCCAGGGCGGTCGCTATACGGACGGCGACGTCCTCCGCGTAGGACGCGTCCGAGCGCTCGAAGGACGTACGGCCGCCGCCGCGGAGGAACGTCACGACGCCCAGGGTGCGGCCGCGGCTGCGCAGCACCGCGCACAGGGCGTGCACCGTGTCGTCGGGCCACTGGCGCGCCCGGGCCCACTCCCGCGCCTCGTCGGCCGTCACGGAGCCGACGCCGGCCCGCACGGAGCCGTTGCGCGCCACGCACTGCAGCGCCGGGTGCGTCTCGCCGTAGCGGACGGGCAGCCCCGCGTGTCCGGTGAGCGTGCTGGGGCCCGGCCCGCCCGACGGGGTCGCCGCGACCCGCATCAGCCGCAGCGGCCCGGCCGCCTCCGCGTCGGCCGCCGCCCGGCCCAGCACCCGGTCGACCAGGGCGTGGTCGGCGAACCCGGCGAGCGCGAAGTCGAGGTGGACGGTGGCCGCCTCGGCGGGGTCCTCGCACTCGGCGGCCGCGCGGGCGGCCCGGTGCAGCTGGTTGGCGCGGAAGCGCAGCAGCGAGGCCTCCTGCTCGCCCTGCTTGGCCTCGGTGACGTCCTGGAAGAGCCAGCCGACCCCGAGCGGCACCGGCTCCTCGGCGAGCGGCGAGGCGAGCCGCAGGAAGCCGCTGCGCCAGCAGCGCCGCTTCTCGCCCTCCGGGGTGCGCACCCCGACCCACAGCTCGGCGGGGGCGGGCGGGGCGCCCTCGGCCAGGACGTGCGTCAGCGCGTTCTCCAGCTCCTCGGCGCCCCGGGTGAGCAGTTCGCCCAGCGGACGGCCCAGGACGGCCGTGCGGCCGGTGCCGAGCGCGCGGGCGGCGTGCGCGTTGACGACGGCGGGGCGCAGGTCGGCGTCGACCAGCACGACGCCCCAGGAGGCGTCGTCGAAGAGGGCCTCGCTGAGCGCGATGGAACGCTCCAGGTCGATCTGGGCGTGCACCTCGCTGAAGGCGCAGTACAGCCCGGCGGGCTTGCCGTCCGGACCGCGCACGGCGGCGGACTGGGTGCGGACGAGGACCCGGCCGCCGTCCTTCGTCACCAGCGCGAACTCGTGCACCTGGCGGCCCTGCGCGTGCATGGCGGCCATCAGCCGCCCCTCGATGTCCTCCGCGTCGGCCTCGCGCACCGCCCACCCGGCGAAGCCGTGCCGGCCGACGGCCTCGGCGGCGCTCCAGCCGAGGATGCGCTCGGCCTCGCGGTTCCAGTGGGTGACGACTCCGTCGCCGTCGAAGGCGCACAGGGCCGCGTCCATGCCGTCGAGCAGCGCGGCGAGCAGGTCGGCGCCGTCCGGGCCGACCGGGCCCACGGTCTGCGGGCCGTCGTCGCCCGACCGCTCGGGCTGCTCGGGCTCGTCCGGCCCCAGCTCGTCGGTGGTCCCACTACGCCGGGAAGCACTCACCTGAACCCCCTGCAGGTTCGCTCACTTGCCCTCATTCAACTCGAACGTGACGCAGCCCACATATGGTTCCCGCAAGATTGCAGAGGAATCGTTGTACCAGCGCGCTGGTCACAGCGGGGCAGGAGCCGCAGGTCCGCCCATTCCGCCGCCTCCGTCAAGTTCTCAGAAAAACACTTGAGCCGACGGCGACCACTTCTTAGTGTGGCTAGCACTTCGGAGAGGAGGTGGTTCGGCAGATGGATTCATACCGGACGGAAGAGGTGGCTGCGGGCTAGTGGCCCGTCACCACATCTAGTGCGGTGCCGGACCAGCGTGTGCGAGACGCACGCAGCCGGCCAAACCAACGCAGTCACCCGACCCGCGAGTCGCCGGTACGTCCGGCCGGCCCCCTCCTCCGGGAGGACCCGACTCGCGGGTCGTCTGCTTTTCGCAAGCAGTACGCTGGGTCCATGCTTTCGCTCGTTCGACGCCGCCACGTGGACTACGTCCGCGTCACGAGCATGGGCTGTCGACGCTCCAGCGCTGTCTGAGCCCCGTCCAGCCCTCCTTCGCGGTCACCACCGCCTGCGGTCCCCTCCTCTGCCCACTTGGCACCCGTGCGCCGTCCCACCCACAGTGGCGGCCGGGCCCCGTACACCCTGCGGACACACCATGACGAACTTGACGAACCTGTCGGCGAACCCGTCAGCGAACCCGTCGTACCAGCAGCTGCCGATCATCGATCTCTCCGCCGCCGACCGCGGGCCCCAGGCGCGGGCGCTGCTGCACGCGCAGTTGCACAGTGCCGCGCATGACGTGGGGTTCTTCCAGCTGGTCGGGCATGGGGTCGGCGAGCGGGAGACCGGTGATCTGCTGGCCGCCATGCGGGCCTTCTTCGCTCTGCCGGAGGCCGAGCGGCTCGCGATCGACAACGTGAACTCGCCGCACTTCCGCGGGTACACGCGGACCGGCGACGAGCGGACCGGTGGGCGGCAGGACTGGCGGGACCAGCTGGACATCGGGGCGGAGCGGGCCGCGCGGATACCGGGGCCGGGCGAGCCCGCGTACTGGTGGCTGGAGGGGCCCAACCAGTGGCCCGCGGGGCTCCCTGAGCTGCGGAGCGCCGCCCTCGCGTGGATCGAGCGGCTGAGCGCCGTCGCGGAGCGGCTGCTGCACGAGCTGCTCACCGCGATCGGGGCGCCCGTCGACTTCTACGACGCGGTCTTCGGCGAGCGCGCGCATCCGCATCTGAAGCTCGTGCGGTATCCGGGGAGCGCGGGCGACGGAGCCGGTCAGGGGGTGGGGGCGCACAAGGACTACGGGTTCCTGACGCTGCTGCTCCAGGACCGGGTCGGCGGGCTGCAGGTGCAGCGCGAGGACGGGCTGTTCCATGACGTTCCGCCGTTGGACGGGGCTTTCGTGGTCAACCTGGGCGAGCTGCTGGAGGTGGCGACCAACGGGTATCTCGTCGCCACCAACCACCGGGTCGTGTCCCCGCCGAGCGCCGTCGAGCGGTTCTCCGTGCCGTTCTTCTACAACCCCCGGCTGGACGCCCGTGTCGAGCCGCTGCCCTTCCCGCACGCCTCCGCCGCACCCGGCGTGACCGACGACCCGGCCAACCCCCTCTTCGCCGAGTACGGCTTCAACGAGCTGAAGGGCAAGCTGCGCGCCCACCCGCTGGTGGCCGAGCGGCATCACGCGGAGCTGCTCAGTCCCGCGTGAAGCCGTCCTGATGCCGGGGGGCGCCGCGCTCAGTCCCTGATGTCCGCGTAGCCCTCGATCTCGCGCGGGTCGCGGGTGCCCGGGCCGATGTAGCGGGCGGACGGGCGGACCAGGCGGCCGGTGCGCTTCTGCTCCAGGATGTGCGCCGACCAGCCCGCCGTGCGGGCGCAGGTGAACATCGAGGTGAACATGTGCGCCGGGACCTCGGCGAAGTCCAGGACGATGGCCGCCCAGAACTCGACGTTCGTCGCCAGGACCCGGTCCGGGCGGCGGGCGTGGAGCTCGGCGAGGGCCGCCTTCTCCAGGGCCTCGGCCACCTCGAAGCGCGGTGCGCCCAGCTCGCGGGCCGTACGGCGCAGCACGCGCGCGCGTGGGTCCTCGGCGCGGTAGACGCGGTGGCCGAAGCCCATGAGGCGCTCGCCCTTGTCGAGGGCCTGCCGGACGTAGGCGTCCGCGTCCCCGGTCCGTTCGATCTCCTCGATCATGCCGAGGACGCGGGAGGGCGCGCCGCCGTGCAGCGGGCCGGACATGGCTCCCACGGCGCCGGAGAGGGCGGCGGCGACGTCGGCGCCGGTGGAGGCGATGACGCGGGCGGTGAAGGTGGACGCGTTCATGCCGTGTTCGGCCGCACTCGTCCAGTAGGCGTCGACGGCGGCCACGTGCTTGGGGTCGGGCTCGCCGCGCCAGCGGATCATGAACCGTTCGACGACGGACCTGGCCTTGTCGATCTCCCGCTGCGGGACCATCGGCGTGCCCTGGCCGCGCGCGGACTGGGCGACGTAGGAGAGGGCCATGACGGCGGCGCGGGCGAGGTCCTCGCGGGCCTGCTCGGCATCGATGTCGAGGAGCGGCTTGAGGCCCCAGACGGGGGCGAGCATGGCGAGCGCGGACTGCACGTCGACGCGGATGTCGCCGGAGTGGACGGGGATCGGGAACGGTTCGGCGGGCGGCAGGCCGGGGTTGAAGGCGCCGTCGACGAGCAGCCCCCAGACGTTGCCGAAGGAGACGTGGCCGACCAGGTCCTCGATGTCGACGCCCCGGTATCGCAGGGCGCCGCCTTCCTTGTCCGGTTCGGCGATCTCCGTCTCGAACGCGACGACTCCTTCGAGTCCGGGTACGAAGTCGGACATCAGGCGGCTCCTCGTGATGTGTGCGACAGATGACACCGGCGGTTCCACGGCCTCGGGGGAAGGCTCGCGGTCCTGGGCGGTCATCCCAGTGATGCCCCGTGCGGCCGACGGTCACCCAGCCGGGATGAACCGGGATGGCACTTGCACCATATCTCCGAGTGCCACCTTTGGGGAGTGGTCGCGGCACTCAGTGCCACCTTTCGTGGGGTGATCTGCGTCGGCGGGCCATACGGCAAGATGACTGCGTGACCGACGCAGACGCCGTCTCCCCCGGCCCCGTCCCCGACCCCGCCGCCATGCGCAAGCAGTACCGGGCCGAGGGTCTCGCCGAGGCCGAGCTCGCCGCCACGCCCGTGGAGCAGTTCGCCCGCTGGTTCAAGGACGCGGCCGTCGAGGCCCATCTCTTCGAGCCGAACGCCATGGTCGTCTCCACCGCGGACGCCGAGGGCCGGCCCAGCTCCCGCACGGTGCTGCTGAAGCAGTTCGACGAGCGGGGGTTCGTCTTCTACACCAACTACGACTCCCGCAAGGCCCGCGACCTCGCCGCGAACCCGTACGTCTCGCTGCTCTTCCCGTGGCATCCGATGGCCCGGCAGGTCATCGTGCGGGGCGTGGCCCGGCGCACCGGACGCGACGAGACCGCCGCGTACTTCCGGACCCGGCCGCACGGCTCGCAGCTCGGCGCGTGGGCCAGCGCCCAGTCCTCGGTGATCGCCACCCGCGCCGATCTCGACGCCTCCTACGCCGAGCTGGCGGCCCGCTACCCGGAGGGCGAGCAGGTGCCGGTGCCGCCGCACTGGGGCGGTTTCCGGGTGGCCCCGCAGTCGGTGGAGTTCTGGCAGGGCCGTCTGAACCGGCTGCACGACCGGCTGCGGTACGCGGCGGAGCCGGACGGCAGCTGGCGAGTGGAGCGGCTCAGTCCGTGACGGGCCGAGCAACCGAGCGGTTCAGATCTTGCCCGGGAGGAACGCCGTGCGATGGCCCGGCAGGAACCCCGCCACCCGGGCGCGGAACTCCTTGCTGAGCCAGGGCCAGTTCCAGAACTCGAAGCCGAGGTGGGCGAAGGCCAGGTGGTCGTCGGACCAGTTCCAGGCCTCCAGCGGGACGGTCTCGGCGCAGGCGGGGCACGCGACGTCGGCCTTGCCGGTCTCGTGCCACCGGGTGGTCGCGTCGGAGAAGAGCGACGGCTCGTCGACGGCGGTCCCGCAGCGCGGGCAGCTGCCCGTGGGCGAGTCGCCGGCGTTGTAGTTGCTCCAGAAGATGTGGCGCTCGGTGTACACGGCGACGCCCTCCGGGGCGCCCCAGCGGGCGTCCTCCACCGCCTTGTGCCAGTGCGGGCCGGGCGGGTGGGCCGGATGGTCGCTCAGGGCCCAGCCCGGTTCCGCCCCGGCGAGGACGATGCCCTCGGCGACGAGCCAGTCCACCACGGGCCGCGCGAGACGCGGCGCGTCCTCGGGGGTCGCGTCGCGGTCGACGATCGTCTGGAATGTGTCTCCCATGCCGCAACCGTAGGTCCCGGCACTGACAACGCCCTCAGCCCGGCTGCTCGTCGAGCTTCTCCGCCAGCAGTCCCGCCCACTGGGCCACCACCCGGTCCCGCCGCCCGCCGTCGTCGGTGAGGAGGTTGGCGAGGCCCAGGCCGCGGGCCATGTCCAGCAGGCCCTGGACCGTTTCGCGGACGCCGGGCACGGATTCGTCGGCGTCGAGGAGCTCGACGGCTATCCGGTGGGTCTCGCGGCCGACGCGGGCCTCCAGCTCCGTCACGCGCGGGCGCAGTTGCTCCTCGTTGGAGGCGGCGACCCAGAGGTGGAGGGCGGCGCGGAACAGCGGGCCGGTGTAGAGGTCTACGAGGGCGGTGACGACCGCGCGCCGGTCGCCCGTCGCCCCCTGCGGGAAGAGGTCGCGCAGGGCTGTCGAGCGTTCCTCGGCGACGTACTCGACGGCCGCGGTGAACAGGTCCTCGCGGGTGGGGAAGTGGTGCTGGGCGGCGCCGCGGGAGACGCCCGCGCGTTCGGCGACGACGGAGACCGTGGAGCCCGCCCAGCCGTGTTCGGCGAGGCAGGCCACGGCGGCCGCCAGGAGCCGCTGCCGGGTGGCCCGGCTGCGGTCCTGCTTGGGGGCGCGGTCGCGGTCGACTGCGCTCACAGCACCCATGCGGGATCCCGTCGTTCGAGGAAGGCCGTCATCCCCTCGCGGGCCTGCGGGGAGGCGAACAGCCGGGCCGAGAGCGCGGTGAGGTCGGCCGCGTCCCGGTCGAAGGTCTCCAGCACCCTAGCCGTGAGCAGCCGTTTCGTCTCGGCCAGCCCCTGGGGCGCGGATCTGCGCAGCCCGTCGAGGACGGGTTCGAGGACGGCGTCGACGTCGTCCCCCGCCGCGGTGAGCAGGCCGGTGCGGGCGGCCTCGGGGGCGTCGAAGCGCTCGCCGGTGAGGTAGTACCGGGAGAGGGCGCGGGGGTCGGTGCGCGGCAGCAGCGGCAGGGAGATCACCGCCGGCGCCACGCCGATGCGGACCTCGGTGAACGCGAAGGTGGACGTGGTGGAGGCGGCGGCGATGTCGCAGGCGGCCAGCAGGCCCAGGCCGCCGGCCCGCACGTGTCCGGCGACCCGGGCGACGACCGGCTTGGGCAGTTCCACGAGCTGCCGCAGCAGGCCGACGAACGCCTCCGGGTCGGGTGGGTCGCGCAGGTCGGCGCCCGCGCAGAAGGTGGTGCCGGTGTGGGTGAGGACGACGGCCCGGACCTCGGGATCCTCGCCGCACTCGGTGAGCGCGTCGGCCAGGTCGCCGACGAGGGCCGCCGACAGGGCGTTGCGGGTGTCGGGCGAGTCGAGGCTGAGCGTCTCGACCCCGCGTTCCCGGGTCCGTCCGATCACGGTCGTGTGCGCCGTGCCCGTCGTGTGCGTCATGTGCGCTCCCTCAGGCTGCGGCGCAGGATCTTCCCGCTGGCCGCGCGCGGTACGGCGTCGATGAAGGTGACCTCGCGGACGCGCTTGTAGGGCGCGACGCGTTCGGCGACGTACATCGCGATCTCTCCTTCGGAGAGATGGGGTGCGGCGGGCTGGCGGACCACGTACGCGTGCGGGACTTCGTTGCCGTCGTCGTTGTAGACACCGATGACGGCCGCGTCCGCTATCCCGGGGTGGGTGAGCAGCAGGGCTTCCAGTTCGGCCGGGGCCACCTGGAAGCCCTTGTACTTGATGAGTTCCTTGACGCGGTCGACGACGAACAGCCAGCCGCCCTCGTCGACCCGCCCGACGTCGCCGGTGTGCAGCCAGCCGGCTCCGTCGATCATGTCGGCGGTGGCGTCGGGGCGCCCCAGGTAGCCCTTCATGATCTGCGGCCCCCGGATGAGGATCTCGCCGGCCTCGCCGACCTCGAGGTCCTTGTCGGGGTCGTCGAGGGACACGATCCGCATCTCGGTGCCCGCGATGAGCTTGCCGACGGTGCCGGCGGGGGCCTCGCGCATGGCGTCGAGCGGGACGACGTGCGTGCCCGGGGACAGTTCCGTCATGCCGTAGGCCTGGCCGACGGGCGGCAGCTTCAGGCGCTTCGCGCAGGCCGCGGCGAGTTCGGCGTCCAGCGGGGCGGCCGCGCTGATGACGTACTGGAGGGACGACAGGTCGTAGAGGGCGACCGCCGGGTGTTTGGCGAGGGCGAGGACGATCGGCGGGGCCACGTACAGGCCGGTGATGCGGTGGTTCTGGATGGCCGCGAGGAACGTCTCCAGGTCGAAGCGGGGCAGTACGACGACCGTGGCGCCCTGCCGCAGCGGCGCGTTCATCAGCGCGGTCAGGCCGTAGATGTGGAAGAAGGGCAGCACGGCGAGGATCCGGTCGCCGGGGCCCGCCCGCATCACCGACCGGAGCTGGTCGAGGTTGGTGGCGATCTGCCGGTGGGTGAGCATCACGCCCTTGGGCACGCCGGTGGTGCCGGAGGAGTACGGCAGGGCGGCCACATCGGCCACCGGGTCGATGTCCACCTGGGGCTCGGGGGCCGCCGAGGCGAGCATGTCGATCAGCGAGCGGTGCCCGGGCGCGCTGTCGCAGACGAAGATCTCCTCGATGCCGCCCGCGAGTTCGGCGGCCCGCCGGGCCGTCTGGAGCAGCGGGGAGACGGTGACGATCCAGCGGGCGGCCGAGTCGTCGAGCTGCTTGGCGAACTCCTCGGGCGTGGCCAGCGGGTGCACGGTGGTGACGGTGGCCCCCGCGCGCGTGGCCGCGTAGAACGCGATCGGGAACGCCACGGTGTTGGGGCTGTGCAGGGCCAGGACGTCGCCCTTGCGGACCCCGGCCTCGGCGAGCGCGGCGGCCACGCTCCGGTGGAACCGGTCCACCTGGTCGTACGTGAGGGTGGTGCCGTCCGTGCCGTCGATGAGCGCGGGCAGCTCGCCGAACTCCGCGGCGCGGCCCAGCACGGCCTCGTGGATGGGGAGTTCGACTGGCGGGACGTCTGCGTACTCGCTGCGGAACATCGTTCCTCCAAGGCGGATCAGTACGACTTGGGCAGGCCCAGGGTCTGGTGGGAGACGTAGTTCAGAATCATCTCCCGACTCACCGGGGCGATACGAGCCACGCGCGACGCCGTGATCAGCTTGGCGATCCCGAACTCTGTCGTGAGGCCGTTGCCGCCGAGGGTCTGGACGGACTGGTCGACGGCCTTCACACAGGCCTCCCCCGCCGCGTACTTCGCCATGTTGGCGGCCTCGCCCGCGCCCGTGTCGTCCCCCGCGTCGTACAGGTGGGCCGCCTTCTGCATCATCAGGCGGGCCAGTTCGAGCTCGATGTGCGCCTGTGCGAGGGGGTGCGCGATGGCCTGGTGGGCGCCGATCGGGGTCTTCCAGACGGTGCGGTCGCGGGCGTACTCGACCGCGCGGGACAGCGCGTAACGGCCCATGCCGATCGCGAACGCGGCCGTCATGATCCGCTCGGGGTTCAGGCCGGCGAACAGTTGGAGCAGACCCGCGTCCTCGTCCCCGACGAGCGCCTGCGGCGGGAGCCGTACGTCGTCCAGGACCAGCTCGAACTGCTTCTCCGCGCCGTGCAGTTCCATGTCGATCCGGTGGCGGGTGAACCCGGGCGCATCGCGCGGGACGATGAAGAGGCTGGGCCTGAGGCTGCCCGTGCGGGCGTCTTCCGTACGGCCGACGACGAGGGTCGCGTCCGCGATGTCCACGCCGGAGACGAAGACCTTGCGGCCGGTCAGCAGCCAGTCGCCACTGGCGCTGTCGCGGCGGGCGGTGGTGGTGATGCGGTGGCTGTTGGAGCCTGCGTCGGGCTCCGTGATGCCGAAGGCCATGAGACGGCTGCCGTCGGCGAGCGCGGGGAGCCACTCCTGCTTCTGGGCTTCGGTGCCGAAGCGGCTGATCACCGTGCCGCAGATCGCCGGGGAGACGATCATCATGAGGAGGGGGTTGCCCGCGGCGCCGAGCTCTTCGAGGACGAGGCAGAGTTCGGTGATGCCGCCGCCTCCTCCTCCGTAGGCCTCCGGGAGGTTGACGCCGATGTAGCCGAGTTTGGCGGCTTCCTGCCAGAGGCCCTCGGTGTCCGTGTGGCTCTTGGCGAAGGAGGAGACCGCTTCGCGCAGGGCCTTGTGCTCGTCGGATTCGATGAGGGTGGTCATGGTGCTCCTTCGGCTGCCGGTTCGTTGTCGCTGGTCGCGCTCACGGGCTGTCGGCCTCCACGACCGCCAAGACCTCACCCATCTCCACTTGCTGTCCCTCCGTCACCGGCAATGCCGTCACCGTCCCCGTGGCCGGCGCGGAAATGCGGTGTTGCATCTTCATCGCTTCGAGCCACACCAGCGGTTCTCCCGCCTGGACACTCGATCCGGTGATGAGGCCGTCCGCGAGCTTGACGACCGTTCCCGGCATCGGGGCCAGCAGGGAGCCGGGGGCGTGCTGGGTCTCGGGGGCAGGGAAGCGGGGCCGCGCCGTGAGGGTCGTGGCGCCCACCTGGACGCGGTCGCCGTAGCGGGCCACCTCGAAGCGACGGCGTACCCCGTCGATCTCCAGCACGACCAGGGCCGGGTCGGCGTGTACGACCTGGACGCCCTCGGCCGTCAGGCCGGTCCGCCCGTACGCGTACCCGACCTCGATCTCCTCGCCGCCCACCGCGTACCGCCTCGTCTGCGGCTGGGAGGGCAGGTTGCGCCAGCCGCCCCAGCGCGAGCCGGTGCGTGTCGCGTCCGCGAGGGCCGCGGCCAGGGGGGCGTGCGGATCGGCGGCCGGGGCGGTCAGCCCGGGCAGATGGCGGTCGTAGAAGCCCGTGTCCATGCGGGCCGACGTGAACTCCTCGTGGCGCAGGGAGCGGACGAGGAGGTCCCGGTTGGTGGTCGGGCCGTGGATCGTCGCCTGTTCCAGCGCGCCCGCGAGTCTGCGGATCGCCTCCGCGCGCGTGGGGGCATGGGCGACGACCTTGGCGAGCATGGGGTCGTAGTGGACGCCGATCGGGTCGCCGTCCTCGAAGCCCGTGTCCAGGCGGACGCTCGTCGGGACGGCCAGTCGGTGCAGAACACCGGTCTGGGGGGTCCAGTCCTTCGCCGGGTCCTCCGCGTAGAGGCGGGCCTCGACGGCGTGCCCACGCGCGCGTGGAGGTTCGACGCCGAGCGCCCCGCCCTCCGCCACGCGGATCTGCTCGGCCACCAGGTCCAGGCCGAAGACCGCCTCCGTGACGGGGTGTTCGACCTGCAGCCGGGTGTTCATCTCCAGGAAGTGCGCCCGGCCGTCGGCGACCAGGAACTCGACCGTGCCCGCGCCGACGTAGTCCACGGCGCGGGCGGCGCGTACGGCCAGCGTGCGCAGCTCGGAGTCCAGCTGCGGCGACAGACCGGGCGCCGGGGCCTCCTCGATCACCTTCTGATGGCGACGCTGCAGCGAGCAGTCGCGGGTGCCCAGCGCCCACACCGTGCCGTGGGCGTCGGCGAGGATCTGGACCTCGACATGGCGGCCGTCCTCGATGTACGGCTCGACGAACACCTCGCCGTCGCCGAAGGCGCTCGCCGCCTCCGCGCGGGCGGCCTCCAGGGCGGCGGCCAGATCCGCCAGGCTGCGCACGACGCGCATGCCGCGCCCGCCGCCGCCCGCCGCCGCCTTCACCAGGACCGGCAGGTCGGCCTGTGTCACCGCGTCCGAAGCCAGGGGCGCGAGGCCCATCAGCTCCTTCGCGCGCGTCTTGGACGCCATCGCCTCGATCGCCGCCGGCGGCGGGCCGATCCAGACCAGTCCCGCGTCCAGGACGGCGCGCGCGAACCCGGCGTTCTCGGAGAGAAAGCCGTAGCCGGGGTGCACGGCGTCCGCGCCCGCCGCGACGGCCGCCTTCACGATCAGGTCGCCGCGCAGGTAGGTGTCGGCGGGGGCCGCCCCCGGGAGTCGTACCGCCAGGTCGGCCACGCGCGCGTGGAGCGCGTTCTCGTCCGCGTCCGAGTGCACGGCGACCGTCCGGATTCCCGACTCGCCGCAGGTGCGGAAGATGCGGCAGGCGATCTCGCCGCGATTCGCCACCAGAACCGAAGTAATCATGAGCCTCACATCCGGAAGACGCCGAAGCCGCCGCGCGCACCCTCGTACGGCGCCGTGTGGATGGCTGACAGGCACAGTCCCAGGACCGTGCGGGTGTCGCGCGGGTCGATGACGCCGTCGTCGTAGAGCCGTCCCGACAGGAACATCGGCAGCGACTCCGACTCGATCTGCTGCTCCACCATGGCGCGCAGGGCGGCGTCGGCGTCCTCGTCGTAGGGCCGGCCCTTCGCCGCCGCCGACTGGCGGGCGACGATGGACAGGACGCCGGCGAGCTGCTGCGGGCCCATCACGGCCGACTTGGCGCTCGGCCAGGCGAAGAGGAAGCGGGGGTCGTAGGCGCGGCCGCACATGCCGTAGTGGCCGGCGCCGTACGACGCGCCCATGAGCACGGACAGATGGGGGACCCTCGAATTGGAGACCGCGTTGATCATCATCGCGCCGTGCTTGATGATGCCGCCCTGCTCGTACTCCCTGCCGACCATGTAGCCGGTGGTGTTGTGCAGGAAGAGGAGCGGGATGTCGCGCTGGTTGGCGAGCTGGATGAACTGGGCGGCCTTCTGGGACTCCGCGGAGAAGAGGACACCCTGGGCGTTCGCCAGGATGCCCACCGGATAGCCGTGCAGGGTCGCCCAGCCGGTCACCAGGCTGCTGCCGTACAGCGGCTTGAACTCGTCGAAGTCGGAGGCGTCGACGATCCGGGCGATGACCTCGCGCGGGTCGAAGGGAGTGCGCAGATCCCCGGGGACGATCCCCAGAAGCTCCTCCTCGTCATACTTGGGAGCTACGGCCGGGCCCGGATCCCGGTACGCCTTGCGGTGGTTGAGGCGGGCCACGACCCGCCGGGCCTGCCGCAGCGCGTCCCGCTCGTCGACGGCGAAGTAGTCGGCGAGACCCGACACGCGCGCGTGCATCTCCGCGCCGCCCAGCGACTCGTCGTCGCTCTCCTCACCGGTGGCCATCTTGACCAGCGGCGGCCCGCCGAGGAACACCTTCGCCCGCTCCTTGACCATGATCACGTGGTCGGACATGCCGGGGATGTACGCGCCGCCTGCGGTGGAGTTGCCGAAGACGACGGCGACGGTCGGGATGCCGGCGGCGGAGAGCCGGGTCAGGTCGCGGAAGACCGCGCCGCCCGGGATGAAGATCTCCTTCTGGGAGGGCAGGTCCGCGCCGCCCGACTCCACCAGGCTGATGAGGGGCAGCCGGTTGGCGAGGGCGATGTCGTTGGCGCGCAGGGCCTTCTTCAGGGACCAGGGGTTGCTGGCGCCGCCGCGCACGGTCGGATCGTTGGCGGTGATCAGGCACTCGACGCCCTCGACGACCCCGATGCCGGTGACGAGGGACGCGCCCACCGTGTACTCGCTGCCCCAGGCCGCCAGCGGCGACAGCTCCAGGAACGGCGTGTCGGGGTCGAGGAGCAGCTCGATGCGCTCGCGGGCGAGGAGCTTGCCGCGTGCGCGGTGCCGGGCGACGTACTTCTCGCCGCCCCCGGCCAGCGCCTTCGCGTGCTCGGCGGTCAGGTCGGCGAGCTTGGCGAGCATGGCCTCGCGGTGCGCGCGGTGGTCGGGGCCGTGGGTGTCCAGGGTGGACGTGATGACCGTCAAAGGAGGGCCTCCGGGATGTCCAGGCAGCGGGAGCGCAGCCATTCGCCGAGCGCCTTGGCCTGCGGGTCGAAGCGGTGCTGGGCGGCGACGCCGGCGCCGAGGACGCCCTCGACGACGAAGTTGAGGGCGCGCAGGTTCGGGAGGGCGTGGCGGGTGACGGTCAGCCCCTGGCTCTCAGGTATGAGCTGCTGGAACCTGTCGGCCGTCAGCTCGTGCGCGAGCCAGCGCCAGGCCTCGTCCGTGCGGGCCCACACCCCCACGTTGGCGTTCCCGCCCTTGTCGCCGCTGCGGGCGCCGGCGACGAGCCCGAGGGGCGCGCGCCGCTCGGGCCCCGGCGGCAGCGGATCCGGCAGGTCCGGTTCCGCCGCCGCTTCGAGTACGAGGGTCCCGGCGGCCGGGGGCGCGGGGACGGGTTCCCGGCGCCCGTCGTCATGGACGGCGACGTGCTCGACGTCGCCCTGGGGGACGTACGCGGCCTCGAACACCCCGTAGGGGGAACCCTTCCCGGGCGGCGCGAGCACATGGAACCCGGGGTAGCTCGCAAGAGCCAGCTCCACGGCGGCACCGCTCAACGCCCGCCCCACCATGGCCTGTTCCGGGTCCCGTACGACGAGGCGGAGCAGCGCGCTCGCTGTCTCCTCGGTGTCGGCGTCGGGGCGATCGGTGCGGACCAGCTCCCAACGCACCTCCTGTGGCCGGGACTTGGCGAACGCGTCCGCCATCTGCTCCCGCACGAGCGCCGCCTTGGCCTCGATGTCGAGTCCGGTGAGCACGAAGACGACCTCGTTGCGGAAGCCGCCGAGGCGGGTGTGGCCGACCTTGAGGGTCGGGGGCGGGGCCTCGCCGCGCACGCCGTCGATCCGTACGCGGTCCGGGCCGTCCTGGGTGAGCCGTACGGTGTCCAGGCGGGCGGTGACGTCGGGGCCCGCGTACCGGGCGCCGGTCGTCTCGTAGAGCAGCTGGGCGGTCACCGTGCCGACGTCGACGAAGCCGCCGGTGCCGGGGTGCTTGGCGATGACGCTGCTGCCGTCCTCGTGGATCTCGGCGAGGGGGAAGCCGGGCCGCCGGAGGTCACGGCCGCCCGGCCGGTCTTCGGCGAAGAAGGCGTAGTTGCCGCCGGTGGCCTGTGTCCCGCATTCCAGGACGTGCCCGGCGACGACGGCCCCCGCGAGCCGGTCGTACTCCCCCGGCCCCCAGCCGAAGTGGGCGGCGGCCGGCCCCATGACCAGCGCCGCGTCGGTGACGCGGCCCGTGACGACGATGTCCGCGCCCTCCCGCAGACAGGCCGCGATGCCGAAGCCGCCGAGGTAGGCGTGGGCGGTGAGGCTGCCGGGGTGGCTGGAGCCGAGGTCGTCGCCCTCGACGTGCGCGACGCGCACGGGGATGCCGAGCCGGTCCGCCAACTGTCGTACGGCGTCGGCGAGTCCGGCCGGGTTGAGGCCGCCCGCGTTGGTGACGATCCGGACGCGGCGGTCGTGGGCGAGGCCGAGGGACTCCTCCAGCTGCCGCACGAAGGTGCGGGCGTATCCGGCGGACGGGTCCTTGAGCCGGTCCCGCCCCAGGATCAGCATGGTCAGTTCGGCGAGGTAGTCGCCGGTGAGGACGTCGAGCTCGCCGCCGGTGAGCATCTCGCGGACCGCCTCGAAGCGGTCGCCGTAGAAACCGGAGGCGTTGCCGATGCGCAGGGCCGTCGCCGCACGAGGGGCAGCCGGGGCCGTCACCGGGCGGTTCCCTTCTGCGGACGGCCGGCGCCGGGCGGGCCCGCGAAGGCCTGGGCGACGTCCAGCCAGCGGTCGGCGTCGGGGCCTTCGGCGTGCAGGGCGAGATCGGCGCGGTGGGCGCGCCGGGTGACCAGGAGGCAGAAGTCGAGGGCGGGGCCGGTGACGCGGTCGTCGGCGTCCTCGGGCCCGTACACCCACGAATCGCCGGAGGGGCCCGTCAGTTCGACCCGGAACTCCTCGAACGGCACGGGTTGTCCGTGAAGGCCGAACGCGTAGTCGCGGGTGCGGACGCCGAGCCGGACGATGTGCCGCAGCCGGTCGGTGGGCGCGGGCGCGACGCCCAGCGCGTCCGCGACGTCCAGGCCGTGCGCCCAGGTCTCCATGAGACGGGCGGTGGCCATCGAGGCGGCGGACATGGGCGGGCCGTACCAGGGGAAACGCGCTCCCGCGGGGGCCGCCCGCAGGGCGTTCTGCAGGGCCTCGCGCCCGGCCCGCCAGCCGCCGAGCAGCCGCACCGGCGGCTTCGCGGCGCCCTGCTCGGCCCCGTTGTCCACGAAGTCCCCGGGCTCGGCCAGCGCCTTCTCGACCTCACGGGCGAAGGCGACCTGGTCGGTCACGGCCAGCAGGGAGGAGTGGTCGGTCCAGGTGAGATGCGCGATCTGGTGCGCGACGGTCCAGCCGTCGGCCGGGGTCGGAAGCGCCCACTGCTCCGGTCCCAACTCGGCGACGAGCCGGTCCAGTTCGTCGCTTTCGGCACGGAGGTCATCGAGCACGGGGGTCGGGTCGGCCATGGGGCGAGCTTGGCACCGACCCCAGAAACAATCAAGCATGCTTGCATTAATTTGGCCAAGCCGCTCATCGACCCAGGCGGTCGTCGGCCCAGGCGGTCGCCGGCCGAGCCGCTCACCCCCGTCAGGCTTCCGGAACCGCCGCCCGCACGCGCTTCCCGCGCCCCACCTGCGTCCGCACCGCGCCCATGCTCGCCGCGACGACCAGGGCGATCGCCGCCGCCTGGGTGGTGGTCAGGGACTGGTCGAGGATGAGGAAGCCCGCCGTCGCCGCGACGGCCGGTTCGAGGCTCATCAGGATCGCGAAGGTGGAGGCGGGCAGGCGGCGCAGGGCGAGGAGTTCGAGCGTGTACGGGAGCACCGAGGAGAGGACGGCCACCGCCGCGCCCAGACCCAGCGTCACGGGGTCGACCAGCTTCGTGCCCGACTCCGCGAGGCCCAGCGGGAGGAACAGCAGCGCGCCCACCGCCATCGCCAGGGCCAGGCCGTCCGCCTGCGGGAAACGGCGGCCGGTGCGGGCGCTGAAGACGATGTACGCGGCCCACATGGCCCCCGCCCCCAGCGCGAACGCCACGCCCGTCGGATCGAGGGCGCCGAAGCCCCCGCCTCCGTCGCCCCCGTGCCCCTCGCCGCCCCCTCCGGCGCTGAGCAGGAAGACGCCCGCGAGGGCCAGGCCCGCCCAGAGAAGGTTCAGCGCGCGGCGCGAGGCGAAGACCGACAGCGCCAGCGGGCCCAGCACCTCCAGCGTCACCGCCGGGCCCAACGGGATGCGGTCCACGGCCTGGTAGAAGAGGCCGTTCATCGCGGCCATCGTGACGCCGAAGACGACGACCGTCCCCCAGTCCGTGCGCGAGTGCCCGCGCAGCCGCGGCCGGCAGACGACCAGCAGCACCACCGCCGCCACCAGCAGCCGCAGCGCCACCACGCCGAGCGCGCCCGCCCTCGGCATCAGCGTCACCGCCAGCGCGCCGCCGAACTGCACCGAGATTCCGCCGGCCAGCACCAGGCCGACCGGACCGAGGGAGCCGAACCGGCCCGGGGCCGCCGAGAGCTGCGGTGAGGTGGCGGTCGCGGTCGCGGCTGCTGTGTCGGGGGGTGTCACGGGCGGTCCAGGTGCTCGGCTCGGTTCAGTTCGTTCATCACGATGAACTACCGAGTCCAGCTTAATGGACCTCGTCAGGTGTGTGAACCGTTATTGCCACTGTCTCGGGCTGTGAGACGCCTGCTGCCCTCGGATCCCGGGCCAGGGCGTCCGATGGCGCAGGCGGGCAAGAGCTACCGGCGAGCCATGTACAGGTCCAGCGCCTTCTGCAGCACCCGGTTGAGCGGGAAGTCCCACTCGCCCACGTACTCCACGGCCTGGCCGCCCGTGCCGACCTTGAAGCGCAGCAGGCCGAGCAGGTGGTTGGACTCCTCCAGGGTGTCCGTGATGCCCCGCAGGTCGTAGACGGCCGCGCCGAGTTCGTGGGCGTCGGCCATCATGCGCCACTGCATGGCGTTGTTGGGCTGGACCTCGCGCCTGCGGCTGGTGGAGGCGCCGTAGGAGTACCAGACGTGCTCGCCGACGGTCAGCATGGTCGCGGCGGCGAGGATCTCACCGTCGTGATGGGCGAGGTAGAGCCGCATCCGGTCGGGGTGTTCGGCGTTCAGCGCGTTCCACATGCGCTGGAAGTACGGCAGCGGGCGCGGGATGAAGCGGTCGCGCTCGGCGGTCTCGGTGTAGAGGCCGTAGAACGCCGGCAGGTCCTCGTAGCCGCCGCGGACGACCTTCACGCCCGCCTTCTCCGCCTTCTTGATGTTGCGCCGCCACTGCTGGTTGAGGCCGCTGTGCACCTCCTCCAGGGACCGTCCGGCGAACGGGACCTGGAAGACGTAGCGCGGCTGGCCGGCCGCGAACCCCTCCTCCCCCTCCGACTCGGTCTGCTGCCAGCCGGAGCGGCGCAGCCGGTCGGCGACCTCGAAGGCGCGCGGATCGTACGAGCTCGGCTCCGCGTCCCGCAGCCGGTGGGCGGCGGGGTCGGCGATGGCTGCCTTGACGGCGTCGGCGCTCCAGCGTCGTACGGCGACGGGCGGGCCCAGCTTCACCGAGAACGCGCCCAGCGCCTGCAGATGCGCGAGCATCGGATCCAGCCAGCGCTCGACCAGATCGGGCGCGTACCAGTCGATGACCGGCCCCTCGGGCAGATAGGCCAGGTACTTCTTCAGCTTCAGCCGGGGCAGCGGCCGCAGCAGCGCCAGTCCGGCCCCCACGAGCACCCCCGCCTCGTCGATCCACCCCAGGCTCTCCGCCCGCCAGTCCGGCTTGACGTCCCCCCACGAGGGGATCTGCATATGGCTGGCGGAGGGGCGGGCCGCGATGAACGCCAGGTGCTCGGCGCGGCTGATGGACTGGACACGCAGGCTCGTACGACTCATACGCGGGGGCTCCTTCGAACGGTTGTGCAGACGAGCCAGCCTAGGAGTCGACCCCGGTCATCCCTGGGACCGAGGCCGTCGACCACCGCCGTGTCGGCCACACACGCGTGCAGATGGCCGACGCCCGTCACCCGTCCCGCCCGTCCCGCAAGTCACCCGTCCCGTCCGTCACCCGCCTCCAACCCCTCCGCCAGCACCTCCGCGAGATGCCGGCCCCGCACCCCCGCCAGCTGCTCCAGCTGGGTCCGGCAGGAGAACCCGTCCGCGAGGACCACGGCCCCCTCCGGGGCGTCCCGCACGGCCGGCAGCAGCTGCTCCTGCGCGCACGCCGTGGACACCTCGAAGTGGCCTTTCTCGAAACCGAAGTTGCCGGCGAGGCCGCAGCACCCCCCGCTCAGCCCACCGGTGAGCCCCGCGGCCTCGCGGAGCCGCCGCTCGGCCGCGTCGCCCAGCACCGCATGCTGGTGGCAGTGGGTCTGGCCGACCGTCGGACGGTCCAGCCGGGGCGGGGTCCAGCCGGGGGCGTGCCGCTCCAGGGTCTCCGCGAAGGTGAGGACGCGGGCGGCGAGGCGGGCCGCGCGCGGGTCGTCGTGCAGCAGCTCGGGCAGGTCGGTGCGCAGGGCGGCCGCACAGCTCGGCTCCAGGACGACTACCGGTGCGCCGCTCTCCAGCACCGGTTCCATCAGGTCGAGCGTGCGGCGCAGCACCACGCGCGCGTGGTCGAGCTGGCCGGTGGAGACGTACGTCAGCCCGCAGCAGACCCGGCCCCGGCGGGCGGTCAGCAGCGCGGCCGCGCTCCGCGACCGGCCGTCGCCCACCGGCCGTCCCCGCAGCCGCAGGGTCGGCGGCAGCGCCACCCGCAGCCCCGCCGCCTCCAACACGCGGACGGCGGCCCGGCCGACGGACGGCGCGAGGTGCTCGGTGAAGGTGTCGGGCCACAGGACGACCAGCTCGCCGCCCTCGCCCTCACCGCCCCTGACATGGGGCTTTCGGCGTCGCCACCACGCGCCGAACGTCTCCCGCGCCAGCCGCGGAATCTCCCGCTCCGGCGCGATCCCGCCCAGCCGCTTGGCCACGCCCGCAGCCAGGCCGACGGAGGCGAGCGCGTTGAGCAGCGGGGCCGCCCGCACCCGGCTCGCCCACCGCAGCCAGACCGGCAGCCACCCCATGCTGTAGTGCGCGGCCGGGCGTCGCCGCCCCTCGTAGTGGTGATGCAGGAACTCCGCCTTGTAGGTGGCCATGTCGACCTCTACGGGGCAGTCGGAGCGGCAGCCCTTGCAGGACAGGCACAGGTCGAGCGCGTCCCGGACCTCCGTGGAGCGCCAGCCGTCGGTCACCAGCTCACCGGCCAGCATCTCGTGCAGCAGACGGGCACGCCCGCGCGTGGAGTGCTCCTCCCGCCCGGTCGCGCGAAACGACGGACACATCACCCCGGCCCCGGCCGCGGACGTCGTCCGGCACTTGGCGACGCCCACGCACCGGCGCACGGCCGCCGAGAAGTCGCCGCCGTCGGCCGGGTATCCGAAGGCCACGTCGACCGGCTCGCGCGGGAGGACGGCGAAGCGGAGGTTGCCGTCGAGCGGCGCGGGGCGGACCAGCATCCCCGGGTTGAGCAGGTCGTCCGGGTCCCAGACGCCCTTCGCCCGCTCGAACAGCGCGACCATGTCGGACCCGTACATCCTGGGCAGCAGTTCGGCGCGGGCCTGGCCGTCGCCGTGCTCGCCGGAGAGCGAGCCGCCGTGGACCACGACCAGGTCGGCCAACTCCTCGGAGAACCGCCGGAAGCGGGCGACTCCGGCCTGCGTCAGCAGATCGAAGTCGATCCGGACATGGATGCAGCCGTCCCCGAAGTGCCCGTAAGGGGTGCCGCGCAGGCCGTGCTGCCCGAGCAGCCCGCGGAAGTCGCGCAGGTAGGCGCCGAGCCGGGCGGGCGGCACCGCGCAGTCCTCCCAGCCGGGCCAGGCCTCGGAGCCGTCCGGCATCCGGGTCGCCGTGCCGCTCGCGTCCTCCCGGATCCGCCACAGCGCCCGCTGCCCGGCGGGGTCGCGCACGATCCGCGCGTCCAGGACGTCCGCCGCGCGGACGATCGTCTCCGCACGCGCGTGTGCCTCGCTCGCCGACTCGCCGCCCGTCTCGACGAACAGCCAGGCCCCGCCCCGCGGCAGCCCCGCCCTGTCCCCGGACGGAACCAGGTCGGCCGCCATCCCCTCCACGGTCAGCGGCCGGTACGGCAGCAGTCCGGCCGCGGCCTCGGCGGCGGCGCCCTCGTCGGTGTAGCCGAGAACCGCGAGCACGCGCGCGCGTGGAGCCTCGACGAGCTTGACGACAGCCTCCGTCACCACACCCAGGGTGCCTTCGCTGCCGCAGAAGGAGCGGGCGACGTCGGTGCCGTTCTCCGGCAGCAGCGCGTCCAGCGCATACCCGGAGATACGGCGGGGCAGTTCGGGAAAGCCGGTCCGCAGCCGGGCCAGCTCGCCCTCCACGAGGTCCCGCAGCCCGTCCGGCGCGCCGGCCCACCCCTGCCCGAGCCGCAGCCGCCGCCCGGGCGCGGTGACGACGTCCAGCTCGCGCACGCTGTCCGCCGTCGTCCCCCACGCCACCGAGTGGGAGCCGCACGAGTTGTTGCCGATCATCCCGCCGAGCGTGCACCGGCTGTGCGTGGACGGATCCGGGCCGAAGCGCAGCCCGTGCGGGGCGGCGGCCTCCTGGAGCCGGTCGAGCACGAGCCCCGGCTGCACGACGGCGGTCCGCGCCTCGGGATCGAGGGAGACCACCCGGTTCATGTACCGGGTGAAGTCCAGCACGACCCCCGTCCCGGTCGCCTGTCCCGCGATGGAGGTCCCCCCGCCGCGCGCCACGACCGGCGTCCCCCGCTCCCGGCACACCTCCAGGACGGCCGCCACGTCGTCCCCGTCCCGGGGCGCGACGACCCCCAGGGGGACCCGCCGGTAGTTGGACGCGTCCATGGTCACCAGAGCCCGGTCCGTCACCCCGAACCCCACGTCCCCCCGGACGACCAGCCGCAGCGCACGTTCAAGACCGTCAGGACCGTCGGAGCTTTCGCCATGCGTCATACGTCCCAGCAAACCAAATACCTCGTCTCACCCGACGGACGATGTTGCGGCCAGGTTTCCTCCACCGGATACCCTCCCCTCGTGGCTGAGATCCAGATTCCTGCTGACATCAAGCCCGCCGACGGTCGTTTCGGCGCGGGCCCCTCCAAGGTGCGGGTGGAGGCGCTGGACGCCCTGGCCGCCACCGGTACGTCCCTCCTCGGCACCTCCCACCGCCAGGCCCCGGTCAAGAACCTGGTCGGCAAGGTGCGCGAGGGCATCTCCGAGCTGTTCTCCCTCCCCGAGGGCTACGAGGTCGTCCTCGGCAACGGCGGGTCGACGGCCTTCTGGGACGTCGCGACGCACGGCCTGATCGAGAACAAGTCGCAGCACCTCACGTTCGGTGAGTTCAGCTCGAAGTTCGCGAAGGCCGCCAAGCTCGCCCCCTGGCTGGCCGAGCCGACCGTCGTCTCCTCCGACCCGGGCACACACCCCGAGGCGGCGGCCGAGGCGGGCGTCGACGTCTACGCGTTCACCCACAACGAGACCTCGACCGGTGTCGCCGCCCCGCTGAAGCGGGTCGTGGGCGCGGACACCGGTTCGCTGGTCCTGGTGGACGCCACCTCCGGCGCCGGCGGCCTCCCGGTCGACATCGCCGAGACGGACGTCTACTACTTCGCCCCGCAGAAGTCCTTCGCCTCCGACGGCGGCCTGTGGATCGGCGTGTTCTCCCCGGCGGCGATCGAGCGCGCGGAACGCATCCACGCGAGCGGCCGCCACATCCCGGAGTTCTTCAGCCTCCCCACGGCGATCGACAACTCCCGCAAGAACCAGACGTACAACACCCCGGCGCTCGCCACCCTCTTCCTGCTGAACGAGCAGCTGGAGTGGATCAACGGCCAGGGCGGTCTGGCCTTCTCCGCCGGCCGCACCAAGGACTCGTCGACCCGCCTGTACACCTGGGCCGAGGAGTCGAAGCACGCGACCCCGTTCGTCACCGACCCGGCCAAGCGCTCCCAGGTCATCGGCACGATCGACTTCGCGGACGAGATCGACGCCGCCGCGATCGCCAAGGTCCTGCGCGCCAACGGCATCGTCGACACCGAGCCCTACCGCAAGCTCGGCCGCAACCAGCTGCGCGTGGCGATGTTCCCGGCGATCGACCCGGCGGACGTCGAGGCGCTCACGAACTGCATCGACTACGTGATCGAGAAGCTGTAACCGCTTCCCGCAATCCGTAGTCCGCAGCCCGTTTCCCGTACGACGACGAGGGCGCCCGACGCGACAACGCGTCGGGCGCCCTCGTCGTCGTCCTGGGGAGTCGGGGGGTCAGGGGGTCCGGAGGTACCCCGCCAGCTTCCCGAGGAGGCGGGCGGCGCTCTCCAGGTCCTGGGCGGTGTCCGTCAGGTCACCGGCGAGCAGCTTCTCGCGCGGCCCTTCCTTCCCCTCCCCCGAGGCCCCCACCCCCGTGGCGTCGGACTCCGGTCCGGGAACGGTCGTGCCCCGGTATCCGGTGGGGGCCTCGCCGGCCGGCCCGTAGTAGCCGATGAAGTCGGAGGCGGCGGCCGCGGGAGCCCTGTCTGCGCCGGCGAGGAACTGGACCCGGCTGAGCTGGATCTCGTCGGCGCCGTCGTTCGCGGTGATGAGCAGCCGGTAGCGGCGGTAGGAGGCGGTGTTGGCGAAGGCGAAGTCCCTCGTCTCGAAGCGGCGGGTGAAGCGTTCGCCGGAACGGGTGTCGAGCGTCGTCCATGTGCTGCCGTCGTGCGAGCCCTGGAAGCGCCAGTCCTGCGGATCGCGGTCCTGAGCATCGTTGGCGGAGGTCAGCCGGTACGACGCGACGGCGGCCGGGCGCTCAAGGGTGAAGTCCAGTTCGGCGGTGTCGTCGAACACCAGCCACTTGCTCCGGGCCTTGCTGAGCAAGTTCCGCGCGCCCTCCCCGCCGGCCTCGAACTCGTCGCTCGCCTCGACGCCGACGACCGTGTCGGTGATGTCGCGCAGCTCGCCGGGCGCGGCGTCGGCGTCCGGTGTCGCGACGGCGGACGTCAGGGTGACCGAGGCCGCGTTCCCGCGCCGGTCGCTCCAGGACACCCGCTCCACGGACGTCGCCCGGCCGTCGTCGAGCAGGATGCGCAGTTCGCCGGACGGACGCCAGTCGCCGTCTCGTCCCTCCTCGGTGGAGAACCGGTGCAGCGGGACGTCCGTGGTGCCGTCGGGGTAGGCCCAGCGGTCGGTGAGCGTGCCGCGGAACTCGCCGAGCGCGCCGTCGGCGGCCCGGTGGTGACCGTGGAAGCCGGACATGTCCGCCCGGAACGCGATCGCCGTCTCCGCGCCGTCCGTCCCGCGCCAGGAGAGCTGCGCGGGCACCGCCCGGTCGCCCCGGTCGATGTGGAAGAGCAGCCGCGCAGCGGGCTGCCACCCGGCGGAGTCGACCGGGCGCTGCTCGGTGTCGAACGCGAAGACCGACCGGGTGCTCGCCCTGGCCGCCATGGCGCGCCGGGCGCGGCCACTGTCCTGGGCGGGGTCCAGGGTGACGGCGGCGAGCCGGAGCAGGCCCTGCTCGCCGGCGGGGCTGCGTATCTCCAGGAGGTTGTCGCCCGGCGTCAGCAGTTCTCCCGGGAGGGACAGAATCCTGTCCTGCGGGACGTCGTGTCCGCCGGCCTCGGGGAACGTGAGTCCCTCGGCCACGGCCTTGCCGTTGAGCAGGACGTCCATGGGAACGCTCGCGCCGAGGGTCGTCACGGTGAGAACGGCCCCGGCGACCTCCTCCTGACCGTCCGTCGTGAAGTCGAGCTTGATGTATCCGTCGGAGCCCAGCGCGAGATGCGAGGGGGCGACCCCGCACCGGTGGTACCCCACGACGGCGTTCGACAGCCGGGCCGGAATGGTGGAGAAATCCGCGAAGACCGGTTCCATGAACGTCCCTTGGTAGTCGAGCAGTTGTCCTGCGACAGCGATCCGCGGACAACCCCCGTCCCCGGATGCCAAGAAGCTACCGGCACCCACTGACAGGCCGACGACCTCGCACGCCAGGTGACCGAGCACTGAGCCGGACGGGGGTCCACCGGTCGGTGGACCTCAGGTTCAACCGGTCGCTGCTGTCGGCACCGCACCCCCGACGAAGAGCATGGACGACATGAAGAATCTTCCCGTACGCATGGCTCGTTGGAGCGCCGCCCACCCCTGGCGGGGCATCGTCGGCTGGTTCGTGTTCGTCGTCCTGTGCCTCGGTATCGGCATCTCCGTCGGCACCAACGCGGCGACCACCGAGGACTTCCGCATCGGAGAGGCGGGACGCGGCGAGGCGATCGCCGCGGAGGGCGGGTTACAGCAGCGCCCCGTCGAACACGTCCTGATCACCGCGAAGCCGGGCACCGGAAAGCTCGACATCGCCGCGGCCGACTCGGCCGCCGCCGACGTCGCCGCCCGGATGGCCAAGCTGCCCGAGGTGCTCTCCGTCACCGACCCGGTACGCAGCGCGGACAACACGGCGGTGCGGGTCACCGTCACCATGAAGGGCCCGGAGCTGGAGGGCAAGAAACACGTCGACCCGCTGATCGAGCAGACCGCGGCCGTACAGAAGGCCAACCCCGGGCTGCGCGTCGAGGAGACCGGATCGCCGTCCATCAGCAAGGGCGTCGACAAGCTGCGCGGCGACGACCTCGCGCGCACCGAGATGATCGCCCTGCCGGTCACCCTCATCACCCTGCTGCTGGTCTTCAGCTCTGTGGCGATGGCCCTCGTACCGCTGCTGCTCGCCCTGTCCTCGATCGCCGCGGCCGTCGGCCTGACGATGGTGGCCTCGCACGTCTTCCCCGACAACGGCATCAGCACCAACGTCATCCTGCTCATCGGCCTCGCGGTCGGCGTCGACTACACGCTCTTCTACCTCAAGCGCGAACGTGAGGAACGGGCCCGCGCCGGCGGCAGGCTGAGCCCGCAGGCCGTCGTCGAACTCGCCGCCGCCACGTCCGGCCGGGCCGTTGTCGTCTCCGGCCTCGCGGTGGCCGTCTCCAGCGCCACCCTCTACCTCGCCGACGACGTCATCTTCTCGTCCATCGCCACCGGCGCGATCCTCGTCACCCTCGTCGCCGTCGTCAGCTCCCTGACCGTGCTTCCCGCCCTCCTCGCCAAACTGGGCATGCGCGCCGAGCGCCGTGCCGAGCGCCGGGCGGCCCGCGGGCTCGCCCCGAAGAAGCAGAAGACACACAAGACCGGCCCCGGCCGCCTGACCGCCGCGGTGCTGCGCCCCGTCGCCGAACACCCCATCGCCACCCTCACCGTCACCGTCGTCGGACTGCTCGCCCTCGCCGCCCCGGTCCTCGGCCTCAAGCTCACCGACATGGGCCGCGAGACACACTCCCGCTCCATCGTCGCCATGCAGGTCTACGACCGGCTGAACGCGGCCTACCCGGAGCTGAAGTCCATGCACCAGGTCGTCGTCCGCGCCGACGCCGACCGTTCGCCGGAGGTGACCGCCGCCCTGCGCGAACTCGCCGCCGACGTCAAGGACGACTCGCGCCTGAGCGGCACCTCCCAGCTGACCACGTCGCCCGACAAGCGGATCAGCATGCTCCAGCTGCAGGTCCCGCACTACGTCAGCAGCGACAAGGCCCAGTCCTCGCTCAAGGACATCCGCGACACATACCTCCCTGAGACCGTCGGCCAGGTGAAGGGTGCCGAGACCGCGGTGACCGGTGACGTCGCCCGCTACACCGACTATCCGACCCACCAGGAACAGAAGCTGCCGCTCATCATCGGGGCACTGCTCCTGGTGACCTTCGTCATGACCGTCTGGGCGTTCCGCTCCGTGGTCCTCGGCCTGGTCGGCATCGTCCTCAACCTCCTCTCCGCCGCCGCCTCGCTCGGCATCCTCGTCATGGTCTTCCAGCACACCTGGGCCGAAGGCCTGGTCGACTTCAACTCGACCGGGTCGATCGGCACCCGTGTCCCGCTGTTCCTCTTCGTGATCCTGTTCGGCCTGTCGATGGACTACCAGGTCTTCGTGATCAGCCGGATCCGGGAGGCCGCCTTGCGCGGAGTCCCGACCCGCAAGGCCGTGATCGAGGGCATCGGCAGCTCGGCGGGCGTGGTGACCAGCGCCGCCGCGGTCATGGTCACGGTCTTCGCCAGCTTCGCGGCACTGCACCTGATCGAGATGAAGCAGATCGGCTTCAGCCTCGCGGTCGCCGTCCTCCTGGACGCCTTCCTGATCCGCATGCTGGTTCTGCCGTCCCTGATGCTCCTGCTCGGCGAGGCCAACTGGTGGCCCTCGCGAGGAGTGCGCCGTGCCCGCCGCACCACCGAACAGGCCCCCCGCCCCCTGGAATCGGTAGGCTGACCGACTCGACCGGCGACCCCTCAACTCCCTTACGAACGAGGTGAATCAGCGTGAGTCAGTGGCAGCAGCAGCCGGGTGACCGGCTCACCCAGGACCGTATCCGCCGCTGGAACTCAGCAGGCTGGATCCTGTTCGGTCTGCTGCCCCCGGCCGTCGCCGTGCTCGACGCGTCGCCGGCCCGGAGGTACTGGCTGCTCGGCCTGCTCGCCCTGATCGCGCTGTGCCACACCGTCGTCCTCACCCGACCGGACAACCCCGTCCTGCCTCCCCGTACCTACCTCGCCGTCCTCGCGCTCGTCCTGGGCGCGACGGCCTACCTCCTGGACGGCGGGGCCGCCTTCTACGTGGTGTCCCTTCCGCAGTTCTGGCTCTTCACCCGCGCCCCGCGGGACGCGATCACCCTCAGCGGGGCCGGCGCGGCCCTCACCGTGTTCGGCGGCACGCTCGGCCAGGGCTGGAGCCCTCAATTCCTCACCGGGAACGCGGTGTTCACCGTCGTCGCCTACGCCGCTGGGGTGGGTCTCGGGCTGTGGGTGCACCGCTTCGTCGGCCGGAGCAACGAGCGGCAGGAGCAACTGACCGCTGAACTGGCCGTCACCCAGGAGGAGTTGGCAGCCGCGTATCAGCGGCAGGGCGCGGCCGAGGAGCGCGAACGGCTCGCCCGGGAGATCCACGACACCCTCGCCCAGGGCTTCGCCTCCATCGTGGTGCTCGCGGAGGCCGCCCGTGCCGCCACCGTCACCGACCCCGTGCGCTGCGCCGAGCAGCTCACCTCCATCGAGCAGACCGCGCGCGAGAACCTGGCCGAGGCCCGGGTGCTCGTCGGCTCCGCCCCCGAGAGCGGCGTCGCACCCGGCTCGCTCGCCACCACCCTGCGCAGAACCCTGAACCGCTTCGTCCAGGACACCGGCCTCACCGTCACCGCCGAACTGCCCGACATGGACCTGGACCAGCGCACCCGCGTCGCCCTGCTGCGCTGCACCCAGGAGTCCCTCGCCAACGTGCGCAAACACTCGGGCGCCTCCACCGTCGGCGTGGTCCTCACCGAACTCGCGGGCGGTGTCGAGCTGGAGATCACCGACGACGGCTGCGGCTTCGTCGTCGAGGAGTCCCATGGGTTCGGCCTCGACGGAATGCGCCGACGGCTGGCCGAACTCGGCGGCGAACTCTCCGTCACCAGCTCCCTCGGGGACGGCACCCGTGTCCTCGCCCGCCTTCCCACGCACAGTCAGGACTGACCATGACCGACACCGCGTACGGCCGGATCCGTGTGGTCGTGGTCGACGACCACGCCGTGATGCGCGCCGGAGTCATCGCCCTGCTGGCCGACGAGCCCACGATAGAGATCGTCGGCGAAGGGAGCGACGGCCGCGAGGGCGTCGGCCTCGTGGAGCGGCTCGCCCCCGATGTGGCCCTCCTCGACCTGCGCATGCCGGTGCTCGACGGCGTGGCCGCCACCACCGAGATCGTCGCCCTGCCGGTGGCCACCCGGGTGCTGATCCTCACCACGTACGACACGGACGCCGAGATCGAACGGGCCGTGGAGGCCGGCGCCGTCGGCTACCTCCTCAAGGACACCACCCGCGAGCAGCTCGCCGACGCCATCCGCTCGGCGGCCCGTGGCGAGACGGTCCTCGCGCCCAAGGTCGCGGAACGCCTGGTGGCCCGGATGCGCCGCCCCGAGCCGGTCGCGCTCACCGCCCGTGAGCGGGAGGTGCTGCGCGCGGTCGCGGACGGCCTGTCCAACGCGGAGATCGGCCGCCGCCTGGTCATCGGCGAGGCCACGGTGAAGACGCATCTGCTGCGGGTCTTCGCGAAACTCGACGTCAGCGACCGCACTCGCGCCGTCGTCGTGGCCCTGGAACGCGGACTCCTTGCGCGCTCTTGAGGCCTGGGCGCACTGAACGCACTGATCTCCTGAAATCGGCCGTCCCTGTGCTTGCGCTCCGACGTGCGCAGGGGCAGCCTTCCGTTCCCGCCTCTCGCAACGGAACGTGCCCAACGTAGCCAACGCCCGGGCCTGGGGCGAGACCGCCCGAAGCGACCCCCAGCACTGGAAGAAGAACATGGCGCGGCTCGCCCACGACTGGGTCTCGTACGCACGCTCGTGAGCGAAGCACCCGGCACCGCCCCCGAACCCGAAGCTCGTCGAAGGCGTGACCTGCTGGGAGCTGGTCCAGGTCCAGGCGACCTTCCAGGAGATCAGGGCGTCAACTCGCTGACCTTGAGCACCGGTGGACCGGAGAGTTCGATCACTTCACTCAGGGCTGGCCTGGGACGGGTCCGTGATGCCGAGCACTCCCGTCGCCGCTCGGCAGCGGTCGGGATGTCCGAGCACTTCCACCGAGTCGACGACCTGGTCGACGGTGCCCGGAAGCATCGCGCTCGCGTCATGCCGGCGGGTGCCGAAACGGGTGATCAGGGCTCGAACCTCCGGATCGGTCACCCGTGCGGCCAGGGCGTTGGTGAACCTGTCGCCGAACAGCACGCGAATGTCCCGGTCGTAGAACTGGCGCGGCTCGGGGTCCACCTCATCGGCGAGGCCCAGCCGGTTGGTGGCGATGGCCAGTTCGCGCTGTGCGGCGCACAGTGCCGTCTCCCGCGCACGCCAGTCCCCGGCACGCACGGCCGCGCTGAGATGCGGCCCGACCCGCTCGGCGAGGGGCAGCCGCGAGAAGGCCGTACCGAGCCACTTGCTGTAGGGCGCCCAGCGCCGCTCCACCAGGAACCCGATCCGGACGAGATCCCGCGCGACCCGTGCCGTCACCAGTGCACTGCCGAGATCGTCCCCGACCGCGCCCGTTCGCCCGATGAACGCCTCCTCCTGTGAGACCCGCAACCAGGCGGCGGCGAGCGCATAGCGCCAGACGTCCTGCGGATACCACCTCAGCGCCCTGCGGCGTGACTCCAGCGATCCGTCTGCGTCACGGAAGACATCACCCCCGACCAGCGTCGCCAGCCGTTGCGTCGGAGCGGTCAGCCAGTCCGCCGGCCCCATCCCGTCGGCGGGGTCGCAGCCGATCCGCTCGGTGAAGAACCGAGCCGCCGTCGTCACCTCGACTTGATGGTGCTCCGCGCCATCGAGGCGATCGGCGTCCCGGTAGGCGACGGGGAAGTCCTCGAAACGCTGCGGCAACCGCTCCAGCGCCGTGTGGACGCCCTCGGCATCGGCCTGCGTCGCCACGAACACCTGCACCCGCGGTCCGAAGTCGTGATCGGTGGAGACCGCGTCATCGAAACCGAGTACCTCGGAGCCGTCGCCCAGCAGGCCGGCCGAGTGGGGGATGCCGCCGAGCAGCGGGGCCACGGCCTGATCGTAGAAGCGGCGGGAGAGCTGGAGTCCTGGCATACGGATCATGCTAGGAACGTGCCGGAGACGTGGCCAAGCGGTTTCCGAAGCGCCCGGCACCGCACCGGCACCGCACCAGCACCAGGCGCTTCCCCACACGACCAGATACCTCACCCCGGCGAAGACCTCACGCCGCCGTGCAGCTCACCGCCGGCACACCCCCGCCCCCCGGCGCGCCCCCGAACCCGAGGCTCGCCGAACCGCCCGCCGGCACCGCCCCGTTGTGGGAGGCGTTCACGGCGGTCACCGTGGCGCCGCTCTGGGTGTATGACGCGTTCCACATGCTCGTCACCTGCTGTGCGCCGCTCCAGGTCCAGGTGACCTTCCAGGACGAGAGGGCCGTCGTCCCGGTGTTCGTCACCTTGACCTCCGCGTTGAAGCCGCCGCCCCAGTCGCTGGTGACGGTGTAGGCGGCGGAGCAGGACGCCGTGGTCCCGCCGCCGCCCCCGCCCCCGCCGCCCGTGCTCGGAAAGCCCGGTGCCTTGACGCTCGCCAGATAGCCGTCCTTCACCGTGTCCACGGTCGCCCAGTCGTCCTTCAGGATGCCGCCCGTGTCACCGGAGTTGGGGTTCCAGGACCAGAAGGTCCAGTGGAAGGAGTCCGCGCCGTACGTCGAGGTCGGCCGAAGGTAGCTCACCAGCGCCGCCAGCCACTTCTGGTCGACGGTCGAGGCGAGCGTCGTGCCGAACTCGCCCACCCACACGGGCGCGATGTTCTGCTTGAAGATGTAGCCCCAGTACTTGTCCCAGATCCCCGGCATGTTGGCGGGGAAGGTCGGGTCGCTGAACCAGCTCTGTTGCGCGACGCTGGTGGCGTAGTCGTGCGCGGAGTACACCACCCGGCCGGCCACGTTCAGCTGCACCGGGTACTGGGCGACGCCCATCAGGTTGCCTCCCCACCACCCCGAGACGCCGTTGAAGGTCTGCACGCCCTCGACGAAGATCAGGAGCTCGGGGTTGACGGACAGGACCGCGTTGCCCGCGCGCTGTGCGGCCAGTCGCCAGTCCGTGGCCGGGTCGCCGCAGCCCCAACAGGCCGGATCGTGGGGCTCGTTGTGCAGGTCGATGCCGACGACCGTGTCCTGGCCCTGATAACGGGTCGCGAGGGCCTTGAGGTTGGCGATCCACGTCGACTCGGGGACCGCGGCCGTGTACCAGAGCGCGGACTGGCCGCCGGCGTCCGGGCGGTGACGGTCGAGGATGACCTTCAGGCCGTCCTGACCCGCGTACGCGACGATCTTGTCCAACACGCCGAGCGGGCCGAGTCCCTGTAGGTCGGCGTTCTTGCCGCTGCTGAAGTCGATGCTGTTGGGGACCGTGGAGCTCTTGAAGATGTCGTCGCTGAACGGGATGCGGATCGTGTTGTAGCCCAGCGACTTCATCTGGTCGATCATGCTCTTGTAGTCCCGGGACCAGAGGCCGTGGACGACGTAGTTGCCGGTCTCGAAGCCGAACCAGTTGATCCCGGCGATCCGGACCGGCTGCCCGGCGGCGTCCAGGATCTGGCGGCCGCTGGTGTGCCAGTAGCCGGCTCCCGGCACCGCGGCGACATCCGCCGCATCTGCCGCGTCTGCCGCATCCGCCGTGTGGACTCCGGCCAGCGGTATCAGCAACACGGCGGCAACCGTGCACAGCACTCTTCGCAAGCTGCGGAACATCTCGCTGCTTCCTCTCGGGTGGCGCGGGACCGGAACAGAATGGGAGCGCTCCCACACGCCGCGCACCACCCAGGAAACTGACACACCATGAACCCGTCAAGACGCGCGGCAGCGGCGGCGCCGGGAAAAGGGCGCCGCCGCTGCGGAAAGACCCGGATGCCCGTCAGGTGCTGACGTCGGGGCCCTCTTCTTCTTCGTCCAGCTCGGCGTCGATGCTGTCGATCACGCCGGTTTCCGTGACGCTCACGTCGACCCGTACGGGCGCGATCGGGTGCGGTGGGACGATCGGGTCGGGCGGAAAGAACGGGTTGATCTGGAGGAACCTCGGGAAGACGGTCAGCGGCGCGATCGGGCCCGGCGGCCACGAGACCGTGTTGTTGTCGGCGCCGACGAAGAGGTACCTCGCGCCGGTCGTGGCGCCGATGCCGCTGGTGCCGCCCAGCCGGCTGATGATCTGGGCCGTACCGCCGCCGCCCGTGTTCGTCCTGGTGAGGACGGTGACGGTGATGCTGCCGGTGACGGCGATCTGCTCCGAGGCGCCGGTGATGGAACCGCTGAGCGGCAGCGTGGCGGTGCGCACGTGCACGATCAGGGCGGCCTGGGCCGGCTGGGCGGTGGCCAGGGCCGCCGGGACGGTCAGTCCCAGGGCGGCGATGAACAGGGTGAGCTTTCTTGCGGCGCGTATGGCATGACCGCGCATGGGGTCTCCCATCGATGAGGGCGGGACCGCGTGTCGAGACTCCGCCCCCGTCCCGCGAGACACTTCAGCGTGCCGGGACGACCGACCCGCCGTCGCGCCGGATGCGGCGAACGGGTGACGCCCGTGCACGGCCCTCACCGCGGAGGCCGGGAGCGGCCCCCACCGCGGAGCCGGAAGCGCCCCTCACCGGCCGAGCTGTCGGAACCTCCGTACGGCGAGCGGCAGGAAGACGGCCGTGAGCGCCAGCGGCCATACCCCCGCCATCAGCAGCGCGTGCTGCTCCACCCATGAGTCGCCGCCCCCGACCGGCGTCCCGAACAGATCGCGGGCGGCCGCCGCGGTGGACGAGATCGGATTCCACGCGGCGACGAAGCCCAGCCAGTCGGGCATGAGTTGGGGTGCGACGAAGATGCTGGAGATCATCGTCAGCGGGAAGGCGACCGCGAACAGCCCGCCCGCCGCCTCCGGGTTGGGGACCAGCAGGCCCAGCCACACGCCGATCCAGATCAGCGCGAACCGCAGCCACAGCAGCAGCCCGAACGCGGCGAGGAAGCGCCAGCCCCCGTCCGGCCGCCAGCCCATGGCCAGCGCGGTGAGCATCATGATGCACAGCTCCGCGCAGGCGACGACCAGATCGGTCACCCCGCGGCCGGCGACCACGGCCGAGGACGCCATCGGCATGGACCGGAAGCGGTCGATGACGCCCTTGGTGGAGTCGTGGACCACGACCGTCGCCGTGTTGATGAAGCCGAACGCCATCGTCATCGCGAACATCCCCGGCATCAGGAAGTCCTTGTAGTCCCCGCCGCCGGGCACCTGCAGCGCGCTGCCGAAGACATAGCCGTACAGCAGCACGGAGAGGATCGGGAAGCCCAACTGCCAGGCGATGTTGACGGGTTGGCGCTGGTAGTGGGTGAGCCCGCGGCGGACCACGTTCCAGCAGTCGGAGAGCAGCCAGTACGTTCGGCCGCGCCGCGTGCCGATGTCCAGGGCGCTCATGCGGCAGCCTCCTTCGTCTCCGTGCGGTGTCCGGTCAGGCTCAGGAAGACGTCGTCGAGGCTGGGCCTGCGCAGCCCGATGTCCTCGACGCGGACGCCCTCGTCCCGCAGGGTCCGGGTCACGTCCGTGAGCGCGGCGACCCGGTCGGTCACCGGGGCGTGCACGCGCAGCTCCGCCTCGTCCGCCTCGGGTTCGCCGTCCGAGACCCGGGCGACGACCTTCACCACCCGGGGGATCTCGGACCGCTCGGCGACCACGACCTCGATGCGGTCGCCGCCGATGCGGTTCTTCAGCCCGTCCGGGGTGTCGTCGGCGATGGCGCGCCCCTGGTCGATGACGGTGATCCGCGCGGCGAGCCGGTCGGCCTCCTCCAGATACTGCGTGGTCAGCAGCACGGTCGTGCCGCCCGCCACCAACGCCCGCACGGAGTCCCAGACTTCGCCGCGGCTGCGCGGGTCGAGCCCGGTCGTGGGCTCGTCCAGGAAGAGGACCGCCGGAGCCAGGATCATCGACGCGGCGAGGTCGAGGCGGCGGCGCATACCGCCGCTGTAGCCGCCGACGCCCTGGTCGGCGGCGTCGGTGAGGTCGAAGCGTTCGAGCAGTTCGGCGGCGCGCACCTTGGCCCGCCGGCCGCCCAGGTGGAACAGGCGCCCGAACATCTCCAGGTTCTGCCGGCCGGTGAGCACCTCGTCCACGGCCGCGTACTGCCCGGTGAGGCCGATCCGCGCCCGTACCTCGCGCGGGCGCCGGCCCACGTCCAGCCCCGCCACCGTCGCCCGGCCGCCGTCCAGCCGGACGAGCGTGGACAGGATGCGCACGGCGGTGGTCTTGCCGGCCCCGTTCGGCCCGAGCAGTCCGTGCACGGTGCCCTCCCGGACGGCGAGATCGAAGCCGTCGAGGGCGCGCTTGTCGCCGTAGCGCTTCTCCAGCCCCTCGGCGAGCACGGCATGTCCGTCACTCATCGGGTCCCCCTTCCCTAAGTGGTCTCCCTGGGTCGCGTCCCCCAGGCCGTTCCATTAACCGAGTACACCGTACCCGATTACGCGTACGGTGTACTCGGTTTTTCGGCGGGGAACTAAGCTGCGCCCATGACGAGCAGCACGGAGACCAGCGGCAGCGGCGACATCACCCGCACCCTCGAGCTGCTGTGGGACACCGGCAAACGCCCGAGCCGCGGACCCAAGCCGGGCCTGACGCTGGACGTGATCGTGGAGCGAGCCGTCGAGATCGCGGACCGGGACGGACTCCCCGGACTCTCGATGCGCCGGATCGCCACCGAGCTGGGGACGGGCGCGATGTCCCTCTACCGCTACGTCCCCGGCAAGGCCGAGCTGCTCGACCTGATGCTGAACCGCGTCCAGCGCCCTTCCGAGAACCCGGCCGACCTCGGCGACGGCACCTGGCGCTCCGCCCTGGAGGCCATGGCCCACGCCACCCTCGCCCTCTACCGCGGCCACCCCTGGCTGCTGGAGGTCAACCAGACCCGCCCGCTGCTGGGCCCGAGCGCGCTGGACGGCATGGAGAAGGTGCTCACCCTCATCCGGCCGATGGGCCTGACCGACCCCGAACTCGTCTCAGCGGTCATCACGGTCGACGGCTACGTCGTCGGCGCCGCGCGCACGCAGGTCTACCAGGCGGCGGCCGAGCGCACGTCGGGCATGACGACCGCCGAGTTCTACTCGGCCCAGGCGCCGTTCCTGGAAAGGGTCATGACCAGCGGCCGCTATCCGGTCCTCGCCTCCCTGGCCGAGGACACCTGGAGCTCCGCCTTCGACCACTTCGAGTTCGGCCTGCAACGGATCCTGGACGGGCTGGAGCTCCTGGTCGCCCAGCGGAAGTCGTGAGCGCGACGATCGGTGCGCTCGGTGCGCTCAGTCGCGGCGCCGCAGTCGGCGGAGGCCGAAGAAGACGGCGCAGAGCGCGGCAACGGCCAGCGCTCCGAACTTGACGCTGTCGGAGGCCGAGGAGCCGTCGCCGCCGTCGCCCGATGCGCTCGAACCACCGCCGCCCGAGGGGGACTTGGAGCCGGAGGCCGCCGCACCGTCGGGCGCGTCCTCCGCCTCCACCTCGCTCCCGGACCCCTCGGTCCCGTACATGAGCTTGGTGCCGTCGGCGGAGTAGCTGACGGACTCCCCCTGCCGCTGCAGGGGCACGTCGAGCCGCCCCTTGCGCTCGATCTTCCCGCCGTTCCAGTCGTAGTAGATGCCGCCGAAGTAGCCGCGGACGGCGAGCTGGGCGCCGTCCGGGGAGAAGGCGGCGTCGGTGGCCCACAGGTCGACGGGGACGGTGGGCTTGAAGACGTTCGCGCCGGACGTGGAGAGCTTCGCGGGCCCCTCGTACAGATGCCCCCCGTCCTCGTGCTTGTCGATGATGTACACGCGGCCGGTCTTCGGGTGGACGATCAGGGACTCGGCGTCGCGGGTGCCGTCCGAGTACTTCACGACGTACTGCTTGGCCCGGATGCTCTGGTCCTTGAGCTCCTTGGGCTCGGGGAGCTGATAGATCCAGACGTAGGGCCAGGTCACCCCGTCGTTGTCGCCGATGTCGCCGACCCAGAGCTGGTTGTCGGGACCCATGGCGATGGCCTCGACGTCACGGGGGGTGCCCACGCCGGTCAGGGTGATCGTGGCGACGGTCTTTCCGGTGCCGCTGTCCACGGCGTAGAGGCAGGCGCACGTGTCCTGGTCGTTGTGCGTCCAGTAGACGCCCGGGTGCTGACGGGACGCCGCCAGGCCGCTGGACTCGGTGATCCGGGGGTCGGTGATGGTGAACCCCTTGTCGCCGTCGGCGGCGGTCGCGGGCGCGGCGAGCACCCCCGTGAGGAGGACCGCGGCGAGGAACGCAAGCAAGCGACGCATGCGCCAAGCCTGCCATCCCGGCCGAGGTTTCACGGCGCGTGGCCCGTCTCACACCCCCGCCCGTCCCCTCCCTCCCGCCGATCCCCGATGATGAGCGGATGCTCAGGTTCATGCCCGTCGGCGATTCCCAGACGATCGGAAGCGCCGGCGAACACACATGGCGCTATCGGATGTGGCAGCACCTGCGCACGACGTACGACGGCCCGTTCGCCGTCGTCGGACCGCGCGAGACGCTGTACGACAAGGCGACGGACGCGCCCACCTCGTACGAGTACGCCGATCCGGACTTCCCCCGCGCCCATCTGGCCGGCTGGGGCGAGGGCTGGCTGCACATGGCCCCCCTGATCGGCGGAGCGGTCCGCGCGCACCGGGCCGATGTGCTGCTGGTCGCGCTCGGCCTCATCGACCTGGGCTTCTACACGAACGCGGGGCAGACCGCCGCCAACGTACGGACGTTCGTGGCCGAGGCGCGGGCGGCCAACCCCCGGGTGGGGATCGTCGCGCTGCCGGTGATCCCGAACGTCCGCGCGCAGACGGAGCCCGACTTCGCCGCCGAGGTCGCCGCCTTCAACGAACTCCTCGCCAAGACCCTCGCCGACCTCGACGAGCCCCGCTCGCCCCTCCTGCTGGCGTCACCCCCGCCCGGATACGAGACGCACCTCGACACCTACGACGGCACGCATCCCAACGCGAGCGGCGAACACAAGATCGCGGAGGCCTTCGCGGACGCGATGTACCAGGGCTGGGAGCTGGGCGGGGAGTACGAACGCTCGGCGTGACGTCGCCCGTGCTCTGGTCACCGTGCGTATCGTTGTACTGCGCGGCTGCACTCGTCCGTGGGGCAGCCGGGGAGGAGCGCCACGATGACCGTCACTGAGGACAGGATCACGATGGCCGAGGAGAGCGGCGAGCTGTCTCTGGACGTCATGTTCGAGTTGCTCGAGAAGATGCCCATCCCCGAGGGAACGAAGGTTGAGATCGTCGGGGGAAACATCTTCATGTCACCGCAACGGCAGAATCACTGGGAGATCATCTCGGCCGTCTTCGAGCAGTTGCGGAGCAAGTATCCCCGCAAGCGGCTCGCATCCGACGTACGCATCGACTTCCCTGGTCATCTGAACGGCTTCGCATGCGACATGGCGGCCATGGCAGACCGCTCGGTGAAAGACAGCAAGGGGCGCTGGCGCTACCAGGACGTCGAGTTCGTGGCCGAGGTCATCTCCAAGGACACGGCAGCGAACGACTACGGGCCGAAGAAGCTCGCCTACGCCACCGCCGAGGTCCCGGTCTACCTCATCGCCGACCCCTACAAGGGCCGCTGCTACCTCTACACCCACCCCAAAGAAGGCGACTACGCCACGCGGACGAAGATCGACTTCGGCGACGACATCGACCTCACCGGCACCGTGGTCGACCTCACCCTCAAGACCGACGACTTCCCCCGCGACTGACCGAACCCCCCTTGCATCGAGCGCACTCGAAGCCGTTGGCTTGAGTTCCATGGAGTACACGCAGCTCGGACGCACCGGACTCAAGGTCAGCCGCCTCGTCCTCGGCACCATGAACTTCGGCCCGCAGACGGACGAAGCCGACAGCCACGCGATCATGGACGCGGCGCTCGGCGCGGGCATCAACTTCTTCGACACCGCGAACGTGTACGGCTGGGGCGAGAACAAGGGCCGTACCGAAGAGATCATCGGCAACTGGTTCGCGAAGGGCGGCGAGCGCCGCGACAAGGTCGTCCTCGCCACCAAGATGTACGGCAACATGGGCACCGAAGGCGCCCCCTGGCCGAACCACGACCTGCTGTCCGCGCTCAACATCCGACGGGCCGTCGACGCGTCGCTGAAGCGGCTGCAGACCGACTACATCGACGTCTACCAGTTCCACCACGTCGACCGCAGCACTCCCTTCGAGGAGATCTGGCAGGCGATCGACGTCCTCATCCAGCAGGGGAAGATCCTGTACGTCGGGTCCTCCAACTTCCCCGGCTACAAGATCGCCCAGGCGAATGAGATCGCGGCCCGCCGCTCCGGGACCATCGGCCTCGTCAGCGAGCAGTGCCTGTACAACCTCGCCGAGCGGCGCGCCGAGATGGAGGTCATCCCGGCCGCGCAGGAGTACGGGCTCGGGGTCATCCCGTGGTCGCCGCTGCACGGCGGTCTGCTGGGCGGCGTCATCAAGAAGGAGGTCGAGGGCGGTCGCCGCGCCTCCGGCCGGGCCGCCGACGCCCTCGCCAACACGACCCTGCGCGCGCAGGTCCAGGCGTACGAGGACCTCCTCGACAAGCACGGGCTCGAGCCCGGCGAGGCCGCCCTGGCCTGGCTGCTCACCCGTCCCGGCGTGACCGGCCCGATCGTCGGTCCGCGCACCGCCGAGCAGCTCGACTCCGCACTGCGCGCGGTCGAGCTGGAGCTGAGCGAGGAGCTGCTGACGGGTCTCGACGAGATCTTCCCGGGCCCGGGCCCGTCGCCGGAGGCCTTCGCCTGGTAAGGCCGCTGACAACGCCCCCTGGGCACGGCACAGCACCGCAGGGCGGCGGCCGTCGTCGTCTCGAGCGCGTCGAGCGCGTCGACTACTTTCCGACGGCCGCCGCCACCGCCACCACGACGAACATCAGCACAAGCGCACCGGCCATGATCCGGTTCCGGGTCTTCGGGTCCACGCGTCGAGCCTAACCGGCCCCGCCGAGCGCCCAGCGCCCGACCGGCTCGTAACGGGGCTGCGCCCCGGGAACGCCGGACTTCGGCAGGTTGCTGCGCACCAGCACCAGCTCCCCCACGGTCCAGGTACGGCCCACGAAGGCGTCCAGCGCCTCGACGTACGGCCGGACGTCCAGCGCGTCCCGGCTGCGGGCCAGCGTCAGATGGGCCTTGTAGCGGCGGTGTTCGTCCATCTCCACGCCCGCCTTGCGGGCCGCGGCCTCCGCCCGGCCGGCCAGCAGTCGCAGCGCCGGCACGTCCTCGGCCGCGCCCGTCCACAGGGCCCGCCCGCGCCCGAACTGTCCTCCGCCGCGCACCGCCAGCGCGAAGGGCGCGCTGCGGTGCGCGGCCCGCTCCAGCCGCGCCGACAGGTCCGGGACGAGGTCGTCGTCGACCTCGCCGTAGAAGGCGAGGGTGAAGTGCCAGCCGGGGCGGCCCGTCCAGCGCAGTCCCTCCGCACCGGGCAGTGCGCGCAACCGGGCTACCTCGGCGGCGAGTTCGTCGGCGATGTCGTCCGGGGGCAGCACTGCGGCGAAGAGTCTCATGCCCCGATTGTCCCGGCTCCGGGGAGGGCGCGCCGGGCATGATGGACGTCATGCAGATCACCATCAGAGAAGGCGGCCCCGACGACGTCCCCGTGATACTCGGCATGCTGGACAGCAGCGTGGAGTGGCTGGTCTCACAGGGGCGCACCGGTCAGTGGGGGACGAAGCCCCTGTCGGAGAGTCCGAGCGTGCTGGAGTCGGTCGTCCGGTACATGGAGGACGGCGAGGTGTTCATCGCCGAGGCCGACGGGGTGCCGGCCGCCACCGTGACCCTCACGGACGCGCCCGGCGCCTACCTCGCCCACCTGCCGCCGCCCGGCGAGCCCGAGCGATACATCCACTGGCTGGCCTCCGACCGCCGGTTCAAGGGCCACGGCGTGGGCAGCGCCCTCCTGGCCCACGCCGCCGAGGCGACCCGCCGCGCAGGCGTCGCCCTGCTCCGGGTGGACTGCTACGCCGGCGACGACAGATCCCTCGTCGCCTACTACGAACGCAACGGCTTCACCGCGACGCAGGCGTTCACCGTCGGCGACAACGACTGGCCGGGCCAGTTGCTGGCCCGGCGCGTGTGACGACAGGCGTCACGACACCGGGGTGAGTTCCCGGTTCTCTCGGGGTACGAGTCGGACCGTCGGGTGGCCGGCGGTCCAGCCGAGGGAGAGGCGGAGGTTGCCCACCCGGGCCAGGACCAGGCCGATGGCGAGGGCGGCGGTGGCCGCGATCACGCCGCCGACCGCCAGGCCGGCCCGGACGCCGTACGCGTCCGTGATCCAGCCCGCTATCGGCGCGCCCACGGGCGAGCCGCCCAGGAAGACCATCATGTAGAGGGCCATGACCCGGCCGCGCATGGCCGGGTCGGTGCCCATCTGGATGCTGGTGTTCGCGGTGACGTTGACCGTCATCCCGAACATCCCGATCGGGACCATGAGCAGGGCGAACAGCCAGAGAGAGGGAGCGCCGGCGGCGACTGTCTCCATCACGCCGAAGGCGACCGCCGCCGCGATCATCACGCGCATCTTGGCCGTGCCGCGCCGGGCGGCGAGGAGGGCGCCGGCGAGCGAGCCGACCGCCATCAGCGTGTTGAAGAGGCTGTAGGAGCCGGCGCCCGCGTGGAAGACGTCGTCGGCGAAGGCCGAGAGGTAGACGGGGAAGTTGAAGCCGAAGGTGCCGATGAACCCGACCAGGGTGATCGTCCAGATCAGGTCGGGGCGGCCGGCGACGTAGTGCAGGCCCTCGCGCAGCTGGCCCTTGGCGCGGGGGGCGCGCTCGACGGCGTGCAGTTCGCGCGCCCGCATCAGCAGCAGGCCGGTGATGGGCGCGACGAAGGACAGGCCGTTGGCGAGGAACGCCCAGCCGGTGCCCACGCCGGTGATCATCAGACCGGCGACGGCGGGGCCGACGAGGCGCGCGGACTGGAAGTTCGCGGAGTTGAGACTGACCGCGTTCTGCAGCTGGTCGGGGCCGACCATCTCGGAGACGAAGGACTGGCGGGCCGGGTTGTCGACGACGGTCGCGAGACCGACGGAGAAGGCCGCCACGTAGACGTGCCAGACCTCGACGTGTCCGGAGAGGGTCAGCAGGGCCAGTGCGATGCCGGTGACGGCCATCGCGGACTGGGTGAACAGCAGTGCGCGGCGCTTGGGCAGGCGGTCGACGAGGACGCCGCCGTAGAGGCCGAAGAGAAGCATCGGCAGGAACTGCAGGGCCGTCGTGAAGCCGACGGCCGTCGCGGAGCCGGTGAGGCTGAGGACCAGCCAGTCCTGGGCGATGCGCTGCATCCAGGTGCCGATGTTCGAGACGACCTGACCCATGAAGAACAGGCGGTAGTTCCTGATTCTCAGGGAGCTGAACATCGACGACGTGCGAGCGGGGGCGGAATCTGCTCCGGATCCCGTACTCAAAAGGGTTCGCCTCCTCGAATGCTGCCTACAGGTGCGCGAGTCACCCATGCGCGAGGTGCCGATGCGCAGGATGCCGATGCGCAAATTACAGGTGCGCGAGTCTCTCCAGCACCGGAGCCGCGGCGCGCAGCTTCGCCCACTCGTCCTCGTCGAGGCCGTCGACCAGGGTGGCGAGGAAGGCGTTCCGCTTGGCGCGGCTCTCCTCGAGCATGGCCTCGGCCTGCTCGGTCTTCGTGACGACCTTCTGACGCCGGTCGTCCGGGTGCGGCTCGAGCCGGACCAGTCCCTTGGCCTCCAGGAGCGCCACGATGCGGGTCATCGAGGGCGGCTGGACGTGCTCCTTGCGGGCGAGTTCGCCCGGGGTGGCACTGCCGTAGAGGGAGAGGGTGCCGAGCACCGACATCTCGGTGGGGCTCAGGGACTCGTCGACCCGCTGGTGCTTGAGCCGACGGGACAGTCGCATCACGGCGGAGCGCAGGGAGTTCACGGCGGCAGCGTCGTCGCCATGGGTGAGGTCAGGCATCTCTTTAGGGTAACTCATTACTCTGGCTAAACAAGCTGGGGCGCGCCGGGATTCCCGTGACACCGGCCACGGAAACCCCTTCATCACTCGAACGAGTGAGTCGGCAGCGGAAAGTGACCGAAGTGCGGTACGCGCCCGCGACCCTCGTCTCATGGGGACCAGTGTGCTCAGCCTGCGCATAGACGGGGAGCTGCTCGAACGGCTCCGGCAGCATGCCGCCAAAAGGGGAATGAGCGTCCAGGACTACGTAGTCCAGACGCTCATTCGCGATGACTTCGACGAGCGGTTCCAGACCGCCGTCGAGGAGACGGAGAAGTTCTACGGGCTCATGTAGGGCCTGTCCGCCCCGGGGCGGACAGGCCCTGGGGCCGTTCGGGGCTCACGTGAGGCCGAGGGCCGGCATCAGGTAGTAGAAGACGAACACGGCGGAGACCACGTACATCGGCACCGGTACGTCCTTGCCGCGCCCGGCCACCAGGCGCAACAGGACGAAGGCGATGAAGCCCATGCCGATGCCGTTGGTGATCGAGTAGGTGAACGGCATCATCACCATGGTGATGAAGGCCGGGATGGCGATGGTGTGGTCGGCCCAGTCGATCTCCTTGACCGAGCCGGCCAGGATCAGATAGCCGACCGCGAGCAGGGCGGGCGTCGCGGCCTGGGACGGGACCATCGTGGCGACCGGCGTGAGGAACAGCGCGACCGTGAAGAGGCCGCCGGTGACGAGGTTCGCGAAGCCGGTGCGCGCGCCCTCGCCGACGCCGGCCGTGGACTCCACGAAGGCGGTGGTGGCGGAGGAGGAGCTGGCGCCGCCCGCGGCGACCGCGAGGCCGTCCACGAAGAGGACCTTGTTGATGCCGGGCATCTCGCCGTGGGCGTCGGTCAGCTTGGCCTCGTCGCTGACGCCCATGATCGTGCCCATCGCGTCGAAGAAGCACGACAGCAGGACCGTGAAGACGAAGAGGGTGCCGGTCAGGACGCCGACCTCATGGAAGCCGCCGAACAGGCTGACCTCGCCGATCAGCCCGAAGTCGGGGCTGGCGACGGGGTTGCCGGGCCACTCGGGGGTGGTGAGACCCCAGGAGGGAACGGTCGCGACGGCGTCGACGATCAGCGCGAGGACGGTCATCGCGACGATCGAGATCAGGATCGCGCCGGGCACCTTGCGGGTGATCAGGGCCAGCGTGAGCAGCGCGCCCAGGATGAAGACGAGAACCGGCCAGCCGTTCAGGTGACCGTCGCCGCCGAGCTGGAGCGGGACGGTGGTCTGGGCGGCGTCCGGGATACGGCTGACGAAGCCGGCGTCGACGAGCCCGATCAGCATGATGAACAGGCCGATACCGATGCTGATCGCCTTGCGCAGCCCGAAGGGGACCGCGTTCATGACGCGCTCGCGCAGACCGGTGGCGACCAGCAGCATGACGACGAAGCCCGCGAGGACCACCATGCCCATCGCGTCCGGCCAGGACATCCGGGGCGCGAGCTGGAGCGCGACCACCGAGTTCACGCCGAGGCCGGCGGCCAGCGCGATGGGCACATTGCCGATCACGCCCATGAGGAGCGTGGTGAACGCGGCCGTCACACAGGTGGCGGTGACCAGCTGACCGTTGTCCAGGTGGTGCCCGTACATGTCCTTCGCGCTGCCGAGGATGATCGGGTTCAGCACGATGATGTACGCCATCGCGAAGAAGGTGGCGAAACCGCCACGGACCTCCCGGGACAGGGTGCTGCCCCGCTCAGAGATCTTGAAGTAGCGGTCGATCATTAGAGGTTCCTACGATCAGAAGTAGCCAAGATGCGGACAAGATGGGGACGAACGCAAAACGGGTTCAGTATGAACATATAAAGCCGCCGACGCTATCTCCGCGCGTAGATGTCTTCCTCTCGTAAGCTGAGCCCATGGCGAAGTGGACCCCTACGCACGAGGCGCCGGAGCCCCTGGAGGGCCCCGTGGTCGCCACCATCACCGGCGGCACGATCCTCTGGTTCGTCCTCTTCCTCGTCCAGCTCCCGTTCTACGGCTGGTTCGACGACCAGGGCCATCTGTGGTGGCTGTGGACGTGCCTGGCCGGCGCCGGGCTCGGGCTCATCGGCATCTGGTACGTCCGCAAGCGGGACGCGGCGATCAAGCGCGCGGCGACGACGGCCGAGCAGGCTCCCGCGGAGTAGGCGAGCGGCTCCCGCGGAGTAGGCGAGCGGCCGTACAACCGGCGTACTACCCCTGTCCTCCCCAGGTCGGATCTTCCGCGCCCTCGGGGGGTGAACCCCCAAATCCGCACGTACCGTCGAAGCCATGACCCATATCGACGCACCCGCCACTGTGCCGACGGCGACCGGTCTCACCGCCGCCGAGGTCGCGGAGCGCGTCGCGCGCGGTCAGGTCAACGACGTGCCCGTCCGCAGCAGCCGCTCGGTCGGCGAGATCGTCCGGGGAAACGTCTTCACCCGCTTCAACGCCATCATCGGCGTCCTGTGGCTGATCATGCTCGCCGTCGCGCCCATCCAGGACGGCCTCTTCGGCTTCGTGATCCTCGCCAACACCGGCATCGGCATCATCCAGGAGTGGCGGGCGAAGCAGACCCTGGACTCCCTCGCGGTCGTCGGCGAGGCCCGGCCCACCGTCCGCCGCGACGGCGCCGCGATCGAGGTCTCCACCTCCGAACTCGTCCTGGACGAACTCATCGAGATCGGACCGGGCGACAAGGTCGCCGTGGACGGGGTGTGCGTCGAGGCGGACGGGCTGGAGATCGACGAGTCCCTGCTCACCGGCGAGGCCGACCCCGTCGTGAAGCGACCGGGCGACCCGGTCATGTCGGGCAGCTTCGTGGTGGCCGGCGGCGGCGCGTTCCAGGCCACCAAGGTCGGCCGCGAGGCCTACGCCGCCCAGCTCGCCGAGGAGGCCTCCCGCTTCACGCTCGTCCACTCCGAGCTGCGCTCCGGCATCTCCACGATCCTGAAGTACGTGACCTGGATGATGGTCCCGGCCGCGCTCGGGCTGGTCGTCACCCAGCTCGTCGTCAAGGAGAACGACCTCGCGGACTCCGTCGCCCGTACCGTCGGCGGCATCGTCCCGATGGTCCCGGAGGGGCTCGTCCTGCTCACCTCGGTCGCCTTCGCGATCGGCGTCATCCGGCTCGGCCGGCAGCAGTGCCTGGTGCAGGAGCTTCCGGCCATCGAGGGCCTCGCCCGCGTCGACACCGTCTGCCTGGACAAGACCGGCACCCTCACCGAGGGCGGGATGGACGTCACCGAGCTGCGCACCCTCGACGGCGGCGACGAGAGCTACGTACGGCGGGTCCTCGGCGCTCTCGGGGAGTCCGACCCGCGGCCGAACGCCTCCCTCCAGGCGATCATCGACGCCTACCCGGACGCCGAGGACTGGCGCTGCACCGAGTCCCTGCCGTTTTCCTCCGCGCGCAAGTACAGCGGCGCCAGCTTCAGCGAGGGCAACGGGGAGAGCAGCACCTGGCTGCTGGGCGCGCCGGACGTGCTGCTGGCCGAGGACGATCCCGCCCTCGCCGAGACCGAGCGGCTCAACGAGCAGGGCCTGCGGGTGCTGCTGCTGGCCCGCACCGCCCGCGACCTCGACGCCCCCGAGCCCGCGCACGGGGCCCGGCCCGCCGCGCTCGTCGTCCTCGAACAGCGGCTGCGGCCGGACGCCGCGGACACCCTGCGCTACTTCGCCGAGCAGAACGTCCACGCCAAGGTCATCTCCGGCGACAACGCGGTGTCGGTGGGGGCGGTGGCGGCGAAGCTCGGGCTCGACGGCGGCACGGTGGACGCCCGCCGGCTGCCCGCCGACCAGGCCGGCATGGGGCAGGCCCTGGACGAGGGCACGGTGTTCGGCCGGGTCACCCCGCAGCAGAAGCGGGACATGGTCGGCGCGCTGCAGTCACGTGGGCACACCGTCGCGATGACCGGGGACGGCGTCAACGACGTCCTCGCGCTGAAGGACGCGGACATCGGCGTCGCGATGGGGTCGGGCTCCGAGGCCACCCGGGCGGTCGCGCAGATCGTGCTGCTGAACAACAGCTTCGCGACCCTGCCGTCGGTGGTGGCCGAGGGCCGGCGGGTCATCGGCAACATCACCCGCGTGGCGACCCTCTTCCTGGTGAAGACGGTCTACTCCGTGCTGCTGGCCCTGCTGGTGGTCTGCTGGCAGGTCGAATACCCCTTCCTGCCACGCCATCTGACCCTGCTCTCCACCCTCACGATCGGCATCCCGGCCTTCTTCCTGGCCCTCGCCCCCAACACGGAACGGGCCCGCCCGCACTTCGTCAGACGCGTGATGCGGTACTCGGTCCCGGGCGGGCTGACGGCAGGCGTGGCGACCTTCGCGACCTATCTGACCGCCCGCCACTACTACACCGGCGAGGGCTCGTTGGAGGCGGAGACCAGCGCGGCGACCCTCACGCTGTTCCTGATCTCGATGTGGGTGCTGGCGATCATCGCCCGCCCGTACACCTGGTGGCGGCTGCTGCTGGTGGCCTCGATGGGCGCGGCGTTCCTGCTGGTGCTGGTGGTCCCGTGGCTGCAGCACTTCTTCGCGCTGAAGCTGGTCGGGATGACGATGCCGTGGATCGCCGTGGGCATCGCGGCGGTGGCGGCGGCCGCCCTGGAGCTCTCCTGGAAGTGGGTCGACCGCCGTTTCCCTGCGTAGCTGAACCGTTTACTCTGCGGAACCGTCCACTCGACGGAACCGTTTACTTCACGTCGACGAAGTCGCCCGCCGCGCTGACCGCCGGGGTCGTCGAGTTGCCGGCGAAGGTGTAGCGGTAGTAGCCGTCGGCGGAGGCCTTGACCGTGGTCTTCAGCGTGCCGGTCGAGCTGGTCTTGATGGTCTTGACCGTGCTGTAGACCGTGCTGCCCTTCTTCTTGAACTGCAGCTTCACCGACTGGGTCGCGTAGCCGCCGTACTTGTTGGTGTCCCAGTTCGCGCGGGTCAGCTTGCCCGTGATGGTGAGCGTCTTGCCCTTCTTCACCGGCTCGGGCGCGGCGTCGGTCGTCAGCGCCGACTTGCGCTGCACGTTGATGGCGCCCAGGTTGCTCTGCCACTTGAAGTCGTCGAGGCTGGTGGCGTCCTTGGGGAGGGCGAGCGCGCCCACCTTCCAGGCGCCGGCCTGGCTGTTGCCCAGGTCGGTGGAGGGCCGGAACTGGATCTTGGCCGTGCAGTGCAGGACCGTCGTGGAGGCCGCGGTGCAGGTGCCCGGTTTGTCGCCGCCGATGGTGTCGGAGTCGGCGTTGAGCGTGGTGCCCCGGTAGAGCAGCGGGCCGCTCTCGAACGAGCTCGCGCTGAGGGTCGCGGGCTTCGTCACGGTGTAGGTGGCGTTGACGGTGACCTGGGCCGAGGGGCCGACCACGACGGCCTTGCCCGCGTTGACCTTCACATTGGAGAAGGTCACGGCCGGCGCCGCCGTCGGCGCGGCCTGCGCGGCCGGGACGGCGAGGGCGGAGAGAGCGAGGGCGCCGGAAGCGGCGACCACGATGGCGCGTATGCGCATGTGCGTTCCTCGGATGGAGCGAAGTGAATTGGAGAGGGGTGAGACGGCGAGAGGTGAAGGAAAGAGGCGGGCAAGAAGGCGGCGTGAAAACGGTGAGAAGTCGCCGAGCCGCGGACGGCCGGCCCCGGAAACCGGGACCGGCCGTCTGCACGTGCCGCGCTCCGCCTACTTCACGTCGACTTACTTCACGTCGATGAAGTCGCCGGCCGCGTTGACCGCCGGGGTCGTCGTGGTGCCGGCGAAGGTGAAGCGGTAGTAGCCGTCCACGGTCGCCTTGACCGTGGTCTTCAGGCCACCGGTGGTGCTGGTCTTGATGGTCTTGACCGTGGTGTAGGTGCTGCTGCCCTTCTTGCGGAACTGCAGCTTCACCGGCTGGGTGGAGTAACCGCCGTACAGGCCGGTGTCCCAGTTGGCACGGGACAGCTTGCCCGTGACGGTGATGGTCTTGCCCTTCTTCACCGGCTCCGGCGTGGCGTTGACCGTCAGCGCCGACTTGCGCTGGAGCTTGGTGGTGGCCAGGGCGTCGCCCTCGGTGTAGCCGACCTTGCTCCAGTCGACGTCGTCGTCGGAGTACGGGTCGACGTCGTTCCAGTCGACGATGTAGCCGAGCGCCTTCCAGGTGGTGTTGTCGGCGTTGGCCAGCTCGTCACCCGGGTAGATGTCGATGGTGCCCTTGCAGGTGGCGACCGTGGCCGACGTGTTGGTGCAGCTCGGGTAGTCGTCGCCGATGAGGAAGTTCGCCGGGTCGGTGGACGAACCGCGGTAGATGAGCAGGTCCAGCTCGGTGTCGTCCGCGGTGACGTCGACGCCCGCGCCGTGCGTGACCTTGAAGGTGACCGGGGCGGTGACCTTGCCGCCGGTGCCCGCGATGATCGGGAAGCCGTTGTTGATCTTCACGTTGGTGAACTTGGCGTCCAGCGCGTACGGGGTGCCGGTGTCGGCGGCGGTCTCGCCGACGTAGGCGCTCTTGCTGGAGGCAGCCGCGCGGAGGGCGTTCAGGGTGTCGATGGGGTTGTGCGAGTCGCTGCCGACGGCCTGTGCGGCCGGCACGGCGAAGGCAGACAGGACCAGGGCGCCGGAGACGGCGACCACGGTGGCGCGTTTGCGCATTCGTTTCCCCCTGAGGAGAGGGGCCCGAACGGTTGCCGTTCGCACGGCTCGCATCACATCCGGGGCCCAAATTGATCATGGAGTCTGTTGACTCACCCCATCAGATGTCCGACGGGGGTTCATGGTTGTACGAGCAGTGAGAAATTCGTGCAGAAAATTCGTACGACAGGCTCTGTCCGATCAGTCGAACCAGCGGTCGCGGGCCAGTTCCCCGGTCCGTGACGGGTCCTCCAGCAGGGCCGCGACCTCGAACCGGCGCGGCCACTGCCGCGCCGCCCAGGCGAGCCCGGCGGCGACGCCCTCCACGGTGGCCGCGTGCAGGACGCCGTCACCGGTCAGCCGCCAGTCGATCTCCACGCCGTCGACGACGAGCTCGTCGTGCTCGACGTAGGTGTCGGGCGTGCGCGGCCCGAGCAGCACCCGCACCGACTCGGGCACATCGTGCTCGACGCCGTCGGAGTCGACGCCTCCCGTCACGGACTCGCTCAGCCGCCGCACCTGGAACAGCTCGGCCAGTTCGGCGGCCCGGGACGGCCGCACGGGCAGCAGCGGGACGCCGTCCGTGAACGGCAGCAGATCGGGTGAGTCGACGACGACGGCGTCGGCCGCGTCCACCACCTCGGCCCGCCCGTCGACGACGGCCCGCAGCTCGTCCGGCAGGGTCACCTGCTCGGGGTCGAGCTCGGCCAACGCGCCGTACAGGCCGTGCAGTTGGGCGGTGCCGACGGGGCGGTCTGGGTCGGCGAGCCGATCGAGGAGTTCGGCGGCGCCGCCGGGCTCGTCGAGGAGCGCGGCGACGGAGGTCCGCACGCCGAGGGCGCGCAGCACCTGCTCGTCGTCGAAGCCGGTGGCGTCGGCCTCCTCGTACAGGCCGTGCAGGAGCGGGTCGCCGCCGGCGGCCAGCAGACCGGCGGGGCGGCGGCCGTCGAGGACCGGGTTCCCGCGCAGCCACCAGGCCGTGTACGGCCGGACGATCTCGTGGGTGCCGTCGGGGAGGAGGATGCGGACGGGCTGGGTGAGGGCGTCGCGCAGCGGCGGCCGGGCGAGCAGCGCGAGGGCCTGCGGCCAGCGGTCCTCGTCGACGAGGTCGAGGTCGCGGACGGCGACCAGCTCGGTGGCGACGGGCGGCACCGGGCTGTCGGGGAAGCGGTCGAGGATGTCCTCGCACCACACGTCGACGGCGTCCAGCAGCCCCGCGTCGTCCGGCTCGGCGAAGTCCCCGTCCCGCGGCTCCAGTTCGTCCGGGTCGAGAACGACGTCCGTGGCGCGGACGAGTGCGAAGTTGGCGAGAACACCGCAGGCCGCCAGCGGCTGTTCGCCCCATTTGTCCGCCAACTCGGCGTCGACGAAGGCGAGTTCGTCCTCCCGGATGACGGAGGCGAACGGGCTGCCGGGCAGGACCAGCTCCCCGGCGGGGACCAGCTCGCCCTCCTCGTCGGGCAGGGCGAGCGCGCCCAGCCACGGCTCGTCGCCGGGCTCCAGGCCCGCGCCGCGGACGAGCGCGAGCACGGTGTCGGCGAGTTCCTCGGCGTTCGGCGCGTCCTGGTCGTCCCAGGCCCCGCCGTCGTCGTCCAGGGAGGCCGCGACGGCGGCCCGCACCTGCGGGGTGGTCAGGACGGCGCGGGGGGTGGCGGGCAGCGCGCCGAGCTTCTCCAGCAGGGGGTGCGCGGCGTCCTGGTGGGCGACCTTGAGGCCGAGGCGGGCCAGGATCTCCGGGTCGAGGCCGGCCGCGTCCGGGGTGGGCAGCAGCACCTGGCGCGGACCGATGGTGGTCCGGCCTCCCCCAGTGCCGAAAGCCTGGGAGGTACCCCCAGCCAGCGGCACGGGCAGCCCGGAGAGCCGGTCGGGATCGACCCCGGCCAGGCTGTCGTAGAGCCGGTACCACCAGTCGGGGTCCTTCTCCAGACCGGCCAGCCGGTCCACGGCGTCGGCGAGCGGGATCCGGGCGACGCCCAGGGTGCGCAGCTCGACGCGCCGCTCCAGCCCGGCGGGCAACAGCGTCGGCAGCACCTCCGCCAGCACCCGCACGGTCTCGACGCCGGCGCCCTCGACGACCTCGGCGTCACGCGGCCGGAGCGCCTCGGGCAGCTCGACGCCCTCGTCGCCCGCGTCCTCGTCCTTGACGGGCTCGACGGCGGGCGGCAGGAAGGCGGTGCGCGGCAGCCGCTCCAGGATCGCCTGCCGCAGCGACCCGTCCAGCTCGCCCTTCCCCAGCGGTCCGGGCACCAGGTCGATGATCCCGGGGCCCACCGGTCGCCAGTCGGCGAGGAGTTGGGCGTAGGCGTCCGCCGCGCGCTGCACCAGATGGTCGGTCAGCGGCCCGGGGGCGGCGTGCCGACGGGTGGTGTCGAGCGGGAAGGAGCCGATGAGCAGGGCGGGCACGCCGAGCGGCTCGTCGCTGGGGGTGGGGGCGTGCACGACGGGCGTGGTGCGGGGGCGGGCGGGCGAGCCGTCGCCGTCGACGGGCACGGCCCAGGTCACCGACCAGTGCGGCCGCAGCCGCTCCTCCACCGGCCGGTCGGCCAGCAGCTCGGGGGCGAGGGCCCCGTGGGCGGCGACCGTCCGCCAGCGGGTGGTCCCCTCCCGGGTGTCCGCGACGACGGTCAGCGGGCCGTCGGCGAACCGGCTCAGGGTACGGGGAGCGTCGTCGCCGATCTCGATCACGACCTCCTCCAGGCCCGGCAGGGCGAGGAGCAGGGCGTCGTCCACGGCGCCGAGGAGCCGCTCCGCGAGATCGGCGGCCGCGGTGTCGCGCAGCGGCAGGATGACGGCCGTGTCGTACGGGTCGGGGGCGGTGCCCTGGGCGGCGAAGGGCAGCCGGAGCAGGGGCACATGCCCGTCCCGCCGCCGGATCTCGTCGCCGAGGCCGGGGCTGTGCCGGGCGGTGTCGGAGGCCAGATCGCGGGCCTCCGCCAGGTCCCAGCGGACGCCGCCGTGCCGTCCGACGACGGCCGGCTCGTCGGTGACGGCGATGACGGCGGCGAACCCGACGCCGAACCGCCCGACGGCCACCGCCGACTGCCGGCTCTCCCGCTTGGCGGAGGCGCGGAGCGTGGCGAGGGACTCGACGCCGGCGGCGTCCAGCGGCGCACCGGTGTTGGCGGCGACCAGGACTCCGTCGCGGAGGGTGAGCCGCAGCCGCCCCGGCACCCCGCCCCTGGCCGCGGCGTCGGCGGCGTTCTGCGCGAGCTCCACGACGAGCCGGTCCCGGTACCCCCCGAGGACCAGGTCTTCCTCGGCGTTGGCGTCCTCCCGGAACCGGGCGGGGCTGGTGGCCCAGGCGTCCAGGACCCCGCGGCGCAGGCGGGCCGTGCCGAAGGGGTCCGCGCCCTCAGGCGCCGGCCGCACGAACTTGCTCACGTTCACTCTCCTCATCGGCGTGAGGAGAAGGTATCGCGCGCCGGGAGCCTCCGTGTCGCCTGTCCGCCCCGCCCGGAGTCCTTCCGCGTGCCCGGTTCCGGCATGGCCCGCACGATGGGCGCAGGGGGTACCGGACCAGCGAGGAGCACGCAGATGCCGACCCACGAGAGTCCCTGCGACATGATGCGCCGGGTGGCCAAGTCGCAGCGCGAAGCGATCCGTCGACAGCGGGCCGAGATCCACCAGGTCGAAAAGACCATCGACACGCTCCAGCAGCAGCCGGAACCCGACCTGGGGACGATCTCGGCCCTGGAGCAGACGCTGCAGAGCCTGAACGAGCAGCTCGAGCAGAACGAGCTGTCGCTGGAGACCCTTGAGGCTGTGATCAGCGAGAACTGTTGATCACAGTCGCTGAGCACAGTGGCTGCGCACAGTCCCTGAGCACAGCCGATCCCGCCGCGCCAGGACCTGTCCTAGGAGTGCCCCAGCTCCGCCGTGTCCTCGTCCGTCACCGTCGGGACCGAGCCCGAGTCCGGGGCCGGGCGGAGCGGGAAGGGGTCCACTCGGGTCTCGTCGACCACCGGCGGGGCGGGGCGCGGGGGCGTCGGCATGATCGCCGCCTCCGAGTGGCCGCCGCAGCCGTACGACAGAGAGACCACGCGGCCGTCGGCCGGCGAGAACTCGTTGGCGCAGACGCCGAAGGCCTGGCCCAGGGAGCCGCCGATGGGGGTGAGGAAGCCGCAGCTCACGCAGGACGCCGGGGCCGCCTGGGCCATGGGCGTCTGGGAGCCGAAGCCCTCCTCCCAGCGGTCGGCGGCGGTGTGCAGTCCGTAGCGGGACAGGACCCGGGCTCTGCGCAGGCCCAGCTCCTGGGCCACCGCGGCGATCGTGCCCCGGACCGGCGAGGTCGCGAGCTCGGCCGGCGCGGCCGGGGTCACCTCCGCGTCCTCCGCCTCCGCGAGCTCGGCCATCTCCTCGGAGACGAGCGAGTTCGGCGGCGGCTCGTCCTCGCCGGTGTAGCCGGGCTCCAGGCGGAGATCCTCCGCGTCCGTGGGGAGCAGGTCGCCCGGGCCCATGTCGCCGGGGCGCAGCCGCTCGCTCCACGGGACCCACTCGGGTGCCAGGACCGCGTCGGGACCGGGGAGCAGGACCACTTCGTCCAGCGTGACGATCTTCGCGCGGGAGGCCCGCGCCACCGTCGCCGCCCAGCGCCAGCCCCGGTAGCCCAGTTCCTTGCACTCGAAGTAGTGGGTGACCACGCGGTCGCCCTCGGAGAGCAGGCCTACGTGCTCGCCGACCACGCCGGGGGCGGCTGCCTCCTCGGCTGCGGTACGTGCGAGGTCGACGGCCTCGGCGCACAGGCGGTCGGGGGTGCGGCTTCGCGTGGTCGCTGCGCTCACAGGTATCGCTTCTCTCCTACGCCGTCTCTCGGTGCGCCGGCCTGAAGGCGGCGGGTGCGGACGGAGCGGACCGTTGGGCCGCGTCGACGTCCGCGCCCGATCGCGCTCGGGCGCACCTGCTGTCATCCATTCTGCGGGATGGCCGGGAGGCGCGCGGCCGAGAACGATCGCCACGGCGCGCTACGCACGCTACCTGCTCGCGGACGCTCGGCCTACACCGACGGGACGTTTAGCGCCCACCAGAAGTCCGCGAGCAGCCCGCCGGAGCCCCGGAAAGCCTGCCCGCAGGCCCTCGAACTCCCTGCGAACCGGCCCGGCGCGCCGACGATCACACGGCCATACGCGCGGTAACCGCACTACGCACAGGTTTCTCGGGGCACTATGACGGGGTGGCAGCCGCAAGGACACCCCAGGGCGCCACCGGGATCGGTGCGACGAAGGGGAACAAGGGGAGGAACCGGGTGAGCGGTTCGGGCCGGATGAGCGGGTCCGTCCGCGCGGTCGGACGCGCCCTGCACCTCCCGTTCACCGGCACCGCCCGCGGGATCCGCAAAGCCACCCATGCGCACGGCGCCGGCGAGTCCGGCCTCGGCAAGCTGATCGAGCTGCACGGTGTGAACGGCGCGGGCGATGTGATGATCACGGTCGCCCTCGCCTCGACGGTGTTCTTCTCCGTGCCGACCGACGAGGCCCGCGGCCGCGTCGCGCTCTACCTCGCCATCACCATGGCCCCCTTCACCGTCCTCGCCCCCGTGATCGGCCCCCTGCTCGACCGGCTCCCGCACGGGCGGCGCGCCGCCATGGCCGGGTCGATGCTCGCCCGGGCGCTGCTGGCGCTGATCCTGTCCGGCGCGGTCGCCACGGGCAGCATCGAGCTGTATCCGGCCGCGCTGGGCGTGCTCGTCGCCTCCAAGGCGTACGGGGTGGTCAGAAGCGCCGTCGTGCCCCGGCTGCTGCCGCCCGGGTTCTCCCTCGTCAAGGCCAACTCACGGGTCACGCTCGGCGGCCTCCTCGCCACCGGCGTCGCCGCGCCCATCGGGGCCGGACTGCAGGCCCTCGGCCCGCGCTATCCGCTCTACGGCGCCTTCGCGATCTTCATGACCGGTGCGTTCCTGTCGTTCACGCTGCCGGGCAAGGTCGACTCCGCCAAGGGCGAGGACGTGGCGCTGCTCGCCGCCGACGAGCAGCACCTGCACGGCCCGCACCTGCGGCCGGTGAAGCGGCCGGGCCTGCGGACCGTGGGCATCGCCGTCACGCACGCACTGGGCGCCAACGCGTCCCTGCGCTGGTTGTCCGGGTTCCTGACGTTCTTCCTGGCGTTCCTGCTGCGCGAGCACCCGCTGACCGGGCAGAGCGCGGCGGTGTCGCTGGGCATGGTGGCCGTCTCGGCGGGCGTGGGCAACGCGCTGGGCACCTCGGTGGGCGCCTGGCTGCGCTCCAAGGCCCCGGAGCTGATCATCGTGACGGTGGTGGCGGTCGTGCTGGGCGCCGTGCTCATCGCCGCCGTCTTCTTCGGGGCGTTCCTGGTGGCGTGCATGGCGGCCGTCGCCGGGTTCTCGCAGGCGCTGGCCAAGCTGTCCCTGGACGCGCTGATCCAGCGGGACGTGCCGGAGCTGGTGCGCACCTCGGCGTTCGCCCGCTCGGAGACGATTCTGCAGGTGTGCTGGGTGTTCGGCGGCGCGGTCGGCATCGTCATGCCGCTGAACGGCACGCTGGGCCTGTCGGTGGCCGCCGCGGTGGTCGCGCTGGGCTGGCTGTCCACGGTCCGCGGCCTGCTGTCCTCGGTACGGCACGGGGGCGGCGCGAAACCCCGAGTGGTGTGAGCGCTGGACGTGGCGCTGGACGTGGCGCTCGGTGTGGCGCGTGGCGTAACACACAGCCACGCCGCACCCCACGTAAAGAGCCGACCGCGGGCGCCCGATAGCCTTCGGCCATGACCTCGATGCTGCCCCGCGGCGGAGCCGCCGATGTACACGGCGTTGTACGACGCCGCCGCGCCGTCGCCGCCGCCGGCGCCGTCTCCGCCGGCCTGCTCGTCCTGTCGGCCTGCGACAAGCCGACCCCCCTGTCCACGATCACCGTCGGCCGCTCCTCGGTCAGCTCCGAGGCCACCTGCGGCGGCGAGGGCGACGCGCTGCAGGCCGCGGCGCTGACCAAGTGCCTCGCGGACAAGGACATCAAGTCCATCAGCGTCGACCCGGACGAGACCGTCCGCTTCGGCGTCGACCCCGACGTGGCCGACAAGCGCTGGACGATCCTGATGAACGGTCAGCCGCTCACCGAGGACAGCGACAAGACGTACCGGACGATCCCGGGCAGCGTCTTCTTCAACGCCCAGTACGGCGCGCAGGGCGACTCCACGCTCGTCACCATCAAGGCGGGCGACGGCAAGAAGGACAGCCAGGCGGCGACCGGCCTGTGGTCCTTCAAGCTCAAGAAGGACGACTGACCACGTCCCGCATCCGCCTGACACGCATCCTCGTGGCCACCGCGGTCCCCGCCGAGCGGGACGCGGTGGCACGGGCGTGGCCGCAGGAACCGGTGACGGAAACCCGGCTGCCGGGTGTGACGCTGCACCGCGCCGGGGAGACCTGCGATCTGCTCGCCGCGGGAGTCGGCCCGGCCCTGGCCGCCGCCTCCGTGTCCGCCGCCCTGACGGCCGCCGCGCTGGCGGGCGCCCCCTACGACCTCGTCGTCTCGGCGGGCATCGCGGGCGGCTTCGCGCCCGACGCCCCCGTCGGCTCCCTGGTCGTGGCCGACGAGATCACCGCCGCCGACCTGGGCGCCGAGACCGCCGACGGCTTCCTGCCCGTCACCGAACTGGGCTTCGGCGCCGTCACCCATCGTCCACCCGAGTCCCTCGTACGGGAGTCCGCGGCCGCTGCCGGGGCCCGCGCCGGGGTCGTCCTGACCGTCTCCACGGTCACCGGCACCGCCGCCCGGGCCGCCGCCCTGCGCGAGCGGCATCCGCGCGCCCTGGCCGAGGCGATGGAGGGCTTCGGGGTCGCCGAGGCGGCCGCCGCGCACGGGGTGCCCGTGCTGGAGATCCGCGCGGTCTCCAACCCCGTCGGCCCGCGCGACCGCGCCGCCTGGCGCATCGGCGAGGCGCTGACGGCCCTGACGACCGGCTTCGGGAAGCTCACGCCCGTCCTCACGAGTTGGAACCCACATGGCCCACATGACCCGCATGAGCGCTGAGACCGTGCAGATCGCGTACTCCCCCTGCCCGAACGACACCTTCGTCTTCGACGCCCTCGCCCATGGCCGCGTACCGGACGCGCCCGCGCTGGAGGTGACCTTCGCGGACATCGACATCACCAACGGCATGGCCCAGCGAGGCGAGTCCGACGCGCTGAAGGTGTCGTACGCCGTGCTGCCGTACGTCCTCGACGAGTACGCGCTGCTGCCGTGCGGGGGCGCGCTGGGCCGGGGCTGCGGCCCGCTGGTGCTCACCCGGGAGGCCGGGCTCGACCTGACCGGCCGCACGGTCGCCGTGCCGAGCGAGACGTCGACGGCGTACCTGCTGTTCCGCCTCTGGGCGGCGGACACCCTCCCCGGCGGGTTCGGCGAGATCGTCGTCCTGCCGTTCCACGAGATCATGCCGGCCGTGCGGGACGGCAAGGTCGACGCGGGGCTGGTCATCCACGAGGCCCGCTTCACCTACGGCGACTACGGGCTGCACAAGCTCGCGGACATGGGCGAGCACTGGGAGTCCACGACCGGCCTGCCGATCCCGCTGGGCGCGATCATCGCGAAGCGCTCGCTGGGCACGGAGTCCCTGACCCGGCTCGCCGACTCGATCCGCGCCTCGGTGCGCGCCGCCTGGGACGACCCCGAGGCGTCCCGCCCGTATGTGATGGCGCACGCCCAGGAAATGGACCCGGCCGTCGCCGACCAGCACATCGGCCTGTACGTCAACGAGTTCACGGCCGACCTGGGCGAGGACGGCTATGCGGCGGTACGCGGACTGCTGACACGCGCGGCGGCCGAGGGACTGTTGCCGCCCCTCGGCCCCGGCGCACTCGATTTCCCGTAGGAGTTTCCGGCTCAGACGTCCAACTGGTCGGCGACCGCGCGCAGTAGACCGGCGATCTTCTTGCCGGAGTTCTTCTCCGGGTAGCGGCCCTTCTCGAGCATCGGCGTGATGTTCTCGAGGAGGGTGGTCAGATCCTGGACGATGGAGGCCAGTTCGTCGGGCTTCTTGCGCTGTGCGGCGGCGACCGACGGGGTCGGGTCCAGAATGACGACGGAGAGCGCCTGGTCACCGCGCTGTCCGGCGACGACGCCGAACTCCACTCGCTGGCCCGGCTTCAGTGCCTCGACTCCGGCAGGGAGGACCGAGGAATGTACGAAGACGTCACCGCCGTCGTCGCGGGAGAGAAAGCCGAAGCCCTTCTCGCTGTTGAACCACTTGACCTTGCCGGTAGGCACGTCTGTCCTCGTCCTCGTACTCGTCGGAAAACTGCTTCGGATACTTCGGATGCTTCAAAAACAGCACTGGAACGGCTGTTGACAGCACTTGGGCGGGTCGTCCATGACCCGCCGGTACCAAGGCTAATGGTCTTCGGGCCGGTGACAAGACGTCCCCCGGTTGTTCCTCAGGGCTGGGAACTACCCTGGTCCGGTGCGTGACAAAACCCAAACGAATTCCGCCGCTCCCGGTGACCGACTGATCCGTGCCGGTGCCATCGTCTTCTTCGTCGGCGCCGTGGCCACACTCGTCACGGTCGCCCCGCTGTTTTTCGGCACGACGCCTTTTCCGACGTACATGTTCGGACTGAGCATGCTCATGGGCGTCGGGTTCCTGATCGCGGGCGCGGGCGTCCTGCGTTCGATCGCCGCCGGCCGACGTCGGGCGAGGGGTGCCGCGGGCTAGCCGGCGGGGTGCTTCGCGAGGTGGCCGGAGAGCCAGGCGGGGAATTCGGTGAGGTCGGTGAGCACGACATCCGCACCTTCCGTCCGCAGTTCCTCCGCGTCGCACGGCCCGGTCGGCACGGTGACCGACAGCGCCCCGGCGGCGCGGGCGCCGCGGACGTCCCCCACATGGTCGCCGACGTAGACGCTCGCGGCGTGCTCGCGCAGGGCCTGCGCCTTCTGCTCGGCCCACAGGTCGCCGATGACCTCGTCGGCACCGAGGCGCACATGCTCCACCTGCAGCTTCGCGTTGGGCTGGTGCTTGGCGGTGACGACGATGGCCCGCCCGCCGACCGCCTGCACGGCCGCGATCGCCTCCCGGGCGCCGGGCAGCGCGGTCGCGCCGGTGACGCCGTGCTCCGGGTACAGCGAGCGGTAGAGGTCGGCTATGGCCGCGACCTGATCGGCCGGATACCAGTACGCCAGTTCGGTCTCCGGCGGCGGACCGAGCCGGGTGACGACCGCATCGACGTCGATGTACGTCCCGGTCCGTTCGGCGAGCGCGAGATAGGTGGCGCGGATGCCGGGCCGGGAGTCGATCAGGGTCATGTCGAGGTCGAAGCCGACGGTGAGCACAGGTGACGTCATGCACCCATTCTGCCCACCGCCGATCCGGTGATCCCGCCGCCTGTCACCGCCGTCGGCCGGCTGTCGCCGCTGTCGCCGTAGTCGCCGCTGTCGCCGCTGTCGCCGCTGTCGCCGTTGTCCGCTGCTATCGCTGCTTCTGCGAGCGCCAGACCAGGAACAGGGCCGACGCCACGGCCGCGCCCCGGAGCACCCACGGCCAGGTCTGGAGGACCGCGTCGTTCATCTGTCCCTCGGCGATGGGGTCGCCCCAGCGTCCGTCGGAGCGCCCCCACAGCCAGCCGAGCCCGGCCGTGAGCGAGAGCCCCGGCAGCCACATGACCGCCAGCTTCGTCTCCCGCTCGGTCAGCCGACGCGAGGCGTAGGCGATGAGCCACCCCAGGATCAGCCCGTACCAGTTCCCGAACACCGCGCCGAAGACGAGACAGCCGGCGGCGAGCAGGAGCAGAGGGTTGCTCCAACGCCGCCCTTCGCCTCCGGACTCCCCCGAGCCCCGCAGCAACCGGAGCCGACGGCGCGGGCGGCCTGCTTCCTCGTCGCCCGCGTCCTCGCCCCCGGCGACGACCGAGTCCGCGTCCTCCTCGTCCCCCGCTTCCTCTTCGTCCTCCTCGGGCCTTCTGCGCGGCGGAGGCTTGAGGAGGTCGGGGATCTCCACGCCGCCGACGAACCCGTGCACGTCCTCGCCGGGACCGAACGGGATCGGCTCGTGCAGCCACCAGTCGGGCGACTCCCGGGAGTCGCCCAGCTCGTGCGCGGGGGCGCGGTGCGGCGGGGACGCCGCGTCGGAGGGGGCGGCGGCCGGCGGTGTGTCGGAGCGGGGCCGCGGCACGACCCGCCGGATCCCCTTCGGCCGCGGCGGCGCCTCCGCACGGTCCCGCTGGACGGGCACGGAGGGCGCCGGCGCCTCCGGGGCGCCGGGGCCCCGCTCGGCCGCGGCGGCGACGATGTCGTCCGGGCTGCCGAGACGGTCGATGATGCGGCGGACGGCCGCGGGAGAGTCGACGGCCGCCTTCGCCCGACGCCGGTCGATCTCGTTGCGCAGCTCGGAGACGAGCCGCATCCGCGTGGCCGAGGACAACTGCCGCTGCTGCGCGACATCCCCGACACGGCTCAGATACTCGTAGACGACTTGGTCGCTCTCGATCCCCACGGGAAGACGCTATCGCTTCTTCACTTGTCGGCACCGGGCAGGACAATTCAGCCCGTCCGGCGTCGCCTTCAAGGACCGGTCAGGACAACTCAGCCCGTCCGGCGATTGAGGACAAGGTCCCTTCAGGGCCGAAGCGGGGGTCTGGGGGCGCAGCCCCCGGGGACGGCAACCGATACCGTGGGCAAGATGAGCACCGAGGACCACCAGGCCCCCCGGTCCCTCGCGGAAGCGCTCCGCGCCCGGGACGACGCTTCCCTGGCCGCGCTGCTGCGCGCCCGCCCCGACCTCATCACCCCGGTCCCCACCGACCTCACCCAGCTCGCCACCCGCGCCGGCACCCGCGCCTCCGTGGTCCGCGCGCTGGAGCGGCTCGACCGGTTCGCGCTGCAGACCGCGGAGGCGCTGGCCGTGGCCGGGGAACCGGCGACGTACAACGAGCTGCTCGGCCTGATGGCGGGCGACGCGCGCGAGCCGGCCGTCGTCGAGGCGCTCCCCGGCGCGCTGGCGGCGCTGCGCGAACAGGCGCTGGTGTGGGGGGCGGACGACCGTCTCCGGCTCGTCCGCACCGCCCGCGAACTGCTCGCGCCGTCGCCGCAGCATCCGTCCCCGACCGGGCTCGGGCCGAGCGTGCGGGAGGCGACGGCGGGCATGTCGCCGGGCCGGATCCAGGAGATCGTGGCGACGGCCGGGCTGCCGTCCACGCACGACTCGGTGTCCGCCGTCGGTGCGCTCACCTCCCTCTTCACCCACCGCAAGAAGATGGCCGCCCTGCTCTCCGGGGCGTCCGCCGACTCGCTCGACGTCCTGGACCGGCTGGTGTGGGGGCCGCCGTACGGGCAGGTCACGGCCGAGCCGGCGGCGCGGCTGCGCTGGCTGCTCGACCGCGGGCTGCTGCTGCCGACGGCGCCCGGGACGGTCGCGCTCCCCCGCGAGGTCGCCCTGCATCTGCGCGGCGGCCTCGCCCACCGCACGCCGGAACCCCTGCCGCCGGGCGTCGAGCCGCTCGCCGTGCATCGTCCACAGGTTGTGGACGCGACGGCGGCCGGGCAGGCGTACACCGCGCTGACGACCGTCGAGGAGCTGCTGAAGGACTGGCACGAGGGCGGCCCGGCCGTCCTGCGGGCCGGCGGGCTGAGCGTTCGCGACCTCAAGCGGACGGCCGTGGCGCTGGACGTGTCCGAGCCGCTGGCCGCGTTCTGGATCGAGCTGGCGTACGCGGCCGGGCTGCTCGCCTCCGACGGGGAGGCCGACGAGCGGTACGCGGCGACCCCGGAGTACGACGAGTGGCTGGAGCGGCCGCCCGCCGAGCGGTGGGCGCAGCTCGCGCAGGCCTGGCTGGCGGCGACCCGGACGTCCGGGGTGGTCGGCGGCCGGGACCTGAAGGAGCGGGCGCTGTCGACGCTGGGCCCGGGCCTGGACCGGTCCGCCGCGCCCGAGGTGCGGCACCGGGTGCTGACACTGCTGGCCGGGCTGCCCGAGGGCGCCGCGCCGGACGCGGAGGCGGTGCTGAGCCGACTGCGCTGGGAGCGCCCGCTGCGCGGAACGCAGAACGACGGCGATCTGCGCACCCGGCTCGCCCGCTGGGCCCTGACGGAGGCCGAGCTGCTGGGCGTGACCGGCCGAGGCGCGCTGTCGGCACAGGGCCGGGCGCTCCTGGGCGCGCCCCCGGCGCCGGCTCCGGCCACGGCCGGAGCCGCTCCCAGCGGTCCCGGCGACAAGCTGCCCACGCACCATCACCACCGCTCCCACGGCACGACCACCGCGGCGGCGCTCTCGCCGCCCGAGCAGGCCGTGGCCACGGCGGCGGCCGCCCGCATCCTCGCTCCTCTCCTCCCGGAGCCGCTGGACCACGTCCTGCTCCAGGCGGACCTGACCGCGGTCGCCCCCGGCCCGCTGCGGCGACCGCTCGCCGATGTGCTGAGCGTGCTCGCGGACGTCGAGTCCAAGGGCGGCGCGACCGTCTACCGCTTCACGCCCGGCTCGGTCCGGCGGGCCCTGGACGTCGGCCGCAGCGCCTCCGACCTGCATGCGTTCCTCGCCGAGCACTCGCGGACGCCGGTGCCGCAGCCGCTGACGTATCTGATCGACGACGTGGCGCGACGCCACGGTCATCTGCGGGTGGGCGCGGCCTCGGCCTACGTCCGCTGCGACGACGACGCCCTGCTGAACGAGATCCTCGCCGACAAGCGGGCCGTCGTCCTGCGGCTGCGCCGCCTGGCCCCCACGGTGCTCGCGGCCCAGGCCGACCCGGCGACGCTTCTCGAGGGCCTGCGCCAGATGGGCTTCGCGCCGGCCGCCGAGTCCGCCGAGGGCGACGTCCTGATCACCCGGGCCGACGCCCATCGCACCCCGCCCCGCACGGCCCCCGCGCCGGTGCCGGACGGCCCGCCGATGCCCGACGGAACCCTTCTCACGGCGGCGATCCGCGCGATCCGGGCCGGCGACCTGGCCGCCACGACGCCCCGCAAACCGACCGAGGACGCGGCCCCGCTCGCCACGGGCGAACTCCCCCGGACCAGCTCCGCCGAGACCCTCGCCACCATGCAGGCCGCGGTCCTCACCGGCGAGGCCCTGTGGATCGGCTACGTCAACGCGGAGGGCGCCGCCAGCCAGCGGGTCATCGCCCCGGTCCGGGTGGAGGGCGGCTTCGTGACGGCGTACGACCACACGGCGGACGAGGTCCGCACGTACCCGCTGCACCGGATCACGGGAGTGGCGGAGCTGGCGGACGACTGACCGCCGGCATGGGCGGTCAGCACTCCCCGACGGAGGCGTCCGCGGCCAGCCCGAAGTGGGCGCGGGCCTGTGTCTCCACTTCGGCGGACGACATCGGACTGCCGAGCGAGGGCCGGACGAGGACGCCGAAGAGCGCCTCCGTCCACCGCGCGTACCCGGCCCCGTCGGGCGGCTCCTCCCGGGAGACGACCCGGTAGCCCCCCTCGGCCGCCGCGTCCCGCTCCAGCCGCACCACCTGCGGATACTGCCCGGCGCTGCACTCCACCAGGCTGTCCTCCTGGACCCCGTACTCGACGCACAGCGTGTTGACGCCGGCCCGCACCTGGCCCTCGCGCTCCTCCAGTTCGAGCGCCTCCGCATGGCAGAACCAGCGGGCGTCGAGGGCGGGCAGGGTCTCGCCGTAGCCGCTGCCCGCCGCCTCCGCGGCGATCCGGGCCTCGATCACCGGCCGCACCTCGGCCCACAGCCGCGCGTCGACCTCCCCGGGCCACATCACCCAGGTCCCCGTGGCCGCCAGCACCGCGGCGGCCCCGACCCCGACCGCCCCTCGACGGAACGACAGCACAGCCATACCGAACCCCCCACCGCGCCGCGCCCACCGCGCTGCTCGCCCGGTCAGACACCCTAAAGACGCGCAGGGTTGCGCGAGACGTTGCCCACGTCGGCCGTGAAGCACCGGACCCCCGTTTCGGGACGCCGTACGGCACACTGGAGGTTTGGCCGTGCGGAAGGGATGGCGCGTACGTGAACGGTCCACTCATCGTCCAATCTGACAAGACCCTGCTCCTGGAGGTCGACCACGAGCAGGCCGACGACTGCCGTCGGGCCATCGCGCCGTTCGCCGAGCTGGAGCGGGCGCCGGAGCACATCCACACCTACCGGCTGACCCCGCTGGGTCTGTGGAACGCACGGGCCGCCGGGCACGACGCCGAGCAGGTGGTGGACGCGCTGGTGCAGTACAGCCGCTACCCCGTGCCGCACGCGCTGCTCGTGGACATCGCCGAGACGATGGACCGGTACGGCCGGCTGACGCTCAGCAAGCATCCGGCGCACGGACTGGTGCTCACCACCACCGACCGGCCGGTGCTGGAGGAGATCCTGCGGTCGAAGCGGGTCGCTCCGCTGGTCGGCAACCGGATCGACCCCGACACCGTGGTCGTGCACCCCTCCGAGCGCGGGCAGATCAAGCAGACGCTGCTGAAGCTGGGCTGGCCGGCCGAGGACCTCGCGGGGTACGTCGACGGCGAGGCCCACGAGATCGAGCTGGACGAGAACGGCTGGGCGCTCAGGCCCTACCAGAAGCAGGCCGTGGAGAACTTCTGGCACGGCGGCAGCGGTGTCGTCGTGCTGCCCTGTGGGGCCGGGAAGACGCTGGTCGGCGCCGGGGCCATGGCTCAGGCGAAGTCCACGACGCTGATCCTCGTCACGAACACCGTCTCCGCCCGGCAGTGGAAGCACGAGCTGGTGAAGCGGACCTCGCTGACCGAGGAGGAGATCGGCGAGTACAGCGGGACGCGGAAGGAGATCCGGCCCGTCACCATCGCCACCTACCAGGTGCTGACGACCCGGCGGAAGGGCGTCTACCCGCACCTCGAACTGTTCGACTCCCGGGACTGGGGGCTGATCCTCTACGACGAGGTGCACCTGCTCCCGGCGCCCGTCTTCAAGTTCACCGCCGACCTCCAGGCCCGGCGACGGCTCGGACTGACCGCGACCCTCGTGCGCGAGGACGGCCGTGAGTCGGACGTCTTCTCCCTCATCGGCCCCAAGCGGTTCGACGCGCCCTGGAAGGAGATCGAGGCGCAGGGCTATATCGCGCCCGCCGACTGCGTCGAGGTGCGCGTCAACCTCACCGACTCCGAGCGGCTCGCCTACGCCACCGCCGAGGCCGAGGAGAAGTACCGCTTCTGTGCGACGACCGCGACGAAGCGGAAGGTGACCGAGGCGATCGTGCGGCGGTTCGCCGGGCAGCAGATCCTCGTCATCGGGCAGTACATCGACCAGCTCGACGAGCTCGGCGAGCATCTCGACGCCCCCGTCATCAAGGGCGAGACCTCCAACGCCCAGCGCGAGAAGCTCTTCGACGCCTTCCGGGAGGGCGAGATCAGCGTGCTGGTCGTGTCGAAGGTCGCGAACTTCTCGATCGACCTGCCGGAGGCGACCGTCGCCATCCAGGTCTCCGGCACCTTCGGGTCACGGCAGGAGGAGGCACAGCGGCTCGGGCGGGTGCTGCGCCCCAAGTCGGACGGCCACCAGGCCCACTTCTACTCCGTGGTCGCCCGGGACACCATCGACCAGGACTTCGCGGCGCACCGCCAGCGCTTCCTGGCGGAGCAGGGCTACGCGTACCGGATCATGGACGCGGACGAGCTGCTGGCCGACGAGACCTGAGTCGACCCGGGTCACCTGCGGCGCACGCCCGCTTCCTCCGCGTACTCGCCGAGAAGTATGACGTCGAAGGCGGCGCGGGCGAACACCTTCAGCGCGCGCAGGGCGTCGCCGACGCGGTGCTGGTGACGGTGGGTGTGGGTGCCGGTCAGCGGGGTGGCGCCGGCCGGGCCGGGGGCTGGGCTGATGGTCGCTGCACTCATGTCTCCATGATGGAGGCCGAGGCATAAAGCGGGCATCGGTCTCAGGTCCCCCGTTAGCGTGCTACTTGAGTACCCCCGGAGGGTGGAGCCGCCCCCTACGGAGGACGGAGCATCCCCTACGGGACGGAGCGTCCGTCCCCTAAAACCATTGGCACCCGCCTCCCCCGTTCACCTAGAATCTCCGCTCTTGCCCGCCTCCCTTCGCGGAGTGCCGCCGTCCGGACGGAAACCGGACGGCACCACCGCAGCAGCACCGCAGCACCCCCCGTACCGGCCCGGAGGCACCCCCTTGTCCGCGACGTCCACGCCGTCCACGCCGCCCATGCCCGTCGACGACGACCCCCTCGCCCGCGAGCGCGCCCATCTCACCTCCTCCCGCGCCGCCCTGCGCGCCATGCGTGAGGACGTCGAGGCGCTCGACATCAGCGACGTCACCGCGAACTGGGTCAACGCCCAGATCCTGGAGCGCCAGATCGGGGAGCGCATCAAGGCGCTCGCCGACCTCAGCCACACCCCGCTCTTCTTCGGCCGCCTCGACTACCTGCACGCCCCCGGCGCCGACCGGGCGGAGGGGGCCGAGGGGGAGCGCTTCTACATCGGACGTCGGCATGTGCACGACGGCGGCGGCGATCCGATGGTCATCGACTGGCGTGCGCCGGTCTCGCAGCCGTTCTACCGGGCCTCCAAGAAGGACCCGATGGACGTCGGGCTGCGTCGCCGCTTCGGCTACACCGGCGGCGACCTCACCGCGTACGAGGACGAGCACCTCTCCGACCCGGCCGATCCGTCGGGGGTCGCCGGCACCAGCAAGCTGCTCCAGCAGGAGATCGAGCGGCCGCGCGTCGGTCCGATGCGCGACATCGTCGCGACGATCCAGCCCGAGCAGGACGAGATCGTGCGCAGCGGGCTGGGCGGGACGGTCTGCGTCCAGGGCGGGCCGGGGACCGGGAAGACGGCCGTCGGTCTGCACCGGGTGGCGTATCTGCTGTACGCCCACCGCGAGCGGCTCGCCCGCACGGGCACGCTGGTCATCGGGCCGAACCGGTCCTTCCTGCACTACATCGAGCAAGTGCTGCCCGCACTGGGTGAGCTGACGGTCCGCCAGGGCACGGTCGACGACCTGGTGGCCCATGTGGAGGTCCGGGGCGCGGACGACGCGGCGGCGGCGATCGTCAAGGGCGACGCGAGGATGGCGGAGGTGCTGCGGCGCGCCGTCTACGCACAGGTGAGCATGCCGAGCGAGCCGATCGTCGTGGTGCGCGGCTCCCGGCGCTGGCGGGTTCCGGCGTATGAACTGGAGCACATGGTCCGGGAGTTGCTCGACCGGGACATCCGCTACGGCGCCGCCCGCGAGGCCCTGCCGCAGCGCATCGCGCACGCCGTGCTGGTGCAGATGGAGCGCTCGGGCGAGGCCCCGGACGACCGGGTGCAGGACGCCGTCGCCCGCAACAGCGCGGTGAAGGCGGCGGTGAAGGCCGTGTGGCCGGTCGTCGACCCGGCGAAGCTGGTGCTGCGGCTGCTCACCGACCCGGAGTTCCTCGCCACGCACGCGGAGGGCGTGCTCGGCGAGGACGAGCAGAAGACGATCCTGTGGCAGAAGCCGGTGCGCTCGGTGAAGGCGGCCAGGTGGTCGGCGGCGGACGCGGTGCTGATCGACGAGGCGACCGATCTCGTCGAGCGCACGCACTCGCTCGGCCATGTGGTCCTGGACGAGGCGCAGGACCTGTCCCCCATGCAGTACCGGGCGGTCGGCCGCCGCTGCACGACGGGCTCGGCGACCGTGCTGGGCGACCTCGCGCAGGGCACCACCCCGTGGGCGACCCGGAGCTGGCAGGAGGCCCTCGTCCACCTCGGCAAGGCGGACGCGGTGGTCGAGGAGCTGACGGCCGGTTTCCGCGTCCCGACGGACGTCATCGCCTACGCCTCCCGGCTGCTCCCGGACATCGCCCCGGGCCTCACGCCCGTCGCGTCGGTCCGTGAGAACCCCGGCTTCTTCGACGTCCGGCCGGTCTCCGGGGACGGCGAGGTCCTCGCGGCCTGCGAGGAGCTGCTGCGCAACGAGGGCTCGACGGGCCTGATCGCGGCGGACGCCCGGATCCCGGCCCTGGCCGAAGCCCTGACGGCCGCGGGGATCGGCCATCTGGCCCCCGGCGAGGAGACGACGGCCGAGACCCGCCTCACCCTGGTCCCGGCGTCCCTCGCCAAGGGCCTGGAGTACGACTACGTCGTCCTGGACGAACCCCAGGCCGTGGTCGACGGCGAACCGGACGAGCGGACGGGCCTGCGCCGTCTGTACGTGGCACTGACCCGAGCCGTGTCGGGCCTGGTCGTGACCCACACGGCCCCACTGCCGCCCCAGCTCGGCTGACGCGGCCCGCCCGGGGGCCCAGGACCCGTCCTAGAGCGCCTGGTCGGCGGGGATCCCGTCGACCGTCCGCCGCCACCGCGCCACCGTCTGCGCCGAGACCGGCGCGGTCCAGCCCCCCGGGCGGGCCGCGCCGCCGATGTGGAAGGCGTCGACGCCGGCGGAGCGCAGGAGCGGTACGTGGTCGAGGCGCAGGCCTCCGCCGACGAGGAGCTGCTGCTCGTAGCCCTGCTCGCCGTGCCGGGCCGCCTCCGCGAGGAGGGTGGGGAGGCCGGCGTCGACGCCGTCCGGGGAGCCGGCCGTGAGGTAGGTGTCCAGTCCGGGCAGGCCGTCCAGCTGCTTGCGCAGGGCGTCGCGGTCGCCGACGTGGTCCAGGGCGCGGTGGAAGGTCCAGCGGCAGCCGTCCAGCTCGGCGACGACCCGCTCCACCGCGGCCAGGTCGACCCCGCCCTCGGCGTCGAGGAACCCGAGCACGAACTCGTCCGCGCCGGCCGCCCGCAGCCCGTCGGCGACGCGCACGAGGCTCTCGACGTCCCCCGCCGCGAAGCCGTCGGTGAGTCTCAGCATGACGCGCAGGGAGAGGTCGACGGCGGACCGGATCCCGGTGAAGGCCGCGATCGGCGGGGTGAGCCCGTCGGCGGCCATGTCGGTGACCAGTTCGAGGCGGTCGGCGCCTCCGGCCTGGGCGGCGACCGCGTCCTCGACGTCGAGGGCGATCACCTCCAGCACTGCACGCTTGCTCATGGGACCCCATTCGTAGGCGGTGAGCACCACCGGTGAGCACCGACGGTGAGCACCGTCGGGCGACGGCTACAGGTCTACAGGTCTAGTCCAATTTAAGAATACGCGCCACGGGGCGACAATGAGGCCATGGCCGATCTCGACGCCCTGCGCACCCGTTTCAGCCACGCCCTGGAGAGAGCCCGGCCCTCCGTCGGCGGCCCCGACCCGGCGCCGTACGCCGACGATCTCCTCGCCCGCTGGCAGGAGCCGCAGCGCCGCTACCACACGCTCACGCACCTCACCGAGGTCCTCGACCGGATCGACGTCCTCCAGGCGCACGCCGCCGACCCGGACGTCGTCCGGCTGGCCGCCTGGTTCCACGACGCCGTCTACCTGCCCGACCGCTCCGAGAACGAGGAGCGCTCGGCCCGGCTCGTCGAGCGCGCCCTGCCCGAGGCCGGGGTGGCGCCGGCGAAGACCGCCGAGGTGGCGCGGCTCGTCCGGCTCACCGTGACCCACGACCCGGCCGACGACGACCCCGACGGCCAGGTCCTGTGCGACGCCGACCTCGCGATCCTCGCCGCGCCGCCCTCCGCGTACGCCGTCTACACCCTCGCCGTCCGCGAGGAGTACCACTTCGTCCCCAACGAGGCCTTCCGCGCCGGCCGGGCCGACGTCCTGCGCCAACTCCTCGACCTGCCCCGTCTGTTCAGGACCCCGTACGGCGCCGAGCGGTGGGAGGAGACGGCCCGCCACAACCTGCGGGGCGAGCTGGAGCTGCTCACCTCATGACGACCACCGCCCGGAGCGGCATCCCCGCCGACCGCCTGACCCTCGAAGCCGTCAGCCCCAGCGCCGCCGCCGGACTGCGCGCGGGCGGCGGCGGAGGCTTCGTCTGGCTCGGGGGCGGGCCGTTCGAGGGGACGCGGGACGCCGCCGGGATGGTGACGAAGGCGTACGTGTCCGGCGTGCTCCGGCCCGAGTTCGGCCTCTACGTCCTCGTACGGCGCGAGGACGGCCGGGCCGTCGGCAGCATGGGCTTCCACGCGGCCCCGGACGACGACGGCCGTACGGAGATCGGCTACGACCTGGTCGAAGCCGCCCGCGGCCACGGCTACGCCACCGAGGCGCTGCGCGCACTGGCCGACTGGGCGCTGGCGCGGGACGACGTACAGCGCCTGTTCGCGGTCGTCGAACACGCCAACGCCCCCTCACAGGCCGTGCTGGAACGGGCCGGGTTCGTCAGGGTCGGCGAGGGGGACGGGGAGTACGCGTACGAGCTGCGGGCCCCACGCCTCAGCTGACCTGGCCGCTCCAGCCGGCCTGGTCGCCCTTGCGTCTGCGCAGGCCGGACGCCGTCAGCAGCCGCACCACCTCGCGGCTGCTCACCTCGACCGCGCCGCCCGCCACCACCTCGGCGTAGCGATGCGACGGGATGTCGTAGTGATCGCGTTCGAAGGCGCGGCGCGGGACGCCCAGCCCGTCGGCGAAGGCGTGCAGCTCGGCGTACGAGACGTCGCTGACGAGGTGGGACCACATCCGGCCGTGCCCCGGCCAGTCCGGCGGGTCGATGTAGACCGTCACGACGAGACCGTTCCCCCGGTCGCCGATCCCAGCGTCCCCACCGCGGCGACCTTCACGCCCGCCTGGTGGCACACCCAGTGCGGGTCCGGTCCCAGCTCGGGCTCGACGTCGAGGGCGTGCGGGTCGCCGGAGCCGCAGACCGGGCACAACGGCCAGCGCCCGTACCGCTCCAGCAGCGCGTCCTGCACGTCCTGCGCCACCAGCCCGGCCACGTACGCCACGCCCTCCGGCCACTGCTCGACCCACCAGCGCCGCTGCGCGACGGAGTCCTCCACCAGGGACACCACGTCCGCCGCGGCGACCTGGCCGGCGGCCAGATCGGCGAGCACGAGGGCGCGCGCGGCGTGCAACGCCTGCTCCAGGGGGCTCACGGGTTCCATGCACCCATTGTGCGCACTCTTGACCGCCGTCCTGACCAAAAATATCTTTCGTCCCGTGACCCAGGACGCGAAGGAAACCTTCAGCCTCCCCACTCCTGCCACTCCCGCCGCGCCTGCCACTCCCGCCACTCCCGCCGCCCTCGCCGCCAAGGTCCGCACGCTCGCGCCCACCGCGACCCGCTCCATGCAGCGTGTCGCCGAGACCGTCGCGGGCGACCCCGCGGGCTGCGCCGCCCTCACCGTCACCGGCCTCGCGATACGCACCGGCACCAGCGAGGCGACCGTCGTGCGCACCGCCCGCCTCCTCGGCTACACCGGCTACCGCGACCTGCGCCTCGCCCTCGCCGGGCTCGCGGCCCAGCAGCAGTCCGGCCGGTCGCCCGCCCTCACCACCGACATCGCCGTCGACGACTCCCTCGCGGACGTCGTCGCCAAACTCGCCCACGACGAGCAGCAGACCCTCGCCGACACCGCCGCCGCCCTCGACACCGGCCAGCTCGAAGCGGCGGTCACCGCGGCGGCGGGCGCGCGGCGCATCGACGTGTACGGGGTCGGGGCGTCCGGGCTGGTCGCCCAGGACCTCACCCAGAAGCTGCTGCGGATAGGGCGCATCGCACACGCCCACAGCGACACCCACCTCGCGGTCACCACCGCGGTGCAGCTCGCCTCCGGCGATCTCGCCGTCGCCATCACCCACTCGGGGTCGACCCGGGACGTCGTCGAGCCCCTGCGGGTGGCGTTCGAGCGGGGGGCGACGACCGTTGCCATCACCGGGCGGCCGCAGAGCGCGGTCACGCAGTATGCGGATCATGTGCTGACCACGTCCACCGCGCGGGAGAGTGAGCTGCGGCCTGCGGCGATGTCCTCCCGGACGAGTCAGTTGCTGGTGGTCGACTGTCTGTTCGTGGGGGTGGCTCAGCGGACCTATTCGACGGCCGCGCCCGCGTTGGCGGCGAGTTACGAGGCGTTGGCCCACCGGCACCGGTAGAGGTAGTCGCACCGGACCCTCTTGGAAAGAGCACCCCCGATGAACTCCCCTGACCTTCGCGCCCAGCTGGACTCCCTGCCCACCGAAGCGTTTCGGGCCGAGTTCGCCGAGATCGATCGGCTTCCCACCCTCGAGCTCGCCCGGCTGATGAACGGGGAGGACTCCGGGGTCCCCGCCGCCGTGGCCGCGCAGCTCCCCCGCATCGCCGCCGCCGTCGACGCCGTGGCCGAGCGGATGGCGCGCGGCGGACGGCTGGTCTATGCCGGGGCCGGTACCGCCGGGCGGCTCGGGGTGCTCGACGCCTCCGAGTGTCCGCCGACCTTCAACACCGCGCCCGATCAGGTCGTCGGGCTCATCGCGGGCGGCCCGGAGGCCATGGTCACGTCCGTCGAGGGCGCCGAGGATTCCCGGGAACTGGCCGAGACGGACCTCGCCGCCCTCTCCCTCACCCCCGCCGACACCGTGATCGGGGTCTCCGCCTCCGGCCGCACCCCGTACGCCGTCGCCGCGGTGGAGTACGCCCGCTCCCGGGGTGCGCTGACCGTCGGGCTGGCCTGCAACCCGGGCAGTGCGCTGGCCGCGGCCGCCGAGCACGGGATCGAGGTGGTCGTGGGTCCCGAGCTGCTCACCGGCTCCACCCGACTGAAGGCCGGCACGGCGCAGAAGCTTGTGCTGAACATGGTCTCGACGATCACGATGATCCGGCTGGGCAAGACGTACGGGAACCTGATGGTCGACGTCCGGGCCTCGAACGAGAAGCTGCGCGTGCGTTCCCGGCGGATCGTCGCCCTGGCGACGGGCGCGGCGGACGACGAGATCGAGGCCGCCCTCGCGGCCGCCGACGGCGAGGTGAAGAACGCGATCCTCGTCCTGCTGGCCGGGGTGGACGGGCCGACGGCCGCCCGCCTTCTGGAGGAGTCCGGGGGACATCTGCGCGCCGCGCTCGCCGCGGCGAGCCGTTGAGCCGCACGCTCGGAGGGTGCGTATCGACTCCTCCTCCACGGCCGCCGCGATCCTGCCCCTGGTGGGCGGCCCCGCGAACGTCACGTCCGTCGCCCACTGCATGACCCGGCTGCGGCTGGGCCTCGCCGATCCGTCCCGGGCGGACGAGGAGGCGCTGCGGGCGGTGCCCGGGGTGCTGGGGGTCGTCGTGGCCGACGACGCCTACCAGGTCGTCCTCGGACCGGGCGTGGTGACGAGGGTGACCGCCGAGTTCGAGAAACTGACGGCCGTCGACGAACCGGCCTCCCGCGGCGCCGAGCTGAAGGCGGCGCAGCGCCGGCGCAACGCGACCCCGCTGAAGAGCGCCCTGCGCCGTCTCGCCGCCGTCTTCGTCCCGCTCATCCCGGCGCTGATCGGCTGCGGGATCCTCGCCGGTCTGGGCGGGCTTCTCGTCAACGCCGGTTGGCTGCCGGGGCTGACCCCCGCCCTGGCCGCCGTCGCCTCCGCCTTCATGGCGCTGATCACCGTGTTCGTCGGCTACAACACGGCGAAGGAGTTCGGCGGCACCCCGATCCTGGGCGGCGCGGTCGCGGCGATCGTCGTCTACCCGGGCGTCGCGAAGGTGACCGCGTTCGGGGTGACGCTCGCCCCCGGCCAGGGCGGGGTCCTCGGCGCGCTGGCGGCCGCCCTGCTGGCGACCTGCGTGGAACGGTGGTGCCGCGGCCGGGTCCCGGAGACCCTGGACGTCCTCCTCACCCCCGCCCTGACCGTCCTCGTCGCCGGCCTCGGCACGCTGTACGGCCTGATGTACGCGGCCGGCGCGGTCTCCTCGGCCATCGGCACGGCGGCGAACTGGCTGCTCGCGACGACCGGCCCGGTCGCGGGTCTCGTGCTCGGCGGCCTCTTCCTGCCCCTGGTGATGCTCGGCCTCCACCAGGCCCTCATCCCCATCCACACCACCCTCATCGAGCAGCAGGGCCACACGGCCCTCCTGCCCATCCTGGCGATGGCCGGCGCGGGCCAGGTCGGCGCGGCGGTCGCGGTGTACGTCCGACTGCGCCACGACACGTCCGAGCACGCGTACACCTCCCTGCGGACGACGATCAGGTCGGCGCTCCCCGCCGGACTGCTGGGCGTCGGCGAACCCCTGATCTACGGGGTGTCGCTCCCCCTGGGCCGGCCCTTCCTCACGGCCTGCGCGGGCGGCGCGGCGGGCGGGGCCTTCGTCGGGTTCTTCGCGATGCTCGGCGACCAGGTGGGCGCGACGGCGATCGGCCCGTCCGGCTGGGCGCTGTTCCCGCTGCTGGCCGGGAACCGGGGGCTGGGCGCGACGGCGGCGATCTACGCGGGCGGACTCCTGACGGGCTACGCGGTCGGCTTCGCGGCGACATACGCGTTCGGCGGGGTGAGAGCGGCTGCCGCGGCTGCCCACAGCTCCTGAGCAGCCCCGGCGGGAGGGATCGGCGCGGACGGCGGGGAAAGCTGCTGCCCCCACCGCCCACGCCTTGACGCCGCTCATGCCTGCGGCCGCTACTTCCCGTGGTTCCCGTGGTTCCCGTGGTTCCCGTGGTTCCCGTGGGCCTTGCGGCCCGAGACCTTCGCGATCCAGGCGATGAAGTCGCCCGGGTCCTGGTCAGCGCCGTGGCCGCCGTCCCAGTAGTAGGACGTGTTCACGTCGTCGCCGAGGTTGCCCAGGCGGGTGGCGAGGTTGGCGACCACCGACAGGGAGGTGTCGCTGTCCTTGGTGCCGACGCGGATCCACCAGTGCTTCGCGCGGTGCGGGTTGACCTTGTCGACAAGGTGGAACATCGGGTTCATCAGGTGGAGCTTGGCCGGGATGTCCGCGTCGAGGCGTGCGCTGTCGCCGGATTCGTGGCGCAGGCTGTACTGCGTGAAGTGACGGGCCCTGGTGACGCCGGCGCCGAAGAGGTTGCACTCGGGCGTGGCCAGGTCGAAGCCGTCGAAGGAGGGCGCGTTCTTCTTCCTCGGGCCGACGTGGGTGAGGAAGTCCGCCCAGGTGAAGGTCGCCCGGCCGGCGGACCAGGTGATGAAGGGGTGCGCCGCGAGGTAGGCGTCGCGGGCGGTGTCCGTGAGGGCCGCCAGGTACTTGGCGGCCGAGGGCTGGATGAAGGTCTCCAGGATGTACGTGTCCAGGTTGCGCACGGTGAGGGCGCCGTAGCCCCTGGCCCGCAGCCCGAGGGACGCGAGGTAGTGCGTGTACTGGGCCTCGAGGTCGGCGGACACGGTCGCGTCGACCGTCGCGCCCGAGGCCAGGGAGTTGGCGCCCCAGTTCCACTCGTAGGCGGCGTCGGAGTGCTCCAGGTCGGCTATGGGGCACCAGTCGCCGCTGGCGAAGATCGCGTCGGAGGCGTCGGCCGCGCCGATCTCCGCCAGGTAGGGGTCGTAGAGCGGGCTGTCGCCGGAGGCGCCGAGGAGCGCGGAGAGGGCGCCGCCTGCGCTGACCCCGGACGACACGATCCGGTCGGTGTCGCCCGGCACCCGGCCCTTGTTGAACTTCAGGTACCGCACCGCGGCCTTGAGGTCGACGATCGCAGCGGGCGCGGTGCCGTAGTAGACGCCGTTCGCGTCCACGAGGCTACGACCGCGTGCGCCGGGCTCCACGACGACGTATCCGGCGGCGAGCGCGAGCCGCTGGCGGCTGAGGGTGCCGGCGGGGCCCATCGCGCCGCCGATGCCGGTGGCGTTCGCGACGGAGGACGGCATGTAGCCGCCGACCTGGTTGGCGAAGAGGATGGGCGCGTCCGTCGCGTCGACCGCGGTGCCGTCGACGGACACCGGGACGCTGACGTTCAGGGACTGGTACGCCCTGTCCACGGGGGCGGCCACATAGCCGGCGACCTTGTAGAAGCGGTAGGTCACGCTGTGGGCGACGCCGACGGTGTCCGTGACGCTGATCGTCTGCTCGGTGTAGGCGGCGGGATCGAAGACCAGGGAGGAGTCGGTGGCGGCCCTGGCGACTCCGGGGAACCCGACTCCCGGCACGGCCGCCGCCGCGGCGGTGAGCCCCATGCCCCGGACCACAGTCCTACGCGTCACTCTCGTCACTCGCTTCACTCGGCTTCACTTCCGTCTCTTCTGTAGGCAGCTCTCACCCCCAATCGTCATCGAAATTGTCAACAATGCTAGCCCGTGGCCACAACTTGGCCGAGAGCCGCCCCTGCCCCCGCCGCCCCTACCCTGGATGCCATGAACCACGCCCAGCTCACCGCGCTCGGCCGTGCCCTCCGTGTTCTCGGCGAGCACGGCGACGCGCTCACCGGCGACACCCCGGACGCCAAGCTGCACGAGGTCAAGGCCGATCTGCGGCGCGCCCTGGAGCTGCTGGACGAGAGCGTCGTCGGCGCCGCGCCCACCACCCGCTGCGCCGAGCATCCGTACGGTCCGGTCGACGAGGCGGCCGCCGACCTGTGCCTGCTGTGCGAGACCCGCCGCCGGTCGGCCCGGCGCGCCGAGTTCAACGGCCCGGCCCCGCAGGCGCCGTACACCGCCCCCACCCCCTCCGTCTCCCGCTACGGCACCCGCGCCGACCGCCCACAGCCTCAGCAGCGCTGGCTGGCGGAGCTGTGGAACGGCCAGGAGTGGCACCTCTGCGGAACGCCCAGGAGGGACCGGCGCGAGGCCGAGCAGTACATCAACGCCCTGCGCCGCGGCTCCCGCCCCGCGATGGCCTACCGGCTCGTGCACGAGTTCACCGACTACGAGGTGCTGCGGATCTGGGGCACCCCGGTGAAGGTCGACATCGAGCCGCTCGGCAACCTGTAGCGCCCGGTCAGCCGCCGATCAACGGCAGCGGCGGGAAATCGTGCCCCTCCCACAGCCGCCGGGAGGTCTCCTCCGGGTACGGGCGCACCTCCGGCTCCACGTCCAGCACCTGCACCAGCCTGCGTTCGCTGTCGTACGCCGGCCAACCCGGGTCTCCGGTCCTCGCGAAGGACGTCCACGAGGTGTGGAAGCGCGCCGTCAGCGCCCGGGCCTCGGCCGGCACCTCCACCCCCGCGAAGAGCAGGTTCCCCAGGTCCGCCCCGTAGGTGCCGAACAGCAGCGGGATGTCCAGGCCGTGGCACGCGCCCAGGGCGCCGCCGCCTCCGGGGGCCGGCCAGGTCAGTTCGTAGACGTGGGCCCGGCCGCCGCCCGCCACCTGAGCCTCGGCCAGGTGCAGGGAGGGTATGTGGAACAGCCAGTCCGACTGCACTCGCTCGTACAGCTCGCTCGGGTCGGCCTCCGGGAACGCCGACCGGTAGGCGTGTTCGCCCTCCGCTCCCCCGCCCGGGGCGAACAGACGCAGGGCGGCCGTCGCCTGCTCCTCGGTCACCTTGCCCAGCAGGCCGCCCATCGCGAGGAACAGGCGGAACTCCTGCGCGTTGTGACCGACGATCAGCTCGACCTCCCGTGCGGCGCCCGCCGCCAGGGCCTGCCAGGGGGTCGTCGGCAGGATCTCGCCGTCGACCACGGGGGAGAACGGGGTGACCGTGGGCGCGACCTGCCCCCAGCGGTCCACCCGCTCCGCCATCTTCGCTCCCAGCGCCGCCCCGGCCTCGGTCAGCTTGCGCGGGTCCACCGTCGCCAGGTCGGCGGCCGTCGGACGCAGACCCGCCTCCGCGGCGATCTCGGTCGCGAGGTCGCGGGCCAGTTCGTCGGAGAAGTAGGTGCCGGGCACGCTCTGCGCGATGGCCCGCCCGAACAGGCCCCGCGCGCTCGGCATGGCCAACAGCGCGGCCACCGAACCGGCGCCCGCCGACTCGCCGAAGACGGTCACCCGGCCGGGGTCGCCCCCGAACGCCGCGATGTTGTCCCGGACCCACTCCAGCGCGGCGACCTGGTCGAGCAGCCCCCGGTTGGCGGGCGCGCCCTCGATCCGCGCAAACCCCTCTATCCCCACCCGGTAGTTGAAGGTGACGATGACCAGATCCCCGGCGCGGGCGAGATGCTGCGCGTCATAGCCGGGGCTGCCGGAGTGACCGAGCTTGTAGGCGCCCCCGTAGATCCACACCATCACCGGCCGACCCGCCGACGGCGACTGCGACCCGACGTCCGGGGTCCAGACGTTGACCGTCAGCCAGTCGTCACCCGTAGGCGCGTCCAGCACTCCCGTCCGGCCCTGGATGCCCGCCTCCTGCGGAGGCGGCGGGCCGAAGGCGTGCGCATCGCGGACGCCGTCCCACGGGTGGGGCGGACGGGGAGCCTGGAAGCGGGCCTCGCCGACCGGGGGTGCGGCGAAGGGCATCCCGCGGAAGACCGCGAGGTCCTCCTCACGGCGACCGCGCACGGCTCCGGCGGCGGTCTGCACCACAAGCTGTTCGGCGGACGCGGGGATGTCGGGGGTGTCGGGGGCGGCGGGTGTCGTCATCGATCACTCCTGGAAGGACGACTGCTCAAGGGCAGTTGCTCAAGGACGGCAGTTCAGGTGCGGCTGCTCGTGGAACGGGCCGTGGTCGGCGAAAGTGCCGGAAGCGGCCGTCACCCCTCGTGTGGGTGACGGCCGCCGCTTGCAGGTCAGTCGGTCACGCCCGCACCGGCGCGGCCTCCTCGACCTCGTCCGTCGCCGCGGGCTCGGCCGCGACGGCCTTCCGCTTCGGGATGAACGTGGCGAGGAGGAAGGCCAGCAGGGCCGCTCCCGCGCCGATGGCCATGACGACCTTGAAGCCGTTCTCGGAGGGCAGCGCGTACCCGCCGAAGTCGGTGGTCATCTGGGCGAGGATCACACCGGCGATGGCGCTGGCGAAGCTGGTGCCCAGGGACCTCATCAGGGTGTTGAGGCTGTTGGCCGCGCCCGTCTGGGAGGGGTCGACCGCGCCCATGATCAGGGCCGGGAGGGCGCCGTAGGTGAAGCCGACGCCGGCGCCGATGATGCAGGACACCAGGATCAGGTGCCACACCTCGGACATGAGCAGGATGTTCAGCCCGTAGCCGGAGGCGACGATCAGCGCGCCGATCATCAGGGTGACCTTGGGCCCCTTGGCCTTGGTGATCTTGGCGGACGCGGCCGACATCACCATCATGACCAGACCCTGCGGGGCCAGCACCAGGCCGACGGTCAGCATCGACCTGCCCAGGCCGTAGCCGGTCTGCTCGGGCAGCTGCAGCAGCTGGGGCAGGACCAGGGACATGGCGAACATCGAGAAGCCGAGGGCGATCGAGGCGAGGTTGGTGAAGAGCACCTGGGGCTTGGCGGTGGTGCGCAGATCGACCAGCGGCTGCTTGGCCTTGAGCTCCCAGACGCCCCAGGCTCCCAGGATCACGACGGCGGCGACGCCCAGGCCCAGCGTCGTACCGGAGGTCCAGCCCCAGTCGGCGCCCTTGGACACGGCCAGCAGCAGCGTGATCAGACCGGCCGAGAGCCCGAGCGAGCCCACGAGGTCGAAGCGTCCGCCGACCCGGTTCTTCGACTCCGGGACGAACATCAGGACGAGCAGAAGAGACACGACGCCGAGGGCCGCGGAGGTCCAGAAGAGGATGTGCCAGTCCCAGCGGTCCGCGATGAACGCGGCGGTGGGCAGACCGAGCGCGCCGCCGACACCGAGGGAGGCGCTCATCACCGCCGTCGAACCGGCGAGCTTCTCGGCGGGGACCGTGTCCCGCAGGATGCTGATGCCCAGCGGCACCACGGCGGCCGACAGGCCCTGCAGGGCGCGGCCGACGATCATCGGCACGAGCGAGTCGGCCAGGGCGCAGACCACCGAGCCGGTCACCAGCAGCACGATGCTGACCAGTAGCATCCGCCGCTTGCCGACCATGTCGCCGAGGCGTCCCACGACCGGGGTGGCCACGGCGGCGGCGAGCAGGGTGGCGGTGACCGCCCAGGCGGTGTCGGAAGCGGGCGCGTCCAGCAGCTTGGGCAGCTCGGGGACGATCGGGATGACCAGCGTCTGCATCAGCGAGACGACGATCCCGGCCAGGGCCAGCACCGCCACCACGGCGTTCGACCTCGGTGGGGCGGATGTTCCCGCCGCAGCGGGTCGGGCAAGGGCGTCGGACATGACAGGGCCTCCGTCGGATGCGCGAGGGGTTTGAACTGCTTGACTCAAGCAAGCTTATGCAGATTGATTGAGTTAAGCAAGCGAAACCTGCCACGGCGGTGCCCGCACCGAATGACTCGGCCGCACCCACCCGCCTTCAGCCCTGCTCAGCCGTGCTCAGCCCGCTCTCAGCCGTGCCGCGCGATGATCTCCCGAGTCCGCTCCTCGTCCAGTTCGTAGACGGTCTCGTGGGCCCGCGGATCCCGCGCGTGGAGGGTGTGGAAGATCGGCCCGGTCGCCCCGCCCAGCTCCACCAGGGACGCGGACGCGCCCCGCACCGCCCGCTCGGTGCCGGGCGCGGTGGCCAGGTCGATGCGGTTGACGACCCCGGGCGTCACCCACACCGGCACCGACGCCAGGAAGCCGCACAGCTGAAGGTGGAAGTGCCCGGTCAGGACGGCCCGTACGTCACTCCCCCGGATCGCCTCCGCCAGCACCTCCGGGTCCCGGAGCCCGAAGACCTGCTGGGTGGCCGAGACGCCGAGAGCGATCGGCGGGTGGTGGAAGGCGAGGACGGTGCCGTGCTCGGCCGGTGTGCTCAACACGTCCCGCAGCCAGTCCAGTTGACCCGCGCCGAGCCGGCCGTACACCTTCCCCGGCACCAGCGAGTCCAGGGTGACCAGCCGCCAGCCGTCGACGGTGCTGACGGCGGCCCGCTCGGCGCCGGGGTACTCCAGCACGGCGTCCGCGTGCCCGTTGCCGAGCACCTTTGTGAAGGCGGACCGCTCGTCGTGGTTGCCGGTGGTGTAGAGGACGGGCGCGTCCAGCGAGCGCGCGAACCCGCCGACGAGCTCGCGCACGATCAGGTACTCCTCCACTGCGCCGGCGTCGGCCAGGTCGCCGGTGACGACGACCACGTCCACGTCCCGCTGGTGGCGGAGTTCGTCGAGGATGAGCCGCAGGGAGTCGGTGGCGTCGACGCGCCGGCCTTCGGGGCCGTCGGTGCGCCCGATGTGGGTGTCCGAGAGATGGAGAATCCTCATCTCCCAGACACTACACAGCAGTTGAGCCGCAGATCAGAGAGATCGACGGCTCCGGACCTCAGGGTTCAGCTGAGGGTCTTCAGCGCGGCCGCGTCGTACGGCTTCAGCTCGTCGACCCGGCCGCCGAGGACCTTGGCGGCCCACTCCGGGTCCTGGAGCAGCGCACGCCCGACGGCCACCATGTCGAACTCGTCGCGCTCCAGCCGGTCGAGGAGGTCGTCGATGCCCTTGACCGGGGACCCCTCGCCCGCGAAGCCCTTGATGAAGTCGCCGTCGAGGCCGACCGAGCCCACGGTGATGGCCGGACGGCCGGTGAGCTTCTTCGTCCAGCCCGCGAGGTTGAGGTCGGAGCCGTCGAACTCCGGGAGCCAGTAACGGCGGGTGGAGGCGTGGAAGGCGTCGACGCCGGCCGCGGCGAGCGGGGCGAGGATGGCCTCCAGCTCCTCGGGGGTCTCGGCGAGCCGAGCGTCGTAGGCCTCCGACTTCCACTGCGAGTAGCGGAAGATGATCGGGAACTCGGCCGAGACGGTCTCGCGGACGGCGGCCACGATCTCGGCGGCGAACTTCGCACGGTCCACGTGGTCGCCGCCGTAGGCGTCGGTCCGGCGGTTGGTGCCGGCCCACAGGAACTGGTCGAGCAGATAGCCGTGGGCGCCGTGCAGCTCGACGCCGTCGAAGCCGATGCGCTCGGCGGCGGCCGCGGCCTCGGCGAACGCGCCGATGACGTCGTCCAGGTCGCGCTGGGTCATCGCCTTGCCGGCGCCCTCGGTGCCGTCGAGGCGCAGGCCGGAGGGGCCGACGGCCGGAGCGTCCGCGTACGGCGGCTCACCCTGCTTGCGCACCATGCCGATGTGCCACAGCTGCGGCACGATCGTCCCGCCGCCCGCGTGCACGGCCTCGGCGACCTTCGCCCAGCCCGCGAGCTGCTCCTCGCCGTGGAACCGGGGAATCCGGTCGCTCTGCCCGGCGGACTCGTGCCCGACGTACGTCCCCTCGGTGACGATCAGACCGACACCGGCCGCGGCGCGCCGGGAGTAGTACGACGCCACGTCCTCGCCGGGAATGCCGTCCGGCGAGAACATACGGGTCATGGGCGCCATGGCGATGCGGTTCGGGACGGTCAGTCCGTTGATGGAGACCGGCCGGGAGAGGATCTCGGCGGCGCGCTCGGGGGCGGAGGCGGGAACGGGCTGGCTGACGCTCACGTGGGGGGCTCCTCTTGACGGGGACGATGGACCGACTGGTATGTGCACATGCATCAAGTGCCTCTGCAACGGAAACTCCCCCGCCCCCGCCCGCATTCCGGCCCGCGCGGGATACGCCCTGTGATCCCGGCCACCCACGGACGCGGCCGGCGCACATGAACAGGGGGGAGCGCTCCCACGTGAAGAGGAGCATGAGATCCATTGAACTGTTTTATGCTGAAACGGGAAGTTCCCGTTCCGCTTCCCGTTCCCCCTCCCTGTTGTCTTCCTCTTCCTCGCGATCACCCGCTCACCGGGACCGGGCGGCGGCGGGCGGTAGGGGTGGCATGTCGCGGCTGGGCTGGCTGGACGCGCTGCGCGGGATCGCGGCGCTCGTCGTCGTGTTCGACCACTCGGCGTACGCCTTCATGGCTGAGACACGGCAGGCCCTGATGCCGGAGTTCAACACCAGCCGCTACGGCATCATGGTGTTCTTCCTGGTCAGCGGCTACATCATCCCGGCGTCGCTGGAGCGCCGAGGCTGCGTCCGGACGTTCTGGATCGGCCGGCTGTTCCGCGTGTACCCGCTGGCCACGGCCGTCGTGGCAGCGGTCCTGACCGCGCAACTGCTGGGCTTCGCGGAGCTGCGCACCGACTTCGGCGGCCAGAGCCCGCTGACGGCGGCCGCCGCCCACGCCACCCTCCTCCAGGAGCTGCTGGGAACGCCCAACCTCCTGCTCGTCCTGTGGACGCTCTCCTACGAGATGGCCTTCTATCTGCTGGTCGTCGCCCTGTTCACGGTCCGCCGGCACCAGCGGTCGGCAGCGGTCTCGGCGACCCTGGCGGTACTGGCCGCGGCGAGTGCGGCGGCGGGGGTCGCACTCCCCGCCTCCGCCCTGTCCGACCGGCTCGGCACCGGCTCCCTGATCGCCTTCACCGCGGTCGCCCTGCTGCTCGCCGTCTGCTGCGCGAGTTCCGCTTCCCGGGTGCTGCAGGTCTTCGGAGGCGTCCTGGGCGGGCTGCTGGCACTGGCCCTGGTCGCCCTCAACGGCACGGTCCCCCTGTGGGAGGGCCTGGTCATCCTCGCGGTGATGTTCCTCGGCACGGTCGTCCACCGAGCCGAACACGGCCGGACCACCTGGCGGTACGCGGCCGCCACGGCCGTCCTCGTGATCGGCTGCGCGGTGGCGAGCGCGTCCTGGCACGGTGACGGAACCCATGCCACCCAGCGCGGCTGGATCACGGCCTTCCTCCTGGCCGTCCTCACCTTCGGCATCGGCCTGGCGCTGCGCAACCGGCGCATACCGCGCGCGCTGCTGGCACTGGGCACGATCAGCTACTCGCTCTACCTCGTGCACCCGGCCCTGCTGGCGGTGACCGACGCCACGATCGGCCGTCGGCCCCACGACAACCTCCTGCTCGAAGCGGCGTTCTTCGCGGCGCTGCTCCCCCTGAGCGCACTGACCTACCGCTGCATCGAAGCCCCGGCCCAGAACTGGGGCCGCCGACTGGCGCGGGTGAGATCAGCCCCCGCAACCGCCCCGAGGCTCAAGCATCCAGCTCCGAGCCCTGTTTGCAAGGAACGGGTGGAGGGCGTCAACCCACCCTCCCACCCGGCGAGTTGACGCGGAGCGACCGACCTGCCACGGAAGGTCACCACGCTCTAGCGTGCGCATAACGAAACAGCCCCCGCCAGGTGCTACCAACACCTGCGGGGGCCTGACCTACAAGATCGAAAGCAGTGGTCGATCCGTGGCTGACGCCAAGCTTAGTGCCGACCTCCCGCCCGTGCACGCATCCCCGCACCCGATGGCCAATCCGGGTTACGGAAAGCGCTCCGCACCGGGCCAACTCCGCCGCACCCATCACGACTTCGCGCACCTCCCGCCCCGCGAGGCGGCCATCGCCGCGTACATCGACCGGCTCCCCGATGGCACGGACATCTCGGTGAAAACGCTGGCCAAGACGACTCCGTACGGCCAGTGCGCGCTTCGCACGGCGCTCAACCGGATCCAGGCGGCCCGGCACTTGAGGCGCGGCCGGGAACGTCTGGAGGCCGACTCGGGCGAGTCCCGCTGGATCACCCGATCGTGGTGGTCGCGTACCGCACGGGACGACGACTGGTGGACAAGGTTCACGCGCGGCGACGTACCGGAGCCGGAACAGCCACCGGACCCGGACCGTCGCCCCACCCGCTCCCGCGCCCACATCCTCCTCGCCGCCCTGGGCCGCACGGCACCCGCGCTGTCCCTCTCCGCCGCCGACTGCGCGCAGCTCGCTCCGCTCGTGGAGGAGTGGTTCGCGCGCGGGGCCACGGAGGAGACACTCCGCATCGCCCTGACCGCCGGCCTGCCCACACCGGTGCACAGCCCGGCGGCCCTGCTCCCTACCTCCTCATCGACCGTGAAAACAACAGCGTCGTCGTCTACAGCGACCCCAAGGACGGCCACTACCAGCAGACCGCCTCCTACCCCTGGGGCACCGCCGTCGAGCTTCCGCCCCCGGTGAGCATCACCCTCGACACCGAGGAACTGAAGGAGTACGCGGGCTGAAACGCCCGAGGGCGGCACCCCCCGTTTCCGGGAAGTGCCGCCCTCGGTCCGAAGGACAGGCGATCGACCAGAGGTCGATCAGAAGTCCATGTCACCGCCCGGCATGCCGCCGCCGGCCGGCGCGGACGCCTTCTCCGGCTTGTCGGCGATGACGGCCTCGGTGGTGAGGAACAGCGCGGCGATGGAGGCCGCGTTCTGCAGCGCGGAACGCGTCACCTTCGCCGGGTCGATGATGCCCTCGGCGATCATGTCGACGTACTCGCCGGTCGCAGCGTTCAGGCCGTGACCGACCTGGAGGTTGCGGACCTTCTCCACGACGACGCCACCCTCGAGACCACCGTTGATGGCGATCTGCTTGAGCGGGGCCTCCAGGGCGAGCCGCACGGCGTTGGCGCCGGTCGCCTCGTCACCCTCGAGCTCCAGCTTCTCGAAGACGGCGGAGGCCTGGATGAGCGCCACGCCACCACCGGCGACGATGCCCTCCTCGACGGCGGCCTTCGCGTTGCGGACGGCGTCCTCGATGCGGTGCTTGCGCTCCTTGAGCTCCACCTCGGTGGCGGCGCCGGCCTTGATGACCGCGACACCGCCGGCGAGCTTCGCCAGGCGCTCCTGCAGCTTCTCGCGGTCGTAGTCCGAGTCGCTGTTCTCGATCTCGGCGCGGATCTGGTTGACCCGGCCGGCGACCTGGTCCGAGGAGCCGGAGCCGTCGACGATGGTCGTCTCGTCCTTGGTGATGACGACCTTGCGGGCCTTGCCCAGCAGGTCCAGGGAGGTGTTCTCGAGCTTGAGACCGACCTCCTCGGAGATGACCTCGCCACCGGTGAGGATGGCGATGTCGTTCAGCATCGCCTTGCGGCGGTCGCCGAAGCCCGGGGCCTTGACCGCGACGGACTTGAAGGTGCCGCGGATCTTGTTGACGACCAGGGTCGACAGGGCCTCGCCCTCGACGTCCTCGGCGATGATCAGCAGCGGCTTGCCCGACTGCATGACCTTCTCCAGGAGCGGGAGCAGGTCCTTGACGTTCGCGATCTTGGAGTTCGCGATCAGGATGTACGGGTCGTCGAGGACGGCCTCCATACGCTCCATGTCGGTGGCGAAGTACGCCGAGATGTAGCCCTTGTCGAAGCGCATGCCCTCGGTGAGTTCCAGCTCCAGACCGAAGGTCTGGGACTCCTCGACGGTGATGACGCCTTCCTTGCCGACCTTGTCCATCGCCTCGGCGATGAGCTCGCCGATCTGGGTGTCGGCGGCGGAGATGGAGGCCGTGGAAGCGATCTGCTCCTTGGTCTCGACATCCTTGGCCTGCTCCAGCAGGGCACCGGAGACGGCCTCGACGGCCTTCTCGATACCGCGCTTGAGAGCCATCGGGTTGGCGCCGGCGGCCACGTTGCGCAGACCCTCGCGCACCAGGGCCTGGGCCAGGACGGTCGCGGTCGTCGTGCCGTCACCGGCTACGTCGTCCGTCTTCTTCGCGACTTCCTTGACCAGCTCGGCGCCGATCTTCTCGTACGGGTCCTCGAGCTCGATCTCCTTGGCGATGGACACACCATCGTTGGTGATCGTGGGGGCGCCCCACTTCTTCTCGAGGACGACGTTGCGGCCCTTGGGGCCGAGCGTCACCTTCACGGCGTCCGCGAGCTGGTTCATGCCGCGCTCGAGGCCGCGCCGTGCCTCCTCGTCGAACGCGATGATCTTGGCCATGTGAAGTGGTCCTCCCGGACTGGGGTGGATTGCTCCGGACCGCGCTGGCGCCCGCGACGGACGGCTCGCCGGCCTGGCGGTTCCTTGCCCCACCTGGCCTGCGGGCCTCACCGACCCGGTCCTTCTTTGTCACTCTCACCTGCAGAGTGCTAACGCCAATGATTAGCACTCGGCATGGGCGAGTGCAAGCGACTCGGGAGGATCCGCAGGTGAACAACGGTGCGGCCAGCGGGGCGCGAGAGGCACCGGACGCACCGAAGGGCTCGTACCCCCCAGGAGGTACAAGCCCTTCGGATGTGACGTACAGAAGAACGACGCTGTCAGTCGGCGCGCGCTTCAGCCGGTCGCGAGACGGACCATGTCCGCCTGCGGCCCCTTCTGACCCTGCGAGATCTCGAAATCGACCCGCTGACCCTCTTCCAGGGTGCGGTAGCCGTCCATCTGAATCGCGCTGTAGTGGACGAAAACATCCGCACCACCGTCGACCGCGATGAAGCCGTACCCCTTCTCCGCGTTGAACCATTTGACGGTGCCCTGAGCCATGCCTAACTCCCCTATTACTGGCCCTTGCACAGATCCACACTTCGCGGATCCGGGTCAGACCTCACCCCCCAACGATTGGGGGCGTGCGCCGGAACGCGTCGACCGCGGCTGAATGTATCTGTCCAACTGCCCTCTGCAACAGGTCACTTGGACGAGAATTCTGGACGCAAAGGATCCGGAATGTGGCGAGAATTCGCCTGAATTCAGGGCAAGTCGGGCCCTACGAAAGCCACAAAAGCCGCGAAAGGTATACACACTTTGGCTGCTTCTTATCGGGCACGGGGCAGAAATCAAAGGCTCCGGATCCGGTGATCCGGACCGGGTTCCCCAACTGTACCGCGCTCAACCACACTGAATTGCCCCCTCCGCTTCTATCGCGGAGAGGGCAATTCGATGAACGCTCGGTAATCGCTGTTACCGACGGTTACTACCAACGGGTACTGAACAGCGGTCAGTCGCCGCTCGGCAGCCGCGCAGCCGCCGCTCAGCCGCCCGCGACCGCCGGGATGATCGAGACGCCGGCGCCGTCCGGAGTCGGCGTCTGAAGCCCCTGCTCGAAGCGGACGTCGTCGTCGTTGACGTACACGTTGACGAACCGACGCAGCTTGCCCTGGTCGTCGAGAACGCGGGCGGCGATGCCGGTGTGGTTCTTCTCGAGGTCGGCGATGACCTCGCCGAGGGTCGCCCCCTCGGCCTTCACCTCGGCCGAACCGCCGGTGTAGGTGCGCAGGATGGTGGGGATGCGGACGGTGACGCTCATGACTTTCGACCTCCGGTCAGGTGGAGCGCCCCCGCGGGGGCGCAGGGCAGTGACTAGCCGAGACCCGCGTCGCGGAACGACTCGAGGTTGGGCCGAATCGTCGCGGTCAGTCCCGTGCCGGCCACCGCGTCGAGCGTCTTGAGACCGTCGCCCGTGTTCAGCACGACCGTAGTGAGCGTCGGGTCGAGAAGACCGTTCTCGATCAGCTTCCGCGTCACACCCACCGTCACTCCACCGGCGGTCTCCGCGAAGATGCCCTCGGTCCGCGCCAGCAGCTTGATCGCGTCGACGATCTGCTCGTCCGTCACGTCCTCCACCGCACCGCCGGTACGACGCGCGATGTCGAGCACATACGGACCGTCCGCCGGGTTGCCGATGGCCAGCGACTTGGCGATGGTGTTCGGCTTCTGCGGACGGACGACGTCATGCCCCGCCTTGTACGCGACGGACACCGGGCTGCAGCCCTCGGCCTGAGCGCCGAAGATCTTGTACGGCTTGTCCTCGACGAGCCCGAGCTTGATCAGCTCCTGCAGCCCCTTGTCGATCTTCGTGAGCTGCGAGCCGGAGGCGATCGGCACGACCAGCTGGTCGGGAAGCTCCCAGCCGAGCTGCTCGCAGATCTCGTACGCCAGGGTCTTGGACCCCTCCGCGTAGTACGGCCGCAGGTTGACGTTGACGAAGCCCCAGCCCTCGCCCGCCGGGTCGCCGATGAGCTCGGAGCAGAAGCGGTTGACGTCGTCGTAGTTGCCCTCGATGCCGACGAGCTCGCCGCCGTAGACCGCGGCCATGACGACCTTGCCCTGCTCCAGGTCGTGCGGGATGAACACGCAGGAGCGGAAGCCCGCGCGGGCCGCCGCGGCGCCCACGGCGCCGGCCAGGTTGCCGGTCGAGGAGCACGAGAGGGTGGTGAAGCCGAAGGCGCGCGCCGCCTCGATGGCCTGCGCGACGACGCGGTCCTTGAAGGAGTGCGTCGGGTTTCCGGAGTCGTCCTTGACGAAGAGCTTTCCGGCGTCGACGCCCAGTTCACGGGCGAGGTTGTCGGCCTGGACGAGCTTGGTCCAGCCCGGGTTGATGTTCGGCTTGTCCGCGACGTCGGCCGGGACCGGCAGGAGGGGCGCGTAGCGCCAGACGTTCGCGGGTCCCGCCTCGATGCGCTTGCGGAGCTCCTCCGTGTCGTAGGAAGAGAAGTCGTACGCGATCTCGAGCGGGCCGAAACACTCCTCGCAGGCGAAGACGGGCCCGAGGGGGACGCGGTGACCGCACTCACGGCAGTTCAACGCCGCGGCCGGACCGAGGTCGACGGCAGAGGCGGAGCTGGAGGCGGAGGAAACGGTGGATTCGGTTGCAACGTTCTGCGCAGCCATGTGAGGGGAGGCCCTTTCTCCTCATCTTCCTCACGACGCACTTCGCCGTGAGACGGATTTGGCACCTTCCCGAGCCGGGAGCCTCACCACGACGACGTGGTCAGACCGGCTGGAGGGTTGCCGGGGCTTCATCGGGCCGTATCCCTCTGCCCCTCTGGATGAGCGGTATTCGGTTGTTGATCTCAATGAGTGCGTTGATCTCATTGAACAGTGGACGACCTTGGACATGCGATGGTCATCCGCGTTGTTCAAGACTGTAACCGAAGCCCAGGATCGTTGAGATAGTCGTCCGAACCGCGAGATGTGAGGAGCCGCCGTGCTGGAAGAGGTCGAGCGCTGGCTGGCCACCCGCTCCTGGTCGGGGACCGATCGCCCGCTGCACCGGATCCTGGCCGCCAAGCGCGCCACGAACCAGTCGGTGTCCGTGGTGCTGCCCGCGCTGAACGAGGAGGAGACGGTCGGCGACATCGTCGCGATCATCCGCCACGACCTCATGCAGCAGGTCCCGCTCGTCGACGAGATAGTCGTCGTCGACTCGGGATCGACCGACCGGACCTCCGAGGTCGCCGCGGCGGCCGGAGCCCGGGTCGTCCACCGGGACGACATCCTGCCGCGCATCCCGGCCGTGCCCGGCAAGGGCGAGGTCCTGTGGCGCTCGCTGCTCGTCACCGGCGGGGACATCGTCTGCTTCATCGACGCCGATCTGAAGGAGTTCTCCTCCGACTTCGTCTCGGGCATCGTCGGCCCGCTGCTGACCGACCCCGAGGTGGACCTCGTCAAGGGCATGTACGACCGTCCGCTGGGCGGCGCGGCCGGCCAGGGCGGGCGGGTCACCGAGCTGATGGCCCGGCCCCTGCTCAACATGCACTGGCCGCAGCTGGCCGGGTTCGTGCAGCCGCTCGGCGGCGAGTACGCGGCCCGCCGCAGCCTGCTGGAGCAGCTGCCCTTCCCGGTCGGCTACGGCGTGGAGCTGGGCATGCTGGTCGACGCCCTGCACCTGGTGGGCCTGGACGCCCTCGCCCAGGTCGACGTCGGCGTCCGCAAGCACCGCCACCAGGACGGTCAGGCCCTCGGCCGGATGGCCGCGGCGATCTACCGCACCGCCCAGCTCCGGCTGGCCCGCGGGCATCTGATCCGCCCCTCCCTCACCCAGTTCGAACGCAGCCCGGACGGCTTCGAACCGCGCACCTACTCCGTGGACACCGAGGAGCGGCCGCCGATGGCGGAGATCGCGGAGTACCAGTCCCGCAAGGTCGCGTAACACCGCACACCCGTTGTATACGTCCTGGCCACACAGGGCGACCGTACGTTTGAGCGTTTCCGGAGCGGGCTAGGTTGAGGTCTATGGCTACCACCGGTGGAGCTGCTCAGGTCCTGGTCGCGTCCAACCGCGGCCCGGTCTCGTACACGGTCGACGAGGGCGGCTCGCTGCGCGCGAAACGCGGCGGCGGCGGGCTGGTCTCCGGCCTGTCGGCCATCGGGCCGGACGCGGGCGCGCTGTGGGTGTGCTCGGCGTTGTCCGACGGCGACCGGGAGGCGGTCCGGCGCGGGGTCGGCGAGGAGGGCGTGCGCATGCTGCCCATCCCGGCCGATGTGCACGCCGACGCGTACAACGGCATCGCGAACTCGGTCCTGTGGTTCATCCACCACCTGCTCTACCAGACCCCGCTGGAACCGGTCTTCGACGCGGAGTTCCGCCGCCAGTGGGCCTCGTACGAGACGTACAACCACGCGTTCGCGGAGGCGCTGGCGGAGGAGGCGGCGGACGGCGCGGCCGTCCTCGTCCAGGACTACCACCTGTGCCTGGTCCCGGGGATGCTCCGGGCACTCCGCCCCGACCTGCGGATCGCGCACTTCTCCCACACGCCGTGGGCCCCCACGGACTACTTCGGCCTGCTGCCCGCGGACATCCGGGAACAGCTGCTGAGCGGCATGCTCGGCGCGGACCGCCTGGGCTTCCTGACCCACCGCTGGGCGGACGCGTTCACCGCGTGCTGTGCGGAGTTCGCCGGGGGGCCGGGGAAGACGCAGGTCGGTGTGCACGGGCTCGGGGCCGACGCCGACTTCCTGCGGGAGCGCTCGCACCGGCCGGACGTCGAGGAACGGATCGCCGCCCTGCGCGAGGAGATCGGCGGCACGGACCGGAAGGCGATCGTCCGCGTCGACCGCACCGAGCTGTCCAAGAACATCGTGCGCGGCCTGCTGGCCTACCGGCAGCTGCTCGACGACCATCCCGAGTGGCGCGAGCGGGTCGTCCACGTGGCGTTCGCCTACCCCTCCCGCCAGGACCTCGCCGTCTACCGGGACTACATGGCCGAGGTGCAGCGCCTGACGGACGAGATCAACTCCGCGTACGGCACGCCCGGCTGGACGCCGGTCCTGCTGAACCTCAAGGACGACTTCGCCCGCTCCCTCGCCGCCTACCGCCTCGCGGACGTCGCCCTGGTCAACCCCATCCGCGACGGTATGAACCTGGTCGCCAAGGAGGTCCCGGTCGTCTCCGACGAGGGCTGCGCCCTGGTGCTGTCCCGGGAGGCGGGGGCCTACTGGGAACTGGGCGAGGACGCGCTCGTCGTCAACCCGTACGACGTCCTGGAGACCGCCCGGGCCCTGTACGAAGGGCTGACCATGAAACCGGAGGAGCGGGCCGAGCGCACGAAGCGGCTGTCCGCGGCGGCGACCGCGCTCCCCCCGGCCCAGTGGTTCCTGGACCAGCTGAACGCCCTGCGGGAGGCTCCCGGGGTTCAGCCGAGCTGAGCGGCCAGCTCCCGCAGCAGCGCCACGACCCCGGCGGGCCCGTCGACGACGAGGTCCGCGCGCCCGGCGAGTTCGCCGACCTCGGTGCTGCCGCTGCACACCAGCAGCCCGGGGACGCCGTCGGCGCGCAGTCGCTCGACGGCGGCGAAGGCGGGGAGGTCGCCGAGGTCGTCACCGGCGTACAGGACGCTCCGCGCGCCGGTCTCACGGACGTGCTCCAGCAGGGCCATGCCCTTGTCCATGCCCGGCGGGCGCAGCTCCAGGACCATCCGGCCGGGCTCGACGATCAGTCCGTGCCGGGTTGCGAGGTCGCCGAGGGGTGCGCGCAGCGCTTCGAACGCGGCCTGGGGATCGGCGGCGCGACGCGTGTGGACGGCGACGGCCTGGCCGGCCTTCTCCTCCACCCACACGCCCGGCAGGTCCCCGGCCGCCGCCAGGACCTGCGGGAGCTCGGCGCGGACGGCGGCGACTCCCGGGTGCGGGGCGGGGGCGGTCAGGGCGCCGGTGCGCGCGTCCCAGCGTTCGGCGCCGTAGAGCCCGAGGACGGTGAGCTGCGCGAGCCCCGCCACCCCGGCGAACCCGCCGTGCCGTACGGCGACCTCGGCGGGCCGCCCCGTGACGACGGCCACGGCCGCGATCTTCGGTGCGAGGGCCGCGAGCGCGGGCACGGCGTCGGGGTGCGCCCGGGCGTCCTCGGGGTTCTCGACGATCGGGGCGAGGGTGCCGTCGAAGTCGAGGGCGACGAGGGTGCGGGAGGGTTCGGCGAGGATCGCGTCGAGTGCGGTGCGTCCGGCTGCGGTGGTGGGTGCGTGGATGCCCATACGGCGACGATATCCACGCGCCGGACGCCGCGCGTCGGACTCCACGTGTCAGCGATCGGCTCGCCTGGTGTCCCGCACCCTTCTCAGTCTGTTCACCGTGACCGGGTCGTGGGCCAGTGCCCGGGTGTCGTCGAGGAGGGCGTTGAGGAGCTGGTAGTAGCGGACCGGGGACAGGTCGAGTTCCTCGCGTATCGCCCGTTCCTTCACGCCGGGCCCGGAGAACCCGCGCCGCTCCAGGGCGAGGATGCTGCGCTCCAGCGCCCCCAGCCCGCCCGCGTCCTCCGCCTCGTCCGCTCGCTGCTCCATACCCGCAAGGTAACGCGCACGACTGACACTCGACCCGGTCGGCTCACTCTCCCGAGGCGCTGTCCAGCGTCGTGGCCGTGGTCTGGAGCTCGCCCAGCACATCGGCCGGGTTGCCGTTCGCGGTGACGGCCTGGCCGATCCGCTTCTTGATCTCCGCGCTGACCTTCGCCCAGGAGGTCCGCCCGACGGGGTAGGACTCGGAGAGCGGGAGTTCCTCCAGGAACGGCTTGAGGTCGGCGTCCTCCTTGGCCGCGCCCATCACCTGGGAGGCGGAGTTGGTGACCGGCAGCAGGTCGTACTCGCGGGAGAAGTCGAGCACGTTCTCCTCGCTGTAGACGAAGTCGAGGAAGTCCCCGATCTGCTCGCCGTGCCCGTTCTGCTTGAACGCGGTCATCCAGTCGGCGACGCCCATGGAGACCTTGCTCGGGCCGTCGAGGCCGGGCATCGGCACCATGCCGAACTCGACGCCCTTGGCCTCGGCCGCCTTCATCAGCGAGGGGTGCCCGTTGAGCATGCCCACCTCGCCGGCGGCGAACGCGGTGAACGCGGTGGCCCGGTTGAGCTTGCCGGGCGCGACCGGCCCGGTCAGGCCCTTGCCGACCAGGTCGTTCTTCAGCCAGTTGAAGGTGTCGACGTTCTCGACGGAGTCGATGCTGTAGCTGCTGACGGTCTGGGAGTAGCCGCCCCCGCCGCTGAGCAGCCACTGCAGGGTCTCGGCCTGCGCCTCCTCGGAGCCCAGGGGCAGGGCGTACGGGTACTTCACGCCCTCGTCCTTGAGCGCCTTCGCGTCCTTGGCCAGCTCGGCCCAGGTGGTCGGCGGGGTGAGCCCGGCCTTCGCGAAGAGGGTCTTGTTGTAGAACAGCAGGCGCGTGGAGGAGGCGAACGGCATGCCGTACTGGATCCCGCGCACCTCGCCCGCGTTGGCGAGCTGGGACACGAAGTCGGCCTCGACGGGGATGGAGAGGACGTCGCCGACCTTGTAGAGCAGGTCGTCGGCCGCGTAGTCGGCGTACGAGCCGATCTGGGCCATGTCGGGGGCCTCGCCCGCGTCGACCATCGCCTTGACCTTGGCGTCGACGTCGTTCCAGGAGTACACGGTCACCTCGACGGTGACGCCGGGGTGCTCCTTCTCGTAGGCCGTGACGACTTTGTCCCAGTACTTCTCGGAGCTGTTGGCGCTGCTGTCGCCGTAGTCGGCGGCGACGAGTCTCAGGGTGACGTCGTCGGAGCCTCCGGTCAGCCCGCAGCCGGCCAGGACCGCCGCCATGCCGAGGGCGGACGCCGCCGCGATGGTCCCTGACTTTCGTGCCCGCTGCACCGAACCGCTCTCCATGACTCGTCCACTCATCCCAAACTGAATGTTCATACCAATGGATCCGTTATCCGGAGTAAGGTCTACACCACGCAATTGGACTAGACCTCTTGCGGGCCTTGGCGCGCACACTATCTCCAAGACCGGTAAGTGGACTAGACCTCTCGCGGGTCCTAGGTCCACACTGTTCCGGTGAGACATGTCATCGCCCTGGACGTGGGCGGCACCGGGATGAAGGCCGCCCTGGTCGGCGCGGACGGCGCGCTGCTGCACCGGGCCCGCCGAGCCACCGGCCGTGAGCGCGGCCCCGACGCGGTGGTCGCCGGCATCCTCGACTTCGCCGCCGACCTGCACGAACACGGCGTCGAGGAGTTCGGCGAGCCCGCATCCGCCGCCGGCGTCGCCGTCCCCGGCATCGTCGACGAGGCGAACGGCGTCGCCTCCTACGCGGCCAACCTGGGCTGGCGGAACGTACCGCTGCGCCAGCTGCTCACCGCCAGGCTCGGCGTCCCGGTCGCCCTCGGCCACGATGTGCGCACCGGCGGCCTCGCCGAGGGCCGGATCGGCGCGGGCCGGGGCGCGGACCGGTTCCTGTTCGTGGCCCTGGGCACCGGCATCGCGGGCGCGATCGGCGTCGAAGGCCGGGTGGAGGCGGGGGCGCACGGCTTCGCGGGCGAGATCGGCCACATCGTCGTACGGCCCGGCGGGACCCCGTGTCCGTGCGGGCAGCACGGCTGTCTGGAGCGGTTCGCGTCGGCCGCCGCGGTGAGCGAGGCCTGGGCGGCGGCCTGCGGGGACCCGGAGGCGGACGCCGCGGACTGCGCGAAGGCCGTCGCGTCCGGCGACCCGAACGCCGTCCGGGTCTGGCAGGGGGCCGTGGACGCCCTCGCCGACGGCCTGGTCACCGCACTCACCCTGCTGGACCCACGCGTCCTCGTCATCGGTGGCGGCCTGGCGGAGGCGGGGGAAACCTTGTTCACACCACTACGCGAAGCACTCCGCCGCCGGGTGACCTTCCAAAAACTCCCGGAGACAGTCCCGGCAGCCCTGGGCGACAGCGCCGGCTGCCTGGGCGCAGGCCTACTGGCCTGGGATCTCCTCAAGACGACTGACGGTATGGAGGTAACACCCTGATGGCCACCCCTCCAGGGGCGCGGGGAACTGCGCAAAAAGCCACGACGCACCCGCAGGTACTGACCGGCGCGAGGGTGGTACTCCCCACGGGCACGATCCCCAACGGCCGCGTAGCGATCGACGGAACCAGAATCACCGCCGACGCCACCCCTGGCGGACACGAACTCGACGTGTCCGGCCACTGGCTGGTCCCCGGCTTCATCGACCTGCACAACCACGGCGGCGGCGGAGCCTCCTTCTCCGGGACGGCCGAGGACGTCCAGAAGGCCATCCACACCCACCGGCTGCACGGCACCACCACCGTCGTCGCCTCGACCGTCACCGACGACATGGACGTCCTCGTCCGCCAGGCCGGTCTGCTGAGCGAGCTGGCCGAGCAGGGCGACCTGGCCGGCATCCACTTCGAGGGCCCCTTCATCTCGCCGTGCCGCAAGGGCGCGCACTCCGAGGCGCTGCTGCGCGACCCGGATCCGGCGGAGGTGCGCAAGCTGATCGACGCGGCGCGCGGCCGGGCGAAGATGGTCACCCTGGCCACGGAGCTCCCCGGCGGCCTGGACTCCGTACGGCTGCTCGCCGAGCACGGCGTGATCGCCGCCGTCGGGCACACGGACGCGACGTACGAGCAGACGGTTCAGGCCATCGAGGCCGGAGCCACCGTCGCCACCCACCTCTTCAACGCGATGCCGTCACTCGGTCACCGCGCCCCCGGCCCCATCGCCGCCCTGCTGGAGGACGAGCGGGTGACGGTCGAGCTGATCAACGACGGCACGCACGTCCACCCCGCCGCTCTGGAGCTGGCGTTCCGTCACGCGGGCGCGGGCCGGGTCGCGTTCATCACCGACGCCATGGACGCGGCCGGTTTCGGCGACGGCCGCTATCTGCTCGGCCCGCTGGAGGTCGAGGTCAGCGAGGGTGTGGCCCGGCTGGTGGAGGGCGGCTCGATCGCGGGCTCCACCCTCACCCAGGACCGCGCCTTCCAGCGGGCGGTGACGATCGACCGGCTCCCGGTGGAGGACGTGGTCGCGGCCCTGTCCGCCAACCCGGCCCGTCTGCTGGGCATGGACGACCGGATCGGCTCCCTGGAACCCGGCAAGGACGCCGACCTGGTCCTGCTGGACGAGAACTTCGAGCTCAAGGGCGTGATGCGCAAGGGGGATTGGGTGGTGGATCCCCAACTGGCCTGAAACGTCCGTCCACACAGGGACGGTGGCTGACCCGAGGACTGGGCCAGCCACCGTCCTTTTGGCATGATCAGGCCTCCAGAAGTACGCAAGCACGGCAGCGCACAACCAGACGTACGCAAACGCACGGCGAACGCCGGCAGTCGAGGGAGGTCGGCCCAGTGATCCTCACCGTCACGCTGAACACCGCTCTCGACATCACCTATCACGTGCCGTCCCTGCGGCCCCACGCCTCGCACCGGGTGACGGACGTGACGGAACGGCCCGGCGGGAAGGGGCTGAACGTCGCCCGGGTGCTCGCCGCCCTCGGCCACGAGGTGACGGTCACCGGTTTCGCGGGCGGCGCCACCGGCCGGGTCGTGCAGGATCAACTCACCCGCACGGCAGGGGTGGTGGACGCGCTCGTGCCGGTCGCCGGGGCCACCCGCCGCACGGTCGCTGTCGTCGACGCCCGCACCGGGGACACGACCCAGCTCAACGAGCCCGGCCCGGTCATCGCACCGGCCGAGTGGTCCGCCTTCCAGGAGGCGTACGAGGTGCTGGTCGCCGACGCCGACGCGGTGGCCCTGTGCGGCAGCCTGCCGCCGGGGGTGCCGGTGGGCGCGTACGCGGGGCTGGTGCGGACGGCACGGGCCGCGGGGACACCCGTCCTGCTGGACGCGAGCGGGGAGCCGCTGCGCCGGGGGATCGCCGCCCGCCCGGACATCGTCAAGCCCAACGCCGACGAACTGGCCGAACTCACCGGCTCGCACGAGCCGTTGCGCGCCACTCAGGACGCCCGTCGGCGCGGCGCGCAGTCCGTGGTGGCCTCTTTCGGGGCCGAGGGGCTGGTCGCGGCGACCCCGGAGGGCCGCTGGCGGGCCGTCCCGCCCGCCCGGATCCACGGCAACCCGACGGGCGCCGGCGACTCGGCCTCGGCGGGCCTGCTCTCCGGCCTGGTCGAACGCCTGCCGTGGCCGGACCGCCTGGCCCGCGCGCTGGCCCTGTCCGCGGCGACCGTACTGGCCCCGGTGGCGGGCGAGTTCGACCGCGCCGGCTACGAGGAGCTGCTCGGCCGGATCAGGGTGACGGGCGAGGCCACGGCGGCCTGAACCCGACGGCTCAGTTCTTGACCTGACCCGCCTTCAGATACAGCTGGTCGAGCAGGACGTTGCACTTGTCGCCGTCCTGGCAGGAGATCGAGATCGTGTTGGTGCCCTTGGTGAGCGTGGGCCACGAGTAGGTCTTCGTCCAGCCCTTGGCGAAGTCGCCGTCCGCGGCATGGGCGAAGTTGCCCAGATTGAACTTGCTGCCGAAGGTCTTGCCGTTGACCGTGAGCGTCATCGACTGGTCTTCGCCGGCCGCGCTGTAGTGCGCGAACAGGGTGTAAGTGCCCTTCGACGGGATGCCGTTGACCGTCCAGGTGACGGAGTTGCCGACCTGGTTGAGGTTGCCGACATAGGTGCCGCCGGCGGCGTCCGCGCCCTCGACGTCGGAGGCCAGCGCGGCCGAGCCGCCCAGGCTCAGCGCCTTGGCGTCGATCGTCGGCAGTTCGGCCGTCTCCTCCTCGCCGGTGGACGACGCGCTGGGCGAGGCGCTCTCGGAGGCCGAGGGGGCGGAGGAGGTCTGGCCGCCGGCGCTGTCGTTGTCGCCGGTGTCGGAGTCGCCGTTGGCCATGGCCACCGCGATGCCGATCACGACGGCGGCGACCACCGCGACCGCGCCGATCAGCAGGCCCTTGGTGTTGGGGCCACGGCCGCGACCGCCGCCGCCGGGCGTCGGCTGCTGCCGGCCCGTGGGGGGCCCGCCGAAGTTCTCGGGCGCCGCGTAGTTCGCGTTCGGCTGGCCGTACGCGCCCTGCTGCTGCGGGACCGTCGGCGGCTGTCCGTACTGCCCGTACTGAGCGGTCTGCTGCTGCGGCTGCTGCTGTCCGTACTTGCGCTCGCCGACCGCACGCACCCGGCTGACCGAGTTCGGGTAGCCGTAGCCACCGCCGGAGGGCGGCTGCGCGCCGTTGGCCTGGCCGTCGGCGTAGAGGTAGCCGAACGGGTCGTCGTCCTCGGGCGTGCTCGCGCCGTTATTGCCGGGCGTCATCCCTTCGTACTCCTCAACAGGTGCGGGGCTGATGCAATGCGGGGTCAGAATGGCGGTTCAGAAGGGCGAGCCTACCCGCTCCAGCTGCCCCAAACAGGTGACTCGGCTCGCACAGTGCCACTGACCTGGGACTCATCCCGCGCGTCTGTGCTGTTTGGGACGAGATCGTTTCTCGACGTACATCCGTTCGTCGGCGGACTTCAGCACTTCGTCCGCGGTCATCCCGCAATGCGCCCAGCCGATGCCGAAGCTGGCCCCCACCCGCACGGCCCGGCCCTCGGCGCGGATCGGCTGGATGATCTCGTTGCGCAGGCGTACGGCGAGGTCGGCGGCGTCGGCGCGGCCGAGGCCGTCGGCGAGGATCACGAACTCGTCGCCGCCGAGCCGGGCGACCGTGTCGCCGTCCCGGACCTGGCGGGAGAGCCGGCGGGCGACCTCGATGAGGACCGCGTCGCCCGCGTTGTGCCCGAACCGGTCGTTGATCGACTTGAAGCCGTCGAGGTCGCAGAAGAGGACCGCGAGCCCCTTCGCGCCGTCGTCGACGCCCTCTTCGGGGGCGGCGGTGTGCACATGGTGGTCGTAGCCGTCGAAGGACTCGGACCCGCCGGGCCGGTAGTCGAAGCCGTGGCCGTTGGCGTCGAAGGCGGCGTGGCCGTAGGCCGTGTCCATGGCGTCGACGGCCGCGGGGTGGGTGGACTGCGGGCGCTGACAGAGCCGGGCGGCCAGGCGCGAGCGCAGTTCGGCGGAGTTCGGCAGGCCGGTGAGGGAGTCGTGCGAGGCGCGGTGGGCGAGCTGGAGCTCGCGGCGCTTGCGGTCCTCTATGTCCTCGACGTGGGTGAGGAGGAAGCGGGGCCCGTCGGCCGCGTCGGCGACGACGGAGTTGCGCAGGCTGACCCAGACGTAGGTGCCGTCCCGGCGGCCCAGTCGCAGTTCGGCACGGCCGCCCTCCGCGGAGGTGCGGAGCAGGGTGCCTATGTCCTCGGGGTGGACGAGGTCGGAGAACGCGTAGCGGCGCATCGCGGAGGCGGGGCGGCCCAGCAGCCGACAGAGGGCGTCGTTGGTCCGGAGTATCCGCCCGTGCTGGTCGCCGCCCATCTCGGCTATCGCCATGCCGGAGGGGGCGTACTCGAAGGCCTGCCGGAAGCTTTCCTCACTGGCGCGCAGGGCCTGCTGCTCGCGTTCGAGTCTGACCAGTGCCCGCTGCATATTCGCGCGTAGACGTGCGTTGCTGATGGCGATGGCGGCCTGGAACGTGTACATCTGCAGCGCTTCACGGCCCCACGCGCCGGGCCGTCGGCCGTTGCGCGGCCGGTCCACGGACAGAACGCCGATCAGCTCGCCGCACGGGCCGCCGCTGCCCGGGGGCGCGGGCGTGTACATGGGCGCGAAGAGCCGGTCCGAGGGGTGCCATTCGTCCTCGAAGCGCGGCGCGGGCCCGTCGGTGTACCACTGCGGGACGTCGTCGTCGTCGAGGATCCAGCCCTCGGTGTGGGGTATGAAGATCAGGTCGCCCCAGGTCTCGCCCATGCCCAGGCGTCGGTCCCAGGAGTCGCGCGAGCCGACCCGGCCGGTGATGAGCGCCTCGGCGGCCGGATTGCCGGAGAAAGCGGCGACCACGAGATCGCCGTCGGGGCGCACGAGATTGACGCACGCCAGTTCGTACCCGAGTGCCGTTACCACGCCGTCGGCGACTGTCTGCAAGGTGTCCGCGAGGCTGCGCGCCGTGTTCATGTCGGCCATGACCTGGTGCAGCTGTCGCAGGGACGCAAGACGGACGTACGGCTCCGACTCGGTCTCCATATGTTTCGCCCTCCCCCCGAGACTTCGCAGCGAATCAAGGGTTGTCTTCGGCGTAACGTCGTTTCTGGTGCTCTGTTGTCGGTGTGTGTCTCGTTGTGACGCCTCCGCCACTGAATCACAGCGCGCTGCTCACTCGGTACACAGGGTCAACAATTAGTCCGTCTTGTGACTCAAGTCACAGATGAACATGAACATTTGAGTGGAGTTTCCGCGTTTTCCTGTGTGTTTCCTAAACATGGACAGGAACGTCCATGGAGAGCGGAACATCCAAGGGGAAAGGTCGGTCCGCGGTCCTAAGACCTTACTCGGCCGGAGGTCGGGCTGAGGTCCGATGCGGCGGGCCCCGGACGGACACTAGCGTTCCCGACGTGCCCTCAGACGCGCTCGAGACCGTATCCACGACCGTACCGAAAACTCCCCCCAGTCATGCTGAGGGGGTGAGCAACGACGAGTTCCGCGCCGCCATGTCCCGGCTCGCCGACGGCGTGGTCCTGGTGACCGCCCGGGAACCCTCCCTGGACCCGGACGACCCCCGCGCGCCGGACGGCGAGGACGTCGGCATGACGGCGACGGCCTTCGTGTCGGTCTCCCTGGACCCGCCGCTGGTCCTGGTCAGCCTGCGCGTGGGCTCCCGCATGGACGACCTGCTCGACGAACAGCCCGTGTGGGCGGTGTCGGTGCTCTCCGAGAGCCAGCGGCACATCGCCGGCCGCTTCGCCATGAAGGGCCGCATCAGCGACCGTCTGCTCTTCGAGGACATCCCGTACGTCCGCGGCGAGGTCTCAGGCGCGCCCCTGGTCGGCGGGGCCCTGGCGACCCTGGAGTGCCGCACGGAACGGACCGTTCCGGCGGGCGACCACACCCTCGTCATCGGCCGCGTCCTGACCGCGTCGGCGCCGAGCGCGGACGGCGGCCCGCTGGTCTATTTCCGGGGCCGTTACCGACAGTTGGGGTGACGCCGGAAATTCCGTGGCCGCCCCGTGCGGAGTGCACCTAGGGTGCCCGCATGACGCGTGCAACACTCCGCCTGGAGGAAATAACCCCCCGGAATTTCGAGGCCGCGACCGGCATTCGCGTCCGCCCCGACCAGGAGTTCGCGGTCTCACCGGTCATGCAGTCCCTCGCGGAGGCATACGTCCACCCCGCCGGTGTCGCCTGGCCCCGCCTGATCATGGACGGCGACCGGCCGGTGGGCTTCCTGATGGCGTTCCTGGACATCGACTGGACCGGCGACGGGGACGGCCGTCCGATCCGCTCCGGACTGTGGCGGCTGAACATCGCCGCGGACGAGCAGGGCCGCGGGTACGGCCGTTTCGCCGTGGAGTCCGTCGCCGCGGAACTGCGCCGCCGGGGAACGAAGGAGATGTACGTGACCTGGCACGAGGGCGAGAACGGTCCGGCGGACTTCTATCTGGGGCTGGGATTCCGGAAGAACGGCGAGAAGAGCGAGGGAGAGACGGTAGGAGTCCTCTCCCTGGACTAGGGCTGTGACCGGGAGGGGCAAGCGCACGGACCCGCGTGGGACCGGCTCACCCCCAGTCGCTGCCGCCGCCGCTCCTCCCCCGCCCCCGCTTGGTCTCCGACCGCTGCTTCTTCTCCCGCAGCCGGCGCTCGTTGATCCCGCGCGGGATCCGGGTCGGCCGGCGCGGCTTGGGCGGCGGGGCGGTGGCCTCGGCGAGGAGCGCGGCGAGGCGTACGGCGGCGGTCTCCCGGTTGCGCCACTGGGAGCGGTGCTCGGAGGCGCGGACGGTGACGACGCCGTCGACGAGCCGACCGGCCAGCTTCTCGAGCGCCCGCGCCTTCCACACCTCGGGCAGCGCCTCGGTGCGGGCGAGGTCGAAACGGAGCTCCACCTGCGAGTCGCTGGTGTTGACGTGCTGCCCGCCCGGCCCCGAAGACCGCGAGAAACGCCACATGAGCTCGGCCTCGGGGAGGGAGACGGAGCCGCGGACGACATAGGGACCAGACATGCCCACCATGTTCCCGCTCCGCCCGCCCCCGCGTCACGCGAATATCCCTTGGTAAAGAAAGTAAAGAAACGGGGAGTCGTGGGGAACCTTGGGCACCCTTCGCTGCGTTCATAGGGATAGCTGTAGCTTCGTACCCGCGCGAAGCCGTACACAACGAGGGAAGGACTCCCAACCATGGCTGTAAGCCTGTCCAAGGGTGGCAACGTCTCGCTCACCAAGGAGGCTCCGGGCCTGACCGCCGTCACCGTGGGCCTCGGCTGGGACGTTCGCACCACCACCGGCACGGAATTCGACCTCGACGCCTCGGCGATCGCGGTCAACCCCGAGGGCAAGGTGTACTCGGACGCCCACTTCATCTTCTTCAACAACAAGCAGACGCCGGACCAGACCATCGTCCACACCGGCGACAACCGCACCGGCGAGGGCGCGGGCGACGACGAGGCGATCAACGTCAACCTGGCCGGCCTCCCGGCCGACATCGACAAGATCGTCTTCCCGGTCTCGATCTACGACGCGGAGAACCGCTCGCAGAACTTCGGCCAGGTCCGCAACGCGTACATCCGCATCGTGAACCAGGCCGGCGGCACGGAGATCGCCCGCTACGACCTCTCGGAGGACGCGGCGACCGAGACGGCGATGGTCTTCGGCGAGCTCTACCGCAACGGCGCGGAGTGGAAGTTCCGCGCAGTCGGCCAGGGCTACGCCTCCGGCCTCGCCGGCATCGCCCAGGACTTCGGCGTCAACGTCTGAGCGACCTCAGCGCCCTGACGCTTTGAGCTGCACACAACGAGGCCCGACCGGATCGACCCCGGCCGGGCCTCGGCGCGTCTCGGGGGGCCGTTCCCTACGCCCGCTCTCCAACCGGCGACGGCCGGTACTCCTCGTGCGGGACGCCGCGCTCCCAGACAGCTTCGAACGCGCCGCTGCACAGCCTCAGCACCTGAGGGTCGTCGGTCAGCTCCCACCAGTCGTCGGGGCTCTCGCCGTCCCCTGTGAAATGGAGTACGAGGACCAGCTCGTCGTCGAACACCCAGAAGTCGTTTCCGGGGAAGGCGATGTCCGTGGCCCGGCGGCGTGACAGCCAGCGGATCTGCTCCCCTGCTCGTACGTTGGCGTGCGACACGTGGTGCTCGAAGCGGAGGTAGTCGGACTCGGGCACCGAGAAGACGCGGGCCCGGCGGATCACGACACCGCGCTTCGTGGCGTCACCGACCCACGCGAGCCAGGGACGGGTCTCAGGGTCACCGCCCGCGGGAGTGTCCCGGACCCCGGCCTGCCAGGCGACGTAGTCCGGATCCGAGGTCATGTAACCGTCCCGCATCTCCAGATGCACGGCCGAGCGACGGGCGCTGCCCAGCAACTGCTCGAAAGACGGTTCCTCGCTCACGTTCGCTTCTCCTCACCTTTAGGGCACGGAAGTTGAGGAACCGTGCGGTTCGGCGAACAGGTAACCACTGCGAGGGACAGATACGCGGGGCGTTCGAGATAGAAGCCGCACGACACATCACCGCCGCGCGCCAGTTGCGCTGCGGCCGACTCAACGACGCGGGCGAGGCGGACGGCGTCGCAGTCGCCCTCGACGGCGAACCGCGGCGCGTACTCGGCCAGCCGCTCCCCGAGCCAGGCCGCCGCTTCCTTCGGCTCCTCCCAGGTCCTCCGGACGAGCGAGCGCGGTTTCATCAGCCAGAGTGCCGTTTCCAGCGGCGGAAGATCAGAGGTGGGGAACTCTGCGGCCACCTCCCGATACCGCTGGATCAGTTCCGGCCTGCTGCCGGCCGGGGGCGGCTCGGGATGCGGGGGCCGACGCAACGCTTCCTGGTCGAAGCGCTGTTTGGGGCCGGTCCAGAGGTAGCCGTGATGATGCACCGGTAGTCCCGTAGAGGTAGAGGGGTCGGCCCCACCCGGTGGAGAGGAAGCGGGCAGGGCCGAGGGAGGACTCGAGTGGCGGGAGGAACGCGTCAGACAGACAGTCCGAACCGCGCCGGGTCGATGCCGGCGGCGTCCAGCTCCTCCGTCGTGAACCGCAGCGGCGTCGCGTCCGGCCGCTTGCTGTCCCCGAGGGCCCAGGAGTCGTCACCGATCCGGGCCAGGGTCACGCATCCCTCGCTGCATGGACCGCCGCACGCCTTCACGAACGAGGCCCCGCTGATGTCGAGCGCGTACAGATCAATTCCGTCCAGCATTCGCACCACTGCACCTTCCTGATCACCTGACACGACCACGCCTGCATGCGCGCCCGCCGCCGCCCCTCAGAGGCGGGAGTCCAAAGGAGGAAGGGGGTAGGGGCTACGTGCGCTACCCGGAGTGGGGGTCATGCTCCTGATGCGCCGACTCGCACGCAGCACGAAGCGCTTCCGCTATTCGCTCGATGTGCTCGGCGGGGACCACGCCCACGTGCACGAACGGCGACCCGGAATGGGTGACCATCGGCCGCAGATGCCGCTGCACCCGTTCCGGAAGACCAAGGGCGGCTAGCGCCTCACGAAGCGCCGTGGTCGCGGCGTCCGCCCGACTGCGGCTGTCCCGCCAGGTCTGCATGTCCATCAGTGGGCCTCGGCGTGGTGCGCGCGCAGTTCGACGTTGCGATCCGAAACGGTGCTGAAGTCACCGCTGGAGCGCGCATTCCGTCTCGCGACACCGAGGGACAGACACACGGCACACCCCGGCTCGACGGAGGGCTCCGCCGGAGGGTCAGCCAGGCGATAGCCCTTCGGCTTCTGGGTCTCCATGGGTGCCTCCCCAACTGCTGTGGCCGATGCAACGACCGTAAGAAGCAGGAAACCTACGGGTCCATGGTCTTGCACGAGCTTGCAGGCGAATGATTCTGGGGAATCACAGTCACCCGAGGGCATCAAGGGCGGAGACGATCAATTTCCTTGCATGCTCCCCGTAGACGGAAATTCCTGCCAGCTCGGCGAAGGTACGTGCGTAGTCAGCGATTCCATCGGGCTGTCTCAGATTGAGATGTGCGCTGACAAGTTCGACAGCCACCCTCTCGTCATCGAAAACCGAGAACGCTTCGGTCGGCCAGGCATGCCCACGGGGCCTGCCCATAGGAATAATGCCCAGGCTCACCGATGGTAGCGACGCCCGAGTGATGAGCTGCCCGAGCTGGGCCGCCATGACTTCGGAGTCCCCCACGACCGTGCGCAGAACCCACTCTTCGACGAGGAATGCAAAGCGGCGACCGGCGGCATGAAGAATGCGCTGCCTCGCCATTCGTGCAGCGACAGCGTCCGCAACGCTCCCCGGAGCGTCACGAATTGACGCAACCGTCTCAAGCACAGCCCGAGCGTAGTCGGGTGTCTGAAGCAACCCTGGAACAACCCATGACTGATAGAAACGGAACCGTTGCGTTCTCTCATACAGCGGCAGAACAGAATCCTGCACATGTTTCAGGCCCGCACGCTCCAGTCGACGCCAGTCGACGTACATCTCCTCTATGCCGCGCGCAGTAGCGATCAGATCGGCGACTTGGTCCTCCGTGCCGCACGTCTGAGCCCAGACGATGATGTCCTCCTCCGAGGGGAGTGTTACGCCGTTCTCGATCCTGGAGGACTTCGACTCATGCCAACCGGCACGGGCAGCGAACGCCCGTGCCGTGGCGAACCCCGCCGCCTGGCGAATCTCCCGGAGCCTCTTGCCCAGGGTCTTGCGTGCTTCCTGGACGGCCGAGGCTGGTGACGCGGTCAATGCGATGATCCCGTCAAATCAGCTCAGGGCACTTCGAATTCCTCATGTGGGACAGCTCGCTCCCACACTGATTCGAAGGCAGTCGAGCACAATCGGGCCACCGCCGGATCGACAGTACGCTCTTCGTCGCCGTCAGGGGAGAGCTCTCCGTCCCCGGTGAAGTGTAGGAACACGACGAGACTGTCGTCGAACAGCCAGAAATCGTTGCCGGGCAGCGCGATATCCGACGCCCGTCGGCGAGGTAGCCAACGCACTTGCTCCCCCGCCGCGACATTTCCCGTCGTCACGTGATGCTCGAAACGGATGTAGTCCGTCACCGGCTCGGAGACGATACGTGCCCGGCGGATTTTGACACCTCGGCCAGTGGTGTCACGCATCAATGCGAGCCATGGGCTCGTCGCCTGGTCGAGGTAGCGCGATGTACCGCGAGAGCCGTTCCGCCACGCGACATACTCTGGATCGGACTGCATGTAGCCGTCCCGCATCTCCAGGTGCACCGCAGATCTCTTGGCCAGCCGAAACAACTCGTCAAACGCCGGTGCCTCCGCCACCGTTCACCTCCGGGAAGAACTGCACCATTCGCTTGGGAATCTCGACAACGGTCTCGTACTCGGGAAGGTCGAGCTCCGACAGCCGGTCGGCATCCAGGACCTTCCAGCCCTGGACCAGATAGTTGTCCGTGACGTCGTCGTAGTACACCGTCGGGGACTTACCCTCCGGTGATTCCGGGTCCTTGCCCAGCAGATGCAGAGCCATGGCTTCCTCCGTGTCGAGGGTTGTCGATCTCTTCCACCGAGCTTGCACGTTCCAGGTGGGCGGGCGCACTGAACTTGCGCGTACTTGCAGGGGTTTAAGGTTCGTAGCCGGCGGAGCGGTGGAAAGCTCCCCGCATGACGCAGCCCAAGCACACTCACCAGACGTGGGACGACTACCTCCGCGAGGGAACAGGGCCGGTGCAGGACAAGTTTCTGGAGCTGGTGCGTGGAACGCGGGACTCGCGTCACTACTGCAACAACGTCATTTGGGGCAACCTCCAGACCGAGGACTACGCCAGGGCCGTCTTCCGGAAAGTGGTCGACTTCCATGAGATCCCCGACGACGTCGAAGCGGGGGTCGCTCGGCGTGCGGCGCGCGCTCAGTTCATCGGGCAGGGTGGCCGTACCTATCACGTACTGCTCAGCGAGCAGGCCCTGCGCACGAATCTGGGCGGTGCCGAGGTGATGCGCGGCCAGCTGACCCACCTCCTCGACGCGCTCGCACTGCCAGGGCTGAAGCTGGGTGTCATCCCGGCGCGGGCGGAACTCTCCCTTTACCCCGGACACTCCTTCACGATCTTCGACGGACGCCATGTCCATGTCGAGACCTTCTCGGCGGGACTCGACGTCAAAGATGAACGTGAAGTCGCCGTCTACGAGAAGGCGTTCACCTTGCTGGAGCGGTCGGCGGTCTACGGGCGGGAGGCTCGTGAACTGGTCGAGGCGGAACTGGCCGTTCTGACCTGACGCATCAGGGCCAGCAGGCTCAGGGGGGACACCGTGAGCATGGTGGTGGGGGCCTCGCTCTCGCGGAGGAGGAGGCGGGGGTCGGCGTGGGCGAGTTCTACGCAGTTCTCCGCTTCCACTCCCGAGAAGGAGGACTTCTGCCACTGAAGAGACATACCGTGGGCTCTCACAATTCTCGCGCGATGTCGTGGATGAGTTGCCGGGACTTCTCGACATCGAGCGATGCGCGTTCAGCGACGTCGATGAGATTCCGGTACTTGTTGAGTTCAGCGGCGGCCGTCACGAAGATACCCCCGGCGGGACTGTCCATCTGAACGGTATCGAGTTGGGGCACGACTCCGCGCACGTACATCAGGGGATACGTCGCTTCGATGAACTCCTCGCAGGTGAACGGGATGACGCGGACGGTGACCGTCGGCCGTTCCGAGGCCAGGAGCAAGAACTCAAGCTGCTCTTTGGCGATCTTGCGACCGCCGAACCGCATGCGCAGGGCCGCCTCGTGCACCACGGCAAGGAACGGCGGCGGCACATCACGCTCGAGGATCCTTCGCCTACGCAGCCGGAACTCCACCCGCGCATCCAGTTCCAGGGCGGAAAGTGCGGCCGCGTACGTGCTGTGAATCGCCCTCACATATCCCTCGGTCTGCAGAACTCCCGGGACGCTCATGGTCTGAACGCTCCGTAGAGAAACCGCGTGGTGTTCCAACTCTGCGATATTGAGGAAGCCGGGAGCGAGCACACCTCGATACTCGTCCCACCAGCCCTGCCCCCGTGACTCACGGGCGATGGTGCACAGCGCCTCGATCAGCGGCTCGTCATCGCATGAGTAGAAGATCGCGAGACGTCGGATCCGCTCCTCGCTGATGCCGATACGGCCGGACTCGATGTGACTGATCTTCGCCTGGTCGGTCGAGAGCAGGCCAGCGGATTCCCGAGCCGCCTTGCCCGCGAGTTCCCTCAACTTCCGCAGTTCAGCACCGAGTCGGACCTGGCGGGCGGTGGGGTTCTCTCTCAGCGGCATGTCTCTTTCCTACCAGCGCCAGACACCGCCCGCGCCGATCCGGGCCACTCGTTCGGGTGAGGATTGGGGACATACTTGCCCATGCACAACTATGACCCCTACCTTCGAAACGTCAGCGCGTGGCCGGCCAGTGAACCCGCAGTGCAGTCACCGACATTCGGTGCCCGAGCCACGGTGGCCCTCCCCGCGCATCCTCATCGCCAAAAGCAGACCCAGAGACGAGGCTCATGAACCCCCCGCAGATCTACCGCCTCCGCGCCCCCAACTCCCCCTCCAGTCCCAAGATCTGCCGGGATACCGTCGCCCTGCTCCTCCAGGCCACCGGGCATCATGAACTCAGTGACACCGCACGTCTGTTGGTCTCCGAGTTGGTGACCAACGTCAACCTGCACACCACCTCGCTCGCCGTCCGTCTCGAAGCCGTCGTGCGGCGCGACCGGGTGCGCGTCCGCGTGTACGACGACGAACCGGGGTCTCCCCAGCCGCCCGCGACCGATCCGGGACGAGAGCACGGACGTGGCCTACTCCTCGTCGAGACGATGGCGCAGGACTGGGGCGTCGGGTCGTCGCATCCCTCGGATTCGTCCGGCCGGGGCGGCAAGCACGTCTGGTTCGAGCTCTGAAGAGCTGCCGCGGCGGCGGTTGAGTACGTCGATCAGGGTGGCCAGGTCGGCCGCCCCCGCCGGGTCGTCCGGGTAGCGGGCGATGTGGAGGGGGCCGACCTCGGGGAGGACGACGTCCTCGCGGGCCAGGACGTGGACCAGGGTGAGCAGGGCCGCTCGGGCGTTGCCGTCCTCGAAGGGGTGGAAGAAGGCCACGTCGAGGTAAGCACGGGCCGCGCGCGCCGCGAGCGGGAGGCTCGGGTCGGTCGCCTCGCGCAGACAGGCGGCGAAGTCGGCCCGGGTGTGCGGGGTCAGACCGTAGCGCTCGCGGCCGGCCTTGGCGTAGGCGTCACCCGTACGGAACAGGGGCCTCGTCCCTCCCAGCACCTCGCCCTGCCAGGCGGCCAGCAGCGCGAAGTCGAGCGGGGCGCGGCAGGCGGCGTCGGCGAGGGTCAAGGCATGGGCACGGAGGAGGCGTTCGGCGCGGACGGGGTCCCGTCGGCGGACCGGGCCCGCGCACCAGGCGCGGAAGCCGTCGCGTCCGGGGAGCCCTCGGTCCAGAGCCGGTGCGCGATGCCAGTCGACCTCCCGGCGCACCCGTCGCCAGACGGCCAGACTGTCAGCGGCGGCGGTCATGGGACCCCCGGCCGGAGAGCCCCCGGCCAGGGAACGCCCGGTCGTGGAACTCCTCCAGTGCCGCCCGCTCGCGGTGGTCCTGATACGGGAGTCGGCCGGTCAGGGAGACCGCCAGATCCTCGCCCACCGAGTCGATCAGCATGCTTCCGGGGTCCGTCCAGCTCTCGAAGCGGCCGCCGATCGCGGTCTCCACCGCCCGCTCGGCCTCGGCCGGGTCCAAGCCGGTGCTGATGAGGAACCACGTCATCGTCAGCGCGGCCATCCCCTGCCAGCCGCCCTCCGCGCCGGAGTCCAGGACACGCGTCACGAGCCGGACCGAGGCTCGTTCCAGATGCCAGCTGCGCTCCTCGGGGGAGGCTTCGGGAGGCGGGGCCAGCTCCTCGAAGATCTCCGCCAGTCGCTCCAGCCACGCCCGCCACTCCAGCAGGGCGGCGACGGCGCGGGCCGCGGTCTCGTCAGGGGTCGTCACCGAATCGGCCCCGGTGACCCAGCTGCCGATGACCCCGCCGTGCCGATGGCACCAATTCCATCCGCGAGCCCAACTCCCGTAGCGCTCCCGGATGATCGCGTCCACCTGGTGGGCACACCAGCTCTCGCCTTGCCACCAGCCGTCCATGCCGGAGAGCACCGGGGGAACCCATTCCCGGATCAGCGCGCTGAGCGCGGCCTCCTCGTCCTCGTCCCATACGAAGGGGTGACGGGCCGGATCGAGTTCGTCCCAGGTCAGCCGGCGCACGCTGGGGACGGGGGGCACGCGGTTCTCCGGGAACGGCAAGGTGTCTCGGTTGTACGCCAGGGCCGGGCTCTCCCACTCTTCGGCGGACATAGGGAGACCCCAGAATCCCGAACACTGCTGGAGACTTCAAACAGATAAACGTCCGGGTCGCCCGACTCCCCCGCCCCGCTCCCCCGCACCCCGCCCCGCACCTTGCCCCCCGCTACCCTGCGCCCATGCTTCTGGAGCCGCTCCCCCTCACCCCCGACCGCGACATCCCCGGCCCCCTCCTCACCGAACTCACCGCCCTCTACGCCTCCGACCGCGAGTTCCAGGCGCTCAGCGGCGACTTTCCCGACCCGGACGACATCCGGCCCGAGCAGGTGGCGGCGGCGCTGGCGGAGGAGTTGGCGAATCCCGAGGTCGAGGTGCTGCTGGCCCGCAGCGAGGGGCGGCTCGTCGGGGTGGTGATCCTCCTCGCCCAGCACCCCGACCCCGCCGATCCCGATCCGTGGATCGGGCTGCTGATGGTCGACGCGGGCGCGCAGGGGCAGGGCCACGGTCGCCGGATCGTCGAGCGGGTCGAGGATCGGTTCCGGGACGACGGTCGGATGGGCGTGCGGCTCGCCGTCCTCGACGCCAACCCCAAGGGGCTCGCCTTCTGGACGGCGCTGGGGTACGAGGTCGTCGACCACCGCCGCGATCTCCAACTCGACCGTCCCTGCGCCGTGTTGCGCAAGCCGATCCGCAGGATCCGGCAGGCCGCACGTGTCGTCGTCCTCGACCCCGACGGCGCGGTCTTCCTCTTCCGGTACGACAGCGAGGACTCCGGCGTGCACTGGGCGCTGCCCGGCGGCGGGCTGGACGCGGGGGAGACCCCGACCGAGGGGGCCCTGCGCGAGCTGCGCGAGGAGACGGGGTGGGCGGATGTCACGCTCGGCCCGCTGCTGTGCGTGTGGGAGCACGACTTCACCCGCTTCCGGGTCCTCGTCCACCAGATCGACCGCATCTACGTCGCCCACGGCCCGCGCCGGGAGCCGACCGGCCCGGATCTCGCCGCCTCCCACACCACGGACGGCATCCTCGGCTGGCGCTGGTGGAGCCGGGCAGAACTGCGCACCCCGGCCGAACCGGTATGGCCGCCCGAACTGGCCCAGTTGCTCGACGACTTCAGCGACCGACCTCAGTGACCGCCTTCAGTGACCGACCTCAGTGAGCTCCGGCTTGCCGCTCCCGTACAGCCAGTCCGACCAGATCGACGTGAAGTCCTCGTCCGGCGCCGCCCGTTCCACATACGCCGTGAAGTCGTCCGTGCTCGCGTTGCCGTGGCGATGGGCGGCGGCCCAGCCCTGGACGATGTCGTAGAAGGCGTCGTCGCCGACCGTCTGGCGGATGCGGTGGATCACCATCGCGCCACGCTGGTAGACGGGAGGCGCGGAGATCTGCGCGGCGGTCGTCGGCTGCGCCGGCGGGAACTCCCACAGGTCCTCGTACTCCTCCTCTCCGTTGTCGTAGAGGTCGGTGAACGTCTGCTCGGCCGTCGCGCCGCCCTCGTCCTCCGTCCACAGCCACTCGGCGTAGGTCGCGAAGCCCTCGTTGAGCCACATGTCCCGCCAGGTCTTCGGGGTGACGGAGTCGCCGAACCACTGATGGGCCAGTTCGTGGACGAGGGTGACCGTGTCGGGCGCGCCGGGGTAGACCGGGCGGCTCTGGGTCTCCAGGGCGTAGGCGGAGTCCTCCGGGCGGTCGACGATCGCGCCGGTGGAGGAGAAGGGGTACGGGCCGAAGTTGTACTCCGCCCATTCCATGGCCTCGGGGAGCCGGGCGAGCACCGCGCGGCTCGCGGCCGTCTGCGACGGGTCGACCGCCACGTACACCGGCAGGCCCTCCTCGGTGGCGGACCGGGTGACGATGTAGCGGCCGATCGCGACCGTCGCCGCGTAGCTCGCCATCGGCTCGGCGGTGTGCCAGGTGAAGGTCGTGCGGCCGTCGCCCGTGGCCTTCTCACTCCTCAACTCGCCGTTGGAGACGGCGGTCAGGCCCTTCGGGACGGTGACGGCGATGTCGTACGACGCCTTGTCGCCGGGGTGGTGGTTGCCGGGGAACCAGGCCATGGAGCCGGTCGGCTCGCCCAGCGCCAGCGCCCCGTCCGCGGTCCGCAGCCAGCCCTCCTTCGAGCCGTCCGGGTCGGTGATCGTCTCCGGGCTGCCGGAGTAGCGGACCCGCACCTCGAAGGTCTCGCCCTTCGGCAGGGTGTCGGCCGGCCGGACGACCAGTTCCTGGCCGGTACGGCTCCAGCGGGCCCGGTCGCCCTCGACGGTGACCTCCGTGACGTCCAGGCCGGTCAGGTCGAGCTGGAAGGAGGAGAGTTCCTGCTCGGCGCGGGCGGTGATCGCCGCCGTGGCCGTGAGGAGCGGGGAGTCGCCGCTGGAGTCGCCTGGGGTGTAGGCGAGGGTGAGGCCGTAGTGGGAGACGTCGTAGCCGCCGTTGCCCGCCTTCGGGAAGTAAGGGTCGCCGACGCCCGATGCCCCTCGGGTCGAGTGATCGCCACCGCCCGAGCAGGCCGTGAGGAGAAGGGCCAGACAAGCGGCGGCGGCCGGGACGGAGCGCACGGATCGGGACACATCAGCGATCCTACGAGGGCATGACACCATCACCTCGTGCTCGACATCGGCTACGCCCTCTCCAACCGCTTCCCGGACCCGCCGCAGATGGACTACCGGCGCGCGGACGTCCACGCCCTGCGCCACGACCTGTTCTGCGGCGACGTCTATCTCGCCGACACCAAGGCGGACCGTGAGGTGTCCACAGCCTGGGGATGGGTGCCGGTGCTGGACTTCGCGTGGGCGCTGTGCGACATCGTGGAGCAGGTCGACCAGGATCCCGCGGGCTCCCGCGCCTCCCGCCCGCAGCACGCGGAACTGGACTTCACCGAGTCCACCGACCGCATGCTCTTCGAGCGCCGCTTCGGCTGGGTGGACATCGAGGCCGACTGGATGCCGCCGGAGGAGCCCCCGCTCACCTTCTCCCACGCCGAACTCCGCCGCGAGGCCCGCGACTTCCTCCACGACCTCCTGGCCGACCTGACCGACCTCCACGAGGACCTCGCCGAGAACCCGGCGATCTGGACCCTCCAGGCCCGCTTCCCCCGAATCAGCTAGCCGTCCGTCACCTCACCCCTCGACCCTCACCCCTCCACCCGGATCCCCAACTGCCCCGCCAGCACCGGTGCCAGATCCAGCAGCTGAGACATGCTGATCACCGCCCCCGCCAGCCGGTCGACGCCCGCCGCGATGCCGAGCTCCACGGCTCCGCGCAAGTCGACGTCGGTCAGGGTCGCCGCGGTGAAGTCCGCCGCCTTCACCGCGCAGTCCACGAACTCGACCCGCTCCAGCCGGGCCCCGCCGAAGTCCGGCTCGACGAGCACGCACCCCTGGAACACGACGTCCCGCAGCCGCGCCTGCCGCAGGTTCAGGAAGTCGATCTTTCCGCCGCGGATCAGCACCCGCTCCAGCACGGCGCCGTACATCTGGGTGCCGCCCAGGCGGGCGTCCACGATCTCGACGTCCCGCAGGCTCGCGTCCGCCAGGTCCGTGCCGACGCCCCGGACGCCGGTGAGCACCGAGTCGAGGACGCGGGCGCTCTTGAGGCCCGTGCCGTCCAGCGCGCACTCCGTCAGCGCGCAGTCCATGAAGCGGGCTCCCGCGCCGTCCTGGCCGGTGAGGTCCAGGTCGCGGAACTCCAGACCGTCGTAGTCCCCGTCCGGCTCCAGTTCCCCTCCCTCGTAGGGCACTGGCTCCGGAAGCCGTATCTCCGGCCGCCGCGCCGCCTTCACGCCCGTCCCGCCGCCGCTGCCGCTGTCCCGTCCGCCCGCCCGCGCACCCGCTCGCCTCGCCATGCCCCCCATCCTGCACCCCGCCACTGACAATGCCTTGACCTCAAGCGAGCTTGAGGTTGAAGAGTGCTCCGCATGTACGCCATCCGCCTCCACGCCTTCGGGCCCGCCGAGAACCTCAGCTACGAGGAGGTCGAGGACCCGCTCCCCGCCCCCGGCCAGGTCCGTGTCGCCGTCCGGGCCGCCGGGGTCCATCTCCTGGACGCCGCCCTGCGCGAGGGCTTCCAGGGTCCGGCCCCCACTCCGACGCCCCTGCCCACCATCCCCGGGCGCGAGGTCGCCGGGGTCGTCGAGGCGCTCGGCGAGGGCGTCCCGTCCTCCTGGCTCGGCAGGCGCGTCGTCGCCCACCTCGGTTTCGCGCCGGGCGGCTACGCCGAACTCGCCGTCACCGACCTCGAACGCGTGCACGAGATCCCGGCGAACCTGGACGACGCCCAGGCCGTCGCGATGATCGGCACCGGCCGTACGGCGCTGGGGATCCTGCAGTTCGCCGAGCTCGGGCCCGACTCCGTCGCCGTGGTGCCCGCGGCCGCCGGCGGTATCGGCACGCTGCTCGTGCAGTACGCCAGGAACGCGGGCGCGACGGTCGTCGGGCTGGCCGGGGGACCCGCCAAGACCGCGCGGGTCCGGGCCGACGGCGCCGATCTCGCCGTCGACTACACGGACACCGGCTGGCCCGCGAAGGTCCGCGCCCACCTGGACGGCCGGGCCGCCACGGTCGTCTTCGACGGGGTGGGCGGGCAGGTCGCCCGTGAGGCCGTCGCTCTCCTCGGCCCGGGCGGGAGTCACCTCGTCTTCGGGTGGTCCGCCGAAGGCATCCGCGGCGGACAGGGCCACTTCGTCGAGGGCGTGTCGAAGTCCGTGCTCGGGCCGGTGATGATCGAGAAGGCGGGCGGCCTCCGCGCCCTCGAACTGCGCGCCCTCGCCGAGGCCGCCGCGGGCCGGCTGACCCCGGCCGTGCAGACGTTCCCGCTCGCCGAGGCCGCCGCCGCGCACCGGGCGCTGGAGACCCGCGGAACGACCGGCAAGGTGGTGCTGACGACAGCTCTGCGGCCGGCCTGAACAGCACAGAGGGGACGACCGCGTGGCCGCCCCCTCCGTACCTCATCCGGTCGGGTCGGTCAGCGGACGACCGCCTTCGTCGCCCTGCTCACCGCCGACCCGTCGAGGTGACCGGTCCGGCGGGCGGTCACCTTCACGGTGATCTTCTTGCCCTTCTGCGCGGCCTTCAGCACGAGCGACGACTTCGTCGCCCCGCTGATCGCCTTGCCGTTCGCGTACCACTGATACGCGTACGAGGTCGCCGCCGGACTCCAGGTCCCGCTGGTCGTCTTCAGCGTCCGCCCGACCTTCGCGGTGCCGCTGATCAGCGGCGCCTTGGTCGCCCGGGGCGCGTCGCCCTTGACGACGGTCACGGCGGCCGAGGTCGCGGCCGCCCCCGTCCAGCCGGTTCTGCTCGCGGTGACGGTCACAGTGAGCTTCTTGCCGAGCAGCGCGGCGGGGAGCGTGTACGAGGACCCGGTCGCCCCGGCGATCGCCTTGCCGTCGGCCTTCCACTGGTACGTGTAGGAGGAAGGGGCCGCAGACCAGCTGCCCGGGGCGGCGGTGACCTTGGCGGCCACCTTGGCGACGCCGGTCACCTTGGGGACGACCGTGTTCCTCAGTTCCGGCTGGGTGACGGTGAAGGTGCCGCGCGCGTACTGGCAGCAGGTCGTGACGACGCTGACGCTCCAGACGCCGGCCGACTCGCCCGTCAGGTCCAGGGTCGCCGTCAGGGTCCGGTGGTCGGCCGAGACCGAGTCCGCCGGGGCGGTGAGGGTCCGGCCGACCTGGGTCAGCCGTACCGTCGCGTTCGCGGGCAGCGCGGTGCCGGTCACCGTGAGCGTGACCTTGCCGCCGGCGACCGCGGTCAGGGGGCTCACCGAGGCGATGCTCACCTTGTCCGGGCCGCAGAGGGCCGAGGAACAGCTCAGCTTGGCGCTGTAGGAGGTGCCGGACGCCTTCTCGGGCAGGCCGAGCAGGAACAGCGAGGGCGCGGAGCCGCTGGTGGAGCCGCCCGCCGCGCACTGGGCGCCGGAGGTCGACAGCGAACAGCCGTTGCTCCATTTCGCGTTGTAGAGCGCGGGCACCGCCGTGGTCGTCGCGCCGGTGGTGTCCGTGACCGCCACGTCGAAGCGGTCGTACCCGGCCGTGGGCAGTACCGCGCACACCGCGCTGTGCGTCTCGTCGAGGGTGCCGGTGATCGGCCCGTAGCCGTAGGAGACCGACGGGACCCGGGTGCACTCGGGCGACGGACCGTCCGCGGTCGCCACCCGCAGCGCGTCCAGTCGGTACTCGGGCGCGGCCTTCAGCGTGACCGGGGTCTGCACCAGCACCTGGTGGCTGGTGGAGCCGGTGACCGCGCAGGAGACGTTGCGCCAGGCGCACTCCGCGCCTCCGTCGCCGTCGACGACGGCGGAGTTGGCGGTGCCCAGCGCGTCGCGCACGTTGATGTGCAGCACGTCGGTGGCCGCGGCGGTGGTGACCTGATGGCAGGTCAGGGTGCCCGGCACGCCTGCGACGCCCTTCACCGAGGCGCCGCCGACCTCGGTCGCCGCGGTCCGCGCACAGCCCGCCGAGGAGGCGGTGGCGGTGACGTCGCGCCGGGTGAGGGTGTAGGCGCCCGCCTGGTCGCGGCCGGTCACCAGCACGGTGTGGGCCTTGCCCGGGGTCAGCGGGCAGACCGTCCAGCCGTTGGTGGTGGCGGCGGCGCGGTCGCAGACCTTCCGGCCGGTGGAGTCCAGCACCGAGAACGTGCCGCCCGCGGTCCCGGGGGCGGCGACCAGCTCGACGACCTCGGCGGCCGAGTGGGCGTCCGCCGGGATGCTCAGGCACTGCGAGAAGACGCCGTCTCCCGTGCCGAACACAGCCTTCGCGCCGTCGGCGGTGAAGCTGCCGGCGGGCAGCACGGGGCAGTCGTCGGCGATGTCGGTGCGGTGGAAGGCCACGGCGTACCTGCCCGTCGCCTCGTCCAGGCCGTCCTCGGTGTGCACCAGCGCCCGGTAGGGGGCGGTGCCGGTGAGCGCGCAGTCGCCGCCGGCGAGCCGACCCGAGCCGCACTGCCAGTCGCCGTCCCGGTCGACGACCTCCAACTCGGCGTCCACGCCGGGCGCGGAGAGCGGGGTGAGGGCGGCGATCCGCGCGCCCTGCGGATACGGCAGCGTCAGACAGTCGTACTGCCCCGCCGCGGTCAGCTCGCCCTGGTACAGGCCCGTCGACAGGGCCACACAGCCGGCGTCCGAGCCGCGATCGAGGACCACCAGCCCGTCCCGGAAGTCACGGAAGGGGTAGGAGCCGTCGAGCACGGCCGTGTAGGCGCCCGCGGCCGGGAGGACGCAGGGGTCGATGCTCGCCCGGCACACGGTCAGCCCGGCGGAGTCGTACACGCGGACCGGGCCGGTGTACTGGTGCTCGTCCACATAGTCGACGGAGTGCGGGCCCGCCCGGTCGGCGGTGAAGACGAAGCAGGGGTTGGCGGTGGCCTCCTGCGCGGCCAACGGCCCGAAGGGCCGGACCGGCGCGGGGGTGCAGCCCTGCGGGTCGTCGAGCCGACGGACCTTCACCCCGTACTCGGCGGGGAAGCCCTGCTCCGTGTAGGAGACGCGGGAGACGACCCGGTAGGGGCCGTCGCCGGGCAGCGCGCAGCTGTTCTCGTCGTTCTCCGGGAAGTGCGGGCAGATCCGGGCGCCGGACTCGTCGGTGATCCACGCGATGGACTCGCCGGACACCTTGGAGCCGTTGGTGAGCCTGATCCGCTCGCCGGGCTTCGCCTCGAAGGGCTGGCAGTCGACCTCCACCGGGCTGACCGCCGTACGGGCCAGGTCGGGCAGGTCCCAGCGGGTGCCCACCGGGTCCGCGCAGCCCTCCGTGGAGGCGAGCGACACGAAGGTGACGGCGGTGTCGCGGGGGTCCCAGCCGTCGTTGTGGACGCGCAGCGTGTAGGTGCCCGCCGCGGGGACCGAGCACATCTCCCACGTGGTCCAGAGGTCGCCGTCGCAGTCCACCGGGTTGCCGTCGGCGGCCTGGAGGGTCGTGAATCCCTGATAGCTGCTGTCGTTCAGCGACAGCTGGTAGAGGCCCGGCGCGTCGGCCGTGACGGTGTAGCAGGTGTTCGCGTGGCCCTCGACGGTCGCCTTCCCGACGGCGTCCCCCGGGTCGCCGAAGGGAGCGGTCGCGAGCGGCGCGCACGCCGGGTCGGCGGGGTCGTCGGCCTGCGCGGCGCCCGCTGCGGTGAGGCTGAGCAGCGAGGCGAGCAACGGAACGGCGGCGAGTAGTGCTCCTGCCCGCCGCCGTCGTCTCGCAGGCGGACAGGAATCCGCGTCGGTCATCTGAATCCCCCCTGGGTCAATGCTCGTCGAGCCGATGGTCGCACACAGGTACGACACAGGACCCGCGGGTTTCCAGGGCCGGGCGTCAAGGACCGGAACGAGGCAGGCAGCGCCTCAGTGCCGTCCCGCCACCCGGTCCGCCGCCCGCGCCAGTCGCGACGACCCCGTCGCGTGGCGTTCCGTCTCCCGTCGGTCCGCCGCTCGGTAGGTCGCGTACATGCCCTGCACGCCGAGCCACCGGAACGGCTCCGGTTCCCACCGCCGCACCTTGTGCCCGACCCACGGCAGATCGGTCAGTTCGGTCCGCCCGCCCTCCCCGGCGTCCTGCCGGACCAGGTCCCGCAGGGTCCGCGCCGCCAGGTTCGCCGTGGCCACGCCCGAGCCGACGTAGCCGCCCGCCCAGCCGAGTCCCGTGGCCCGGTCCAGCGTGACCGTCGCGCACCAGTCGCGGGGCACACCCAGCACACCCGACCAGGCGTGTTCGATGCGCACCCCGGCCAGCGCCGGGAAGAAGTCGACCAGGATCTCCCGCAGCGCCCGCACGGTCGCCGCCTGCGTCCGCCCGTCGTTGTCCGTGCGCGAGCCGAAGCGGTACGGCACCCCGCGGCCGCCGAGCGCGATCCGGCCGTCGGCCGTGCGCTGCGCGTACATATAGGCGTGCGCCATGTCGCCGAGCGCCTCGCGCCCCGCCCACCCCACGGCCGCCCACTGCTCCTCGGTCAGCGGCTCGGTGGCGATCATCGAGGAGTTCATGGGCAGCCAGGTCCGCTTCTCGCCCTTCAGCGCGGCCGTGAACCCCTCCGTGCAGCGCAGCAGGTAGCGCGCCCGCACGATCCCGTACGGCGTCACGGCGCGCCCCGGGAGGATCTCGGTCACCGGCGTCGACTCGTACACCTCGACCCCCAGCGCCTCGACCGCCGCCGCCAGCCCCTTCACCAGCTTCACCGGATGCACCCGCGCCCCGTGCGGGGTCCAGCTCGACCCCACGGCCCCCGCGACCCGCACCCGCTCGGCGGTCTCCCGGGCGCCGTACAGCTCACGGTCGTCCTCCCCGTACGACAGCTCGTGCGCGTGGAAGTCCTTCAGCCGGGCCAGCTGCGCCGGCGTCCGGGCCACCTCCAGCACACCGCCCCGGTGGACGTCCGCGTCGAAGCCCTCCGCCGCCACCGCCCGGACGATTTCGTCCACCGTCTCGTTCATCGCCCGCTGGAGGCGTACGGCGGCCTCCCGCCCGTGCAGCTTCGCGTAGCGGTCGCGGCCCGCGATGCCGTTGTAGAGCCAGCCCCCGTTGCGCCCGGAGGCGCCGTATCCGCAGAACCGCTGCTCCAGGACGACGATCCGCAGCGCGGGATCCGCCTGCTTCAGGTAGTACGCCGTCCACAGCCCCGTGTACCCGCCGCCGACGATCACCACGTCGGCGGACGCGTCACCGCCCAGCGGCTCCCGCACCGCGGGCAGACCGTCGTCCGCGTACCAGAAGGAGACCCCGCCGTTCACGAAACCGTTCATGGACGGACGGTAACCCGCTCTCCGACCAGGGGACAGCAGCCCAGCCCGATGAGCACGGCGACGAAGTGCCCGAAGTCGGTGAAGGTCGGCCCGACCGCCAGCGGGACGGTGTAGACGGCGAGGACGACCGCGAGATACGCATACCGCCAGGGCGGACGGACCCGGTAGAAAAGCACCGCGACCACCCCGGCCAGCGCGTAACTCACGCCCACGTCCAGGGTGTTGACGGAGGACTTCGGCGCAAGCCCGTCGTGGACGGCCCGCGCCAGCGCGCCCTCGCTGATCAGCGTCGCCAGCACATGCGCGGCCGCGCAGACCGCCAGCCACCGCGCGGTCCCCAGCCAGCGCTCGACCTGGGCGTGGAAGACGGAGTACAGCGCCACGTACGGCAGCCAGTGGCCGCCGTCGATCCACATCGCGCTCGCTACCAGCACCCGCACCGGATGCCGGGAGAGCTCATGGATGTTGGTGGACCGCTGCCGCAGGAACTCCTGTTCGAACTCCGGTGACATGTGGTGCAGGGCGACCGTGGTCAAGAACAGGATCGTCAGCCACACATAGGTGCCGGGCGCGCTGCGGACGTACGCCCACACCGCCCGCCGGACCCCGGAAACTCCCCTGAGCCGTCTCACGCAGCCCAGTATCGTCCGGGAGATCAAGGACGGCCGCCGGAGGCGGAGCGACCGGAGATCGCCCGCCTCCCGCGCACCCCCTGAAGCCGTCAGCCGCCGATGGCCTCCTCCCGCTTGCCCTCGACGTGCCACCACTTCGTGACGATGGAGATCACCGGCTCTGCTCCCTCAGCTCCTGGGCGTGCTCGCGCAGCTTCTGCCGTTCGTCGATCGGCACATAGGAGAAGCGGGGGCACAGCGTGTACCCCGGCTTGGCCGGGTTCGGGGTCCGCATCAGGGCGACGGCGCTGCGTTTCAGCTCGAACATGGTGTGGACGGCGAGCGGCAGCGCGGGCTTGGCCACCTCGACGCCGTCGCCGAGCCCGCCCCGGACCTTCGGCCGCCCCGAGAAGGCCAGGTAGAGGTCGTCGACCAGCGCCGAGTACGACAGGTCGAACTCGATCAGCGCCCTGTCCTCGGCGTCGCCCGCGCTGTCGCCGTTGCGCGGAACGTGCAGCGCCGGGTGGACGGCGTCGTAGTCGACGAGCAGCAACGCGCCCTCGGGCTCGGCGGCGGCCTTCTGGGTGCTGCGGAAGCGGCGCCCGGTCTGGAGCTCACGGAAGCGGGCGTAGTGGGAGTACATCTCCCAGCCGTTGATGAGCTTGTCCTTGTCGGTGACCGTCTTGGCCTTCTCCCCCAGCCGCTTCTCGGGCAGCCCCTCGCCCTCGTCGACGATCTTCTGGATCGCCGCCACCGCCGACGCGCGGTCCGTCACCTCGACGACCGAGCCGGCGCCCCCGTAGTACTGGTCGGCCGGCACCTGGTCGCCGTGCTCGAAGGCGTGGTCGTCCTCGCAGATCCTCGGGTCCTCCAGCGCCTTCTTGATCGCTTCGTAGAACTCGCCGATGGTCCGGTAGCTGCACTCGCCGACGTCGATCGCCTGCAGGCTGGCCGCGCCGTGCAGCGGGTGCTCGATCTTGACGAAGCTCGCGACGGCCTGCGGGGTGAGCGGCAGCAGGTCCAGCGTCCCGATCTTCGAGATCAGCGGACTCACGAGCGGGTAGCCGGGGATCGGGCTGAGGTTCTTGCGCTTCTGGAACTCGACGGGGTCGATGCTCGGCGTCTCCCCGATGGCGTTGAGGACGTTGGCCGCGAGGGTCATGTGGAGCATCTCCTCCATGACCACGCTGCGGATCGTCTGCGCCGCGTCGGTGTTGGCGTCCTCCTTGATGGAGTAGAGCGCGGTGAGATAGACCGGGATGGTGCTGAGCTCCAGACCGATGGCCAATTGGAGGGCGGCCTGCAGGTCCTTGAGGTTGTCGATCGCTTTCGGTCGGCTCACTTGTGCTTCACCTTCTTCAGCTCCTCGGCGATCCGGTCGCCCGTGCGGATGGCCAGCGCGGTCATGGTGAGCGTCGGGTTGGACGTGCCGAGCGTCGGCATGCTGCCGCAGCCGACGATGTAGAGGTTCGACAGGTCGTGGCTGCGCTGGTCGCGGTCGACGACGGACTTCGCCGGGTCGACGCCCATCCGGTGCGTGCCCACGACATGCCCGGCGCCGCGCACCCAGTAGGTCTCGCCGGCGTACTCCACCGCCATGGCGTCGCTCGGGTCGTAGTGCGTGTAGTCGCCGGGCTCGTAGTCGGGACGCCTGGCATGGTTGGCGATGCCCAGCTGCGCGAACAGCTGCCTGCTCGCGTCCGCCGCCCAGGGCAGCGCGGCCTTCACATAGTCCGAGAGGTCGTAGTGGATGACCGGACGGTGCTGCCCCAGCGGGCCCTTGTAACGGTCGTCCACGGTGACGCGGTTGGTCGCCTCGGGGTCCTGCTCCAGCTCCCAGGCGATCCGGAACTGGCGGGGCAGGATCTCGCCGAGCTTCGCGCGCAGTTTCGTGCCGTAGAGCAGCACGTCCCCGTCCTTGCCGCCGCCGACCAGGTCGTGGACGGTGTCGTACGGGGCGTTCTCCGGGAAGTTCCAGCCCCAGTTGCCGATCTCGACCCGGAAGGCGGTGCGCTCCTTGCGGAAGTCGCCGTCCCGGAAGGCGGGGATGCCGGAGGTGGACCCGGGCCCCCGGTAGGCGCCGACGCTGTCCCTGAACATGCCCCAGGTGAGCAGCAGCGGATGGTCCATCAGGTTCCTGCCGACCTGGCCGCTGTTGTTGGCGGCCTTGGAGCCGAGCAGCAGGGTGGCGTTCTCGATGGCGTTGGCGGCCAGGACGTAGACGTCGGCGGTCACCTTCCTCTCGACCGGCGGGCTGCCGTCCTCGAAGTACGTCTTGTAGGTGAGGCCGGTGACCGTCCCCTGTCCGCCCTTCGCCTGGTTGTGCTCGACCCGCACGACGACGGACTGGCTGCGCACGACGACCCGCGCCCTGGCCGGCTTCCCGCTCTCCGCGGGCCGGTCGGGGTGGTTGACGATCAGTTCGTACAGGGTCTTGAGCGCGCTGTACTTGGCCTGGGCCGGGCAGATCGGGATGCAGCTGGAGTTGCCCTCGCACCGGGTTCCCTGGTCGACGTTCCCGACGGCGCCGACGACCTGGTACGCCTTGCCGGCCTTCGGCTTCGCGGGCGTGGAGTTACGGGCCACGGGGGTGTTGCTGATCTTGATCGGGAAGGAGTGGAACGTGCCGCTGTCGTCGCTCAGCTCGACCGTCAGGCCGGCGCACATCTTGGCCAGGTAGTCGTCGAGGTAGCTGGACGGGATGCGCTCCATCGGGAAGTGGTAGACGCCGTCCGGGAACTTCGCGGTGTTCGCGCTCTTGAAGTACTCCTCGGGCTTGCCGCCGATCCCGGGGTAGTGCTGGTCCGCCACGTTCGCCGAGACGCCGATGATGTTCCACTCGGCCCGCTCGTAGTACGGCTTCAGTTCGTCGTACGTCATCGGCCAGTCGACCGCGCGGCCGTACTTCGAGCGCAGCCTGAAGTCGTTGGGGAGCATCCGCAGGCAGGTGCCGAGCCAGTGCAGGGTGGTGCCGCCGAGCGAGCGGGCGTAGTCGCTGCCGAAGGGCAGCGGGCCCTGCTGGACGAACCATCCCTTGTCGCTGGGCGTGTGGGCGATGTCCAGCACGTCCGGCTGCGGCGCCGAAGCGCTCGCGGGATAGGGGGCGTTGGGCACCTTGATCAGCGCCTCGTGGTACGCCTCCACATAGGTGTCGTACTTGTCGGCGCTCATGGCCGTGGCCCGGCCGGCCTCCAGGATGAGGATGCGGGGGTGCCTGGGCGGCTGCTGGGCCGCGGCCTGTTCGATGACCGTCTTGGCGACGGTCGCCGCGGAGATGCCGCCGCCGACGAGCACGATGTCGTAGTCGGGTGTCCCGGCTGCTGTGGGGGTGTCGCTCATGACGTCTTCCTCGGGCTCAGGAGATCAGGGTCGGGGGCTCGGCCCAGGAGCCGAAGCCCGGCGGCTTGGCGCCCATCGGGTGGGTGCCGGCCGCGGCCCAGACCAGTCCCTCGCGGTAGCCCTGGGCGGAGACGACGTGCTCGACGTCGTCCGCGGTCGAGCCGTTCTCGTCCCGGTAGTCACCGGCGAGCGGGTACCAACTGCCCAGGTACCAGAGCTTGATCAGGCTGACGACGACCGGCGCGAAGCGCTTGTCGTCGATCACGTTGGCCTCGACGGAGTCGTGGTTGCCGTGCCTCTCGTCCTCCTCGAGGGCCTCGGCCGCGTACCGGAACAGCTGTCCCGCCTCGCGCTCGCCGATGATCCGCAGCAGCGTGTCGTAGTACGTGTCGATCATTCCGGTGCCGGCCAGCTCCACCCGGTCGAAGCCGGTGAGGACGGCGGACAGGTCGGTGAAGATCTGTTTCGGGGTGGAACGTGTGGAGATGCCGTCGGACATACGGGTGCTCCAGGTCAGGAGGGGACGATGGTGCGGTTGAGCGGGCTGAGGTCCAGCGGGCGGCTGACGTCCGGCTCGAAGTCGTAGGCCCACTCCGCATCGGCCCGGGTGTCGGCCGGGTCACCTCCGCCCTCCAGCACCGCGATGTCCGGATCGATGGCCGTTTGTTTCAGGTCGATTGCCATAACACCCCCATTCACCTAAAAGGGGCATACGTAACCATGACGACTCGCATGCCTTCCGCATATGCGGAGAGCATGAAGGGGTTCCTACGTGCACAGATGTGCAGCAACGTGAGATTTGCGTATGCCAAAGGCATTCACCCCGCCGGAGCAGGGACATACACGGCAAACCCGTCGTACGGGTGGGATCCGGGGAACACCCGCCCGGACACGACACCACCCGTCGCACAGACGAGCGACGGGCGGGACGGGGTGGGGCCCCTCAGGACACCGAGGCGTGGAGTCCGTCCGGGCGCCGTCCGGCGCCAGGACCTGTCCTAGTCGTCGGCATCGCGGCGACGACGGTACCCGGCCCTCTGCGCCGACCAGGCCCGGACGGTATCCGCGAACCAGTACGGCTTGCCGGCCTCCACCCGGTCTGGAGGCGGAAGCAGGCCGTGCTTGCGGTAGGCACGCACCGTGTCGGCCTGCACACCGAGATGCGCCGCGATCTCCTTGTACGACCAGAGCTGCACGTCGATCGCCGGAAGGGAAGCCGGAAGCGGGACTACGACCGCGGACGTGCCGGGCTGTGCCCCAAGAGCCTCGCGAAGTCCGGCTTCGACGTCCAGGAGGTCGCCGAGGCGCTCCACGGCGACCTCGTGCCGGGACTGAAGCAGGATCTCGCACAGGCCGGCCTCGGCGTCCAGGACACCGGCGAGTCCCTCGACCAGAGCGCGCCGATGGTCGTCCAGCCGCCGCTCCACGGCCTCGTCGCCGGAACTCTCGCCGGAATTCGGCTCCGGCCGCGGGGTCACTGCTGCGCCTCCGCATTCTTGAGGTAGGCGGCTGCGGCGCGGCGGGCCTTTATCAGGTTGGCACGGACCGTGTCCGACGGCAGACCGAGTTCGTCGGCGATGTCGCCGGGCTTGTAGCCGGCCAGCGTCCAGGCCAGGACCTGGCGCTGCCGGGCCGGCAGGCTGCGCAGCACGGGCAGCATGTCGTACCTCCCCTCCCATTCCGTGATGGCATCCGGGCAGGCCAGCAACGACGTCGGTTCGGGAACCCGTTCGACCAGGTCCTCTCTGACCGCGGCGACCATACGGACCAGCGCGCGCGAGGCGACCTTGTGGACCCATGGGCGCGGTCTGTGGAGCTCGGTCCAGCTGCGGTACGCCTTGATCATCGTGTCCTGAGCGATGTCCGCGGCGACATGCAGTTCGGCGCCCTGATGAATCAGGAAGGCGACCAGTTGACGGATGGCGCTTCGGTAGAACGCGGAGAACTCCTCGTCAACCTCGGAGCGGTCTCCACAGCGTTCCCCGAGGCGTTCTCCGAACGAACCGCTGCGCGCGGCGGGACGGACGACCGGGCGCTCCGCTCCGTCCGTCGGATCCTGGTGGCTCACGCGGCGGAGTCCAGCCGGCGGTCCGGAGCACAGGTCACCCTCATCCGGACATGACATCCGTCCCCGTACCTGTCGTCGAACTCCACCAGCCCGCCTCGACCGTTCGCGGCCACCGTCTCGGCGACGCCGAGGAGGCACTGCCGATGCGCCCGCTCGCGCCGTGCGCGCCAGCGCAGGCGCAACCACAGACTCAGCAGGGCGCACGTCTTCGCGGCGATGGCGGCGGTGATCGAGACGATGGTGACAGCAGTCGTGGCCGTGTCCATGGCCGTCCCCTCCTCGTACGGTGGCGACCTCGGAAGGCCGCCCGTCACCAGGTAAGAGCCCGAACGGTCCGTGATCGTGAACTCGCAGGCCGAATTCCGAGTTCACCGCGCCGCACTGCCGTCAAGAACTACGTCGCCGCCCCCACGGTCCAAGACCGTGGGGGCGTCGACGTCGGTGGATCACAGGGCCCCCTGTCGGATTCGAACCGACGACCTTCGCTTTACAAGAGCGGTGCTCTACCAGCTGAGCTAAGGAGGCATGCGCGCGCGTGGTTCACGTACGTGCCCGTGCAGTGTACCCAGGTCACCGGAGCGCCCTGTCGAAAATTTCCGCGAAGTTCACATGCCTCCAGGTACTGACAGATCCGGCGAACGCGAGGTAGCGTCCTGAGCCAGTTCACTCGTGTGGACTACACCACCACCTTCCTACAACGGATCGTCCGGCACGTTCCTGCCGGTAGAAGGGGGCCTTCGAGCCATGGCCACTGTCACTTTCGACAAGGCGACCCGGGTCTACCCGGGTTCCACCAAGCCCGCCGTCGACGCACTCGACATCGAGATCGCGGACGGCGAGTTCCTCGTCCTGGTCGGTCCGTCCGGCTGCGGCAAGTCCACCTCGCTCCGGATGCTCGCGGGGCTCGAGGACGTCAACGGCGGTGCGATCCGCATCGGTGACCGTGACGTCACGCACCTGCCGCCGAAGGACCGGGACATCGCCATGGTGTTCCAGAACTACGCGCTCTACCCGCACATGACGGTCGCCGACAACATGGGCTTCGCGCTCAAGATCGCCGGCGTCAACAAGGCGGAGATCCGGCAGAAGGTCGAGGAGGCCGCGAAGATCCTCGACCTCACCGAGTACCTCGACCGCAAGCCGAAGGCCCTCTCGGGTGGTCAGCGCCAGCGTGTCGCGATGGGCCGCGCCATCGTGCGTGAGCCGCAGGTCTTCCTCATGGACGAGCCGCTGTCCAACCTGGACGCCAAGCTCCGTGTGTCGACCCGTACGCAGATCGCCTCGCTGCAGCGCCGTCTCGGCATCACCACCGTGTACGTGACCCACGACCAGGTCGAGGCCCTGACCATGGGCGACCGGGTGGCGGTCCTCAAGGACGGTCTGCTCCAGCAGGTCGACACCCCGCGCAACATGTACGACCGGCCCGCCAACCTCTTCGTGGCCGGCTTCATCGGCTCCCCGGCGATGAACCTCGTCGAGGTGCCGATCGCCGACGGCGGCGTGAAGTTCGGCAACACGGTGGTGCCGGTGCAGCGTGACGCGCTCTCCGCCGCCACCGACAAGACGGTCACCGTCGGTGTCCGCCCCGAGCACTTCGACGTGGCCACCGAGGAGGAGAAGGGCCTCGCGGTCGTCGTGAACGTGGTCGAGGAGCTCGGCTCCGACGCCTTCGTCTACGGCACCGCCCAGGTCGGCAGCGAGACGAAGGACCTCGTGGTCCGCGTCGGCGGCCGTGACGTCCCGGAGAAGGGCAGCACGCTGCACGTCGTCCCGCGCGCGGGCGAGACCCACGTGTTCTCGACGTCGACGGGCGAGCGCCTCTCCGACTGACGTCGCCGCTGACGACGTCAGCGACGCAGGATTAAACCCGGGTAATTCACCCAGGTTGACGAAAAGGGCCCCGCAGCCTGCTGCGAGGCCCTTTTCTATGCCCGCAGAATCCCCACACAGTGGACATTTCCACAGGCACCCGTCAACCCCTTACCCAAAAGGGAGCACGCCTTCATCCCCCGTCCGGGTGACTAAATGTCGCCAAATCATTACTGCACGCTACCCTCTCACGCGTGAAGCACTCCGCGAACCACTCCACCACCCAGCGCACGCGCCGCGGCCAGGGCGGCCCAGCCCGCCGGATCGGCCGCTCGCTCGCCCTCGTCCTGCCCGTCGTCATGGTGCTCTCCGGGACCCTCGCGGTCACCCGGGTCAACTGGTCGGGGGACCCCTCGGATTCGGTGCTCACCGCCTCCGACGTCTCCGCCGCGCACCAGTCCTCGCACAGCGCCGCCAAGGCCCCGCAGGACGTACTGCGCGACCAGCTGCTGACCGAGCTCCAGGAGAAGGACCCGGGCGTCGCCCTGACCCACCTCCAGGCCGCGGTCAACGGCAAGCCGTCGCTGGCCAGGCACTGCTCCTCCATCGCCCGCGCCCTCGGCCGCGCGGCGGTCCGCGCGTACGGCCCCTCCCGCGCCCAGTCCTACTCCCGCCCCGTCTGCGACACCGCCTTCGCCTCCGGCGTCCTGGCGGCCCAGGGCTGAGCAACCCGGTCCCCCACGGCCCACACGGCCCACACAGCCCACGCGGCCCATGCGGCCCCCTCCCCGGGGGGCCGCTCACCGGGTCGACCGCGCAGCGGGACGGCCGCCCACCAGGGCAGCAGACCGTCGGGACGGGCCGGCCGTCGGGCGGTCGGCCCGTCCGGGATCCCCGCGCCGGGGGACCCGCGCGGCCCGGAAGCCGTGCCACGTACAGTGCGGGCATGACCGATCCGCGTGCCGCGTCCCGCCCCACTCAAGCCGTCATCCTGGCCGGTGGCCAGGGGTCACGGCTGCGTCCGTACACCGACGACCGGCCCAAGCCGATGGTCGAGATCCCCGGCACGGGAACGCCGATCATCGGCCATCAGCTCGGCTGGCTCGCCGAGGAGGGCGTCACCGACGTCGTCGTCTCCTGCGGTCATCTCGCCGAGGTCCTGCAGGACTGGCTGAAGTCGGCCGAGCTGCCCCTCGAGGTCACCACCGTCGTGGAGACCGAGCCCCTGGGCCGCGGCGGCGGCCTGAAGTACGCCGCCGCCCATCTGCCCCACCCCGACCGGCCCTGGTACGCCACCAACGGCGACATCTGGACCCGCTTCTCGCTGCGCGAGATGGCCGACTTCCACACCGAGCGCGACGCCATAGCGACCCTCGCGCTGGCCCGTCCGCGCATTCCGTGGGGGGCCGTGCAGACCGACGGGTTCGGTCACATCACGGACTTCATCGAGGCCCCGCCCACCACCTACGAGATCAACGCGGGCGTCTACGTCTTCTCGCCCGAGTTCGCGGGGCTGCTGCCCGCCCGCGGCGACCACGAGCGGACGACGTTCCCGCATCTGGCCCGTGAGCTGCGGCTGGCCGGCTATCCGCTCCCGCAGGGGGCGTACTGGCGCGCCATCGACACCGCGAAGGACCTCACCGAGGCCGCGAAGGAGCTGGCGGCCCTGGGCCGCTGACGACCCCACGACACGACGGACGGGGGTGCCGCGCGCTCGTCCGCGCGCGGCACCCCCGTCCGTCTGCTCAGAGACGCGCTGCGCCCTACCCGAGCAACCCGCCCACCAACCCCGGACGGCCCGAGGACGACGATCCGCCGCCGTCCGAACCGCTCGTCGAGCCGCCGCCACCGGAGCTGCTCGTCGAGCCGCCCGACGTGGGGCCGGAGCTGGTCGCCGGGGCCTCCTCCACCGGGGCGGACTGCTCGGGCGGGGCCTGGCCCGCGGTGCCCTGGGTCTGGCTGGGCGCGCCGGCGTCCTCCGTCTCGGCGGAGTCCCGCTCCTCGGCGGGCTCGCTGTCCGCGCCGGCCGTCGGGGCCGCCGAGGTGGCGCCCTGGGTCGGCGAGGTGGCGGTGTCCGGCTTCCGGGACGCCGTGTGCGTGCCGGACTTCTCCGGGAGCGGCGAGCCGGGCAGTTCGTTGCGCGGGGGCTCGCCCGGGCCGGGCACGACCACCCGGTCCGCGTCGCGCACGGCGCCGCCGAGCAGCGAGCCGACCAGCAGCGTCAGACCGACGACGATCGCGGTGACGAGCGCACCGCGACGCAGGACGTAACGGCGCAGCTCCCACAGGTCGGAGCGCGGTCCGAGTCGGCGCCAGGCGCCGGCGGCGAGACGGCCGTCGACCGAGTAGACGGGGGCGCCGGCGATGATCAGCGGCGACCAGGCGGCGAGGTAGATGATGTCGGGGGTGTCGTAGACCGGGACGGTCTTCCAGCTGACGGTGACGATGAGCGCGGCCGAGAGCCCGGCGCCGACCACCGCGGCGACCCGCTGCCAGCAGCCCAGCACCGTGAGCACGCCGACGACGACCTGGAGGAAGGCGATGACGAGGCCGGAGCCGACGGGGTGGTGCAGGGCGAACTGGCGCAGCGGCTCGGCGACTTCCCACGGGTGCAAAGTGTTCAGCCACTTCACCATGGAGCCGCGCTTGCCGCCGTCGAAGTAGACGGGGTCGCACAGCTTGCCCATGCCGGCGTAGATGGAGATGAAGCCGAGGAAGATGCGCAGCGGGAGCAGGACCACGCCGAGGTTCATCCGGCGGCCCGGATAGTAGGCGTGCCGGGCGGGGTCCTCGGCGTGCCGGCGGCTGCGCGGGGCTTCGTCCGCACCGCCGTGCGGACCGCCGTCCGCCTCGCCGAAGTCCTCGAACCGGGCGTCGTCGTAGGCGGGTTCGTCGTAGGCGCTGCCGACGGTGCGCATGTTCGGCAGCAGGCGGTTCTCGCCGGCGGCGGGGGCGCGCTGCGCGCCGACGATGGGGGTTTCGAGGGTCTGCGCGGCGAGGTCGCCGTCGTAACCCCGGTCGTCGACGTCGACGCGGGGGATGACCTGGGTGGCTCCGGCGTCGGCCGCGGGCGGTTCGCCGTGGCCGACGCTGCCTGCCCGCACGGCCTGCAGCAGCCGGTGGGCGCCGGTGTCGTCCGGGGCGGACTTGCCGCTCCAGACGACGGCCCGCCGACGGCCCCCCGGAGCGGCGCCTGCTGCGCCCGCTCTGCCCGCCGCCCCGACGACGGGGATGCGCGTGGTGTCATCGATGGCGCTCGCGTGCCGGGCGATCCGCGGGGATTGGTTACGCCGCGCCGACACGTTCAACTGCACGCGGAAGCTCGCGTGACTGACGATGATCTGCGCCGGATCGCTCGGCACCTTCACCATGCTCAGCGCGGGAGCGTCATCGAATCCGGATCCGGCATCGAATCCCGACGAGCGGCCCCCCGTGGGTGTGCGGGGTGTTCTGGTGTCCACACTCATCTAACCGAGTGACGTGTGTTTAGGACACTGCTTTGACCCGCCAGATCTGTCCGGACTCCGTCAAGGTTGCACTACCCGCCCGGATTAACCCATTCGGGCGAACTTCCGCACACCCGTTCAGGCTGTTCAGACCCCGAGCCGAGCCGCCGACCGGCCTCAGACCCGCCGTCGAGCCGCCTCGTACAACACGATCCCCGCCGCCACACCGGCGTTGAGCGACTCCGCCCCGCCCGGCATCGGGATCCGCACCCGGTGGTCGCAGGTCTCGCCCACCAGTCGGGACAGGCCCTTGCCCTCGCTGCCCACGACGATGACCACCGGGCCGTCCAGCGCCGCCAGTTCGCCGACCTCGGACTCGCCGTCGGCGGCCAGGCCGACGACCACGATGCCGGCCTTCTTGTAGGCCTCCAGGGCCCGGGTCAGGTTGGTCGCGCGGGCGACCGGGGTGCGGGCGGCCGTACCGGCGGACGTCTTCCACGCGCCGGCCGTCATACCGGCCGCACGACGCTCGGGGACGACGACGCCGTGGCCGCCGAACGCGGAGACGGAGCGGACGACGGCGCCCAGGTTGCGCGGGTCCGTCACACCGTCGAGGGCCACGATCAGCGGGTCCTCGCCGTTGTCGTAGGCCGCCGACGCCAGGTCCTCGGGGTGCGCGTACTCGTACGGCGGGACCTGAAGGACCAGGCCCTGGTGGTTGAGGCCGTTGGTCATCCGGTCCAGCTCGGGACGCGGGGCCTCCATGAGGTGGATGCCGCCGCGCTCACCGGCGAGCTGGAGCGCCTCGCGCACCCGCTCGTCGTTGTCGATGAACTGCTGGACGTAGAGCATCGTCGCGGGGACGCCGCCGCGCAGCGCCTCGACGACCGGGTTACGGCCGACGACCATCTCGGACGTGCCCTTGCCGCCCCGCCCCCGCTGCACGGGCCGGCGCACGGCCTGCTTCGCCTTGGCGCCCGCGATGCGGTTCTTCTTGTGACCCTTGCGCATCTCGGCGGGCGGGGTCGGTCCCTTGCCCTCCAGGCCTCGGCGCCGCTGGCCGCCACTGCCGACCTGCGCGCCCTTCTTGCCGGACATGCGGCGGTTGTTGGCTGCCATGAGTGACTCGTCTCCGTGAGCTTCGTACGTACGTGTGTGGTGCAGTCGTCTGCCGTCGTCTGCTGTCGTCTTATGCAGTGTGCCGCCCGGACGGCCGGGCGGCACAGTCGATCAAGGTCGGGACTAACGCGGACCCAGCGTCCAGCGCGGGCCCTGCGGGCCGTCCTCGATGGTCAGGCCGGACTGGGTGAGCTGGTCGCGGATGGCGTCCGCGGTCGCCCAGTCCTTGCGCCCGCGGGCCGACTCGCGCTGGTCGAGAACGAGCCGTACGAGGCTGTCGACCACGCCGTGCAGGTCCTCGCCCCGGCTCTCCTCGCCGGCCCAGTGCGCGTCGAGCGGGTCCAGACCGAGGACGCCGAGCATGGCACGGACCTCGGCGAGCCGGGCCACGGCGGCTTCCTTGTCGTCGGCGGCGAGGGCCGAGTTCCCCTGCCGGACCGTCGTGTGCACGATGGCCAGGGCCTGCGGGACGCCCAGGTCGTCGTCCATCGCCTCGGCGAAGGCCGGCGGCACCTCGGCGGCCGGCTCGACGACTCCCCCGGCCTTCTCGACGACGCGCTGCACGAAGCCCTCGATCCGCGCGAACGCCGACTCGGCCTCGCGCAGCGACTCCTCGCTGTACTCGATCATCGAGCGGTAGTGCGGGGTGCCCAGGTAGTAGCGGAGCACGATCGGGCGCCACTGCTTGACCATCTCGGAGACCAGGACGGAGTTCCCGAGGGACTTCGACATCTTCTCGCCGCTCATGGTGACCCAGGCGTTGTGCACCCAGTACCGCGCGAACTCGTCGCCGTAGGCCTTGGCCTGGGCGATCTCGTTCTCGTGGTGCGGGAAGATCAGGTCGAGGCCGCCGCCGTGGATGTCGAAGGCGGAGCCCAGGTACTTGTGCGCCATCGCCGAGCACTCCAGGTGCCAGCCGGGACGCCCACGGCCCCACGGCGTCTCCCAGTCGGGCTCGCCCGGCTTGGTCGCCTTCCACATCGCGAAGTCACGCGGGTCGCGCTTGCCGGTGATGCCCTCCTCGGGCGGCTGGCGCAGGTCGTCCAGGTCCTGGTTGGACAGTTCGAGATAGCCCGGGAAGGAGCGCACGTCGAAGTAGACGCTGCCGTCGGCCTCGTAGGCGTGACCGCGCTCGATCAGACCGCGCATCATCTCGATCATCTCGGGGACATGCCCGGTGGCGCGCGGCTCGTAGGTCGGCGGGAGGCAACCGAGGGCCTGGTAGCCGTCGTTGAACGCCCGCTCGTTGTCGTAGCCGATGGACCACCAGGGGCGGCCCTGGTCGTGCGACTTGGCGATGATCTTGTCGTCGATGTCGGTGACGTTGCGGATGAACGTGACGTCGTAGCCCCGGTAGGCGAACCAGCGGCGCATGATGTCGAAGTTCAGCCCCGACCGGATGTGCCCGATGTGCGGGGCCGCCTGCACGGTGGCGCCACAGAGGTAGATCGAGACACAACCCGGCAGAAGCGGGGCGAAGTCACGGATCTGCCGGGCACTGGTGTCGTACAGGCGAATAGTCACCACTCCAGGGTAGTGGGCGTCGGACAGTGCCCCGAGCCCCTTCCCCGCACGGCCACACATTCGTGACATGCCCCCGTACGGGCATGACGGGGCGGGGCGGAGGCATGGGTCGCACGGGTGGAGCACCCGGGTTCAGCCGGTGCGGGCCACCAACGCCGTGGCGATCGCCATCAGTCCCTCGTCCCGGCCCGGGAAACCCAGCCCGTCCGTCGTCGCGCCCGAGACCGACACCGGGGCGCCCGCCGCGTCCGACAGGATCCGCTGCGCCTCGTCGCGTCGCTTGCCGATCTTGGGGCGGGGGCCGACGACCTGCACGGCGATGTTGCCGATGACGAAGCCGGCCGCGCGGACGATCCGGGCCGCCTCCGTGAGCAGCGTGACGCCCGACGCGCCGGACCACTCGGGGCGCCCGGTGCCGAAGTGCTGTCCCAGGTCACCGAGTCCGGCGGCGGAGAAGAGCGCGTTGCAGGCGGCGTGCGCGACGACGTCCGCGTCGGAGTGCCCGGCCAGGCCGGGGCCCTGCCCTTCCCACTTCAGGCCCGCGCACCACAGCTCGCGGCCCTCCTCGAAGGCGTGGATGTCGGTGCCGATGCCGACCTGGGGAAGCACCGGCCTTGCCGGAGGACTCTCCGGAGCGTCAGAAGCCATCGTTGAGCCTCCTGCGCGCCAGGACCGCCTCCGCGAGGACCAGGTCGAGGGGGCGGGTGACCTTGAAGGCCTCCTCGTGACCGGGGACCACGACGACCGTCAGGCCGAGCTGCTCCACCATGCTGGCGTCGTCGGTGACGTTGTCCGTGACCGTCTCGTGGGCGCGGATCAGCGTGGCCCGGTCGAAGCCCTGCGGGGTCTGCACGGCACGCAGCCGGGCCCGCTCGGGGGTGGCCACGACCGGCTCGGGGTCGCCGGCGGTCGCGGCCGGTTCGACCTCCTTGACGGTGTCCGCGAGCGGCAGCGCCGGGACGACGGCCGGGGCGCCGTCGCGGACGGCCTCGATGACGGCGTCCACCGTGTCCACGGGGACCAGCGGCCGGGCGGCGTCGTGCACCAGCACGATGTCGTGGCCGGGCGGCAGCGCGTCCAGGCCCAGCTTCACGGACTCCTGGCGGGTGTCGCCGCCGGGGACGACCAGGAAGTCGGTGCGGTCGGGCAGCGCGTGCGCGTCCAGCAGCGACTTCACCTCGGCCGTGCCGTCCGGCGGGGCCACGACGACCACCAGGGATACGGCGCGGGAGGCCGCGAGGGCGCGCACCGCGTGGATCAGCATGGGCGTGCCGCTCAGCGCGCGGAGCGCTTTGGGGGCGCCCGGACCGAGGCGGACACCCCGGCCGGCGGCCGGAATCACCGCGGCCGTGCGGGCGGACGCCGGGGAAGGACGTGAATCGTCAGACATCGGTTCCTGTCAGGTTTGTGTGCTCGGCCTACGTGGGTATGGCCTGGGAAGTGCCGGGCGCGACGCCTTGACCGGACCCTTCCGTGACGCACCGGTCGAGGCAGCAGCCCGGGCCCGGCACAGCAGTACAGGGACCAGTATCGCCAGTATCGGGGGAGCACCTTCGCCGCAGCAGGGCGCACGGCGGTAAGCGAACACGAACATGCCGCAGCGCCCGGCGACGGGAAATACGTCATCGGGCACCGCGGCATTTCAGTGTTCTTCAGTGTGCTGAGGCCGGTCTCGGGCCGACTTCAGGACGCGAGAACCTCGTCGAGCAGGGCTTCTGCCTTGTCCTCGTTGGTGTTCTCCGCGAGAGCGAGCTCGCTCACCAGGATCTGGCGGGCCTTGGCGAGCATGCGCTTCTCACCGGCGGAGAGTCCGCGCTCGCGCTCACGACGCCACAGGTCACGCACGACTTCCGCGACCTTGATGACATCGCCGGAGGCGAGCTTCTCCAGATTTGCCTTGTAGCGACGCGACCAGTTCGTGGGCTCCTCGGCGTACGGCGCGCGCAGCACCTCGAAGACCCGGTCCAGCCCGTCCTGACCGACCACATCACGCACGCCGACGAACTCCGCATTGTCCGCTGGCACACGTACCGTCAGGTCGCCCTGGGCGACCTTCAGCACCAAGTAGGTCTTGTCCACGCCTTTGATCTGGCGAGTTTCGATGGCCTCGATCAGCGCGGCCCCGTGATGGGGATAGACCACGGTGTCGCCAACCTTGAACGTCATGTGACAGGTACCCCTTCCGTGGCTATCCAGGGTAACACGGAAACTGCGGGTTCTGAATGGCGTTTTCGCAGGTCAGGGCATATCTCGGGGCTTGACAACTCTAACAGGAACGTGCTGCGCAGGGCCCACGGAAGCAGGTATCCGCAGGTCGGAGCGGCTCTCCGAGGGGGGTGAAACGCGTACGTTACACACATCCGGAGCCCCGCCCGAACGGCCGAACGTCCACATATGTCCTCTTCCAGGTGTGCGACTTCCGGTACTCCGTTCGGTGCGCCTGGCCGGATACGAGTCGTTTCCGGAATTGATCATCAACTGTTCGACCAGGCCCGTGATCAATTCCGCGGGCGATCTCGTATTCCTTCACGGAAAATCCGTGAGCGGACGTCGAGCGCGCTTATGTGAATGGCGTACCAGAGGGAAGAGGGACGGAAGACGACAGGTGAAGCCGATGTGACTCGTGGGTCACTTGTGGCGGTCGGGGCGGGGGGTGCCGAAGAACGGCCGACACGTCCGTCGGGGCCCGGGATCCCTCAAGAGGCGGGTCGGGTGCGGCGGCGCGGGAACGGCTCGGTAACCTGAGGCCGCTGACAGACCCTTAGAGCGGCTTTATCAACAGAAAAGCCGCCCCGTGCGTTCAAGGAGTTGCCGCCGCCGTGAGCAGCAGCCTTCGACGCGGCGCCTTCGCCGCTTCCGCCATCGCGTTCTCGATCGCCTCGCTCGCCGGCTGCGCGGCCGGCAACGACTCCCAGACCCTGGAGATCAAGCCGGACAACGCCGCCACCAGTGTCGGCGACATCAAGCTGCAGAACGTCCTCGTCATCACCCAGCCCGACATGGAGTCGACCGGGCCGGCCGCGATCTCGGCGACCGTCTTCAACACCGGTGACCACGCCCAGACGCTGGAGTCCATCAGCGTCGACGGCATCGACAGGTCCGCCGAGCTCAAGCCCGCCACGGGCAACGGCAAGCTGACCGTCCCGGCCGGCGGCTCGGTCGTCATCGGCGGCGCGAACAACGCCTCCGCGGTCCTGGAGAGCAGCGGCGAGGCCGTCCAGGACGGCAACGCGCAGAAGGTCACCTTCACCTTCAGCGACACCGGCGAGGTCAGCCTGCGCGCCTTCGTCGTCCCCGCCGAGAGCTACTTCTCCAAGTGGGGTCCGACCGCCGTCCCGACCGCGTCGGAGAGCGCCGCGCAGACGGCCTCGGAATCGCCGTCCGGCGAGGCCTCGGCCTCCGGCTCGGCGACCGAGGGCGGCACCGCCGAGACGGGCACCCCGTCCGACACGTCCTCCCCCAGCTCCACGGACACGGCGGCGGCGGGCCACTGAGCCGCATGACCGCATGACCGTATGCGTGAGGGGCGGCACCCTGCACAGGGTGCCGCCCCTCACGCACGTTCTCCGACCGGTCCGGTCACGGCTTACGGCTTCGGCTTACGGCTTACGGCTTACGGCTTACGGCTCGAACTTGTAGCCCAGGCCGCGGACCGTGACCAGGTAGCGGGGTGCGCCCGGGTCGGGTTCGATCTTGGCGCGGAGGCGCTTGACGTGGACGTCCAGGGTCTTGGTGTCGCCCACGTAGTCGGCGCCCCAGACCCGGTCGATGAGCTGCATGCGGGTCAGGACGCGGCCCGCGTTGCGCAGCAGCATCTCCAGGAGGTCGAACTCCTTGAGGGGGAGGTCGACCTTGGAGCCGGAGACGGTGACGACGTGACGGTCGACGTCCATGCGGACCGGGCCGGCCTCCAGGGCCGCCGGGGTCACCTCCTCCGGCTCGCCGCGGCGGCGCAGGACGGCCCGGATGCGGGCGACCAGCTCGCGGGAGGAGAAGGGCTTGGTGACGTAGTCGTCGGCTCCTATCTCCAGCCCGACGACCTTGTCGATCTCGCTGTCCTTGGCGGTCACCATGATCACGGGAACATTGGAGCGGCCGCGCAGCTGACGGCACACCTCCGTGCCGGGCAGACCCGGCAGCATCAGGTCGAGGAGGACGAGATCGGCGCCGTTGCGCTCGAACTCGTCCAGTCCGTCGGGCCCTGTGGTCGCGACGGCGACCTCGAAGCCCTCCTTGCGGAGCATGTACGACAGGGCGTCGGAGAAGGACTCCTCGTCCTCGACGACGAGCACTCGGGTCACGGGTGGGCCTCCGGGGCGGATAGCGTCTGGTACGCGGTCGGATCGGGGGAAGAGGCGCGGGGCGGTGCCTGGGGTGAGGGGTGAGGAGAGGAGTGGGTGACCGCGTCGATGTCGTCGGCGTCCTCGACGTCGACCTCGTCCGGGTCCGGATGCTGCTGCGCGCGGTCGCGGGCCGGGGCCGCCTCCGGCAGCCGCAGGGTGAACGTGGAGCCCTGGTTCTCGGCGCTCCACACCGTGACCTCCCCGCCGTGCGAGGCGGCCACGTGCTTGACGATCGCCAGCCCGAGGCCGGTGCCTCCCGTCGCGCGGGAGCGGGCCGGGTCGACGCGGTAGAAGCGCTCGAAGATGCGCTCCTTGTCCTTGTCGGAGATGCCGATGCCCTGGTCGGTCACGGCGATCTCGATCAGATCCCCGCCCGGCGCGCCGATCCGGCGTGCGGCTATGCCGACGCGGGTGCGGGCGGGCGAGTAGTTGACGGCGTTCTCGACCAGGTTGCCGAGGGCCGCGGCCAGCTGGCCCCGGTTGCCCCAGACACGCAGGTCGGCGGTGCCGGCGGCGGCCATGGTGATCTGCTTGGTCCCCGCCTGGTGCCGGCAGCGGTCGACGGCCTCGGCGACGAGTTCGTCGATGCCGACCGGTTCGGCGTCCTCGAGGGGATCGTCGTTCTGGACCCTCGACAGGTCGATGAGCTCCTGGACCAGGCTGGTCAGCCGGGTGGCCTCGATCTGCATACGGCCGGCGAACCGCTCCACCGCCTCCGGATCGTCCGAGGCGTCCATGACGGCCTCGGAGAGGAGGGAGAGCGCGCCGACCGGCGTCTTCAGCTCATGGCTGACGTTCGCCACGAAGTCCCGCCGGACCGCCTCGATGCGACGGGCCTCGGTGAGGTCCTCGACCAGGAGCAGCACGAGCCGGGAGCCCAGCGGGGCCACTCTGGCGGACACGGCGAGGGCCTCGCCGCGCCCGGTTCCGCGCCGGGGAAGGTCCAGCTCCACCTGGCGTATCTCGCCGTCCCGCCTGGTGTCCCGGGCCATCTTCAGCATGGGCTCGACGCTGAGCCGGCCGCCGCGCACCAGCCCGAGGGCGTACGCGGCGGAGCTGGCCTTGACGACGGCGTCTGCCTCGTCGAGCACGACGGCGGATGAGCGAAGCACGGACAGGACGGTGTCCACACCCGGCGGAAGCACCGGGTCCGTGTGCAGGGAGGTGCGCGTGGGGCGCTTCTGCTCCCGCTCGCTCCAGCGGAACGCCAGCATGGCGATGACACCGGTGAGCACCCCGGCGATCGCTGCCGCTGCGGCGACCGCCGCGTTCACGTCCATGCACCCAGGTTAGGCATGGCATCGGTCTTGGCCACAGCCATCGAGGTGCGAGCTCGAACACTCGTCGCCCAGAGTTCACCTTGGAGCCAGTGGTGGTTCATTTGAGGTGCCGGAAATCGACGCGTACGGGGCGGAGCGTGGGACCGTGGGGTTCGCAGCACCGGTGACAAGGCCGGTCAGCACCGGTCCGGCGGCTGGTTCCGACCTGGTTCCGCGGCTGGTTCCGGCCCCCGGAAGCGAACCCGAAGCCGAACCCGAAGCCGATAGCCGAACCCCAAGAACGACGTACGAGAGGGAACCCTGATGCGGGACGCGTACCACGAGGAACTGGACTCGATCGGCGACAGCCTGGTGGAGATGGCCCGGTTGGTCGGGTCGGCCATCGGACGCGCCACGACGGCCATTCTCGACGCCGACCTGAAGCTGGCCGAGAGCGTCATCGAGGCCGACAAGAAGGTCGACGAGCTGCAGCACGACCTGGAGGCCCGCGCGATAGCGCTGCTCGCGCGGCAGCAGCCGGTGGCGACCGACCTGCGGATAGTCGTCACATCGCTGCGGATGTCGGCGGACCTGGAGCGCTCGGGCGACCTCGCCCAGCATGTGGCGAAGCTGGCGCGGCTGCGCTTCCCGAACCGCACGATCCCCCACGACCTGCACGCCACGATCCTGGAGATGGGGCAGCTCGCGCAGCGCCTGATGGCGAAGGCCGCGGAGTGCATCATCACCAAGGACGTCGACCTGGCGCTCCAGCTGGAGGCCGACGACGACGCCATGGACCTGCTGCACCGCACGCTCTTCCAGCACCTGATCGACGACCGCTGGAAGCACGGCATCGAGACGGCCGTCGACGTCACCCTGCTGGGCCGCTACTACGAGCGGTTCGCCGACCACGCGGTGGCCGTCGCCAAGCGCGTGGTCTTCCTGGTCACGGGCGAGCACGCGAACGAGTTCCAGCCCGACATCCAGCCGGACATCCAGGCTTCGGCGGGGACGGGGACGGCGGCCGAGGGGGCCTGAACCCTCTTCCGGGGGCGTGTGCGAGCCACTGTGCGCCGTTGATGCGCCCAGCGGAACGGGCATGGAATGGGCACAGGCCCTACGCCTCCGGGAGGAACCCATGGCCGAGTCCCCCATCGCTCCCACCCCCGACCCCACCCAGGAACGCCCGACCGAGCAGCCCGCCGAGATCAGAAGCCTGACGCTGATCGCCGCGTGCGGCTGCGGATCCGGGTGCGGCTGCGGATGTCAGTCGGGCGGCCCCTGCCAGTGCGGCTGAGGCCGCACGAAGCGAACGTACGAGGCTGAAGGGCCCCGGTGCCGATCACGGCACCGGGGCCTTCGTCATGCCAGTTCGCTCTTGACCGCAATGTACTTTGCATTGCAGAGTTGATGCGGCCGAGACGATCAACGGCGATCAACAGGGGGCAGATCATGGGCGAACCGGCGACATCCGTATCCGCATCCGCAGCAGCCGCAACCGCAACCGCAACCGCCGCAGGACTGCTGGCGACCGCGGAAGGTCTGCGGGCCAGAACCCGTACGCAACTGAACGGCGCATGGGTGCCCCTCCTCGGCCTCGGCCTCCTGGCGCTCGCGGCCGCTCCGGTCGCCCGGTACGCCTTCAACTTCGGGGCACACGGGCGCAACGTCGCCTCCTACCCGGACTTCGCCTACGCCGAGCTGACCGGCCTGTGTGTGGTCCACGAACCGGGAACCCCCTGTCTGGAAGGCGAGTTCGACGGCGCGGCGCTGCGGTTCACGGCCTGGGGCGTGTGGTTCGCGCTGCTCCCGCTGGCATGGTTCGTCTTCGCCCGCTGGTACCGCCTGCGGGGCGAGACCCGCGGCATCGTCCCGCGCCGCCGCGGCTGGACCGGCGTCACCGCCGTGGCCACGGCGGGTGTCCTGGCGGCCTTGCTGCTGTTCCTGTTCGGCAGGAACCAGCCGTTGCAGGTCGACCTGCTGAGCAACAGCTACGCCTCCCCCTGGTATCTGGTCGGCGTCGGACTCCTCGCCCTCGGCGTGGCCGAACGCAGCTGGATCGCCACGACCGCCGGCACCGCCCACGCCCTGCTGCTCACCGGCTACCTCGGCGCGTCCTGGGGCAGCGGATGGCTGCCCTGGCTGCACCCGGCCGACCCCGGCTGGACCGACGGACCGCAGGCCAAAGCACTCCTGCTGGCCGCCGTCCTGCTGGTGGCCGGCCTGGCCGAGTGGACACTCGTCCGCCATCGGACGGCGCCGGCGGGTACGGTCACGGCATGAGCGTCGAGGACCCGATCGCCGTGCGGGACGGCCACGAGGAGCCCCACCCGACCCAGGCGCTGGACGACACCGTCCACCAGCGCGTACGGCTCGGCATCCTCACCGTCGCCCGCGAGGCCGACCGGGTCGAGTTCGGCTTCCTGAAACAGCAACTGGCCGTCACCGACGGAAACCTCTCCCGGCACCTGAAGGTCCTGGAGGAGTCCGGCCTCGTCACGATCGAGAAGGGCTACGCCGGCCGCCGCCCCCGCACCTGGATCTCCCTCACCCGAGAGGGCGCGCAGGCCCTGGAAGCGGAGCTGCGCGCCCTGCGCGCGCTGGTGCAACGGCTGGAAGGGCACTGACGTCGCAGCGCCGTCGCCCCGGTCGCAGTCCATGCCCCGCAGGGTGACCATGGACTTCGGGCTGCACGGGCTACGGGCTACGGGCCGCGGACAAGAGGCGTAAAGGACCACCGCACCGGCATCGGGAGGCACCCGTGGCACACACCGGAGCAACCGCCGTGACCGACGTGACCGATGCGACCGACGTGCTGATCGCGGGGGCCGGACCCGTCGGGCTGAGTGCGGCCGCCGAACTGCGTCGGCACGGGGTGCGCTGCCGGCTCGTCGACCGCCTGCCGACTCGACTCCCGTACGCGAAGGCCGTCGGCATCCAGCCGCGCACCCTGGAGATCTGGGACCGGATGGGTCTGGCCCGGTCGGTCCTGGAGGCGGCCTCGGTGTTGCGCGGCCAGCTGATCTACGTCAACGGTCGGGAGCAGGCGCGCATCGACCTCACGCTGCCGCCCGAAGTGCCCTACGAGTTCGCCGCGCTGCCGCAGTACGAGACCGAGCGCCTGTTGGAGGAGTACGTCGCCGGCTTCGACACCTTCATCGAACGCGGCACCGAACTACTGTCGTTCACCCAGGACGACGACGGCGTCACCGCGCGCCTGCGCACCGCCTCCGGCGCGGAGGAGGAATTCCGGACCGGCTATCTGATCGGCTGCGACGGGGCACACAGCACCGTGCGCAAGGGGCTGGGCCTCCGCTACGAGGGGGCGGCCTTCGCCGAGGAGTACATGCTGGGCGACGTCGAGGCCGACTGGGACCTGCCCCACGGCTACGGCCTGCGCTCCCTCCACCGCACCGCCGACGGCGCCACCGACGACGTCCTGGTCTGCATCCCACTGCCCGGCACCGGCCGCTACCGCATGTCGATGCTGGTCCCACCGGAACTCTCCACGAAGACGGCGGGTGACGGCGACGGCGGCGATGGCGGAGGCCGCAGCGCCGGCGACGGCGATGGCGGAGGCCGCAGCGACAGCGACGGCGACGGCGTGGCCCACGGTCTGGAAGCCGACCGCGCCCCGGAGCTCCACCACCTCCAGGCGGTCGTCGATCGCCTGGCCCCCAGAACGGCAACCCTCTCCCGCCTCCGCTGGTCCTCCGTCTTCCGCATCAGCCACCGCATCGTCGACCGCTACGCCGACGGACGCGTCTTCGTCGCGGGCGACGCCGCCCACATCCACCCGCCCACCGGCGCGCAGGGCATGAACACCGGCATCCAGGACGCCTGCAACCTGGCCTGGAAACTCGCCCTCGTCGTCCGGGGAGAGGCCGGGCCCGCCCTCCTCACCACCTACGACGCCGAGCGCCGTCCGGTCGGCGAGGAGGTCGTCGGCCGAACCGTCCGCCACGCCACCCAGGGCATCGAAACCGACCCCGCCGACCCGCGCACCCTGCTGCTCCGCGAGGCCCAACTCCTCATCGACTACCGGAACGGCCCCCTGGCCACCGCCTCCCACGGCCCGCCCGACGCCCCCCAGCCCGGCGACCGCGCCCCCGACTGCCCCGGCCTGACCACCCCCGCGGCCGCCTACCCCTGGCGGCTGCTGGACATCCTGCGCAACCGCCCGGACCACGTACTCCTCCTCTACGCGACCGACCCCACCGAAGCCGCGAAGGCCGCTGCGACCGGCATGCAGACGATCGTCGTCCTCGCCCGCGAATCCACACCGACGCTCTCCGCCCCGGACACCCTGCCGGTCCCCGCCTACCGAGACACCGCAGCCGAATTCGCCCGCCTCTACCACCCCGACGGCCCGACCGGCTACATCATCCGCCCCGACGGCTACCTGGCAGCCCGCTTCCCCCTCACAGCCACCACGACAGCCGTCTCCGACTACATGACCACGTGGTTCCGGCCGAAGACGGCGCGACAGAAAGAAACAGAGACGTAGGAGGAGCCCCTCGTTACGACGGCCAATCCTTTTCATGCAGATGGGCGAGCACAAGGAGCGTGCACCACCCGACACCCGCTCTCATGGAAGACATGACGCCGAGAAGGGCACTGACCGCGGTTCTCATAGCGACCCTGTTCTTCACCGCCGCTGAATTCGTCTGGCTCGGTTCCGAGGACGTCAATGGAGCCCTCACGTATGCCGGCCGCCTGAACGGAGCTCTCCTGCTGTTGACGGCATTGATCGTGCTGGCAGCGCTCGCCGCATACTGTCACCACCTTTCCACCGGCAACAGACTCGCGGGGTACGCGGGAACCACGGTGGTAGTCGCCATAGTCATATCCATGCTTGTCAACTTCACGTTGCTCGCCCTGCAGGTCGAGAGCTGGAGTTACACGCACTACCTGTGGGTCTGGCTGCTTCTGAGCATGGCGTCACTCTTGTCCCTAGCTTTTCTCTACACGCGGCATCAGCGTCAGCAGATCGAGCTTCCGAGGCCCAAATCGCTGGCCATCGGAGCGCTCTTCACCACTTTGGCCGCAGCCGTCAATTTCGGGTACGCGCAGATCTACCAGCCGTACAGCACACCAGCATCCGTCTCCACCACGGTCGAGCTGGGGAAGGCCCACATCACGAATGGAAGGGTGACGCTGCCGGTCCGCCTGCGATCGAAGAACACCGGATCCGTGACCGTCTACGCCCTAGGCTCTCTCTTCCAGGTGTCGGCCAGAGGCCCCATCGCCACCGACTCCCGCCGGACCAAGCAGGACTGGCTGAAGGACATCAGCGACGGCCAAGCCATTCTGCTTCGGTACGCGGACGAGCGGAAGAAGAAGTACGACCTACTCGCCCAGGGACGGTTCATGCGTGTGGGCCGTAAGCTCGACCCCGGCACGGAAGTCACGACGGACAGCCTTGTGCAGTTCCCTGAAAGCGCATCCTACGAAGCGATAAACGCTACCGCAGACATGGTTTACCTGCGGGCAGACAGAGTCGTACTGACCAGCGACGAGTACGCGCGATCAGGACGGAATTCATGGCATGCAGACAAGAGCCACCATGACGTGGAATCGGCTCCGCCATGGGTCGCAAATCCCGGTACCGAGATATTGAGGTACCAGTCGCGCATTGTCCACAGCAACGCATTTCTTGAGCACACTCGCAAGGCCAGGTACGCCACCCTTTGGTGGGTCCTTGAAGAGCCGGACAAGACTTGGTTCGGCCCATACCTCGTGGCCAAAGTCAGCCCGGCAGACAAGGTCAACATCAGGCCCGAGTCCGCTGAACCTCAACAGTTGACCGCCGCGTATGGCCTCGACCACTCACCGAGTGGGCGAACGCAGAAAACGGTGCAGCAACTCCTGAATTGAACCCGGACACAGTCGTCTGCGGAGTCGTGACGGAGATCGTGGGCCACAAGGACCGGCTGTCAATGTTGGATGTCAGCGGAACAGTTCCGGCACCGGGCAGACCTGCAACGGCTCTCCCGGTCGGTCGGCCCAGCGTCACCGGACATGCCGACCGGCACACATCCACAGCGATCGACACGTCGGCGAAAGGGTGCTTGCGACAGTCTGCTTGGATGCCGGAAATGACGACGAGTTCCCCTCTTCCCCACGCAGACGACGCCGATTCCGACCGTCTGAAGGCCCTGCTGGAACGTGCCGCCACGGGCCGGGAAAGTCAGGCCTGGAGCGACCTCTGGACGGAGCTCTACCACAACGGCTCTCTGGATGTCGCCCACCCGCTGTTGCTGCACACGCTGGCCGACATGGCGGAGGCCGACAAAGCCGGTGTGGCAGCTTCGGCCCTCCACCTCGCCGGCGCCCTTCTCGTCCAGGCCGACCAGCGGTACGAGACCCGGAACCTGCGGCACCAGTACGCGCCGGAAGTCGCACGCCTGCTGGACGCCGCAAACCGATGGCGGCAGGTCACCGCAGACCGCAACGACTACTGCTATCTGCTTGAGGCGGTCCTGAACCTGGAGGGCGACGTCCACTGGGCAGAAGGCTTGGTCTGGGGCGTCGTCAGCGAGGAATACGAGCTTGAGTGCCCCGACCCCGACGGCTGCGCGTCGCTGTGGGTGATTCTCGGAGAGCGAGGCTTCTTCAGCACGGCGGAGGACTACGCCCTCTCCGACGACGTCGAGACCTCTCCTCTCCATCCGGCCGATCCTCGCGCCCTGGAAGGTCTCGGCCGGCGCCTTTATGACCTCGCCCTGGCCGACGGCCATGAGGAAGTCGCGCGCGTCCTGACGTATGCCTTCGGTGAGGCGACCTGCCCGGAGTGTCAGCAGCGCTTCTCCGTCGTCGGGCAGGTCGTGACCTCTTCTGAAAGCAGTTCGCCGGCATAGAGCTGTAGACCGCGACTGCGACGTTCCGCTGCCTGGTCCGGTCGCCGATGCGCTCCGGGCTCACATGAAGCGGTTCCCGCCGGTCGAGATCACCTTGCCGTGGGCCTCCGGTGACCAAGCGGCTGATCTTCACCGGGCCGCGCGGTGGTCACGTCTGGCGGACGTCGCTCAACGAGGAGGCGTGGAAGCGGGCGCTGGCCTCGGCCGGTGTGATCCCCGACCGGAAGCCGGGTGAGTCGTACGCCGAGTCCCGCGAGAACGGCATGCACGCGCTCCGCCACTTCTATGCCTCGGTGCTCCTGGACGCCGGAGAGAACATCAAGGCCCTCGCCGAGTACCTCGGCCACTCGGACCCAGGCCTGACACTACGGGTCTACGCCCATCTCATGCCCTCCAGCCGGGAACGTACGAGCAAAGCTGTGGCCAGCGTCTACCACCGCTGCCTGAACCCCGGGCCCTGACATCCGTGCGCAATCCGGCAAGATGCTCGGACTTGTCATCGGGGAGGGAATCCATGGACTCGACGGACGACGTCATCGACTTGATCCACCTGGCCGACCGGCCGGGTACCAGCGGACACAGCGTCTCCGTGCGCGTTCTGGGGCGCTCACAGCCCGGCAACCTGTTCGGCCACGACTTCCTCGAATGCGAGATCGTCATCGTGGCGGAGTCCCTCAGCGCCACCTTTTCGGTGACCCTCCTCCCTGAAGATCTGGAGGACTGGGAGGACACCTTGGCGACCCTGGAAACCCGGCGATTCGCCATGTGGCTCACCTCGGGGCGGACACCGTCGTTGAAGTTCAAGCCTGACGGCCACGACCGGATGTCGGTGTCGGCCCACGACGGACCCACCTCAGGAGTCACGGTCACCGTCCCGCTGTTCGCACTTCCGACGGGCTGGGTCGGCAAGCAGCGTGACCTGCTCGCGCGGGTGCTCGAGGTCTACCCCCGCGAAGTCGTCGAGACATCACCCGGCGCCTACGAGTGGCGGCGTGCTCGCAACGTCTGACGGCCCGACCAAGCAACTGACGGCCCAGGCCCACCAAAAAGCCCCCGCCCCGCGAAGAAATCGCAGGTCGGGTGCTTAAAGGCGTCCGCTTACTTCTTCTTGCCCTGGTTCTTGACCGCCTCGATTGCGGCGGCTGCCGCGTCCGGGTCGAGGTAGGTGCCGCCCGGGGTGAGGGGCTTGAAGGCTGCGTCGAGTTCGTAGGCCAGCGGGATGCCCGTCGGGATGTTCAGGCCCGCGATGTCGGCGTCGGAGACGCCGTCGAGATGCTTGACCAGGGCGCGGAGCGAGTTGCCGTGGGCGGCGACCAGGACCGTGCGGCCGGCCAGGAGGTCCGGGACGATGCCGTCGTACCAGTACGGGAGCATGCGGACGACGACGTCCTTCAGGCACTCCGTGCGGGGGCGCAGCTCCGGGGGGATGGAGGCGTAGCGGGGGTCGGAGGACTGGGAGAACTCCGAGTCGTCCGCGAGCGGGGGCGGCGGGGTGTCGTACGAGCGGCGCCAGAGCATGAACTGCTCCTCGCCGAACTCCGCGAGGGTCTGCGCCTTGTCCTTGCCCTGGAGGGCGCCGTAGTGGCGCTCGTTCAGGCGCCAGGAGCGGTGGACCGGGATCCAGTGGCGGTCCGCGGATTCGAGCGCGAGCTGCGCCGTGCGGATCGCGCGCTTCTGGAGCGAGGTGTGGACCACGTCGGGGAGGAGGTCGGCGTCCTTCAGGAGTTCGCCACCGCGGACTGCCTCCTTCTCGCCCTTCTCGTTCAGGTTGACGTCCACCCAGCCGGTGAACAGGTTCTTCGCGTTCCACTCGCTCTCGCCGTGGCGGAGGAGGATCAGCTTGTACGGTGCGTCGGCCATGCGTATGAGCGTAATCCACCGCTCCGATCCGTTGTGCGCCCGCTCGTACTGCGGACGGCCGGCCGGCGGTCCGCCGCCGATTGACCGGATCTGTTAAATGAGTGGCCCGGCCCTCTTCTCTCCTCGTAAGTTCTGGTCGCCGCCTGCGCCGCTTACAATTCCGGGGGATCCGCCATGCCAGCCGCCGTCGCCGTCCTCAGACGCGCCGTCCGTGAGAGCCTCTCCGGGCTGCCCCGGGAGTTCTGGTGGCTGTGGACCAGCACCCTCGTCAACCGGCTCGGCGGGTTCGTCGCCACCTTCATGGCGCTGTACCTGACACTCGACCGCGGGTACTCCGCCTCCTACGCCGGGCTCGTCGTCTCGCTGCACGGGTTGGGCGGGGTCGTCTCGTCGCTCGCCGGCGGGGTCATGGCGGACCGGATCGGACGGCGGCCCACGCTGCTCGTCGCGCAGACCTCCACCGCCGCCGCCGTGGCGCTGCTCGGGTTCGTGGAGCATCCGGTCGCCATCGCCGGCGTCGCCTTCCTCGTCGGGATGGCCTCCAACGCCTCCCGGCCGGCCGTGCAGGCGATGATGGCCGACATCGTGCGGCCCGAGGACCGGGTCCGCGCCTTCTCGCTCAACTACTGGGCCATCAACCTCGGGTTCGCCGTCTCCTCCATGGCCGCCGGGTTCATCGCCGAGGTCAGCTACCGCGCCGGGTTCCTCCTCGAGGCCGGGATGACGTTCGCGTGCGCGGTCGTCGTCTTCCTCAAGCTGCCCGAGTCCCGGCCCGTGCGGGCGGACAAGGCCGTGCCGGAGGACTCCGTGGGGCTCGGAACCGTGCTGCGCGACGGGCGGTTCATGGGCGTGGTCGGACTGTCCTTCCTCATCGCGCTCGTCTTCCAGCAGGGCTCGGTGGGGCTGCCCGTGGCGATGGGCGCGGCCGGGTTCACGCCGGCCGACTACGGCATGGCGATCGCCGTCAACGGCGTGCTGATCGTCGCGTTGCAGATCCCCGTCACCCGGTTCATCGAGCATCGCGATCCCCGACGACTGCTGGTCGTCTCGTCGGTCCTCGCGGGGTACGGCTTCGGGCTCACCGCGTTCGCCGGGTCGGTCGGGGTCTTCGTGCTCACCGTCTGCGTGTGGACGCTCGCCGAGATCGTCAACGCGCCGACCCAGACCGGGCTCGTCGTCCGCCTCTCCCCCGCGCACGGCCGCGGCCGCTACCAGGGCATGTACACGCTCTCGTGGGCGGTGGCCTCCCTGGTCGCACCGATGATGTCCGGCTTCGTCATCGACCGGTTCGGCGCGGAGTGGCTGTGGGCGCTGTGCGCGGTCGTCGGGACGGCGGCGGGGATCGGGTACGGGGTGCTGATGCGACAGCTGCCGGACGAGGAGTCCGACGTGGCGGGCGACAGCAGCGACGATGACGTCAGCGACGGCGGTGACGGTCGTGCGACTGCGGCTGCGGCCAAGTCCCAGGTCCGCGCCGGCTGATCTCCCCGCCGCCCCCTCGGCCACGGCGCCCCCTCGGTCACGGGTGCATCCGTGCGCCCTTCAGCACCTTGTCCACCGCGTTCCTCGGGCCGTACACCGCCAGGCCGACCAGGTCCAGTTCGGGCGTGCGCACCGCGCGTACCGCTGCGCGGTTGTCGTGGTCGTTGCCGGTGGTGAAGAGGTCGCCGGTGAACACCGCGCGCGGGAGGGAGCGGGAGAGCACGCGCGCGTGGGCTGCGGTCAGCGTCTCCTTGGTGCCCTCGAAGACCAGTACCGGCTGGCGGAACATCGGGAGGTAGCCGACGGCGTCCGCGTCCTCGTAGGGCTCCCCGATCACCTCGGGGACGGTCGTGCCGAGGCCGCTGACCAGGAACGCGGTGACGTTCAGGCGCTGCCAGGTCTCCAGGTCCTCGCGCAGCAGGACGGCGATCTTCGTGTCGAAGCGAAGGGGTTCGGTGCTTGTGCTCATGCCGTGAGACTGCCGTTCGTTCCGCGGTCCCGTCTTGTACGTTTTTTGCATGGCAGTCCGGCAGGAAGTCTCCGCCTGGCGTCCGGCCGTCCGGGGCGTCGCGGAGGTCTTCCACGCCCACTTCACCGAGTACGCGTACCCGATGCACGTCCATGAGGCGTGGACGCTGCTCATCGTCGACGACGGCGCGGTGCGGTACGACCTCGACCGGCACGAGCACGGGACGCCGCACGACACGGTGTCCCTGTTGCCGCCGCATGTGCCGCACAACGGCTCACCGGTGACCGCGCAGGGCTTCCGCAAGCGGGTCCTGTACCTCGACTCCGACGTGCTCGGCGAGGAACTGATCGGGGCCGCCGTCGACGCGCCCGACCTGCGCGATCCCGTGCTGCGGCGGCGGGTCGGGCAGTTGCACTCCGCGCTCGCCCGGCCCGGCGACGAGCTGGAGGCCGGCAGCCGGCTGACGCTGATCGGCGAGCGGCTGCGGGATCACTTGTCCTCCCCTCCGCAGTCCCCGCTGCGGGCACGGCAGCGCCCCGATCCCGTCCTCGCCCGCCGACTGCGTGAGCTGCTCGACGAACGCGTGGTCCAAGGACTCGCGTTGGAGGAGGCGGCCGCACTGGTGCAGGCTCATCCGGCCCATCTCGTACGGGCGTTCAGCTCGGCGTACGGCATCGCACCGCACCAGTACCTCACCGCCCGCCGCGTCGACCTCGCCCGCAGACTGCTGCTCGACGGACGGCCGCCGGGTGCCGTCGCGGTGGCGGCCGGGTTCTACGACCAGGCTCATCTCACCCGGCATTTCCGGAAGTTGGTGGGGGTCACGCCGGGGCGGTACGGAGATCGACGGAAGGTCTCCGTCCGGTGATCGACGACGGCTAGCGTCGCTGCCATGGACATGAACACGGATGAGACGACTGGGATATCGAACAGATCGGGCCGTGGAGCGCTTCGCGTCGGACGGATCTCGGCCGCCGTCGCGGGGGCGGCGGCCCTGGTGGCGCTGAGCGTCGGAGTCGCCCTCGCGGCCGACTCGGCGGACGACGAGCCCGTCCCCGTGCCGACCGCGTCGGCGAGCCCGTCGGTCAGCGAGGTGCCGGCCGACCCCGGGGGCAGCGGGGGCACCGACGGCGGGACCAGTGTGGGCACCACCGACGGCTCCACCGGCGGCGAGGACCCGGACGCGAGCGAGACCCCGTCCACGCCCACCACACCGCCGGTCGACCTGGACGAGATCAACCGGCGCATCACCGAGCTCAACGCGAAGGTGGACGAGCTGCCCACCAAGGAGGATCTGGCCGACGCCCTGCGGGCCTTCGCCGACCAGCTCGACCCGTCCGCCCCGCCTTCCACCGGCCCTGCCGACCCGGACGACCCGTCCTGACCCGTCCGAACCCGTTCGCCGCGAGGCGTGAACCGACCCCGGGCCGTCAGCCGGCTCGGGGTCGGTCCGGGGTCGGCCCGAGGCCGGCCCGGGATCAGTCCGTCGGGCGTTGGGTCAGGTGGGCGAACGCGTCCAGGTTGCGGGTCGACTCGCCCCGGGAGACGCGCCACTCGTACTCCCGGCGGATGGCGGTCGCGAAACCGAGCTCCAGGAGGGTGTTGAACGCGCCGTCGGCGGCCTCCAGGACCTGGCCCATGAGCCGGTCGATCTCGTCGGCGGTGATCGCGGCGAGGGGGAGGCGGGCGGTGACGTAGACGTCGCCGAGCGGGTCGACGGCGTAACTCACGCCGTACAGCTTGAGGTTGCGCTCCAGGAGCCAGCGGTGGACGGCGGGCTCGTTCTCGTCCGGGTGGCGGACGACGAAGGCGTTCAGGGAGAGGGAGTGGCGGCCGACGATGAGGGAGACGGTCGTCTTGAGTTTGCGGGTGCCGGGCAGCTGGACCACGTAGTTGCCGGGCGCGGGGCTCTCCCACTCCAGCTCCGCGTCCTTCAGGAAACCCTCGACGACCTGCGCGGTCGACCTCTCCGCCTCACCCATGTTCGGAGCGTACGCGACGGCGGTGGGACTGGGTCGCGGCCGCGTAGACGTCGGCGGTGGCGGCGGCCGCGGTGTCCCAGCCGAAGGACTGGGCGTGCGCGGCGGCGGCCGCGCCCATGCGGGCGGGGAGTTCGGGGCCGTCGGCGAAACGCTCGAGCACGCGCGCGTAGCCGGCCGGTTCATGGCCCTGCACCAGGAAGCCCGTCTCGCCGTCCCGGACGGCCACCGGGAGCCCGCCGACGGCGGCGGCGAGCACCGGGGTGCCGGCCGCCTGCGCCTCTATGGCGACCAGGCCGAAGGACTCGCTGTAGGAGGGGACGACCAGCAGGGAGGCTGCCCGGAACCAGTCCGCGAGCTGGTCCTGGCCGACCGGCGGGCGGAACCGTACGACGTCCGCGATGCCGAGCCGCGCGGCCAGCTTCTGCAGCCCCTCCGGCTTGGCGAGGCCGCTGCCGCTGGGCCCGCCGACGATCGGCACGACGATGCGGGAGCGGAGCTCGGGGCGCTCGTCGAGCAGGACGGCGACCGCGCGCAGGAGGATGTCCGGAGCCTTCAGGGGCTGGATGCGGCCCGCGAAGAGGGGGATCAGGGCGTCCTGGGGGAGGTCCAGGCGGGCGCGGGCGGCGGCCCGGCCGTCCGCGGGGCGGAAGCGGTCGAGGTTGACGCCGGGGTGCACCACGGCGACCTTGCCCGGCTCGGCGTGGTAGTGCCGGACGAGTTCGTCGGCCTCCTCCGCCGTGTTGGCGATGAGGCGGTCGGCGGCGGCGACGATCTGGGTCTCGCCGATGACGCGGGCGGCGGGCTCGGGGGTGTCGCCCTCGGCGAGCGCCGCGTTCTTGACCTTGGCCATCGTGTGCATGGCGTGCACCAGGGGGGCGCCCCAGCGCTGGGCGGCCAGCCAGCCGACGTGGCCGGAGAGCCAGTAGTGCGAGTGGACGAGGTCGTAGTAGCCGGGGCGGTGGCCGGCCCATGCCTGCATCACGCCGTGGGTGAAGGCGCACAGCTGGGCGGGGAGGTCCTCCTTGGCGAGGCCCTCGTAGGGGCCCGCGTCGATGTGCCGGACGAGGACTCCGGGGGCCAGCTCGACGGTCGGCGGGAGTCCGCCGGTGGTCGCGCGCGTGAAGATCTCCACCTCGATGTTGATCGCGGCGAGGCGCTGCGCGAGCTCGACGATGTAGACGTTCATGCCGCCGGCGTCGCCGGTGCCGGGCTGGTGGAGCGGAGAGGTGTGCACGGAGAGCATCGCGACGCGACGGGGGCGGCGGTGGAGCCTCAGCCGCGAGGGGGCCGCCGTAGAGCGACGCCCGAGCCTGTTGACGTACTGGCTCACGTGGCGTTCCTCCTTGCTGCGGGCATGCCGGAAGGAGGGGGTGGGGCCCTCCAGGGGGGTGCAACGCCGGAGGAAGGCGTTCCCATTCCGGTCGGTTTCGAAAATGGACGGTTTTTGCCCAGCCGTTACCCAATTTCGCTCAACCGTTCGATGCCCTTCTGCGTTGCAAAACCTTTCTGTGTTGCGCCCTTCCGCGTTGCGATCCCCTTCCGCGTTGCCATGCCCGTCCGCGTCGCATGCCTTGCGACACCGCTTCGAGCCAGGGTCGCGGGCACCGCATACCCTCACAGGTATGACATCCCGCGCCCCCAACCGCCCCGTGGGCACGGTCACGCGCGGGACGACGAACCCCAACCGGCTGCGCCGCATGGACCGCTGGATCGCCGCAGTCCACGGCGGCGAGCTGCGCCGCGCCGCCGAGCCCGTCGCCGTCGACCTCGGATACGGGGCCGCGCCCTGGACGGCCGTCGAACTGCTGGAGCGGCTGCGGTCCGTCGCGCCACGCGCGTGTGTCGTGGGCGTGGAGATCGAACCGGCCAGGGTCGCGGCCGCCGGGCCGTACGAGCGCGAGGGGCTGGTCTTCCGGCACGGCGGGTTCGAGATCCCGCTGCCCGGCCCGCTCCCCCAGCGACCGCACCTCGTCCGCGCCGCCAACGTGCTGCGGCAGTACGACGAGGACGAGGTCGCCGCGGTCTGGGAGCGGCTGTGCGCGCGGCTCGCGCCGGCGGATCCGGCGACCGGGTCGCGCGGCGGACTGCTCGTCGAGGGGACCTGCGACGAGATCGGGCGCCGGCACGTATGGGTCGCGCTCGGGCCGGAGGGCCCGCGCACGGTCACCTTCGCGACCCGGCTGGGATCCCTGGACCGCCCCTCGGACCTGGCGGAGCGGCTGCCCAAGGCGCTGATCCACCGCAATGTCCCGGGCGAGCCGGTGCACGCCTTCCTGCGCGACTTCGACCGCGCCTGGGCGGCGGCCGCGCCCTACGCGTCGTACGGCGCCCGCCAGCGGTGGATCCGCACGGTACGGGACCTGACGGCCGACTGGCCGGTGACGGACGGCCCGAGGCGGTGGCGGCAGGGCGAAGTGACGGTGCGGTGGGGGGCGTTGGCGCCCAGGAGCTGAGTCACGGTTTCTCCGCGGCCGCCGGGAACGATCCCCATGAGTCGTTCGTCACAATGACGGGGAGATCGTCATGCCGGGGCGGGGGAGAGGGAAGAGCAGAACTGTTCCTGTCGTTCTGTTGTCACCTCTATCGGCACCTCTGTCGTTTTCGGCCGTGACATGACACGATCCCCCGTGCACCGTAAGTTACTGACGGTAAATCAGGGTTGGGGGACGGGGTATGGGAACGGGCAAGCGCGGCCTGCTCGTGGTGGCTGTGACCGTGGTCTGCGCGGTCACCGTATTGGGGGCGCCGGGCACGGCGTTCGCCAGCCCGAGCCCCAGCCCCACACCGTCGTCGACGGCGGGGTCCACTGCACCGGCACTCCCCTCGACCGCGTCCAACAAGGACCTCGAGGCCGTGCGCACCCAGCTCGAAGCGCTCTACCACGACGCCGCGGTCGCCACCGACGCCTACAACGCGGCCGAGGAAGCGGCGAAGAGGCAGTCCGCGGAGATCGTCGCGCTGGCCACGAAGATCGTCGAGGGCCGGGAGAAGCTGGACGACCTCAAGGACCGCGCGGGCGCCGCCGCCCGCTCCCAGTACCGCACCGGGGGCCTGCCGGACGAAGCGCAGCTGATGCTGAGCGACGACCCGACCGAGTTCCTGAACGGCGCCGGCCGGGTGCTCCAGGGCGAGCGCGCGACCAAGGGCCTGCTCAGCGAACTGACCCGCACCCAGGAGGACTTGGAGCAGTACTCCACGGACGCCTCCGCGCAGTGGCAGAAGCTGGAGGCGGGCCGCAAGACGAAGGCGGCGGCCCAGAAGAAGATCGAGACGCAGATCGCGGCGGCCGAGAAGCTCGAGTCCCAGCTGGAGAAGGAGGACAAGAAGCGCCTCGAACAACTGGAGGCGCAGGCCGCGCAGCAGGCGCAGACCGCCTGGCTGAGCACCGGCGTCCTGGCCGAGATCAACAGCTCGGCGACCGCGCAGGGCACGAAGGCCGTGCAGTACGCCACCGCACAGATAGGCAAGCCGTACGTATGGGGCGCCGAGGGCCCGGACTCCTTCGACTGCTCCGGGCTCACCTCCGAGGCCTGGAAGAGCGCCGGCCGAGCGATACCGCGCACCTCGCAGGAACAGTGGAATCAGTTGCCGCACATCGCCGTCGCGGACATGCGCCCCGGCGACCTGATCATCTACTTCGACGACGCCAGCCACGTCGCGATGTACGTGGGCGACGGCTTGATCGTCCACGCCCCGCGCCCGGGCCGGACGGTCACGCTCGCCGGGGCGGGCTCGATGCCGATACTCGGGGTGGTACGACCGGACGCGTGACCTCGCCCACGTGACCCAAGGCACCCCGCCCGGCCTCCCAAACCCCGGGCGGACGTGACGTTCGTCATCCTCGCTCCGCTCCCGCCCTGCCCAACTGCGGTACGGAACGCGGCATATGACACTGGCGAGAGATCAAGCCGCGTGCTTCACGCCATTCCGTTGCGACGCCTTCTGCCGCTATGGTCCCGGTCGGTGGGTCGAGGTCCCTCGTCCCCGCCATGCCCTCGGGGGGAGGGAAGGAACCCAAGACGATGCCCGTACCCGTGCCGCGGCAGAGAGCGATCCCGGCCGTGGAGTGTGGTCAGGCGCAGGCCTCGCCCGCAGTCGACGGCCCCTCCAAGGACGAGACCGCTCGCAAGCAAGAAGCCAGTCGCAAGGAAGAAGCCGGTCGCAACGAGGCGACGACGGCCGAGAACGACGCCACGCTCAACGCCACGCCCGCCGACGGCGTCCACCATGGCGTGAGCAGCACAGGCATGAGCGCCACCGGCACCGTCGCCGTGGGCGGTGTGAGCGCCAACGGTGTGGGCAATGCGCACATCACCCTCACCCTGCTGCTGATCGAGGACGACCCCACGGCCGCGCCGATCGTGCGTGACCTGCTCGACGCGGACGGCAAGCCGATCCGGGTGCGCACCGCGCGCAACCTCACCGAGGCCGAGCGGCTGCTCACCGACGACGTCCACTGCATCCTGCTGGATCTCGCGCTGCCCGCCCCGGGCCGGTCCTCGGCCGCCGCCACCTCCGGTGACGAGCTCGCCGTCCTGCGGCACGTGCTCCGCCTCGCGCCCCGGCACGCCGTGCTCGCGCTCACCGCGTCCGGCGACGCCGAGCGCGGCGCCGAAGCGGTGCGCGTCGGCGCCCAGGACTACCTCTACAAGGACGAGCTGGACAGCCGGCTGCTGAGCCGCGCGATCCGTTACGCGGTGGAGCGGAAACGTTCCGACACCGCCGAACGGCGGCTCGCCGAGGGCAAGCTGCGCGCGCAGGAGAACGCCCGCCTGGAGCGCGGTCTGCTGCCCACCCCCCTCCTGGAGGGCTCCCCGCTGCGCTTCGCCGCCCGCTATCGCCCGGGCCGCTCGCGCGCGCTGCTCGGCGGCGACTTCTACGACACCGTCCGCACGCCGGACGGCACCGTGCACGCCATGATCGGCGACGTCTGCGGGCACGGCCCGGACGAGGCGGCGCTCGGCGTGGAGCTGCGCATCGCCTGGCGGGCGCTGACCCTGGCGGGGCTGTGCGGGGACGAGCTGCTGAACACGCTCCAGCAGGTGCTGGAGCATGAGCGCGACGACGACGAGATCTTCGCGACGCTGTGCACGGTGGACATCGCGCCCGACGGCCGCCGGGCCGGCCTGTGCCTGGCCGGCCACCCGGCGCCGCTGATCGCCCGCCCGGACCGGCCCGCGAGGCTGCTGCCGTACGACAACAACGGCCCCGCCCTCGGCCTGCTGCCGGGCGCCCGCTGGCCGCGGATGCAGGTCGAGCTGGGCGCGGAGTGGAGCCTGATGCTGTACACCGACGGCCTGATCGAGGGGCGGATCGGCGAGGGCCGGGAGCGGCTGGGTCAGGACGGCATGCTGGAGATGATCCGTCGCCAGCTCTCCGAGGGGCTGGGCGGAGAGGCGTTGCTACGGGCCGCGGTGAACGAGGTGCGGCAGCTGAACGGGGGCGAGCTGACGGACGACGTGGCGGTGGTGTTGCTGGACCGGGTTCCGTAGCGAGAGGCGTCTCTCGGCATCGGGAGGCGTCTCTCGGCGCGCCCCATCGGCCACCCGCCGTGGGACACGCGTGGTCGGCCGACTGCGGGACCGCTGTCGCCGGTCGCGCAGTTCCCCGTGCCCCCACAACACGGAGACCCGCCGGGCGGCCATCCGTCGTCGGCCGACTGCCGCGCCGCTGTGGCCGGTCGCGCAGTTCCCCGCGCCCCTGGAGGGCTGCGCCCCCAGGGGAAGTCGCTTTCCTGGCTCTGGTGGGGGGCTAGCGGCCGCCGTTGTACGGGCCGTAGGGGCCGTCGCTGCTGCTGCCGCCTCGGCGGCCGGGCCAGCCTCCGCCGCCGCCCGAGACCTGCCTGAGGGCGGGGCGTACGTCCACGAAGAAGACGATCGTGGCGACGAGGCCCGCGAGCTGCAGGAAGAGCATCGGCACCAGCAGGTTCACCGCGACCGTGATGCCGAGGATGATCAGCCAGAAGCCCTTGTTCTTCTTGTCGGCGGCCCGGTACGCGTCGTCACGGAACAGAGCGGCCATCACCAGCGCCGCCACGGCAAGGACCAGCATGGCTAGGTAGAGCAGCCACACCAGGCCCGCGAAGCCTTCCATCAGCACAACGTCCACCACCCGACTCGACGTGTCTCGACTCGCTCTTGCTTACGCGGTCACCGTACCCGCAACCGCGCTCCCCCTACCCGAACAACGGGCCGGGCACCCGATCAGTGCCCGGCCCGTGGCCTTGTGTCGCTGTCTGCCGTGTCCGTCCCGGCGGTGGGTATCACTTGGCGGGCGGCGTCGGCTTCTTCGCGGTCGCGGTGCCGGTGCTGGTACCGGTACCGGTGCTGGTGCTCTTGCGGGCGGCCGGCGCCTTCTTCGCGACGGGCTTCTTCGCCGGGGCGGGCTCGGACTTGGCCTCGGCCGCGGCGGGCTTCGGCGCCTCGGTCTCCTTGACCTCGACCGGCTCGGCCTTCGGCTCGACCGCGACGGCCAGCTCCTCGATCTCCTCGGCGGCCTCGCCGCGCCAGGTCTTCACGGCCTGCTCGCCGTGCTCGGCGACCTTCTCGTAGGTCTCACGGGCCTTGACGGCGTACTCGGCGGCGACGCCGACACCGCGCAGCGCGAGGTCCTGGGCGGACTCACCGAGCTTCTTCAGGTCGGCGTCGAGGGTGCTGCCGAGCTTCTTGATGTCCCCGTCGAGGGTGCCGATGAAGTCGGTGACCTTGGCCTGGAGGGCTTCCTGCGCCTCCTTGGCCTTGGCGCTCGCCTCCTTGGCACGGGCGCCGGCCTTCTCCTGCACGGCCTTGGGGTCGGTGTTGCGGACGGCCTCGAAGCGGGCCGGGGCCTCGGTGCGCAGCTGCTCCACCAGACCCGGCACCTTCTTCGCCTGCTGGAGGGCCAGATCGGCGGTGCCTGCGGCGAAGTAGAAAGGAGTCGGGTCGCTGAAGGTCTTGCGCAGGTCGTCGGTGATGGCCATGGTGAAGGTCCTCCCGGATTCACGTTCGTCGTATGGGTTCGTATGGGTCGTACAGGTCGTGCGGTTCCTGTGCGCCGAGTACGTCGTCTTCGGCTGAGGGTCCTGCAGGTCCGCAGCGGGGCGGTCGGTCCCCTGGTCCGGTCAACCGGCCGTCTGCTGCGGATCGGCGTCGCCGTCCTGAGCCGTCTGCCGCGGAGCGGCGTCGCCCGCGATCTCGATTCCGTTCTCCTTGCGGAAGGACTCGTAGATCTGGAGCAGCGCCGTCTTCTGCGCCTCGGTCAGCGTGGGATCGGCGAGGATGACCGCTCGGGTCTCGACCTCGTCCCGGTCCCGTTCCGCGTCGAGGATGCCGGCCCGCACGTACAGCGTCTCGGCGGAGATCCGCAGCGCCTTGGCGACCTGCTGCAGCACCTCCGCGCTCGGCTTGCGCAGCCCGCGCTCGATCTGACTGAGATACGGATTGGACACGCCGGCGGCGTCGGCGAGCTGCCGGAGCGACAGCTGCGCGTTGCGCCGCTGCTCTCGCAGATACTCACCGAGGTTGCCGACGTTGAGCGATGCCATGCCTTCACCATGCACCACCGCCGCTAACTATTGCAAGCACCTGCTTGCAAAAGTGTGTCGCGCCACTTGCTACCGGCAGTGTGAAGTGAGCGGGTCGATCGTGACCATCGCGGAGACCTGGCCCCGTAGCTCGGCCAGGTGCCGCTCGACGGGGCGCACCACGATCAACCGGCCGGTCGGACGGAGCACTCGGTGGAACTCGGCCGGGTTGCGCGGGGCGAACACGTCCAGCATCACGTCGACCGCCTGGTCGACCAAGGGGAAGGGGCGGGATGACCAGGCCCTCTCCGCGCATCGCTCCAGAGTGCCGATCAGCGCCGGCTGATGCAGAAGGGATGCCCCGCCGGATCGGTGAGAACCGTCGCCTTGTCCCCATGCGGCTGGTGATCCGGCTTGCCCGCACCCAGTTCCAGCAGCCGGGCCTCGGCCACATCCAAGTCCTCATCGACCTTGAAACAGATATGAAGCTGCTGGGGAACGATCTGGCCGGGCCAGCTCGGAGCCCGGTAGTCGTCGACCCGCTGAAAACCGATCAAGAGGCCGTGTTCACCGTTGAGACCCGCGAAGTCGGCGTCCGACTTCGGGTGCGGTTCAAGGCCGGTGGCCTGGTGATAGAACGCTGCCAGAGCCAATGGATCACGGCAGTCGAGGGTTATCGCAACCAGCTTCATCTGCAGGGACATGGCACCTCCGGGCCGACCAGTGGACTTCCGCGAGGAACACCTTAGAGACAACTGCAGGTCAGAACCTCTCCCATGGCGCTAGCGTTGGGGCGCATGATCGTATGGCTCAACGGTACCCACGGTGCCGGCAAGACGACGACCAGTGCGCTCGTGCAGCAGCTGATCCCGGATTCACGGGTGTTCGACGCCGAGAAGGTCGGCGAGACGCTCATGGACATCACGCCGGGGCTGCCCGCGACGGACAACTTCCAGCACTGGCCGCCGTGGCGACCGCTCGTCGTCGAGACCGCCCGCCGCGTGCTCGACTACACCGGCGGCACTCTGGTGATCCCCATGACCGTCCTGGTCGAGCAGTACTGGCGCGAGATCAGCGCGGGCCTCGCCGAACATGCCGTCCCGGTACGGCACTTCGTCCTCCACGCCGACCAGGACACCCTCCGCGGGCGCATCGCGGGCGACACTGTCCTCGGCCCCAACTCCCCGTTCCGGCTCAGATACCTCGAGCCCTACGCCGAGGCGGCCCGCACCTGGCTGCACGACGAGGCCGAGGTCGTCGACACCACGCACCTCACGCCCGCCGAGGCCGCCCGGCAGATCGCGGAGACCGTCAGGAGCGGGCCAGCGCGCCGCGGAGTTTGTTCCGGGAGTTGACGTCGAGCTTGGTGAACACCTTGTGCAGGTGCCATTCGACCGTGCGAGGGCTGATGAACAGTTCGGCGCCGATCTCGGAGTTCGTCTTTCCGTCGGCGGCCAGCCGTGCGATCTGCGCCTCCTGCGCGGTGAGGACCTCCCGTACGTCGATCGCGCGTTGCCGTACCGACTCGCCGGTGGCCAGGAGCTCGCGACGGGCGCGCTCGGCGAAGGCGCTCGCTCCGAAACCCCGCAGCCGCTCGTAGGCGGTGCGCAGGTGCTCGCGCGCCTCGACGCGCCGGTTCTCGCGGCGGAGCCATTCGCCGTACACCAGGTGGGTGCGCGCCAGGTAGACGGCGACCCGGCTGTGCTCGAGGCGTTCGATGGCCTCGCGGTACAGCAGGTCGGCGGCCGGACCGTCGCTGAGCAGCGCTCTCGACCGGGCCACGACGCCCAGGCTCCAGTCGGTGCCGCTGGCCTCGGCCTGTTCCTCGAGCCGGCGCAGGGCCGCCGCGGCCGCCTCGGGGGCATCACTGCGGGCACCCGCCTCGACCAGCTCGAAGAGGGTGAACCCGAAACCCGCCAGTTCCTCGTGCTCCCATGCCCGTTCGGCCCTGGCCAGGGCGTCCTGGTAGCGGCCCAGGCCGTTGTACAGCACCGCGATCAGGTAGTTGCCCGTCCCGATCGCCCGCCCCTCGCCCCAGGAGGTCGCGTCCCGGACCCGGCCGTCGATCCACTCCGCCACCCGGACGTCGTCGCCGCGCCAGACCAGGAGGAACGCCGTGGCGTACCCGAGGGGCGAGTTGCCGGTCACCTCCGTCATGGTGTCGGACTCGTCGATCAACCCCGAGGCGAGGTCGAACTCCCCGGCATGCACATGCTGGATGGCGCGGTAGCAGAGGGCCAGGGGGAGGAAATTGAGCGCGCCGGTCTCGCGAGCCGCCCGGACCGCGCCCGTGGTCAGTTCCTGACATGCCTCGTCGTCCCACATGTCACTGGCGACCAGCCAGGTCAGCCAGAGCCAGCGCATGACGTCGTCCTCGCCCCGTTCGGCGGCCTGCCGGAACGCCCGCAGCGCGCGCTTCAGCGGCGGCGCACCCGCGACATAGCCTTCGGTGTACCGCGTCGCCAGGCCGTCGAGAAGGAGGTCGGTCAGCCGCGGAGGCTGCGGTGCGCGCGGTGCGGCGCGGGCGGCCTCGGCCACCTTCCGCAATCCGTCACGGCCGCTGAGCCGACCGGCGACGACCGCTGCTCCGATCGCTTCGAGATACGCCTCGCGCGCCTGCCCGTCGTCGACGCGTTCCAGTCGGCCGGCCGCGTCGAGCAGCACCGGCAGGGCCTGACCGCCGCGTCTGCGCGCGAAGACGATCTGGCCGCGGAGCCGGATCAGCCGGGCCTGCTGGACCTCGTTCAGCGGGCCCATCTCCGCGGCGGCGAGGAGTTCGAGCGCCGTGTCGGGGGCCCCTGCCTCGAAGGACGCCTGCGCCGCGGCCGCCGCCCGGGTTCCGCGTCTGACCGGATCGGGCGTCAGCTCGGTCGCCCGTCTCAGGAACGCGGCCGCCGCCGCGAGACCGCCGCGCGCCTGGGCCCGGCCGGCCGAGCGCTCCAGTTCGCCCGCCACGGCCTCGTCGGGCTCGACCGCCGCGTGGGCCCGATGCCAGGCCCGGCGGTCCGAGTCGGAGCCGGGGTCCGTCGCTTCGGCCAGCGCACGGTGCACGTCCCGGCGGTCTCCGGGGTCGGCCGCGCGATAGGCCGCCGAGCGCACCAGCGGATGGCGGAACCGCACCTGCGCGCCGAACTCGATCAGCCCCGCCGCCTCGGCCTCCCCCGCGGCGTCCGGCGCGATGTCGAGCCGCTCGGCCACCCGCCGCAGCAACGGTACGTCCCCCACCGGCTCGGCGGCCGCCGCGAGCAGCAGCCGTTGGGCCGCATCCGGCAGCGAAACGATTCGCCGCAGGAAGCTCTGCTCGATCTGACTCGCCAGCGGCCGCGCGTCCGGACGCCCGAACCCGCCGGCCAGCTCCGCCGCGGTCGACCCGCGCGTCAGTTCCAGCAGGGCCAGCGGGTTGCCGCGGGTCTCGGCGACGATCCGGTCCCGGACCCGCTCGTCCAGCCGCCCGGGGACCACCGAGTCCAGCAGCTCACGCGCGTCGTCTTCGCGCAGTCCCCGGATCACGAGCTGCCGCAGCGCCACCCAGGGGTCGTCGACCGGAGCAGGCGTCGACGTACGCACCGCGAACAGCAGCACCACCCGCTCCGCGAGCAGCCGGCGCGCGACGAAGGCCAGCGTCTGCGCGGAGACCCGGTCGAGCCACTGGGCGTCGTCCACCACACAGACGAGGGGCTGCCCCTCCGCCGCCTCGGCCAGCAGGCTGAGCACCGCCAGCCCGACCATGAAACGGTCCGGGGCGCTGCCCGCACTCAGCCCGAACGCGATGGCGAGGGCATCACGCTGGGGGCCGGGAAGGCGCTCGAGCCGGCCCATCATCGGCATGCACAGCTGGTGCAGCCCGGCGAACGGCAGCTCCATCTCGGACTCGACACCGGCGACCCGCAGGATCTGACAGCCCGCCGCGCTCTCCACCAGGTACTCGACCAGCGCGGACTTGCCGACCCCGGGCTCGCCGCGCAGCAACAGCACCTGGCTCCGACCGGCTCTGGCACCGGCCAGCATCTGATCGAGCGCCCCGCACTCGTCGATTCGGCCACGCAGCCCGCGGCGAGGAGCGCTGCTCGACATCCACCACCACCGCGCAGGTCAACGGGCAGAACCAGACCCTGATCAACTCGGGTCGTCCCCATCATGCCCCGCGCGTGCGGCCCGGACAATCACCGGCCATCAGCCGGACAGTCGAGACCATCAGGTCTGCGGCAGGGCGCGAAGCCCCTGCAGCCGATCGATGAGGTGCGGCATGTCGCCGGCCCGCGCCGCGTCGAGAAAGGCTTCCAGCAGACCGTCCCGCTCCGTCGGGTCGACCGGGCTGCGCCGCTGTCCGACGAGATGCCGGCGCGCCCGGAACGCCAGTTGCCGCGCGTTGACCTCGCTGAGCTCGAGCAGTTCGGCGATCTCGCGGAACGGGTACTCGAACGCCTCGCGAAGTACGTAGACGGCGCGTTCGACGGGCGTCAGCCGCTCCATCAGCAGCCCGACCGCGAACTCGAGCGCCTCCCCGCGTTCGGCCTCCCCCTCCGGATCGACGGACGCGAGATCGTGTTCGCGGCTCCATCCGCCGGCGCAGACCTCGCGCCGGGCATGGGCCGAGGTCGCCGCGTTGAGCGCGACCCGGGTGGTGACGGTCACGAGGAACGCGACCCGATTGCGCACCTGTGCGCGGTCCGCGCCCTGCCAGCGCAGCCACACGTCCTGGACGACGTCCTCGGCGTCCACGGCACGACCCAGCGTCTGGTAGGCGATCCTGAACAGCAGACAACGGAGGCTCTCGAACTCCGCCGCCGTCTCGGGCCCGGAGCGAACGGCGCTCGCCGTCGCGCTCCCGGTCGTACCCACTCTCGACGAGCCTCGCTCCGACCCGACGTCGATGCTGGACAAACGCATGACGATCTTCCCCGATCCCGGTGGTCCGGATCGCCGGGACCGGCTCATCGTGCGCCAGGACCCGGCTCAGTGACCTAGCCACCGTCGTCCGACCCGGGCCCCGGGCGCACCCGTGGAAACCCGGGTGTACCCCCGGGGTCGAGCGTGGCCCCACCGTGGCCCCACCGTGGCTCCGGGGCTTTCCACGGGGCGACCGACGCCTCAAGATCGTCTGCTGGGCGGGCGTGGGACCATACCCGCCCAGCCGGTACGTCGAGGGAGCCCATCAGTGTCGTCGCCGCAGTCGCCTGCCGTGGGCCTGGTCCTGTCCAGCGGGGCGGCTCTCGGCGCCGCGCACGCCGGTGTGCTGCGGGCCGTCGAGGAGGCCGGGATCGAGATCTCCGTGGTGACCGGGGCCAGTGCGGGGGCGCTGATCGGCGGGGCCTGGGCGGCCGGGGCCGGCAGCGAGCGGATCACCGCGCGACTGCTGCGGGCGCAGTGGGCGGACTTCGGGTCCGCCGCGATCACCCCGCGCCTCGGGCTGCTGGACACCACGCCCATGGTCCGCGGCATCGAACAGATGCTCGGCGACCTGCTGATAGAGGAGCTGCCGACCCGGTTCGGAGCGGTGGTCACGGAGTTGCGGTCCACGACGCCCCGGCTGGTCTCCTCCGGCTCGCTGACCGCTGCCGTGCGGGCCAGCACCGCCGTGCCCGGCCTGTTCCCGCCGGTCCGGCTGGAGGCGGGCGGCGCGCTGTGCGTGGACGGCGCCGTGCTGTCGCCGTCTCCGGTCTGGGCCGCGCACCGGCTCGGCGCCGAACGGGTCATCGCCGTCGGTTTCGGACGCGGCAACACCCGCTGGCGCCGCTGGTTGGAGTCCCGTCCCGATCACCCGGGCCACGGCCGACACGCCGACCTGGTGGTCACCATCGACACCGCCGGACACTCCTCCTGGTCGGCCGCCGGCGTCCCGGACCTGATCGACCGGGGGTACCTGGCGACCCGGGAGGCGCTGGAGAGCTGGACCTGACCGACCCCGAGACGCCTTCTAACCCCGCCCGATCCAGTCCGCCACCACCGCGAAGTCCTCGTCCGTCAGCCCGCGCCGCTGGTCGACGCGGTGCAGAAGAGCGCGGCCGAGGTGATGGGCGGTGACCCAGTCGCGGTCGGCGCGGGTGATCTCGTCGTCGAGCCAGACGAACGGGCGGCCCGCGGCCCAGGCGACCAGTGGCCGCGTCTTCCAGTGCACGCCACGGCCCGTCGGATCCCCCTCAGCCCCCTCCGTCCCCTCAGCCTCCTCCGTCTCCTCCGTCTCCTCCGTCTCCTCCGTCTCCTCCGGCCACTCCACCACCGGCAGCGCGGGCAGGCCGAGCCATGGCGCGAGGACGGTGTTCGCGTCGTCCAGCCAGGTCGTCGCCCACACCAGCTCGCAGCCCAGGGCGAGCAGCCGGGGGCCGAACGCCGGGTCGAGGCGGGGCAGCAGGGGGTGGGGGAGCGAGTGCGGGGGCGACGGTGGTCCGTACCGCGGGTAGGGGTCCGTGGCTCCGAACGGGATCAGCGTCCCGTCGACGTCGAGGAAGAGCAGCATCGCCGTACAGGATCACTCACGTTCGTGTTCCGGGCCGCCGAAATCGGGGCTGGTGAAGTCCGGGCTGGCGTACCTGGGGCGGCTTGGTTCGCCGGGCGCGTTCTCGGCGTCCGGGAAGGTACGGACGACGTGTTGCAGATGGCCCAGGCCGGGGGACTGCGGGAGCAGGGACGCCGACATCCCGGGAGCCGCGAGGGCCTCGCGCAGGAACGGAAGGATGCCGCGCTCCAGCAATGCCTCGTGCCAGGCTTCCCGTGCCCGGGTGACCTCGTCGTCCGCCGGGTCGTGCTCCGTGGTCGGTGCGCGGGCCTCGCGCAGCGCGGTGAGCACCAGGGCCGTCCCGCCGACGAGGATCGAGGCGACCGTGATCGCGGCGAAGACCCACCCCGTGGTCAACAGGGGCACGGCGATGGAGGGAGCGGACACCAGCACGTTCAGCAGGTAGCCCACGAGCAGGAAGATCACTGAGGCGCTCCCCGCGAGCACGGGCGTGAGCACCGCAGCCACCGCGAGGGCGCCGGCTCCGTCCGACTCGTCCCGCGCCCCGAGCCGCGCGTGCACCTGCTGCGAACGGGACGGCACCCGTGCGGTCGGCGCCGCCGGGCGCCCGCGGACGCCCAACAGCGCGGCCAGCAGCCGTCGTCCCAGGGGCAGGCCCGCCCACCGCTGCCGGTCGACCGGGCCCGTGCGCACGCCTCCCGCCCGTCCGGCGCCCAGGACGGCCGCGACCGTCCGCCGGCCGAGTCCCGGATCCGTCTCGGGCGCTTCCTCGCCCACCCACCACACCTCGTCGGCCGAGGACGGCTGCGCGGAACGCCGTTCCTCGCGGACCCTCACGTAGTGCTCGTACTCGCTCGCCGCGGCAACCGTGACGAGAGCGGTGGCGTTGAGCGCCAAGGTGCGCAGTTGTGCGGGGTTGAGGCGCTGTCCGATGGCGGCCAGTTCGGGGCGGTGCGGCGCTGAGCGCAGGGCCTCGTCGACGAGGCGCTCGTAGTCCGCGCGGTCCTCGGTGAGCAGGTGCTGCGGGACTCTGTTCACGGCCCTGCCCCCCTGCTTCCCGCCGGGGAGGCGCCGGAGAGGCGCGCGGTCATGGCATGCCCTCCTCGCCGATCGCCGGTCCCTGCCGCCATCGTGGCGCGCCCGGGCCGTCGAGGCCAGTGCCCGCCGCGTCGGGGGGATGCGCGGACCGGGACGGTCCCACGACGTCCCCGCCCGGCTCGGGGTACCGGCCCGGCGCCGGCTCCCTCGGGTGGGCGTCCGCCGCCAGGCCGAAAGCCTGGAGCTCCGTTCCCCGGGCGGGCCGCTCGATCCGGGGCACCGCCGACGGCTGCCCGAGGACCGGGCCCGGCGCGACCGCCCCGGCGGTCCCGACCGTTCCGCCCGCTCCGACGACGCCGGCGGGCTCGGTCGGCTCGGCCGGTTGCCGCTCGCCCGTGACCGCCTCGTTCACCGACTGGATGCGGCCGAGTTGGGTGAGCAGCATGGGCGCGGAGATGCCCACGACGAGGGCGGCGTACGCGCCGCTGATCTGACCCGTGGTGCCGAAGAGGACCGCCGCGCCCGCGCCCATCAGACTGTGCACGACGGCCGCGACAGGATCGGCGATCGGGTCGAAGTACCCCTGGAACCGGGGGAGTTCGCCTTCCGTGGCCGCCCCGGCGGCCATCGACTGCCGGTGCAGCCTGCGGTCGGCCTGCCAGTCGATGAACCGGGTGTAGACGTCCAGTGCCCCGCGCAGCAGACCGCCGGCCGCTCCCAACACGATCAACGTCGGGACGTCCACGGTCTCCCCCGGGTGGCGCTGACGCCTGGCTTCCAACTTCCGGACACCGCACGAGCGTAGAGCCGGGCGCGGCCCACGGGGAAGGGGCCCTCGGCCTCACCCCTCCCAGGGCAACTCCCGCTCGTGCACCACGTCCAGCCGCGACACCGCGCGGGTCAGCACCACGTAGAGGCGGTTCAGGCCGCGTTGCTCCGATTCCGCGACGGCCGCCGGTTCGACGGCGACGACGTGGTCGTACTCGAGGCCCTTGGCGAGGGTCGCGGGGACCAGGGTCACGCGGGCGGCCGGGTCGTCCGGTCCGGAGGTCGGGACGCCGGCCGTGGTCAGCGCCTCGCGGACGCCGTCGACCTGCGCGTCCGCGGCGATGACGCCGATCGAGCCCTCGCGGGTGAGGGCGTCGAGGGCGGCGGCGACGACCGCGGAACGGAGGTCGCCGTCCGCCCGCCGGATGCGCAGTTCGCCGTCCCGGCGCAGGGAGTCGGCGCGTGGGACGTCGGCGTCGAGGCGGTCGAGGAGGCGGCCCGCGAGGGTGAGCACGGCGGCCGGGACGCGGAAGCCCATGGTCAGGGGGACGATCGTCGCCTCCGGCTTGCCCAGGTGGGTCAACTGGACCGGCCAGGAGGCGGCCGCCCAGGGGGTGGTGCCCTGGGCCAGGTCGCCGAGGACCGTGAGCGAGCCGAAGGGGACCCGGCGGGCGACGGCCCGGCACTCCATCGGGGAGAGGTCCTGGGCCTCGTCGACGACGACATGACCGTATCCCCGGGGATGGCCGAGGAGGCCGGCGAGCTCGTCGAGGAGGACGAGGTCGGCGGCCGACCAGCGGGCCGACTTCGGGGAGCGGGGCGGGCGCGGCCAGTGCAGAGCGCGTTGTTCGTCGGGGTCCAGGACGCCGTCCGCCGAGCGCGCCAGCTCCTCCGGGTCCGTGAGGAGGCGGGCCGGCGCCTCCTCCGGGCCGGTCTTCGGCCACACCGCTTCCACGCACGCGCTCACCGGCCGCGCGTGTTCGATCCGGCGGGTCCAGGCGGCGGGACGCGGCCCGCTCCGGCGTTCGGCCTGCTCCTGGATCCGGCGCACGATCCGGCTGCGCACCCGCTCCCGCCCGGTCTCGTACGGCAGTTCGTCGGCGAGCACTCCGGCGACGATCCGCGTCAGCTCATGGCCGGTGACGCGCCAGCGGTACGAGCCCTCCGGGACGGCGAGCGCCTCGACGCCCTCGGCCGCCACCCGGCGGTACAGCGCGCGGCGCAGCACCTCGGCCATCCGGGCGTCGTGTTTGAGGGCGGCGGTGCGGTCGGGGTCCGTTCCGGTGACCGGGTGGCGGCCGATCTCGTCGTGGAGGGTCGCCTGCCGTACGCCGATCCCGCCGAAAAACGTAACCGAGTCATATCTTTTACTGGGCCTCAAAAGATCGGGCGAGCTGTGGCAGCCCGGCCCCCAGCACCGCGAAGGCCCGCTCCGCCGCCGCCACCGCGTCCGCCCGGACGTCCGCCACCTGCTCCCCCGCCGCGATCCGCCGCCAGTTCTCCTCGGCGAGGATCCGCCGGACGGCGATGATCTGGCCCGCCGCCAGCCGGGCGTCGAGGCCGCCGCCGAGGACTTCGGCGAGGGCCTCCTCCGAGCGTTCCAGGTAGCCGTACAGCCGGGCGACCAGGGAGGGCGTGCCGTAGAGGAGGTCGTAGAAGGCGCGCACCGCCGGGTGGTCGTTGAGGCCGGTGACGGGGTCGTCGGCGGCCAGTCCGTCGAGGAAGTGCCGGCGCAGGGCGGGCAGCGGCGCGAGCCCCTCGGCCCGCCCCTCGGCGACGACCCGCGCCGCCTCCCCCTCGTGATCGGCGATCCGGTGCAGGACCAGGTCCTCCTTGGCCGGGAAGTACCGGAAGAGGGTCGGCTTGGAGATCTCGGCCGCGGCGGCGATCTCGGCGACGGACACCGCGTCGAAGCCGCGCTCCAGGAAGAGCCGGATGGCGACTTCCGACACGGCCTGGTACATCCGCTGCCGCTTGCGCTCACGCAGCCCGGTCTCACTCATGGGGCGAGCCTACGGCCGAACCCGGTACCGGCTCACGGAGTGGCGCCGCGCCACGGCGGCGGCGCGGCCAGGCTCCACAGGTCGTCGAGATGCTTGCTCCACGCGGCGATGACGGCCCTGGCGTCGTCATCCGCCCTTTCCCTGGACCAGACGTAGAGGTCCGTGCGATAGCCCTTGGGGTCGTAGCACTCCGGGGCCGACCAGGCTGAGCAGGGCGTCGCCGACCGGCTTGACGAACTGCGCCGTCAGGCCGGTGACGAAGATCCCCGCGAGCAGGATCCGGGTGACCGTCGGCTCGAAGCGCTCCTGATAGCGCCGGAGCGCGTGCCCCACGCCGCCCTCACCCGGTGTTCGGCTCCCCCGTGCGGACATGTACGCCCCCTCACGCCTCACGCCCGACGGGCGTCAACCGCCCCCGGCCCGGCCCGTCTTCGATCCGACCATGGTCGCCCTAGGCCAGGGCGCGGGCAAGATAGGGGTTGGCCGTTGCCGGGACGGAGAGGCCCAGGGAGGCGGTGGCAGCTGCGAGGGTTTCGGCGTAGGAGTCCACGGCACGGCGGACGTTGGGGGCGTCCAGGCTCGCCCCGGTCGCCAGGCGGTCGAGATCGATGTACGCGGAGCGGACGATCTCGATGCTGCGGTAGACGGTCCAGTCCTCTCGCCAGTTCCTCGTGTACTTCGGGGCCAGTCGCCGCTGCCACCGCAGGAACATGCGCTCCCTGATCTCGGGCCTCGTCGCCGTCAGGTGCATGTGCCGGACCAGGTCGTAGAGGGGGTCGCCGACGAGGGCCATCTCCCAGTCGATGATCGTCAGGGCCAGCGCGTCGTTGCGGCGCACCAGGTTCCACGGGTTGAGGTCACCGTGCAGCAGGGCCGACGCCCGGTGGCTCACCCGGTGCCGGGACAGGATCTCCCGCAGCCGCCGCTCGTCGGGCAGCCCCAGCAGGCGGGCCAGTTGCAGCGACTCCTTCGGCAGGTTCCGCACCAGACCGACGAGCTGCTCCTTCAGCCACTCGTAGAAGTCGACGTCCCCGGCCTGTGGATCGATCCGCGTGTGGTTCACGCCGGTCAACTCGCACAACTGGTCGACGAGCGCGTCCGCCTCGTGCGGGAGCAGTCCGTGCACCGGATGGCTGGGCGGTTCGTCGATGTCCGTGCCCACGTAGGTGTGGATGCTGAAGCTGTCGTCCGGGTAACTCACCCCCAGCGCGAGGACCTTCGGCGCCGCCACCCGGACGCCCGACTCCTGGATCGCCCGCAGGACGACATGCTCGCTGAGGTACTTGGGCTCCCGGCGCGAGACGTCGGGCAGTTTGCGGCGCACGACTACGGGAGTCGCCATGTTCGGGAGCCGGACCACCGAGTTGAGGTGCGCGGTTCCCTTGAAGACCCGGTGCGCCGGGGCGGCTCCCTCCGCGAGCAGCGCGTCCCGCACGACGGACGCCGGGAAGCCGGGGTTCTCGGGAAGACGCGGATCCGGCTCCCAGCCGAAGGCCTTCGCGATCCAGTCCCGGCCGCTCGTCTCCCCGTCGCCACGCGATGCCAGCCACCGGAAGAGGGCCCGCTCGATCTCGTCGTTCGCCGGAACGTTCCTGAGCCGCAAGGGCTCCGCCGCCGCCTGCAGAGCCCGGCTCACCTCCACCGTCGCCTCGTCCAGGCTCTTCTGCGTGAACGACTCCTGCAACGACCGCGCGGCCCGCATGACGTCGGGGTAGACGGACTGCGCCCGCTCGAAGTCCAGGTAGTGGTCCAGATCCTTGCCCAGGCCCTTGACCGCGTTGGGCCGAAAGCCCCGCATGGCCCTCGCCCACGCCTCGATCACCTCGCTCCACTGGTGGTCCGGGTACCGCATACGCACCAGGTGGGTGGCGAGGTCGTGCAGGGGGTCGCCGTAGGTCGCCAGCTCCCAGTCGACACAGACGAGCGGCGGGTCGCCGTCGTACGAGACGATCAGGTTGTCCCGGTGCAGGTCCGCGTGGAGCAGGCTGTACGGCCGCCGGGTCATCGCGGGTACCCGCTCGGCCAGCTGGATCAAGGCGTCGTCGGAGATGCCCAGCGCCTTGAACAGGCCCCCGAACTCACGCCAGTTGGGCTTGCGCATCTGTTCGTCGGCGAGATGGGTCAGGGTCTTGAGGAAGGCCTGGCTGTCGCTGTGGCAGGCGGGCCAGGAACTCGGCAGATCCGGCAGCGTCGCCCGGCGCACCTGCGTCATCTGCGCCAGCAGCCCGGTCAGCGCCTTCATCAGCAGGGTGTCGACAGGCTTACCGTTTCCGCAGATGGTGGAGAGCGGTACGCCTTCCACAAAGCTGTGGATGGAGTAGTCCGGCGTCCGGACCAGACATCTGGGCGCGTGGGGCAGCACGCCCTGCACTGCGTCGAGGATCGCCGCCTCGTTCTGCCAGGTCCTGATCACCACGGGCAGCGCGTCCCGGCGCCGGATGCGCACCGTCACGGCCGTGCCGGCCTCGCGGCCCACCAGGCGTGCCACGTCCGGCGTCAGCGGCAGCACATAGTTGCGATTGTGGTGGCCGCTGGACGCCTGCGTCGACTCGGCGGCCCTGACGAAGGCGCGCAGGACGTCGGACGTGTCCTCGGCGGCTCGTTCCCCGAGGTGACGAGGGGGAACAAGGTGGTCGACCACTGGCCGCTCCGGATACTCGCGCTGGGCTGGTTAGGGCAAACGGTAAAGGCCGCACGACCGGAGCGATGATCGAGTGAGCCAATGGGTGGTATGCCACTCATCCACGTCAGGCCGTCCGAGACTGGCTGGTTCGCCGTCTCATACGTATGGACGGGAGCGATTGCTCGCGCGATTGGGGGGAATGCTAGCGCAGCCGCACCGGCTGTTCGGCGAGATGGGTCCACACGGAGTCGAACCATGCCTCCCAGGTGTCGACGAAGACGGTGCCCGACGAGTTCGGGTCCGCGTCCTTGACGTGATGGGTGAGCGTGGCGCCGAGGCCGAGCACGTCGAGCGCGGTGATCTCCTCACCGGATTCCAGTTCGATCCGGCGCTGGATGACCTCGTACGGCCCGATCAGCGCCTCCGTGCCGTTGAAGAGGTACAGCTTGAAGGCCGGGGTCAGCGGGGCGTGCCGGATCTGGACGTCGACGGACGGCACGAGCTTCTCGGTCCGTAGCTCCTTCAGCACCCCGCGCAGTGATTCGGTGTGCCGGTCGGTGATGGCGTGCAGGCGATCGCGCAGACGGGGGTCGCCCTTGTCGTCCTTGTCCCGCGGATAGGGCAGCTGCAGGTCCTCCGAGGGCAGAATCATCCGCAGGCCGATGTGCTCGGGGGAGATGGAGCGGCGATGGATCCGCTCGGCCTGCAGCCGGATGTGCGCGTCCAGCGACTCCGACGTCAACGTGTAGACGTCCAGGGTGACTTCCGGCTGCTCGAAGGCCTCGCTGAGCAGCGGCCCCAACGTCGCCCCCTGCCGCTGCCGGGTCGCCCTGGGCGTGGAGGACTGTATCCGCTGGGTCTTGACCACCCGGGACCCGCTGCCCTGCCGGGACTCGATCCAGCCCTCGTTGGCCAGTTCCCGCAGCACGCGCTGGACCGTGTCACGGGAGACCTCGAACTCCTCGGCCAGGTCGCGCTGGGAGGGCAGGAAGGAACGCAGCGGATACCGGCCGTCCGTCATCCGGGCACGCAGTTCGTCGGCGACCCGATGGAACTCCCGGCCGCCGCCGTCACCGCCCTGCCGAGTCTGCTGCGCCTCCACACAGCGACCGTACCGCCGTCCGTCCAATGGCAAACCAATGCCGGTCAAGTCCCGGACAACACAGGCCGATTAAGGATCAATCCGCCAGGGGAAATCCACTTCAAGGCAACCAGTCCAATTGGACCGGGATTTGCAGACTTCACCGAGAACGGCAGGGAGGTGGAAGGTCATGCTCCTGTTATCGGCACTCTGGGAACTCCTCGCGTACTTCGCGGGATTGACGGTGCAGGCCAAGCTGGGGGCGGTGGGCGTGATGCTGCTGCTCACCGTGGCCGTGGGCGTACGGGCCCGGCACGACGTGCTCGCCGTCGGGGCGGCCGTCGTGCTGGTGGCCCTGCTGCTCAGAGCGTCCTGACCGCCCACAGCACCGGCTCCAGCGAGTTCACGATCCGCGACGCGCCCGCGCCCCTCAGCACCTTCTCCTTGCGCTCGTTACGCGCGTAGCCGAGGAAGGGGACGCCCGCGTCCCGGGCGGCCAGGAAGTCCGAGGGGGTGTCGCCGATCATCAGGGCGGTGTCGGGCGCCGAGCCCATGGCGCGCAGGGCGCGGTTCAGGCAGTGCGGGTGGGGCTTGAGGTGGCGCAGCTCCTGTGTGCGGCCGTAGATGTGGGGGGCGAAGCAGGGGGTGAGGTCCCGGGTGCGCAGGTAGGTGTCGACGACCCGGGGGGAGTTGTTCGTGGTGATCGCCAGGCGCCGGCCGAGGGCCTTCAGGGTGCGTATCAGCGGGTCGGCATAGGGCGTGGGCATCGCCGAGGCCGTGGCCTTCAGCTCCTCCTGGGTGAGACGTTCCTCCAGCTCCGCGACCAGGTCGCTGCCGGGGCGCCGGCGGTCCACGGCGCGCAGCACGACGTGCGGGTCGAGCGACGCCCGCTCGGACTCCGTCAGCAGGTGGTGCAGGCCCCGCCCTTCGAGCCACTCCACCAGGCCGTCGGCCACCCCCTCCGCCGAGTGGCCGGCGAAGAGGCGACAGATCGGCCCGTCGAAGTCCCACAGGACGACCCGCGCGCGGGCGATCGCCTCCCGTAGCTCCGCGGTCCCGTTTCCCGTCTCGTTCTCGGTGTTGGCTGCCACCTGTTCAGTCTGCGTCGTCTCAGAGGTCACTAGGAGAGTGTCAGGTCCGTCGTGATGGTTTCCCAGAGGGCGTCGAACCACTTCTGGGATTCCTCCACGAACGCGGCGTCGCGTTGACCGGCCGCCTTCTCGAAGGAGAAGAGCAGCGACTCGGTGCCCAGCACGTCGTACATGTCGAGGATTCCGGTGTCGGTCGGCTCCTCGCGGCGGGTCACCATGTAGTACGCGATCAGCGCCTCCTGCTCGTTGAGGAGATACAGCTTCACCGGCGGGGTGAACGGCAGCGCGCGGAACGTGATGCTGACGTCGATGCCGTGCGAGCGCAGCGTCTGGAGGTTGTGCCGCAGCACATGCCCCTGCGCGTTGCGCATCGCCAGCCAGCGCCCATGGACGGCGTCGTCCTCGCCGCTCCCCTCGACCGGGACCGGGAAGGCGAGGCTGATGTCCCGGGAGGGCAGCAGGATGCGGACGTCGATCTTCTGGGGGCGCAGCCGGCCGCCGTAGATCAGCCGCAGGGGCTCGGCCAGGGCCGGGATGAGGCTCTCGGCGGTGAGACAGGCCGCGTCGATGCGCACATGCGGGGCGGCGAAGGCCGCGGTCAGTCGTGGGGCGAGGGCGACCATCGTGGGCTGCGGCTCGTCGCGGCCCGGCTCGGGCGGCTGTGCGATCCGGGGCGGGCTGCCCTTGCTCACGTTGGTGAGCAGTCCGTCCTCCTGCAGTATCCGCAGGGCCTGGCGTACGGTGCCGCGCTCCACGCCGAACTCGTCGGCGAGCTCGGCCTGGGTGGGCAGCCGGTCGCCCGCCTTGAGATCCCCGGCGCGGATGCGCTCGCGCAGGACGTCGGCGATCTCCTGGGGCGAGGCCCTTCTGCTGCCGTTCACTACCACGTTCTCCGCCACGCTCTCCTGGGTCACGACCAAAACGCTACAACTTCCATCCATCTGACGGCAGTTGTTTGAAAGTTGTTTAGCAGTTGCTGCCAACTGGGGACAACATAATCATAGTTGGTTGCCAACTTAAGCGAGTTGGCGGAAGGTTTGCTTCCCACTACCAGCCTCCGAAGGGGGGAACCGCCATGCCCGTCCTCGTCCTTCTCACCGCCGTGTTCGTCGTCGGCGTAGAGCAGACCATCCAGTGGAAGTACGGCACCGCCGGCGCCGTCGGTCTGCTGCTGCTCAGCATCGGAATCAAGGCCAAGAGCCCCGCCATCAGCTCTGTCGGCGCCGTGATCCTCGCCCTTCTCGCGACCGGGCCCGCCGTCAACTCGTGAGCACCAACTCCGAGCTGATGGTCTCCCACAGTGCGTTGAACCACAGGTGGGACTGTTCCACGAACGTCGTGTCACGCGGTCCGGCGCCCTGCTCGAAGGCGAACAGCACCGACCGCGTGCCCTCGGCGTCGTACATCTCCAGGTGCTCCTGGTCGATCGTCTGCTCGCCGCGCCTGACCGTGTAGTACGCGAACAGGGCTTCCGTCCCGTTGAGGAGATACAGCTTGACGGGCGGGGTGAAGGGCAGCGCGCGGAAGGTGACGCGCACATCGATGCCGTGCGTGGAGCGCAGGGTGAGCAGGTTGTGCCGCAGCACCTGACCCTGGGCGTTGCGATGGGCCAGCCAACGGCGCTGCAGCCGCCCGGTGGCCGAGACGTCCACCGGCGACGGGAAGGCCAGCTCGATGTCCCGGGACGGCAACAGGACACGGACGTCGATCTTGGCCGGTTTCAGCTGCCCCGCGTGAATCTGCCGCAGGGGTTCGCCGATCGCGAGCGTCAGCGAGACCGCGGTCAGACAGAGCGCGTCGACCTCTACATGCTCGGCCGCGAAGGCCTCGGTGACGCGCGGCGGAAGCGCGACCATGGACGCCTGCGGCGTCGCCGCCGCCCCTGTCGAGGGGCCGCCCGCGCCCGGCTGCGCGGCGACCGTCGCCGGACTTCCCTTGGAGACGTTGGTGAGGAGCCGTTCCGACTGCAGAATGCGAAGCGCCTGGCGCACCGCACCCCGCTCGACGCCGAACTCGTCCGCCAGCCTGGCCTGCGTGGGCATGCGCTCCCCCGGCCGCAGCACCCCGGTTCTGATCCGGGTGCGCAGCTCGTCGGCCACCTCGCGGTGTGACCGCTGCGGCCGCTCCGCCCTCCTCCGCGCATTGACGGAGGCATGTTCCGGCTCCACGTTCGCACAGTACAACTTCCCGCCATCTTGCGTCAGTTCAAAGAGAGATGGTTATAGGACGCTTCCAAGCGGACATAAGTACAGTGAAGTTGGCTGCCAACTTCAACAACATGGTCAAACTTCCAGACGGTTGGCCGGTCGGGCTCCCTTCCGGAGGGGAGCCGGGAGCCCGAGCAGTCGGCACCGACGTACAGCCACAACTGAACATCTCTTGCACAGCCACAACTTCAGAGCGACAAGAGCACAGCCACAACTGAACAGCTACGGATGGACGGAAGAACAGAACCCCAGAAAGTCGGAAAGGCAGCAAGGCAGCTGCACGGTGAAGGGAGCTCTCAGAACATGTCCGGGCACCAAGGACGCCCGGACGTACGCAGCAGGGCGTCGGCCCCACGGGCGGCGCCCGCTCGTTCTTCCCCGAGCCGGCCCAGCGCCGCCAGCCGCCCCGCGGACCGGTCGCCCAGCCACAACGTCGCCAACTCGGACACGTCCAGAGTGAGGTCGGCGCTGCGGGTGGTCGGCGCACAGGTGGCGCCGTCGGGGGTCGCGTCCAGCAGGAAGCGGCCTCCGGCCAGGCCGGCCCGGTCCACGACCTCCAGGACCAGCGTGCCCGCCGCGTCGTACGTACGCGCCTCCAGGGCCGCCACGACGTCCAGGATCCGCACCCACAGCCAGTCCGCCTGCGTGGTGATGCTCGCCGCGCGCGGGTCCGGCAGGTAATGCGGGAGCAGGTCGTCCGGGGAGCGCCAGCCCGACTTCACCCGCATGATCCAGTCGATGGAGCAGAGGAAGTGCCACAGGGCGCGCTCCGCGGCCGGGGTCACCCCGATCAGCCAGTTCACCGAGGCCGTGTTCAGCGGCTGCTTGGCGTCGCTCCACTCGTCGTCCGCCTGGTAGGAGGCCATGCCCTCCACCACACCCTCCGCCGAGCGGTAGACCACGAAGAACGGCTCGACCCACGCACTGCCGTGCAGCCACATCTGCCCGGTGCGCGCCGCCCACCAGTACTCGTCCCGGTCGATCGCGCCCGGCTGGACTCGGCGCAGCCGCTCATGCAGCTCGGGACCGATCCGGCGGACCTCCTCGCCCTCGGCGAAGTCGATCCGGCCGCCGTCCTGCGGGACCGGCCGGTTCGGGTCGAGGCCGGCGCGCGGCACGTCGATCGACCACTCGGTCATCGTGGTCGCCGGACCGAAGCCGTACCGGCCGTAGATCCGGTACTCGGCGGCTATCAGGGTGGCCACGACGTCACCGCGGTCCTTCGCCGCCGTCAGGTCGTCGGCCATCAGCCGGCTGAGCAGTCCGCGGCGGCGGTGCGTGGGCGCGACGGTGACGTTGGAGATGGCGTCGGCGGGGACGGGGGCGCCGCCGACCGCCGTGAGCTGCTGGTCGAACGAGCGGAACGTCGCCACGCACCGGCCCGCGTCGAAGGCGCCGGAGACACGGGAGTCCGCGAACGCGACACGACGGTCGGCGAGCATCTGGTCGGGGGCGGTGGGCGGGCGCAGAAAGCCCGTGTTCACGGCCCGGGTCCAGTCGGGATGCTCCGCGTCGGTGATCGGCCGGACGTCGTGCTCGAACGGGTGGCGCAACGGGCGGTCGACGGGGTGGTCGGTGGAGTGGTCGGTGGCTCGGCTGGTCATGGAGCCACCGTAGGCAGGCCGGGGCGGGCGCCGCGGCGATTTTTCGCCCGCCTCCGGGACACCTCCCCGGGACACCCGCCCCACCCTCGCGCATGACCGTTACACCAGCAGATCCTCCACCTGCGCCTCCCCCTCCCGGTACCTCCTGCTGATCTCCACGCCCGAGTCGTCGGCCGTGCGCTGGAGGTGCTGGCGGCGGCTCGAGACCTGCTGTTCGTAGCGGACCAGGCGGGCCATCGCCTCATGGAGTTCGGGGTCGGTGCGGGCGTCGAGGTCGGAGAGTTCGACGTCGGAGAGCATGTCGGCGGCCAGCCGGCGGTACTCCTCGCTGTGCGGGGTGCCCAGGGTGACGTGCCGGGCGGAGGAACGGTGGCGGGCCGGGGCGTCGGTGAGGATCTCCGACAGCCGCTCGACCACGGAGGCCGCGCCCGTCGGGGAACGCCGGGCCAGTTCCGCGCGCAGGATGTCGATACGGCCCTGAAGCAGCCGTCGCACGTAGCTGAGATCGGCCTCGTCGCGCTGGGCGTCCCGGCGCAGGGTGCGCAGTTCGGGCAGGCTCAGCCCGGCCAGGTCGGGCTCCAAAGGCGGCGCGGACAGCACAGGGCTGTCGCCTCGCTGTGTCGGCGGCCGGTGTGTCGCCGGCCGCCCGGTACTCGGTGTGCTCATGTCCTTCTACCGTCCCCTCGACCGGCGTGTGGAAAGCATCGTGCCACCCCAAGTGGCCGCTTTGTGACCGAGTCCCCCCGAACGGCCCCAGATAGGGGCTTAAGGATCAAAAATGGGCCCCTCGCGGGTTCGCGCCGGGCACCCGGCATCATGGTCCGCATGCGAGCGGTGGTGCAGAGAGTGGACGGCGCGAGCGTCGTCGTGGACGGCGAGACGGTCGGGGAGATCAGCGGCGAGGGACTGTGCGTCCTGGTCGGCGTGACCCATGAGGACACCAAGGAGAAGGCGGCCCAACTCGCCCGCAAGCTCTGGTCTGTGCGCATGCTGCACGACGAGCGGTCCTGCAGCGACATCGACGCCCCGCTGCTGGTGATCAGCCAGTTCACGCTCTACGGGGACGCGCGCAAAGGCCGCCGCCCCACCTGGAACGCGGCGGCCCCCGGCCCGGTCGCCGAGCCTCTCGTCGACGAGGTCGTCGCCCGACTGCGCGCCCTGGGCGCGACGGTGGCGACGGGCCGGTTCGGCGCGCAGATGCGCGTGTCACTGACGAACGACGGCCCGTTCACGGTCCTGCTCGAGATCTAGCGGGAGCCCGGAAGACAACCGGAAGGGAACTAGGGTTCTACGACGACTTCCTGGGCCGCCGCCGTCGTCCCGGCCACCAGCGGGGCGTCCAGCGGCACATTGCGCTTCACCAGGGCCAGGGCGACGGGGCCGAGTTCGTGGTGGCGCGCGGACGTGGTGATGAAGCCGATCTTGCGGCCGTCGGGGTCCTCGTCGGCGACGCGGAGTTCGGTGCCGGCGGCCGGGAGGTACACCTCGCTGCCGTCGAGGTGCAGAAAGACCAGGCGCCGGGGCGGCTTGCCGAGGTTCTGGACCCGGGCGACCGTCTCCTGGCCGCGGTAGCAGCCCTTCTGGAGGTGCACGGCGGTGCCGATCCAGCCGAGCTCGTGCGGGATCGTGCGGTGGTCGGTCTCGAAGCCGAGGCGCGGCCGGTGCTGCTCGACCCGGAGCGCCTCATGGGCGAGGATCCCGACCGGCGGACCCGCCTGCCCGGCGTACGCCTCCAGATCGGCGCGGGGCAGGAAGAGGTCACGGCCGTAGGCGGTCTCCCGGACGACGACACCGGGCGGGACGGGCGCGATCGACCCCGCCGGGAGATGGACGACCGCGGTGTCCGCCGTCCGGTCGGCGACCTCGACCCGGTAGAAGAACTTCATCGACTCCAGGTACGCGATCAGCGCCTCCTGGGTGTCGGGTTCGACGTGCGCCCAGACCGTCTCACCGTCGTCCACCAGGTAGAGCGCGTGTTCGATATGGCCGTGCGCGGAAAGGATCAGCGCCTCGGTGGCCTCGCCGACGGGGAGGTCCGTGAGGTGTTGGGTGAGTAGCAGGTGCAGCCAGCTCAGCCGGTCCTCGCCGGACACGGTGACCACTCCGCGGTGCGAGAGGTCGACGAAACCGGTGCCGTCGGCGAGGGCACGCTGCTCGCGGAACAGGTCGCCGTAGTGACCGGCGACGCCTTCGTCCACGCCCTCGGCGGGAACGGCGCCGGGCAGGGACAGCAGAGGGCTCTTCATACGCCTAAGCCTACGACTCGGTAATTGAACCCTTGGCAGTCGAGCCCTCGGCGGCTGCGCCCTCGGAGGCCGAGCCCTTGGCGGCCGCGCTCTTGCGTGCGCAGTCCTGGCAACGGCCGAAGATCGCGAAGTGCTTCATGTCGGTCTCGAAACCGAAGGTCTCGCGCAGCTTGGCCGTGAACTCGGCGGCGACCTTCACATCCGTCTCGATGACGTTCTCGCAGTCCCGGCAGACCAGGTGGATGTGATGGTGACGGTCGGCGAGATGGTAGGTGGGCGCGCCGTGCCCCAGATGGGCATGGCTGACCAGCCCGAGCTCCTCCAGGAGCTCCAGCGTCCGGTAGACCGTCGAGATGTTGACCCCCGACGCCGTCTTCCTCACTTCCACGAGGATGTCGTCGGGGGTCGCGTGCTCCAGGGTGTCCACTGCTTCGAGGACAAGCTGTCGCTGCGGCGTCAGCCGATAGCCGCGCTGCCTGAGGTCGCTCTTCCAGTCGGTGCTCACCACACCAAGAGTCTAGGTCTACGTCAGCTACTCAGGACTGGCGTCCCAGGTTTGCGGCTCAGGTCGTCGATGGCCTCGACGAAGCCCGGCCACGTCCAGTCCTCATGCTGCGGGCGTGAGGACAGGGGCCGCTGACCTGGCCCCGCGAACCCACACCCACCAGCCGCGAGCGGCGATGTTGTGGGAAGCATTCAGGTCTGCATGCTCAACGAAGCCGCAAGACCTGCACTCGAACACGGCCTGTGACGGCCGGTTGCGCTTGTCGACGTAATGACAGCGAGAGCATTCCTGGCTGGTGTAGCACGGATCGACATACACCACCGGCACGCCCGCCCGCCGTGCCTTGTAAACGATGAACTGACCGAGCTGGTGGAACGCCCAGGAGTGCAGCGTGACCCGTTGGGGCTTCTTGAGCCGTACCCGCTCGCGGATGCCGCTCAGGTCTTCCAGAGCGATCCCACGACCAGTGCGTTGAGCCTCCGCCACGATGCACTTACTAATCTTGTGATTGATGTCGCGGGCCCTGCGAGCTTCCCTGCCCGCGAGCCGCTTCGCCCGGCGCTTGGCGGACTTGGTCCCCCTCTGTTGAAGCCTGCCGCGCAACCTCCGGTCCAGTTCGCGCCTACGGTTCAAACGCCGCCCGCTGTGCCGCTGCCCGGTAGAAGTGGTGGCGATGTTCACGATCCCCAGATCCACCCCGACGAACCCGTCCGGCCTGCTGTTCTCTTCGACCTCTGGAACGTCGCAGGTCGCGATCAGGTACCACTCACCGTTCTGGTGCAACAGATCCGACTCGCCACGTCGGTAGCGGACCAGCAAATCCAGCTGCTCCGGGTACCCGGCAAAGGCGATCCTCTTCAGTCGCCCGCTGACGCTCCAGATCGACACAGTAGAGGCGCTCACCTGCCAGGACAGGCAGCGGTCATCGAAAGGCTGGGCTGCCCCCGCGCGAAACGTGATCGACTTGGAAGTGGCCCGCACGTACCGCTGAGAGCCCGGCTCACCCAGATTCCCCACCCGCGCGTGCGCCTTCAGTACGGCGTAAGCGTCGGAGACCTTCCGCACCACGTGCAACGCAGGCTGCGCAGACAGCCCCCGCGCCCGTAGATCCCCGTATGCGCGGGCCTGAAGCCCCGCTCGAGAGGTCACTTGATGGTTGAACGCTTCGGAAGACAGCCAGTTCGCCGCCTCGTTGCAGGCCCGCAGGGTCGCGGCAAGTGCCGACGCCTGTTCAGGCGTCGGCAGCAGCTTGACCCGCACAGCCAACTTCACAATGCAGAACGCTAGGTGGCAGCCCGAGCCGCGTCCGGCCGATTCACATCCTTCACTCGAACAGGTGACCAAGGGCAGGCATCACTTGAAGAAGGCGATCCCGTCGTCCGGCATGTCGTCGGGCAGGGCCTTCGCCCAGCGCTCGACGTCCTCCGGGGTGACGACCTTCTTCAGGTGGGCCGACATGTAGGGGCGGAGCTCGACCTCGGGGGTCTGCTTTTCGCCGACCCACATGAGGTCGCTCTTGACGTAGCCGTACAGCCGCTTGCCGCCGGTGTAGGGGCCGGAGGCCGCCGTACGGGCCACCGCGTCCGTGACCAGGTCGATCTGCGGCTTCTTGGCGGCCAGTTCGCCGTACCAGATCTCGACCACGCCGTCGTCGCGGACCATGGTCACCTCGACCTTGCGGTCGGCGTCGATCCGCCAGAAGCCGGACTCCGACTCCAGCGGCCGGACCTTCTCGCCGTCGTTGTCCAGCACCCAGGTGTGGGAGTGGTACTCCAGGAAGTCCCGGCCGTCGTGGCCGAAGGTGACCTCCTGACCGAAGTTGCACTTCTCCGAACCGGGGAAGTCGTGCACGCCCGCGCCCGCCCAGTTGCCCAGCAGAAAGGCGAGGGGGACGAGGTCCTTGTGGAGGTCGGACGGAATCTCGATCATGAGTGGCAGTTCCTGAACGTGGTGGTCAGCGCTGGCCCTGGTACAGCTTCTTCACGGCCAGACCGGCGAAGGCGAGAACGCCGACGCAGACCAGGACCAGCAGTGCTTCGAAGAAGATCTCCACGGGTTGCTCCTCGGATGAGCGTGCTTCTGGGACGTGCAAAAGGGCCGGGCCCCAGCTTACGCGGCCGGGGCCCGGCCCTCCTTGTGAGGTAGGCCCTCAGCCCAGCAGCTGGCTCTGCAGGGTGACGGTCTGCTGGAAGGGGACGGCCGCGGCGGTGCCCTTGCGGGACTGGAGGACCAGGGCGATGACGTCGCCCGCGCGGAGGTAGGCCTGCCGCAGGTGCTCCGCGCCGTACGGCTTCACCTCGTCGTAGGAGTACCGCATGACGCTCATGCTGTCGAAGTCGGCGGCGGTGGGGTACTCCTCGTCGAACTCCGCCACGGGGGCGCCCCGCACGGCGTGCAGCGGAGCGCCGTAGCTGGTGAGCTCGCCGTAGAGGGTGTCGGCCACCGTCCCCGTGTCGAACTGGAGCAGGTAGACGCGGGTGCGGGTGCCGTCCGGGGTGGTCCAGCCGCGGGCCGCGATGTGCCGCAGACCGTAGTCGGTGAGCAGCTGGCCGACGTCGTCCCGGTCCGCCTTCGCCTCGAACACCGTCAGGAAGTCCTTCGTCGGCAGCCAGCCGTCGGCGCCGCGCAGCGCCTTGTCGTCCGTCGCCCCCGTGGGCGCGGGCAGCAGCAGCGCGCGCAGGTCCGCGTAGTGGGACCGCGCCCAGTTCTCGGTGTCGAACGGCCCCGGGCTGCCGGAGGGCAGCGGCGGCCTGGTGATCTCCGGGTAGGCCCAGCGGCCGTCGGACTCGGTGGCGAGACCGGGTACGTCCGTGCGCTCCATGCGCGTGATCCCGTACGCCGTCCCCGCCCCGAGCGCCGCGAACACCGTGACGACGGCGGTCCAGCGCAGGACGGCCCGCAGGACACGACGATCCTTGGCGGCGGGAACGGACACCTCGGCGACGTCAATTTGCTCGGGAACCTGCTCGGATATCTGCTCGGGTGCCTGCTGGTCGGTCATACGGCCTGTCCAGGGTCGTCGATGCGGTCGAGCTGGGCGGTGAAGAACTTGGCGACGAACTTCGCGTCGAGCGTGCCGGGGGCGTCCGCGGCGACGCTGACCAGCACGTCTCCCACATAGGCGGTGCAGAGCGCGAAGCCCAGCTCCTCGTCCTTGTCCTTGGGCGTCAGGAAGCACTGGGCGTCCTTGTTGCCCGCGATCTTCGGGCCCTTGCGGAAGACGTCCATGGCGGCGAGGAAGCCGTTGAAGGACGTCGCCGACTCACGCACGGCGGTGCGGTTCTCCAGCCGCGACAAGGTGACGTCGAACGCGATCGCGTCCGTCGTGTTGTAGTCCAGATGGCTGACGACATAGCTGCGCATCGCCATGCCCTTGATGCGCTCCTTGTCGATCAGCTTCTCCAGCTGCCGACGCGAGGAGCTGGGCAGATCCTTGACCGCCTCCTTGCGCAGGGCGGTGGCCTGCGCGCCGCTGAACTCGGCGTCCGAGCCGAACCCGTCGAGGTCGGGGCCGCGGTCGAAGCCGTCGGTGCCGTAGGGCACCAGCAGGGCGCTCAGCCCGGACTTCGACGCGCCGTCCTTCTTCGCCTTGTCGCCTTCCTCGGCGGCCGCCGGGAACTTCCACGTCGGCCTGCCGGGATCGCGGTCGGCGTCCTGGACGGTCACCACGGTGTAGCCGACACCGCCGACGAGCGCACAGGCCAGCAGCACGACTCCCGCCACGGCGGCGATCCGGCCGGGACGGAAACCCCTACGGGCGGGGTTCTCCGGGGTCTCCGGGGTCTCCGGGGTCTCCGGGTTCTCCGGGGTCTCCGGGTTCTCGGGGTTCTCGGGGTTCTCGCTCACAGGTTTCCCACCTGCCGCTGGGCCAGGTCCATGATCTTCGCCTTGGAGATCGGCTTCGTGTCGCTGATGAAGATCTCCACGTAGATGTCGCCCCGCCAGGCATGCGCCTCGGCCGTGTACAGCGGCAGGTAGCCCGGCTTCCGGTCGGGTGTGTCGTGCACGTAGGCCGTCCCGTTGCCGTCCCCGGTGCCGGGGACGGGCCAACTGCGGGTGTCGTCCTCCTTCTCGGCCCAGTAGTGGCCGTTGTCCGCCCACTCCGACGCAGCCGGCTTGCTCAGCTGGCGGAACTGCACGAGCCCGACCCGGACGTTGTACGTCTCGCCCACCCGCCACGAGGTCTCGGCCGCGCGGCGGAACTCGTCGCCGACGAGGTTGTTGAACGTGACGCCCGGCTTTTCGTACCGGTTCGCGTAGGCGGCGAGATCGGCCCAACCGTCGCTGCCCGCCGTGAACACGCTGTCCTTCGCGCCCTTGGGGCGCGTGATCAGCAGCTTGCGCAGATCGCCGTCCGTCTTCACCTGCCGGTCCTGCGCCGCCGACAGCGGCTCGACCTCGCCCTGGGCCTGTACGACCACGGGCTGGGAGAGCGGCGGCAGCGCGGTGGGCTCGCGATCGGCCTGGACTAGGTAGCCCGTGCATGCGCCGGCGACGACTCCGAGCACGGCGGCTGCGGCGATCATCGCCGTCGTCCGGCCACGGCGGCGCGGCCGAGGCGGATCGCCCTCGGCCGCGTCCCCCACCTCTTCTTCGGCTTCTTCTTCGGCCCTTTCCGGACCTTCCACGACATCCCCCTCGGAAAGCTTTGGAGCGCGTGTTCGACAACGCGCTGCACAGGAGACTCATGGTCTGAGCGGGGAGTTGCAAGCGAGTTGATTACGATTCACGTATGGCGAAGAAGCTCGTGATCAAGGTGACGGCGGGGGCCGATGCCCCCGAGCGGTGCTCTCAGGCGTTCACCGTCGCGGCGGTGGCCGTGGCCAGCGGGGTCGAGGTGTCGCTGTGGCTGACCGGGGAGTCCGCCTGGTTCGCGCTGCCGGGCCGGGCCGCCGAGTTCGAGCTGCCGCACGCGGCCCCGCTGCCCGATCTGATCGACTCGATCCTCGCCGCCGGCCGCCTCACCCTGTGCACGCAGTGCGCGGCCCGCCGGGACATCACGGAGAAGGACGTCATCGAGGGCGTCCGAATCGCGGGCGCACAGGTGTTCGTACAGGAGGCGCTGGCGGACGACACCCAGGCCCTCGTGTACTAGGACCGGCCACCGGCTACAGGACCGGCCGGCGGTTGCAGGACTGACCGACGGCTACTGGGAGCGGCGTTTCTTGCCGTCCAGCTCGTCCCACCACTCGTCGGACTTAGGGTCGCCCGAGGGATCGTCCCACCAGCGGTCCTCGGGACCGCGCCGGTTGGCGACCATCGCGGCCAGCGGCGGGATGACCATGGCCACCACACACATCCCGACGGCCACGGGAACCGACCAGATCCGCACGACTCCCCAGGCCAGGACGAACAGCGTGATGCACGTCCCCATCATGGCGAAATACGCGTGGCGCCGACGTGCGTACATGACTCCAGGGTAGGTCGGGCCCGCGATTCCGGCGAAGACCGACGGACGGAGTCCGGCGCAGCGACCCGCAGCCTGCGAAGCAGCGCAAGGGCCGCATCAAGAAGGGGCCGCGTGGCGCCGACGTGCGTACATGACTCCAGGGTAGGTCCGGACATGCCGAAAGGCCGCACCCCTGGCGGCGAACGCTCGGGGTACGGCCCTCGGGTCGATCAGGTGCTTCTCAGACCGCGATCGCGACCTCGGCGAGGCCGCCCTGCTGGGCGACGACCGTGCGGTCGGCGGTGGCGCCGGGGACGAGGGCGCGAACGGTCCAGGTGCCCTCGGCCGCGTAGAAGCGGAACTGTCCGGTCGCGGAGGTCGGAACCTCCGCGGTGAACTCGCCGGTCGAGTCCAGCAGGCGGACGTAACCGACCACCGGCTCGCCGTCGCGGGTCACCTGACCCTGGATCGTGGTCTCACCGGGCTTGATCGTCGAGGCGTCCGGGCCGCCGGCCTTCGCTCCGCACATGTCTTTCTCCAAGAGGGGTCTGACCGGAAGGAAGGCCGGTCGGGATCGGGATGCTTCGCTTACTTGTTGGCGCCGAGCTCGATCGGGACGCCGACCAGGCTGCCGTACTCGGTCCAGGAGCCGTCGTAGTTCTTGACGTTCTCCACGCCCAGCAGCTCGTGCAGCACGAACCAGGTCAGGGCCGAGCGCTCGCCGATGCGGCAGTACGCGATGGTGTCCTTGGCCAGGTCGACCTGCTCGTCGGCGTACAGCTCCTTGAGCTGGTCGTCCGACTTGAAGGTGCCGTCGTCGTTGGCGTTCTTCGACCACGGGATGTTGCGGGCGGACGGGACGTGGCCCGGACGCTGCGACTGCTCCTGCGGCAGGTGCGCGGGAGCGAGCAGCTTGCCGCTGAACTCGTCGGGCGAGCGGACGTCGACCAGGTTCTGCGAGCCGATCGCGGCGACGACGTCGTCACGGAAGGCGCGGATCGCGGTGTTCTGCGGCTTGGCCTTGTAGGACGTCTCGGCGCGCACCGGGACCTCCTCGACCAGCTCGCGGGCGTCCAGCTCCCACTTCTTGCGGCCACCGTCGAGAAGCTTGACGTTGTCGTGGCCGTACAGCTTGAAGTACCAGTACGCGTAGGACGCGAACCAGTTGTTGTTGCCGCCGTAGAGGATCACCAGCGTGTCGTTGGCGATGCCCTTCGCGGACAGGAGCTTCTCGAAGCCCTCCTGGTCGACGAAGTCACGGCGGACCGGGTCCTGGAGGTCCTTGGTCCAGTCGATCCGGATCGCGTTGCGGATGTGGTTCTTCTCGTACGCGGACGTGTCCTCGTCGACCTCGACGATGGCGATGTCGGCGCTGTCGAGGTTGGCCTCGACCCAGTCGGCGTCGACCAGGACGTCGCTGCGGCTCATGCTCGTTCTCCTCCGGGGCAGTTGCGGCGGGGGTGTGCAAGAAAAGAAGGGTGCGGGGCCGGGTCTCGCCGGCGGCCGGCGCACGGATGCCCTCGGGTGAGGGCGCCGGGAGGGCGCGGAGGGCCGGCGGCGCCTCCGCTCAGAAGGGGCGACAGAGCATGGCGGCGACGCGGCACAGGTCTACTGCCCGCCGCTTCGTGAGATCCGCCTGTCGCTGCATCATGTCGTCGATCGTAGGGACGAACGGGCGGGCATGTCACCAGCTCTCCGAATGGTGAGATGCGATCGTCCGGATATTGGGACGCGGAAAGCGCCCGGGCCGTGGGGACACGGCTTCCGGGCGCTTGTATCCGTTGTCACATCTGCGGTGCGGACGGCCCTGTCTCGCCTGTCGGACATCTGCCGTCCACCGTCGGGGTACTACCCGGCCAGGTTGACGTTCGAACCCTTCACCGAGATCTCCACACCGTTCGTCCCCGCCTGGACCTTGTCGAGCTTGATCCCGCCGGGCAGGTCGTCGATCTTCTGCTGGAAGTCGGTGATCGACCGCACCTCGTTCTCGGCGGCCTGGACCCCACCGAAGCTGGGCAGCGAGTCGGCGTGCACACGGACGGTGTCGCCCTCGACGGTGACCGTGCTCAGCACGTAGACGGGCTGCGGCAGCTTGGTGCCGAGGACGGTGGCCTCGACGGCGACCTTGATCTTGCCGTTGCCGCCGTCGGAGAGACCGACGACGTTGGCGGTGACGCCCTGCACCACCTGCGTCGGCTCGGACTTCGCCGTCTTCAGCAGTTCGGCGTAGGTGATGGACGCGGTGCCGGTGGCGCTCGAGGCGGTGGCGGAGCTGAAGTCGCTGGAGAAGTCGACGCCCTTCATGTCCGCGTTGAGGTCGTCGAGGCGGATCGTCCGGCCGCTGGTGCCGGTCGCCGCCTCGTAGTCCTTGATGCCGACCTCGACGTCGTCCAGCGAGCCGCCGACGACCTGGGTGAGGAACGGGAAGCCCTTGATGGACACGTCCGGGGTGGTGGCGAGGCCCTCGTTGGTCTTCAGCTTGTCGGCGACCTCGCCCTCCGCGAAGTTCACGGCGAGGCGGTCCGCGAGCACGAACAGGCCGCCCAGGACCACGACGACGACCAGCAGTATTCGAAGCGCACGCATGCGGTAGTTCCCCCACCCGGATGGCCAAAAGTCAATGAGGCCTCACGGTAACCCTCGGTGCGGACGGCACCGCCGATTTGTCGATCAGCTGTGACAGTCTTTACCGCTCGCCCCAGCGCCCTGCCAGGTCCCTACCAGGTCTCCCCGGCGCTCACCCCAGCGCCCGTCCCAGCACGTAGACCGCGGGTGCGGCCGCGGCCAGCGGCAGGGCCACGCCCGCCGTGAAGTGGACGAAGCGGGAGGGGTAGTCGTAGCTCGCGACCCGGTGGCCGATGAGCGCGCAGCCCGCCGCGCCCGCGCCGAGCAGCGCGCCCCCGGCGCCCAGTCCGGTCATCTCGCCGACCGCGATGCCCGCGCCCGCCGCGGCGAGCAGGGCCACCACGACGGAGGCCGGGGTGGGCAGCGGCAGCGCGCGGGCCAGTATGGCCACCGCGACCGCGGCCGCCCCGGCCGACACCGCGTCCGGCTCGGCGCCGAGGTGCCCGGTGGCGAGGATGGCCAGCGCGGCGGAGGCGACGGTCGCCATCAGGCCGTACATGCGCTCGTCGGCGTCGGCGTGCGAGCGCAGCTGCAGGACCAGGACGAGCAGGACCCACACGCCCAGGGTGCCGAGGATCGCGGCGGGCGCGTTCTCCCGCCCGGCCACCAGCAGGGCGACGTCCGAGACCAGCGCGCCCAGGAAGGCGAGCGCGATGCCCTGCCGGGCCGGCCACATGCCGTTCAGCCGGAACCAGCCCGCGGCCGTGACGGCCTGGAGCACGACGAGCGGGACGAGCAGGGCGTACGAGCCGATCGCCGCCGAACCGGAGAGCAGCAGGCCGAGGAGCGCGGTGAGCGCGGCGGGCTGCATGCCCGGCTCGATGATCGGCGACCGCCCCTCCAGCCGGGCCCGCTGGGCGTCGGTGACGCGGGCGTTGCCGGCGAGGGTGGCGGGGCCGTAGGTCGAGTCGGGGCCGCTGGAGTCGGGCGCCGTGACGGGCCGGGGTGCGGATGCGGGTGCGGAGGGCGGGGGCGTGGGTGCGGCGGCGGCCTGGCCGTACCCGGCCTGGGCGTACGCGTCGGATGCGCCGTACGCGGCCTGCGACCCGCCGTACGCCTGGGCCGGGTCGGCCGGGGTGACCGGCGCCTGGACGCTGGTCTCCCAGGTCTGGCCCTGCCACTGCTGCGTGTACTGGAGGTGGGCCTGCGGGTCGTCGTACCCCTGCTGCTGCCCTGGCCACGCCTGCTGCGCCTGCTGGGCGTGCTGTGCCTGCTGGGCCTGGGGGTCGTAGCCCTCGTACCCCTCGTACGGCGGGTACTGCTGATACGGCTGGTCGAACGGCGGGTCATACGGCTGGTCGGTCATCTCACCCTCCTGCGAACGGCGGGAGCACCTCGACCGTGCCGCCGTCGGCCAGCCGTACCGTCTCATGTGCGCGGGTGCCCACGGGGTCACCGTCGACGAGGAACGAGCATCGCTGCAGGACACGCACGAGTTCGCCGGGGTGTCGCGCACGGGCGGCGTCGAGGGCCTCGGCGAGGGTGTCCGCGTCGTGCGGCTCCTCGGCGACCCCGGCCGCGGCCTTCGCGGCCGCCCAGTAGCGCACCGTGACCTTTGGCATCGGTTCCTTCAATCGATCGGCTGTGTACACGGTCAGGCTAGCCGCCCTGTGCGACCGCCCAGTCCCCGATGCGGGCCAGCAGTCCGTCGTCGGCCGCGTGCTCGGCGTGGCCCATGCCGTGCTCCACCCAGAGTTCGCCGTGACCGGCGGCGGCCTCGGCCAGCATCCGGGGGTGGTCGAGCGGGAAGTAGCCGTCCTGGTCGCCGTGCACGATCAGCAGCGGCGTGGGCGCGATCTTGGGGACCGCCTCGACCGGCGACAGCGGCACCGGGTCCCAGTCGCCGTGGATACGGGTGCGCAAGCCGTAGCGCGCGACCAGCCGGCCCTCGGGGCGGGTGACCAGCCAGTGCACCCGGCGCATCGGAGGCGTGCCGCGGTAGTACCAGCGGGCGGGGGCGCTCACGGAGACGACGGCGTCCACCGTCCCCGGGTGCAGCGCCGCGTGCCGCAGGACCACCGAACCGCCCATGGAGAAGCCGACGGTCGCCACGCGCGCGTGCCCGAGCGAGCGCGCCCACTCCACGACGGCGGCGAGGTCGTGCACCTCGCGGTCGCCGACGGTGGAGTGCCCGCCGGAGCGGCCGTGCCCGCGGAAGGAGAAGGTGACGACGGCGCCGTGCCGGGCGAGGGCGGACGCCACGCGCCGTACGTGCGGGCGGTCCACATCGCCCGTGAACCCGTGCGCGACGACGAACACCGGATGACCGGTGGATGGCGCGGAGGCGTCGTATACAACGCCACCCGGTTCGTATACGGAATCGATGGAAATCCCGTCGGCGGCGGTCAGAAACGTCCGCAATGGTGTGCGACTGCCCGTCTCGGCATTCGGACGAACGGTGGAACGTGCCACATGACCTGCCGGACTGCTGCTCATGTGGGCTATTCTGCTGGACAGAGGACTCGGGCAGCGAAGCCCCCGGGTCCTTTTGTGCTTTCGGAACCGTTGTATACGAAGTGGGAACAGGGCGGGAAACGCCAGGTGACCGCGGGTGTACGGCCCCCGGGAACGCAGTGCAGTGCCGCAAAGCAAGCGCAGTGCCGAAAACGTCCTCGCAGGGACCGAGGAGGAACCAGACGTATGAGTTCTCTGCTGCTCCTGACCAACGCCCTCCAGCCGTCGACGGAGGTGCTTCCCGCCCTCGGCCTACTGCTGCACAACGTGCGCGTGGCACCGGCCGAAGGCCCCGCTCTCGTCGACACCCCCGGCGCCGACGTCATCCTGATCGACGGCCGCCGCGATCTGCCCCAGGTCCGCAGCCTCTGCCAGCTGCTGCGCTCCACGGGCCCCGGCTGTCCGCTCATCCTCGTGGTCACCGAGGGCGGCCTCGCAGCCGTCACCGCCGACTGGGGCATCGACGACGTGCTCCTCGACACGGCCGGACCGGCCGAGGTCGAGGCGAGACTGCGGCTGGCCATGGGCCGCCAGCAGATCGTCAACGACGACTCCCCGATGGAGATCCGCAACGGCGACCTGTCGGTCGACGAGGCGACCTACAGCGCGAAGCTGAAGGGACGGGTCCTGGACCTCACCTTCAAGGAGTTCGAGCTCCTGAAGTATCTGGCCCAGCACCCGGGCCGGGTGTTCACTCGTGCACAGCTGCTCCAGGAGGTCTGGGGCTACGACTACTTCGGCGGCACCCGCACGGTCGACGTCCATGTACGGCGGCTGCGGGCCAAGCTCGGCCCGGAGCACGAGTCGCTGATCGGAACCGTCCGGAACGTCGGTTATCGATTCGTTACCCCTGAGAAGGGGGAGCGCGGCGGCGAGGACGCGAAGGCCAAGGCGGACCGGTCGGAGCAGGCAAAGGCGGAGGATGCGGACAACGCGACCGCCCTGGACGCCCACGAGGTCTCGGCGGAGGCGTAGTACCCGTCAGTAGGCCCCGTACCTGCTCGGGGAGGGCGTTGCTTGCGCACAGGCAAGCTGCAGTACGCCCTGCCCAGAGCGGGTCCATCCGCGTAGACTCCGCGCGTGGCCAAGGTGACTCGGGATGATGTGGCACGACTGGCGGGGACCTCTACCGCGGTCGTCAGCTATGTCATCAACAACGGACCCCGGCCGGTCGCCCCGGCCACGCGCGAGCGTGTCCTCGCCGCCATCAAGGAACTGGGGTACCGGCCCGACCGGGTCGCCCAGGCGATGGCGTCCCGGCGCACCGACCTCATAGGCCTGATCATCCCGGACGCCCGTCAGCCGTTCTTCGGCGAGATGGCGCACGCGGTCGAGCAGGCCGCCTCCGAGCGCGGAAAGATGGTGCTGGTCGGCAACACCGACTACGTCGCCGAGCGCGAGGTCCACTATCTGCGCGCGTTCCTCGGGATGCGCGTCTCGGGTCTGATCCTCGTCAGCCACGCGCTGAACGATCTGGCGGCCGCGGAGATCGACGCCTGGGACGCGCGCGTGGTGCTGCTGCACGAGCGCCCCGAGGCCATCGACGACGTCGCCGTCGTCACCGACGACCTGGGCGGCGCCCAGCTCGCCGTCCGCCACCTGCTGGAGCACGGCTACGAATACGTGGCCTGTGTCGGCGGCACCGCGGAGACCCCCTCCGTCGGCGACCCGGTCTCCGACCACGTCGAGGGCTGGCGGCGCGCGATGGACGAGGCCGGGATCTCCACGGAGGGCCGACTCTTCGAGGCCCCCTACAACCGCTACGACGCCTACCGGGTCTCCCTGGAGCTGCTGGCGGGCCCGAACCGGCCGCCGGCCGTCTTCTGCTCCACCGACGACCAGGCGATCGGCCTGCTGCGCGCGGCGCGCGAACTGCGCATCGACGTGCCCGGCGAGCTGGCGGTGGCCGGCTTCGACGACATCAAGGAGGCGGCGCTCACCGACCCGCCGCTGACGACGATCGCCTCGGACCGCTCGGCGATGGCCCGCGCGGCGGTCGACCTCGTCCTGGACGACGGTCTGCGCGTCGCGGGGTCGCGTCGCGAGCGACTGAAGGTGTTCCCGTCCCGGCTCCTGGCGCGACGGTCCTGCGGCTGCGAGTAGCTCCACCGGGCACGGAGTGCCCCGGCCGGGGGCTTCCGGGGGCTTCCATGAAGCTTTCCTGAGAGGCTCCCCCGAGCTGCGAGAGACTTCCTTATATCGGGCATACGAGGTTCTGGCGGGCTTCTCAGGGAGCACTCAGGGAGCTCTCATGGTCGAGCGCGAAGCTTCTTTCCATGACCGAGAGCATCCGCCGCAGCGGCGAGTACGAGAACTTCGAGAACCCGTACCAGGCCCAGAGCTCCGCCCCGGTGAACCCGGAGTGGCCGCCCCCGCCGGCGTACCAGCCGGTACCGCAGCAGCCCGTGCAGCAGCAGGTGCAGCAGCCCGTCATCGAGCCCACCACCGTGTGGCAGACGCAGGCGGCCGCGGGCGGCAACGGACACGGCAACGGCAACGACGGCGGAACCGCTCTCCTCACCGCCGAGCCCGCCCCCGCCAAGAAGAAGCGCGCCCGCGGCCCGCTCGCCCTGCTCGCCGCGGTGGCGATCGTCGCGGCCGCCATAGGCGGTGGCACGGCCTACGGCATCCAGGAGCTGACCGGCAAGGACGAGGTCGTCTCCTCGTCCACCACCACCAGCGTGGTGCCCTCCAGCAAGACGGGTGACGTGGCCAGCATCGCGGCGGCGGTCAGCCCGAGCGTCGTCGAGGTCAGCGCCACGCTGAGCAACGGGACGTCCACCGGCTCCGGCGTGATCATCACCAGCGGCGGCGAGATCGTCACCAACAACCACGTCATCTCGGGCGCGAACTCGATCAAGGTGACGACCAGCGACGGCAAGTCGTACACCGCCAAGGTCGTCGGCACCGACAGCAAGAAGGACCTCGCGCTCATCAAGCTGGAGAACGCGTCCGGGCTGAAGGCGGCGACCCTCGGCGACTCCGACGGCGTCAAGGTCGGCGACACGGTCGTGGCGATCGGCTCCCCCGAGGGCCTGACCGGCACCGTCACCAGCGGCATCGTCTCCGCCCTGAACCGGGACGTGACCGTCTCCACGGACGAGAGCCAGAGCCAGGGCCAGGGCCAGCAGGGCGGCGGCGACGGCAGCTGGCCGTTCCAGTTCGGCGGCCAGGAGTTCAACGGCGACACGGGCTCGTCCACCACGACCTACAAGGCCCTCCAGACGGACGCCTCCCTGAACCCCGGCAACTCCGGCGGCGCGCTCATCGACGCCAGCGGCAACATCATCGGCATCAACTCCGCGATGTACTCCGCCGCGACGGACTCTTCCTCCTCCTCCGACGCCGGCAGTGTCGGCCTCGGCTTCGCCATCCCGATCAACACCGTCAAGGCAGACCTGGCCGGCCTCCGCGCCGGCGGCTCCGACAGCTGAACCCACCGCACTTCACCGAGCTACCGCACTTCACCGAGCTAGGGAGTACGTCATGATCAAGCAGATTTCGCACACGGTGACCGGTTTCGGCGCGGCCGACATCGCCCTGGCCCTCGACGTGGCGTACGAGCTGCACGAGCCGGTGGCCCCGACCCGGGCGCCCGAGGTCGCGGCCCCGCAACTGATGGGCCTGCGCACCACGGCGGCCCGCCCGCACCTGCGCAAGGTCCCGCTGAACCGGCTCGCGGCGATGCGCGGCTGATCCCACCCCGTTCCGGCCTTTACGCACCTGCAGGGAAGCATGCGAGGCTGAAGGCGTTCAGTACCGCCCGCACGTCAGGCCTCCCGCCCGTCCCACCGCACCCGAGGAATCCACGCCCATGAGCCCCGCCGAAGGCGACCGTGACACCCAGCGCATCCTGATCGTCGACGACGAGCCGGCGGTGCGTGAAGCACTCCAGCGCAGTCTCGCCTTCGAGGGCTACGACACGCAGACGGCAGTGGACGGCGCGGACGCGCTGGAGAAGGCGACGGCCTACCGCCCCGACCTGGTGGTGCTGGACATCCAGATGCCGCGCATGGACGGCCTCACCGCCGCACGCCGTATCCGCGGGGCCGGCGACACCACGCCCATCCTGATGCTGACGGCCCGCGACACGGTCGGCGACCGGGTCACCGGACTCGACGCCGGCGCCGACGACTACCTGGTCAAGCCGTTCGAACTCGACGAACTCTTCGCCCGGGTACGCGCGTTGCTGCGGCGCAGCTCCTACGCGGCGGCGGCCGGAGCGGGCACGGTGGAGGAGGACGAGGCGCTCACCTTCGCCGACCTGCGCATGGACCTCGCGACCCGCGAGGTCACGCGAGGCGGACGCCCGGTGGAACTCACTCGGACCGAGTTCACTCTGCTGGAGATGTTCATGGCGCACCCGCGCCAGGTCCTCACCCGTGAGCAGATCCTGAAGGCGGTCTGGGGCTTCGACTTCGAGCCGTCGTCCAACTCGCTGGACGTGTACGTGATGTACCTGCGCCGCAAGACGGAGGCGGGCGGCGAGCCGCGTCTCGTGCACACCGTGCGGGGCGTGGGGTATGTGCTGCGACAGGGCGGCGCGGAGTGAAGAAGCTCGTACGACGGTTCCGGACCCTGCCCATCCGGGCCCGGCTGTCGATGCTGGTGGCTGCCGCCGTGGCCTTCGCGGTGGCGGCGGTCTCGGTGACGTGCTGGTTCATCGTGCAGGGGAAGCTGTACGACCAGGTCGACAACCAGCTCGACGGCGCCAACGTGCGGCTGGGGCAGCAGGAGATCACGGCTCTGCTGGCCGCCTGTCCCAAGGAGGCGAGCGATTCGTCCGACAGCATGCGCCCCAGGGACTACTACGTGCAGGTGGTGAAGTCGGACGGCACCGTCTGCGTGTTCAGCGACTCGGCCGGCGTTGTCAAGGTCACGGGTCACGACAAGAGCGTGGCGGCAGACCCCGACCCGGGTGTGAACACCTTCCACAACAGCACCGACTCCGACGGCAACGACGTACGAGTACGGACCACTCCCCTCCTGGTGGGGGGATTCGGACCCGCCACTCAGCTATACCCCGACTACGCGCTGGTCCTCGGCGTGTCCCTCAAAGAAACCCAGAACACCCTCAACGACCTGGCACTCATCCTCCTGCTCGTTTCCGGCATCGGAGTGCTCGGAGCGGGAGCTGCCGGTCTGGCGGTCGCCCGTGCGGGCCTGCGTCCGGTCGACAAGCTCACGGAAGCCGTGGAGCACGTCGCCCGCACCGAAGACCTGGGCGTCCGCATCCCCGTCGAGGACGACAGCGACGACGAGGTGGCCCGCCTCTCCCGGTCCTTCAACTCGATGACCGCCTCCCTCGCCAACTCCCGCGAGCTGCAACAGCAGTTGATCGCCGACGCCGGACACGAACTGCGCACGCCCCTCACCTCCCTGCGCACCAACATCGAGCTCCTCTCCCGCAGCGAGGAGACGGGCCGCCCGATCCCCCCGGCGGACCGCAAGGCACTCCTCACCTCCGTGACGGCGCAGATGACCGAGCTGGCGGCGCTGATCGGCGACCTCCAGGAACTGTCCCGCTCGGAGGGCCAGCGCGGCGAACGCGTACAGGTGGTCTCGCTGGAGGACACCGTCGAGTCGGCGCTGCGCCGGGCCCGGCTGCGCGGCCCGGAACTGACCATCACCGCCTCGCTCGAAGCCTGGTACACCCGGGCGGAGCCGGCCGCGCTGGAGCGCGCGGTGGTCAACATCCTGGACAACGCGGTGAAGTTCAGCCCCGAGGGCGGTGTCATCGACGTCCGGCTGACCGGCGGTGTGCTGACCGTCCGCGACCACGGTCCCGGCATCCCCACCGAGGAACTCCCGCACGTCTTCGACCGCTTCTGGCGCTCCCCCAGCGCACGTGCCCTCCCCGGCTCCGGCCTCGGCCTCTCGATCGTCGCCCGCACCGTGGAACAGGCCGGCGGCCAGGTCACCCTGGCCCACGCGGACGGCGGCGGCACGGTGGCGACGGTCCGCCTGCCGGGGGCGCCGACCCCTCCGCCGGAGGATCCCGCAACCGCTCTCTAGGACAGGCCCTGGACGCGGCAACCTTTCCGAACCGGGTGGCGACTCATGCGAGAACCAAGTCCCCCACCCCGCACGGAAGGTAGCCGCATGAGCGAGCACCGCGCCAAGTCGACGGCCAAGCCCCGCCACCGCAGAAGGAGGACGGCGCTGGCGGTCGGCGTACCGCTGGCCCTCACCGCCGCCGGATCCCTCGCCTACGGCACGGACCTCGGCCTGTTCGGCGCTGACGCGCAGGCGCAGGCCTCGGCCGCGACCGCCGCCGCGCCCGCCTGGGCCACCGCCTCCGCCGACGGCTTCGCCTCGGTCAATGCTCTTGGCCAGAACGGCACCTACGGCGGCCGGGACGGCAGGACGGTCACCGTGAAGACCCTCGCCGACCTGGAGAAGTACGCGACGGCGAGCGAGCCGTACGTCATCGTCGTCGCGGCGACGATCACCATGGACCCGGTCGGGAAAGAGATCAAGGTTCAGTCGAACAAGACGATCGTGGGCTCCGGGACCTCCGGGCACATCGTCGGCGGCGGCTTCTTCCTCGGCCAGGGCGTCCACAACGTCATCATCAGGAACCTGACGATCCGGGACGCCTACCAGGGCGTCTGGAACGACAAGGAGCACGACTTCGACGCGATCCAGATGGACGGCGCCCACCACGTCTGGATCGACCACAACGACCTGCGGCACATGGCCGACGGACTCATCGACAGCCGCAAGGACACGACGTATCTGACCGTGTCCTGGAACAAGCTCAGCCAGGAGAACAAGGCGTTCGGCATCGGCTGGACCGAGAACACCACCGCCGACATCACGATCCACCACAACTGGATCCGCGAGACCGAGCAGCGCAACCCGTCCACGGACAACGTCGCCCACGCGCACCTGTACAACAACTTCCTGGAGGACGTGGCCGGGACGGACATCAAGTCCTCCTACGGCAACTACTCGCGCGGCAGGACGAACATGCTGCTGGAGAACTCCTACTTCCAGGGCCTGACCAACCCCGTCGTGCGGGACGCCACCGCCACCCTCGTCCAGCGCGGCAACGTGTTCTCCGGGACGACCGGCAAGAACGAGAGCGGCGGCACGGGCGCGGCCTGGGACCCGAAGACGTACTACGCGTACACCCTCGACAAGGCCGCGGACGTGCCCGCCCTCCTCAAGGCGGGCGTGGGCCCCCGGGCCTCGATCGGCACGACGGCCACCACCGCGAGCACCACCGCCGCCGCGGCCACCACCCTCACCGTCGCCGCCGACGGCTCCGGTCAGTACAGGACCGTCCAGGCCGCCGTGGACGCCGTGCCCGCGAACAACGCCTCCCGGGTCGTGATCTCCGTGAAGCCGGGGACGTACCGCGAGGTCGTGAAGGTCCCGGCCAACAAGCCGCACGTCACCATCCAGGGCTCGGGCGCCAGCCGCAAGGACACGACGATCGTCTACGGCAACGCGGCCGGCATGACCAAGCCCGACGGGTCCGGGACCTACGGCACCCCGGGCAGCGCCACCGTCTCCGTCCAGTCGGACGACTCCCAGGTGCGCAACCTCACCGTCACCAACGACTTCGACGAGTCGAAGCACCAGGACATCGCCAACCAGGCGGTGGCGCTGCTGACGCAGGCCGACAGGATCGTCCTGGACGGGGTCATCGTCAACGGCGACCAGGACACCCTGGAGCTGGAGACCGCCGCCAAGGACAAGCTCGGCCGGGTCTACATCGCCAACTCCTACATCACCGGCAACGTCGACTTCATCTTCGGGCGGGCGACGGTCGTGGTCGACAAGTCCGTCATCACGCTGAAGAAGCGCTGGAACGGCACCTCGGCCGGCTATGTCACGGCCCCGAGCACGCCGGGCGGCCGCAAGGGCATCCTCATCAACAGGTCGTCGATCGGCGGAGACGTCACGGCCGCCTCCTTCTACCTCGGCCGCAACTGGCACCCGAGCGGCGACACGACCGTCGACCCGCAGACCACCGTCCGGGGCACCACGCTCAGCGCGGCGGTCAAGTCCACCCCGTGGTCGGACATGGGCGGCTTCTCCTGGAAGGAGGACCGGTTCGCCGAGTACCAGAACACCGGCGCGGGCGCGGGCAGCGCGAGCGGCGACCGTCCGCAGCTGACCGCGGCCCAGGCCGCCGACCAGGAGGTCGCGGACTGGCTCGGCGACTGGACCCCCACGGCTTCCTGACATCCCCCTGCCAGCCCTGCCACAGCCCCTCGCCGCACCGTGAGGGGATGGCGATGCGAACTGTGAGGGGACCGGAGACAAGGGCGTCAGGGACAAGGGCGGCGGAGACCGGGACCGCGGGGAGGATACTGCTGGCCGACGACGACGCGGACATCCGCGAAGGACTCGGCCGGCTTCTCCGCTTCGAGGGCTACGAGACCCTCCTCGCCGAGAACGGACGGCTCGCCCTCGACCTCGTCGGGGCGCCCGGCACCACCCCCGACCTGATCCTGATGGACGTCACCATGCCCGGCCTCGACGGCCTGGCCGCGACCCGCCGGATCCGGGCCTCCGGCTGCACCGTCCCGATCCTGATGCTCACCGGCCGGGGCGCCGTCGGCGACCGGATCGTCGCGCTCGACAACGGCGCGGACGACTACCTGATGAAGCCGTTCGCCGTGGAGGAACTCCTCGCCCGGGTACGGGCCCTGCTGCGCCGCGGCACCGGACGGCGCACGCCCCCGCCGCCCCGGACCCCCTCCGCCCGGCTGACCTTCCATGACATCGCCATGGATCTGTCCTCCCGCACGGTCACCCGGGCCGCCCGCCCCCTCGACCTCACCCGCACCGAGTACTCCCTCCTGGAGTACTTCCTGCGCCACCCGGCCAAGGTCCTCAGCCGCTCCCAGATCCACAAGGACGTCTGGGGCTTCGACTTCGAGCCCAACTCCAACACCCTCGACGTGTACGTCATGTACCTGCGCCGCAAGCTGGAGCAGTACGGCGAGCCACGGCTGATCCAGACGGTCCGGGGGTTGGGATACATGCTGCGGGTGGGGTGAGCCCCAGCCCAGCGCCCCAGCCCAGAGCGGCAGGGCAGGGGCGCAGGTCAGAGGGGTGGGTCGGAGGGGCAGCTCAGAGACGCAGTACCAGGGTGTCGTCCATGGCCTTCTCCTCCGTTGCCGACCACGGCTCCACCAGCCTGATGTACGCGTCGCAGCGGGTCATCAGCTCGTCGTGCGTTCCCGCGTCCACGAGCCGTCCCTCGTCCACGACCAGGATGCGGTCGGCGTCGGGGGCCAGGCTCAGATCGTGGGTGATCATGATGGTCGTGCGGCCCGACATCAGCCGGCGGAGCGGCTGGACGATCTGCCGGGCGGCCACCGAGTCGAGGCCGGCGGTGGGCTCGTCCAGGACCAGGACCGGGGCCGCGCGGAGCATCGCGCGGGCGATGGCGATCCGCTGGAGCTGACCGCCCGAGAGCGCGGCCGTGCCGGGGGCGATGTGCGTGTCGTAGCCGTCGGGGAGGGCCATGACGAAGTCGTGGGCGGCGGCGGACCGGGCCGCCCGCTCGATCTCCTCGTCCGTCGCGCCCGGGCGGCCGCACCCGATGTTCTCGCGGATCGTGCCGTTCAGGACGAGCGTCTGCTGGGGAAGCAGCGCCATGTTCTCGCGCACGAACTCCAGCGGGACGTCCGTCAGCGGGACTCCGTCCAGGCAGATCACGCCCGTGTCCGGGTCGTAGAACCGGGTGAGGAGCTTGGAGAGGGTGGACTTGCCGGCCCCGCTCGCGCCCGTGACCAGGACCAGTTCGCCGGGGCCCGCCGTGAAGCTCACGTCCTGCAACGACCTGCGGGCGGCCTCGGGGTAGCGGAACGTGACGCCGTGGAAGCTGACCCAGCCGCGGACCGGCCACGCGGGAACGGGGGTCTGCGGGTCCCGCACCGCCGGCTCCGCGTCCAGGATCTCGGCGATGCGTTCCGCGCCCGCCGTGGCCGCGGTGACCGTCAGACCCAGTTGGCCGAGGTTGCGGACCGGCGGGTAGAGGTAGCCGATGAACGCGGCGAACGCGAGCAGCGCGCCGAGGGTCATCCGGCCGGCCGAGATCTCCCAGACGCCCAGGCCGATCACCGACAGGACGCAGAGCGTCTCGACGACCTCCACGAACTGCTCGTACATCTCGCTCAGCCGCGCCCCGCGCACGCTCGCCCGCATCCACGCGCGGGCCTCCTTGTCGAGGCGCCGCTCCTCGTCGCGGCGGCGGTTGTACGCCTGGGTCAGCACGACGTTGCCCAGCGACTCCTCCACCACCGAGGTGATCGCGCCGTCGGCGGCCCGCTCGTCCTGCGAGGCCTGCTTGATACGGCCGGAGAAGCGGCGGGCGGCGAGGAGGAAGAGCGGGGCGAGGACGAAGGTGGCCAGCGCCAGGTCCCAGCGGAGCCAGAGGGCCGCCGCCGAGTAGAAGACCGCGGAGAAGAGCGCCGAGACCGTGCCCACCACGCCCGACACGACCAGCTGCTCTATCGCCTCGACGTCTCCGGTGAGGCGTTCCACCAGGTCGCCCCGGCGGTGCTGCTGGAAGAAGTGCGGTGGAAGCTCCTGGACGTGGGCGAACACCTTCGCGCGCAGCCGCAGGACGAAGCGTTCCGCCGTCCAGGTCGCGAGTGAGTTGCCCAGGTAGCCGACGAGCGCGCCGAGCGCGGCCACGCCGAGCCAGGCTCCGGCCGGCCCCCAGAACTCGGCGAGCGAGCCTGCCGCCAGGGCGTTGTCGGTGAGTTCGGCGAACAGCAGGATGGAGGCCGTCTCGGCGAGCGCGGACACCACCACGCACGCGACGATCGCCAGCATCCATCTGCGGTCGCCGCGGGTCAGCGGCCAGAAGCGGCGGAAGGCCGCACGGGCTTCCCTCATCGTCGACGACTCCCTCTTTCGTGTGCCGACTGTCGTGTGGCGTGCGTCGGCTGTCGTGTGCCGACTGTCGTGTGCCGACTGTCGTGTGGCGGACATGGCCGAGGCGGGGCCACCGGATCGGTGGCCCCGCCTCGTGGCGTCCGGTCAGCCCTTGTGCGCGACCGGGCGACGCTTCGGGGCGGCCTTCGAAGCGGCCTTCTTCTTGGCGACCGGCTTCGGAGCGGGCTTGGCGGACTTGGCGGCCTTCTTGACGGGCACGATCTTGTGGAAGCTCATGGGAATTACCTCTCCGTTTATCAGCTGCTGAATATGTTCGGTTTACGCGTGGCTTATTTGTCGCAGATTTGCAACAAGCCCTGCTGCAACTCAGTTCTTATGGGAGACCGGGCGACGCTTCGGTGCAGACTTCGGAGCGGTCTTCTTCTTGGCCGCGGGCTTCGGAGCAGGCTTGGTGGACTTCTTCACCGGGACGATCTTGTGGAAGCTCATGACGTTCTCCGTTCGCTCTGTTTGCGATCTTCGCTTTCGCGTCGTTCGCTTTCGACATGGAAAACACTACGGGACACCGCGAGAAGAAAATGCCAATTCCGCTTAGACCTCGATGAATTGCGGCTGAGATGAGTTTTCAGGCGGATACGGGAACCAACCGGGAACTCACACAGGTTTTAATACGGAGAGGCGGATACGGAGGCGGACGCAGAGAGGCGGCCACGTCGGTGACGTGGCCGCCTCTGCGTCTTGCTGCGGTGAGAGCTACTGCACGATCGTGATCCGGTTCGCCGTCGGCGGGGCCAGCGGGGCCGTGGCCGAGGAGCCGGCGAGCAGGTACTGCTCCAGCGCGCTCAGGTCGTCGGCGCCGACGACGTCGTTCGTGCCCTGACCCAGCGTGGTGAAGCCGTCGCCGCCGCCCGCGAGGAAGCTGTTCGTCGAGACGCGGTAGGTGGCGGCCGGGTCGATCGCCGCGCCGTTCAGCTTGATGGAGTCCGTGACGACGCGGTCGGCGCCGCTCTTCGTCAGGTCCAGCGTGTACGTCAGGTTGGCGGACGGCTGCAGGATCTTCGGCGCGCTCGCGTTCGTCCCGCTCACCTGCTCCTTCAGCACCTGGATCAGCTGGGCGCCGGTGAAGTTCTGCAGGTTGACGGTGTTGGAGAACGGCTGCACGGTGAAGCCCTCGGCGTAGGTGACCACGCCGTCGCCCTCACTGCCCTTGGCCGTGTAGGTGAGGCCCGCCCGGACACCGCCCGGGTTCATCAGCGCGAGGTCGGTCTCCGCGTCGAGCTGCTTGCCGTACCAGAGCTGGGCGTCCGCGATCAGGTCGCCCATCGGGGACTCGGTGCCCGTGTTGGGGACGTCCGCGGAGATGTAGCCGATCGCACGGTTGCCGACCGGCGCCGCCAGGGTGTTCCACTTGCTGATCAGCTCGGTCATGTCGGGCGCCTTGGCGACGGTCCGGGTGACCACGTGGTTCGCCGACTTGACCGCGGTACGCGCGATGTCACCGGTGAAGCGGTCGTACGTCAGCGTGGTGTCCGTGTAGAGACGACCGAAGGACGCGGCCGAGGTGACCGTGCGCGGCTTGCCCGACGGGTCGGGGATCGTGCAGGCGTACGCGGCGTGCGTGTGCCCCGTCACCAGCGCGTCCACCGCCGGCGTGATGTTCTTGGCTATGTCGACGATCGGGCCGGAGATACCGGCGCCCGCGCCCGGGGAGTCACAGTTGTAGTTGTACGCGCCCGAGGCCGGCAGGCCGCCCTCGTGGATGAGCGCCACGATCGACTTCACGCCCTGCTTCTGCAGCTCCTTGGCGTACTTGTTGATCGTCTCGACCTCGTCCTTGAACTTCAGGCCCTTGACACCCTCGGCGGAGACGACACCGGGGGTGTCCTCCAGCGTCACGCCGATGAAGCCGATCTTGACGTCCTTCTTCTTCCACACGAAGTACGGCTTGAGGATCGGCTTGCCGGTCTTCTCGTCCAGGACGTTCGCCGCCAGGTACGGGAAGTCGGCGCCCTTGAACTTCTTGTCCGTGTAGCAGCCGGCCGTCGGGTGACAGCCGCCCTTCTGCAACCGGGCCAGTTCCTTGGCGCCCTCGTCGAACTCGTGGTTGCCGACGGACGTGACGTCCAGATCGAGCTTGTTCAGCGCCTCGATGGTCGGCTCGTCGTGGAACAGGCCCGAGATCAGCGGGGAGGCGCCGACCATGTCGCCGCCGGCCGCGGTGACCGAGTACTTGTTGCCCTTGCGGGCCTCGCGCAGGTGCGTGGCGAGGTACTCCACACCGCCCGCGTCGATCGTCTTCGTCGTGCCGTCCGCCTGGAGTTCCGTGACCCGGCCGGAAGAGCCGGACGGGGGCTCGAGGTTGCCGTGCAGGTCGTTGAAGGACAGCAGCTGCACGTCCTGGTAGCGGCTGGGCAGCGGCTTGGAGTGCTTGGTGTCGTGCGCGTCCGCCGGGAGCGCGGCGGCCATCGCACCGGCGGTGGCGAGACCCGCGGCGGCCGCGAGAAGACGGTACGTACGACGTCTGCCGTTCGGATGCGGCTGGGAAGTGGCTGGCATGCGCCCCCCTGAGGTGTCTGCCTGTGGTGTCTGCGTCCCCGGGCCGAGCCGACCTGAGAGACGTATGAGGAAGTGGCCCCGTCCGGCGCAGCCTAGGGTCAACGCGCGTAGCGCGACAGGGGGTTCTTGGTTACATCCTGGTTTCCCTTTACCCTCCGCTTGCCCTCTGGTTTACCGATTCGGACCGCACCCTTCCGCCTTTCCCCTTACCGCCACTTTGTGCGGCCCGCCCTTTACCCTCGTACGCATGACCAGCGACGACACCGCACGGATCCCCGGCTCCCGATCGATCGAGACCCACTCCGAGCTCTCCCCCGAACAGACCGAGGCCGTCCTCGACCTGCTCACGGAGGCCGCCCGGGCGGACGGCCAGCAGGCGGTGTCCGAACAGGGCCGACTGCAGCTGCGCGGAGGCGCCCGCGAAGGGGTCTCCCATCTGGTTCTCACCGTCGGCGACACACTCGTCGGCTACGCCCAACTGGAGGACACCGACCCGGTCGAGGCCCCCGCCGCCGAGCTGGTCGTCCACCCCTCCCACCGCGGCCACGGGCACGGCCGGGCGCTCGGCTCCGCCCTGCTCGCCGCCTCCGGCAAGCGGCTTCGGGTGTGGGCCCACGGCGGCCACGCCGCCGCCCGGCATCTCGCCCAGGTCCTGGGCCTGAGCCTGTTCCGCGAACTGCGGCAGATGCGGAGGTCGTTGACCGACCTCGAACTGCCCCAGCCGTTGCTGCCCGCGGGCGTGACCGTCCGTCCCTTCGTCCCCGGACAGGACGACTCCGCCTGGCTCGCCGTCAACTCCGCCTCCTTCGCCCACCATCCCGAGCAGGGCTCCCTCGCCCAGCGTGACCTCGACGACCGCAAGTCCGAGCCCTGGTTCGACCCCGCCGGCTTCTTCCTCGCCTTCCAGGGCGAGCGACTCGTCGGCTTCCACTGGACGAAGGTCCATGCCGCGGAGCAGCTCGGCGAGGTGTACGTCCTCGGCGTCGCCCCCGGTACGCAGGGCGGTGGCCTCGGCAAGGCCCTCACCACGATCGGCCTTCGGCATCTCGCGGCGCAGGGGTTGCCGACGGCGATGCTGTATGTCGATGCCGACAACAAGGCGGCGGTGTCGGTGTACGAGCGGTTGGGCTTCGTCACCCACGAGACGGATCTCATGTACCGGACGGAGACGTGAGGTTGCTTGTCGGGTGAGCGGTGTCGGGGTCGCCGTCCCTGGGGGCTGCCGCCCCCAGACCCCCGCTGTCGGCCTGAACGGCCTCGTCCTCAAGCGCCGGACGGGCTGGCTTTCCGCTGCCTCCCTCTCAGAGGCTCCGGCGTCCACAGCACGCTCATCGTCGCCGTCGCTCCCAGCAGCAGCGCCCATCTCACCTGCGTCGCCACCCAGTAGGGGTCCTGGGGCGTTCCCAGCAGGCCCCATCGGTTCGGGATCAGTACCGCCAGCGCGGCCGCCACGCCGAGCCAGATCGCCGTGGGCCTGCCTGCTTCCGCCGTGTCCGTGAAGCGGATCGCAGCCGTGGCCAGGGCCAGGGCGCCGACGGCCATCGCCGCGGCCTCCAGCGTGGCCGGGCCCAGTGCCGGGCGGGTCGGGGCGGGCAGGAGAAGCAGGGCGGTCGTCCACCACAGGGCCGTGAGGGGGGCGGTGAGGGCCAGCCGCAGGACGGCTCGCGGGGCTCGGCCCAAGGGCGTCGCCGCGGTCGTGTTCCGGGCCGGGTCGTCCAGGAGGAAGGCGAGACCCAGTGCGCCGATGAGGGCGGTCAGGCGGAGGATCAACCGGCCCAGGTCGGCGTCCGGCGCATCGTCCGACAGACGTGTCGTGCCCGCCAGCAGCAGGCCCAGTCCGCCGGCCGTGGACAGCGCCCGCCAGGGGAGACTGCGCCACACCGGCTGCACCAGGGAGCGGAGCAGCGCCCCCGAGACTGCCTGTGAGCTCATCCGTCCTCCTTCTCCGACTCCTCCTTCTCCGACTCGTCCTACTCCGATTCGTCGCACTCTTCCGCCTCCTTCGGTACCGGGACCCCCAGCAGCTTCGCCGCCTGGGCCGTCGTCGTCGCCTTGGATGTCAGTTCCGTCCAGTGGGCCTTGACGCGGGCCGTCACCTCGGTGCGCGGGCGGGCCAGGAGTTCCCGGACGACCGTCGCCTGGCCGGCCGTCATGCTCAGCGGGTTCGTCGGGGTCAGGGCCAGACCGGAACCCTCGGTGCTGTCGTCCAGGCGGACCTTCTGGAACGTCTCCGACGGTGTGGGGTCGCTGCCCAGGGCCAGCCACATGATGGCCACCGGTCGGGCGTCGCGGCACATCTCCTGCTCCGTCACGTTCTCCGTGCCCGCCACGAGGACCGTGGCGACGCCGACCGCGAACTCCGGGACACGGTTGCCGCCCCAGCGGGTGCCGACCGTCACCTCGTCAGGCGTGGTGGAGGGGTCCAGGGCGGCGTCGACCTCCACTCCGCCGGCGGTGTAGATGCGCTGGCGGACCGTCAGGGCGGCCTGCGCGGCCGTGCCTCCCGCCAGCGACCGGACGCGGTCGACCACCCCGGCCCAGTCCGACCGCACACCGCTCCACTCGGGGAACGAGCAGTACGTCGAGCCGTCGTACGTCGAGCACGACTGGACCTTCTGCGGGGACTCGGACGCTGTCCTGCGCGCCGCTTCCAGGGCCGCCGTGTCGCGCGGGATCTGACCGATCGCGCCGACCGCGGTGACCGCGAGGGCGAGGGCGGTCGCCGCCTTGACGGCTCGGGTGCGGCCGCCGCTCGCCAGCAGGGCCACGCAGGCCAGCAGGGCGCACAGGGCCGCCAGGTAGACCGCATGCCAGTCCGCGGGGCGGCCGAGCAGGTCGGCTGGGACCGGGTCGCCGCCGGTGTCGGTGGTGAAGAGGATCGGGGCCAGCCAGGCCACCCACTTGCCTGCGTCCATGGCCGCGGAGGCGATGACGACGAGCATGTAGAAGGCGATGGCGAACAGTATGGGAACGAAGGAGGAGGGCAGCAGACGGGCCAGCAGCACTCCCAGGACGCCGACCAGCAGGACGCTCAGGGGTGCGACGGCCAGTTCCCCGAACGAGCCGTGCCCGATCGCGCCGGGCTTCAGCGCCTCCCGGGTGTACTCGGCCGCCACGACGAGCGCGGTGAGCGCCACGAACGGGACCACGGACAGCACGTGGGCGAGGGTGCGCCGCCACGGTTCCATGGCCAGCACGGCGAACTGCTCCACCGTGCCCCGCTTCCGCGAGCGCAGCGCGGCCGAGTTGGTGCAGATGAGGACGGCGATGGCGAACAGCAGGGGGGCGACCTGGGTGCGGCGGTCGACCGTGTTGAGGACGGGGTAGTCGTCCATGCCGTCGTTGCTCATCAGCCGCAGGGCGACGAAGCCTACGTAGAGGACGAAGTTGAGCAGTATCGGGATCTGCAGGAGCAGCTCGCGGGCCTCGAAGCGGGCGAGGGCGAGGACGGCTCCGCTGCGGCGGCCCTCGGAAGGGGGCGGCTCGGCCGGCGTGGGAGCCGTTTCCGTGCGCGCCGGGGTCGTGGTGCTCATGCCGTCACCTCCGCGCTCTCGCCGTCGAGGGCGAGCAGATAGCCGTCCTCCAGGGTGGGTTCGACGAGGTCGGCGCCGGTCGGCGGGTTGCCGATGTTGCGGAAGGCGCCGGTGCCGGTGCGCCAGCCGGCCAGGGCGTTCGGGTCGCGTTCCGTGCTGCTCCAGACCCGGCCGGCCGCGCGGGCGGTCAGCTCGGCCGGGGTGCCCTCGAAGCGGATGCGGCCGTGGGCCAGGACCACGACCCGGTGGCAGAGCATCGCCACGTCCTCCGTCTGGTGCGTGGACAGCAGCACCGTGCGGCCCTCGCCGGCCTGGGCGATCAACTCACGGAAGCGCATGCGCTGTTCGGGGTCGAGGCCGACGGTCGGTTCGTCCAGCACGAGGAAGCCGGGGTCGCCGACGAGCGCGGCGGCCAGCGCGACACGCTGCCGCATGCCGCCGGACAGCCGCTTGATGCGGTTGCCGCGCACCTCCGAGAGGTCGACGGCCTCCAGCACTCGCCGCACCTCGCGCAGCCGGGCCCCGCGGTCGGTCAGCTCCTTCAGGATCGCCACGTAGTCGACGAACTCGAAGGCCGTGAAGTCCGGGTGGAACCCGGGGGTCTGGGGCAGATAGCCGAGCGTGCGGCGTAGCGCGAGGCGGCCGGAGGCGGTGCCGGGGTCGTGGCCGAGGGCCGTGAACGTCCCGCCGTCGGGCGGTACGGCGGTGGCCAGCACCCGCAGCAGGGTGGTCTTGCCCGCGCCGTTGGGTCCGAGCAGCCCGGTGACACCACGGCTCAGCCGCAGCGAGACCCCGTCGAGAGCACGGGTCCCGCCGAAGCGCAGGGAGAGGTCGGTGGCGGTCAGAGTGGCGGGGCCGGGACCGGGGTCGATGTTCGTTGCGGTGGTCATGTGGGGCTCCTGGGAGTCCGAGTCCGGTCGGCGGGCGGGGGCGGGGGCGGGGCGCAGTGTCATGTCGTGCCGCCGTCCGGGAAACCGGCCATGGGGCGGGCGTCGAAGCGGTCCCGGGCCTGGTAGAGGAGCAGTGCGGCGAGGGCCGCCACCGCCGCCGCGGCCGACTGACCTGCCGTCGTGAAGGGGGCGAGCGTGTCGTGCGCGGGCGTCTGCGCCTTGGCCACCAGCAGCAGCGTGAGCCATGCGCCGCCGACCAGGACGGGTGCGACGACCGGACCCAGCCGGGCGGTCAGCGCGAGTCCGGTCGCGGTGAGGGCGAGCGCGGGCAGCAGCCAGGTCAGGGCCAGCAGCCCGTACCCCGGAAGGGCCAGCGTCGCCAGGCCGTTGAAGGCCAGGCCCGCGGTGAGCACCGCCACCGTACGGATCATCAGCAGCCGGAAGCCGTGCAGCGGGGCGACGACGGCCATCTCGTACGTCGGGTCCAGGGACGGGCCGTACGACAGGGCGACTCCGGCGAGCGGAAGCAGCGGGGCGAGTGCGAGGAACAGCGCCGGCTGGTCGGCCATGCGCACTGCCAGCACGGTCATGACCAGCAGGAACAGCACCGACAGCAGCCAGGATCTGCGCAGCACCGGCGTCGCGGCGAGGAGCCGCGCGGTGTGGTCCGCCACGCCGAGGCGCACCAGCAGCCGTTCGAGGAGGGCGGGCCGCGGCGCGTCCAGCTCCGCGTCCAGCCGCTCCCAGGCGGTGTCGAGCGCGACCGGGTCGGTGGCCCCGGCGAGCCGCTCCCGGCACTGTGCGCACCCGGTGAGGTGGGTGTCGGCGGACCAGAGCAGGGGTGGCGCCAACTCGCCGTGCGCGTAGGCGCGCAGGTCTTCTTCAGCCACATGCCATGTCATGCCAGGTCCTCCTTCGACTGCTCGTCCGACCGCTCGTCGCCCGGGCGGGCGCGCAGGCCCACCCCGCACACGTACCGCCTCATGCCAGCGCCTCCCGCAGTTGCTTGCGGGCGCGCAGGGCCCGCGTCTTGACGGTGCCGGGCGGGATGCCGAGCAGCACGGCCGCCTCCCGGGTGGTGAGCCCGTCGATGACGGTCGCCTGCAGGACGGCCCGCAGTTCCGGCGAGAGCCGGGTGAGGGCCCCGGCGAGGTCCCCGTGCTCCACCCCCGCGAGCACGCGTTCCTCCGCCGAGGCCTCGTCCCGGTGGCGCAGACGGGCCAGCGCCTGGCGCAGCCGGCCACGGGCGCCGTCGCCGCGCACCGCGTCGACCAGACGGCGCGCGGCGATGCGCCACAGCCAGCCGGCCGCGTCAGGGTGGCCCTCGTCGCGGTAGCGGGCGGTGCCCCGCCACACCGCGAGGAACGTCTCCTGAACGACGTCGTCGACTATCCCGGCGTCGGCGCAGCGGCCGCGCATGCGCGCGGTCAACCACGGGGCGTACCGCCGGTACAGCTCCTCGAAGGCGTGACGGTCCCGGTCCGCCGCGATGGCCCGCAGCAGCTCCCCGTCGCTTCTCGTTTCGCTCACATCCCCTCATCGGACCGGGCCCGCCGATCGGTTCACGGTTCGCCGCACGAGTTTTTCTTGACATGCGCACCGCCCATGCACCACCCTTTCACTACTCAATTAGTGAAAGGGTGGTTGTCCAGTGGTCGAATACCGCATCGACCGGCACAGCGGCGTGGCCACCTACGTTCAGATCGTCCAGCAGACCAAGCAGGCCCTGCGCCTGGGCATGCTGCAGGCCGGCGACAAGCTCCCCACCGCACGCGAGGTCGTCGAGGCGACCGCCATCAACCCGAACACCGTGTTGAAGGCGTATCGCGAGCTGGAGCGCGACGGGCTGGTGGAGGCGCGGCGCGGCCTCGGCACCTTCGTGCGGCGCGGGCTGAGCACCGCCCCGGCCGACTCGCCCCTGCGCACGGAACTGGACGGCTGGGCCGTCCGGGCCCGGGAGGCCGGGCTGGACCGCGACGACGTGGCCGCGCTCTTCACCGCAGTACTCGACGAACGCTTCGCCGTTTCCACCCCGAACGAGCACCTCCAGGGAGACCCCTCATGACCGACACCGCCATGGCGGCGACCGCGCTCGGCAAGCGTTTCGGCCGGCGCGGGGGCTGGGCGCTGCGCGACTGCACATTCCGCGTCCCCACCGGGCGCGTCTGTGCCGTCGTCGGCCCCAACGGCGCGGGCAAGTCCACGCTCCTCTCCCTCGCCGCCGGTCTGCTGGCCCCCACCGAGGGCGGGGTCACCGTCCTCGGCACGGACCCGGCGTCCGCACGCGCGCGTGTCGGCTACGTCGCCCAGGACAAACCCCTGTACCCGCAGCTCACCGTCGCCGAGACGCTCCTCGTGGGCGCCGATCTCAACCCGGGGCGCTGGGACGCCGAGACCGCCGAGGGGATCGTCGCCGCGGGCGATCTCGACCCCAAGAAGAAGATCCGCGCCCTCTCCGGCGGCCAGCGCACCCGGGTCGCGCTCGCCCTGGCCCTGGCCAAGCAGCCCGAACTGCTCCTCCTCGACGAGCCGATGGCCGACCTGGACCCGCTGGCCCGGCACGAGCTGATGGGCACCCTGATGGCGCAGGCGGCGCAGTACGGCACGACGATCGTGATGTCGTCGCACGTCGTCGCCGAACTGGAGGACTCCTGCGACCATCTGCTGCTGGTCGGCGGCGGCCGGGTGCGCCTCGCCGGTGAGATCGACGACCTGCTCGCCGCCCACGCGCGCGTGAGCGCCACCGCCCCGGTGGACGACTCCCCGGCCCAGGCCCCCGAGCTCGCCCCGCACACCGTCGTCGAGTCGCGCGTCACCGGACGTCAGCTGACCGCCCTGGTGCGTCCGGCGGGCCCGCTCGCCGACGGCTGGCGCACCTCGACGCCCTCCCTGGAGGAACTCGTCCTCGCCTACCTGCGCAACCCGCATGCCACCCTGCTCGCCCCGGCGGAGCCCGAGGAGGCCGTCGTATGACCACGCTGACCCTCGGCTCGGACCGGACGGCCCCCGCCGCCAAGAGCACCCCCGCACCGGGAGCCCGCTGGCTGCTCCGCCTGCACCGGCCCGCCCTCTACGGGTGGATCGGCGTCGTCGCCGTCCTCGGCCTCGCCCTCATATGGCTGTGGGGCCCGCTGACCGACTCGGCGATCCAGGGCTGGCGGCAGTACAACGCGTGCGACTACGACGACGGCCCCTGCTCCTACGACCAGAACGCGATCGTCCGCTACAAGAGCATGTACATGTACACGACCGGCGCACTGACCGCGCTCCCCTTCGTCGTCGCGGCCTGGGCGGGCGCCTCCCTGTTCGGCCGCGAGCTGGAGCACGGCACCGCGCAGCTCGCCTGGACGCAGGGCCTGTCCCCGGTCCGCTGGCTGGCCACCAAGCTCGCCGTGCCCGCCGTCCTGGTCGCCGCGGGCACCGGTCTGCTGGTCACGCTGCACCGCCTGACGTGGTCGAAGGGCGACGGCCGTATCGACACCGCCAAGAACTGGCACGACAGCCTGACCCTGCACACCAACGGCCCCACCACGGTCGCCCTCGCCCTGACCGGCCTGGCCGCCGGCGCCCTCGCGGGCCTGCTGCTGCGCCGCACGCTGCCCGCGCTGATGCTCGCCCTGGGCTTCGTCGCCGCCCTGCGCGTGCTGTCCGACCTGGTCATGCCCCATCTGTGGCCGACCGTCACCCAGGTCAGCAGCATCGGCGACGGCTACCGGAGCGACGGCATCCAGGTCGACTCGGGCCTGGTCACCTCCACCGGCGCGCACATCGCCGACCCCGGCTGCGGACCGGCGTCCATCTCCGACACCTGCGCCGCCCTCTACGACAAGCTCGACGCGACCGGCTTCTACTCCTCCTACCACCCCGAGTCCCACTACTGGCCGCTCCAGCTGACCACGACCGCCCTGCTGCTGGCCGTGGCCGCCGCTCTCGCCGTGGCCGCGTTCGTCCTGCTCAGGCGCACCACCGCCACCACCCCTCGCGCCGCCCGGGAGGCCGCCGTATGACCGCCGTCGCCCCTGAGAGCACTCCGGACAGCACTCCGGACAGCGTGCCCGCGCGGGCCGTCCGCGGCGGCGCGGACGGCCGCAGGTCCTGGGGCGTCGCCCGTACCGTGCTGCGGGTGCACCGGGCCGCCCTCGTCGTGTGGGCGCTCGCCGTGGCGGGCCTGAGCGGCTGGCTGGTGTGGCTCACGCAGGTCTCCGCCGCAGCCGAGCGTGAGGCGATGGAGGCCTGCGAGCGCGCGGGCCAGGACTGGTGCGACACGACGATGGGCTGGACCGGCTACAGCCCGCCGGTCGAGTGGATCGGCCTGCTCACCGGCTATCTCTTCCTCGCCGTCGCCGCCTTCGCGGGCAGCGCCCTCATCGGCCGCGAACTGGAGAGCGGCACCGCGCGCCTCGCCTGGACCCAGGGCGTCTCGCCCACCCGCTGGCTGGCCGCCAAGCTCGCCGTCCCCGCCCTCGTGGTGACCGTCGGCGCCACCGCCCTGGTCCTCGTGTACCGCTGGGCCTGGGCCGCCAACCAGGACCTGATGTACAACGACTGGAAGGCCGGCAGCGCCTTCCTCTCCCGCGGCCCGACCACCGTCGCGTACGCCCTGTGCGCCCTAGCCGTCGGAACCCTGATCGCGCTCCTGCTGCGCCGTACGCTGCCCGCCCTCGCCGTCTCCATTGCCGCGACCGGGCTGCTCGGCTACCTGGTGGCGCAGTTCCGAAGCTCCTTCTGGCCCGCGCTGACCGTCACCTCGACCACCCAGGACGTCGACCGTCCGGATAACGCGTGGGAGCTGGGGAACGGCGCCGTCATCCACGGCCGGCGCGACCCGAACTTCGACATCTGGCAATGCGACGGCACGGTCGCCGAGGGCCGTCGCTGCCTCGACGACCTGGGCTTCTCCGGCACCTACGTCACCTACCACCCGGAGTCCCACTTCTGGCCGCTCCAGCTCGTGGAGAGCGGCGTCGTGCTCGCGGTGGCGGCCGCCGCGACCACTGCCGCCTTCCTGCTGCTGCGCCGCCGCACGGCCTGAAACCGCCGATCCCGGGCGATCAGCGCCGATCCCGGGCGGATCCCGGGGTGTGTACGTCCCTCCACGGGGGGAGGGACGTACACGCCCCGCGCGCGTCATCGCCCCACCGGGGCGTCCTCCGACCCCGGCGAGCCGCCCCCCGATATCCCGCACGCCATGTCGCCGTAACCATTGGTTCAGACGACCTTGCGAGGCTCGGCGAATGAAGCCCGCCGTGCCCGAGCCTTCGCCGCCTCCCGAGGGAAATCAGCCCCAAGGAAGAACCGCCGCGATCCCGCCCGCACGTTCCGACGCGCCTGTATCACTGTTGGCGCGGAAGAATGGGTACATGAGCCAGCCAGAGACCCAGGCCGAGATCCAGCACGCGCAGCCCTCCGTGGGCTCCATAGCCGCACACCGCCCGCACACCGTGGCTGCCGTGGTCTCCGATCTGGAGCCCGACATCGACGCCGACCTCGACACGTACGAGGAGGCGCCGTACGACGGCCCCCAGCTGCCGCAGGGCCGTTTCCTGGACCGGGAACGCAGCTGGCTCGCGTTCAACGAGCGCGTCCTGGAACTGGCCGAGGACCCGAACACCCCGCTCCTCGAACGGGCCAACTTCCTCGCGATCTTCGCCAGCAACCTGGACGAGTTCTTCATGGTCCGGGTGGCCGGACTGAAGCGCCGTATAGCCACCGGGGTCGCCACCCGTTCGGCCTCCGGTCTCCAGCCGCGCGAGGTGCTGGAGATGATCTGGGCCCGCTCGCGCGAGCTCATGGCCCGGCACGCCGCGACCTACCACGAGGACATCGCCCCCGCCCTCGCGGAGGAGGGCATACACCTGGTCCGCTGGAGCGAGCTGACGGAGAAGGAGCAGGCCCGCCTCTTCACGCTGTTCCGGCACCAGATCTTCCCGGTCCTCACCCCGCTCGCCGTCGACCCCGCGCACCCCTTCCCGTACATCTCGGGTCTCTCGCTGAACCTCGCGGTCGTCGTGCGCAACCCGGTCAGCGGCAACAAGCACTTCGCGCGCGTCAAGGTGCCGCCGCTGCTGTCCCGCTTCCTGGAGAGCAGCCCGGGCCGCTACGTCCCCATCGAGGACGTCATCGGCGCGCACCTGGAGGAACTGTTCCCGGGCATGGAGGTGCTGGAGCACCACGCCTTCCGGCTCACCCGCAACGAGGACCTCGAGGTCGAGGAGGACGACGCCGAGAACCTCCTCCAGGCCCTGGAGAAGGAACTGATGCGGCGCCGCTTCGGGCCGCCGGTGCGGCTGGAGGTCGAGGAGTCCATAGACCGCGAGGTGCTCGACCTCCTCGTGCGCGAGCTGAAGATCAGCGAGGCCGAGGTCTACCCGCTGCCCGGCCCGCTCGACCTCACCGGTCTCTTCCGCATCCACGGTCTCGACCGCCCCGAGCTCAAGTACAAGAAGTTCATCGCCGGCACGCACCGCGACCTCGCCGAGGTGGAGTCCGCCTCCGCCCCCGACATCTTCGGCGCGCTGCGCAACCGCGATGTGCTCCTGCACCACCCGTACGACAGCTTCTCCACCTCCGTCCAGGCGTTCCTGGAGCAGGCGGCCGCCGACCCGGACGTCCTCGCCATCAAGCAGACCCTGTACCGGACCTCGGGCGACTCCCCGATAGTCGACGCGCTCATCGAGGCCGCCGAGTCCGGCAAGCAGGTCCTCGTCCTGGTCGAGATCAAGGCCCGGTTCGACGAGCACGCCAACATCAAGTGGGCGCGCAAGCTGGAGGAGGCCGGCTGCCATGTCGTCTACGGCCTCGTCGGTCTGAAGACCCACTGCAAGCTGTCGCTGGTGGTCCGCCAGGAGGGCGAGACGCTGCGGCGCTACTGCCACGTCGGCACCGGCAACTACCACCCGAAGACGGCCCGGCTGTACGAGGACCTCGGCGTGCTGACGGCCGACCCGCAGGTCGGCGCGGACCTCTCCGACCTCTTCAACCGGCTCTCCGGCTACTCCCGCCGCGAGACCTACCGCCGGCTCCTCGTCGCCCCCAAGTCCCTGCGTGACGGCCTGATCTCACGCATCGACAAGGAGATCCAGCACCACCGCGCGGGACGGCCCGCGCACGTCCGCATCAAGGTCAACTCGATCGTCGACGAAGCCCTCATCGACTCGCTCTACCGCGCGTCCCAGGCGGGCGTGCCGGTCGACGTGTGGGTGCGCGGCATCTGCGCGGTGCGCCCGGGCGTGCCGGGCCTCTCGGACAACATCCGGGTCCGCTCCATCCTCGGCCGCTTCCTCGAGCACTCCCGCGTCTTCGGCTTCGGCAACGGCGGGGAGCCCGAGGTGTGGATCGGCAGCGCCGACATGATGCACCGCAACCTCGACCGCCGTATCGAGGCCCTGGTCAGGGTCACGGACACGGCCCACCGGGCGTCCCTGAACCGGATGCTGGAGACCGGCATGTCCGACTCCACCGCCTCCTGGCACCTCGGCCCGGACGGCGAGTGGATCCGGCACGCGACCGACGCGGACGGCGCGCCCCTGCGCAACATCCAGGAGATGTTCATAGACGCCCGGAGGCGCCGGCGTGGCACAGCGACACCATGACCTGACGGACCCCGCGGCGCAGACCGCGACCGGGCCCGCGACAACGGGGGACGCCCTCGCGGGCTACCTCCGGGCCCAGGCCACGGAGTTCCTCCGCGCACTGCGGCTGCACCGGGAGACGGGGGGCGCCACGTCGTACGGCTCGTCGAACGGCTCGTCGGGCGGCTCGTCGAACAGCGCCGAGGAGCACCGGGACGACGCGGCGCGCGCCCTGCGCCGCTCGGCCCGCCGCATCAGCGGCAGCCTGCACACCTTCCGGCCCCTCCTCGACCACGAGTGGTCGGAGGGGATCCGCCCCGAACTGGCCTGGCTGTCGGGCACGCTGGCCCTGGAGCACGCGTACGGGGCCCGGCTGGAACGGCTGCTGCTGGCGCTGAACCGGCTGTCGGGCTCGACGCCGGTACCGCCGCAGGCCCAGGCGACTGGCCCGGGCCGCACCGCCTCGGGCCCGAACCGGGCCGCCGCGCACCCGGCGGCCCCGGACCGCGGCAACCTCACCGTGGGCGCGGCGAAGGCCGGCGCGCTCCTGGACCGTCAGCTCACCCTCGCCCGCACCCGGGCCCACTCGACCGCCCTCCAGGCCCTCGGCTCCTCCCGCTTCCACGCCGTCGCGGACAAGGTCGCCGTCCTGGCCAGCGAGGTGCCGCTCACCTCGGCCGCCCCCACCACCGATCTGCGCCCGCTCGCCGCGGCGGCCGAGGAGCGCCTCGTCGACGCGGTCGTCGCGCTCCCGCTGGTCACCGCGGGCAACCCGTACAACGCGGAGGCCCTGATCCACGGTCTCTCCCCGGACCCGGCCCCGCACCCGCAGGACGCGCCCTGGCACCAGGTCCGTCTCCTGCTGCGCCTGCACCGGTACGCGTGCGAGGTCGTGCACGGCCGCGCCACCCCCCTGGACGTCCGGCTGCTCACCGCGGGCCAGGCCCTCGACCGGCACCGGGACGCCTCGGAGGCGGCGTCGGCCGCGGCGCAGGCGGCCCGTACGCCCCGGATCGCTCCCGCGACGGCGTACGCGCTCGGCGTGCTGCACGCGGACCAGCGGCACGAGGTGGAGGCGGCCCGGTACACGTTCCAGCGCGCGTGGCAGAAGCAGCCCATCGGCGCACCCTGACCGGACCCGGCGCACCCTGACCGGACAGCGCACCCCGACCAGACAGGCGGTGAGAACCAGGTGAGCACGGCGAACACCCCCGACCGCCCTGCCGGCGCCCCCGACCCGTCCACCGGCCCCACCGGCCCCACCGGCGCCCCCGACCAGTCCGCCGACCCCGCCGACTCCGTCGTCCTGGCGGCCGGTTGTGTCCTGTGGCGGCGTTCGCCGGCGGCGGCGGGCGGGCTGGAGATCTGCCTCGTCCACCGCCCCAAGTACGACGACTGGTCGCACCCCAAGGGCAAGCTGAAACGCGGCGAGGACCCGCTCGCGGGCGCGCTGCGCGAGGTGGAGGAGGAGACGGGCCACCGGGCCGTGCCCGGCGCCCGGCTCCCCACCGCCGAGTACGAGGCGAACGGCCGCCCGAAGCAGGTCCGCTACTGGGCGGCGGAGGCCGTCTCCGGCGGGTTCGTCGTCAACCACGAGGTCGACCGGCTCGTCTGGCTCCCTCCGCCGGCTGCCCGCGACCGGCTCACCCAGCCGAGGGACCGCACGCTCGTGGACGCCCTGCTGCACGTCCTGCACCTGGCATAACGGGCGGGGAAACGGGGCGGGTCACCGGAATCGCCCCGTGTCCTCGACGTAAGCGTTCCGTGACCTAACCGCACCGTCCCCAGGGGTTCACCCGCCGTTCACCCGCGCCCGTAAGCGCCTTCACCTGATCTGCCTAATTTCGGCCTTACGCGGTGCGGCACGTGAACCGAAAGGACACGCCGGACCGACCAGACTTCGCACACTCCGCACGCCGCCGGAATTCAGGACGGCGGCTCCTGGAAGGATCTTCCTCAAGTGAAGCTTCAGCGCATGAACCGGCGGGCTCTCTCCCTCGGTGCTCTCGCCGTCTCCGGCGCCCTGGCCCTCACGGCGTGCGGCTCCGACGACACCGGCTCCAGCAGCGGCAGCAGCAGCTCCTCCGCCACCGCGGCCGCCGGGTCCATCAAGTGTGACGACGCCAAGGGCCAGCTCCTCGCCGACGGCTCCTCCGCGCAGAAGAACGCGATCGACGCCTGGGTCAAGAACTTCACCCAGGCCTGCTCCGGCGTCCAGATCAACTACAAGGGCTCCGGCTCCGGCGCCGGTGTCACCGCGTTCACGCAGGGCACGGTCGCCTTCGCCGGCTCCGACTCCGCGCTGAAGCCGGAGCAGGTCACCGCCTCCAAGTCGGTCTGCACCGGCGGCCAGGGCATCGACCTCCCGATGGTGGCCGGCCCGATCGCCGTCGCCTACAACGTCTCGGGCGTCGACAACCTGACGCTGGACGCCGCGACGATCGCCAAGATCTTCGACGGCAAGATCACCAACTGGAACGACGCCGCGATCAAGGCGCTGAACCCCGACGCGACGCTGCCCGACCTGAAGATCCAGCCGTACCACCGCTCGGACGAGTCGGGTACGACGGACAACTTCACCAAGTACCTGATCGCCGCCACCCCGGACAACTGGAAGTACGAGGGCGGCAAGGCCTGGCAGGCCAAGGGCGGCCAGGCCGCGGCCGGCTCCTCCGGTGTCGCCCAGGGCGTGAAGCAGACCAACGGCGCGATCGGCTACATGGAGCTGTCGTACGCGAAGGACGGCCTCGGCACCGTCGCCGTCGACACGGGCGCCTCGGCCCCGGTCAAGCCCTCCTCCGACGGCGCCACCAAGGCCGTCGCCGCCGCGCAGGTCGTCGGCACCGGCAGCGACCTGTCGCTGAAGCTGGACTACAACACCAAGGCCGAGGGCGCCTACCCGCTGACCCTGGTCACGTACGAGATCGCCTGCGACAAGGGCAACAAGGCCGCGACCCTGCCCGCCACCAAGGCGTTCCTCCGCTACGTCGCCAGCACGGAGGGCCAGGGCATCCTCTCGGGCATCGACTACGCGCCGATCCCCGACGCCATCATCGCCAAGGTCCGCACCACCATCGAGGGCCTGAGCTGATCTGAGCGGTGCGGTCCGGCACCGGGGGAACCCGGTCCGGACCGCACCCGTCCGGTGCACCGCCGCCAGGGGCCGCCCGCAGTCCGGCCCCACCCGAGCCGCCCACACCCCGCAGGCGGCTCCGCAGACCGGAGACCCCTATGGACATATCGACACAGAAGTCAGACACGGACGACACCCCTCCCCCCACGGCCGACGCCGAGCAGAAGGCCGCCGCCCGCGGCGCCACCCGCCCCGGCGACCGCATCTTCCTCGCGCTCTCCCGCGGCTCGGGCATCTTCCTGCTGGTGATCATGGCCGCGATCGCGGTCTTCCTCACCTACCGCGCCTCGCTCGCGATCGGCAAGGACGACGCCAACTTCCTCACCGCCTTCGAGTGGAACACCGGCCTCGTCCCGCCGAAGTTCGGCATCGCCGTCCTGGCCTTCGGCACGGTGGTCTCGTCGATCATCGCCATGGTCATCGCGGTCCCGATCGCCGTCTCGATCGCCCTCTTCATCACGCACTACGCCCCGCGCCGCCTGAGCGGCCCCGTCGCGTACGTGATCGACCTGCTCGCCGCCGTGCCGTCCATCGTGTACGGCCTCTGGGGCGCGCTGGTCCTCGTGCCGTACATGGACGGCCTGTTCGGCTGGCTGAACAACTACTTCGGCTGGACCGGGATCTTCTCCTGGGACGAGGGCGCCCCGCGCTCGATGCTCACGGTGGGCATCCTGCTGGCGATCATGATCCTGCCGGTCATCACCAACGTGAGCCGCGAGGTCTTCCGCCAGGCTCCGCAGATGCACCAGGAGGCGGCCCTGGCGCTGGGCGCCACCCGCTGGGAGGTCATCCGCATGTCGGTGCTCCCCTTCGGCCGCTCCGGCGTGATCTCCGCCTCGATGCTCGGCCTCGGCCGCGCCCTCGGCGAGACGATGGCGGTGGCCACCGTGCTCTCCCCCGACTTCGACATCCACGCCAGCCTCCTCAACCCCGGCGGCGGCACCTTCGCCCAGAACATCGCCAGCAAGTTCAACGAGGCGACGGAGTTCGGCCGTGACGCGCTCATCGCCTCCGGTCTGGTCCTGTTCGTCATCACCCTGCTGGTGAACGGCGCGGCACGATGGATCATCTCCCGCCGCAGTGAGTACTCGGGGGCCAACGCATGAGCCACGCAAGCGCAGTAGCCGACAAGACCCCCAGCACCCTGCGGGGAGCCAGCCTCCCGAGCTGGTCCCCCTACGCCATCGCGGCCGGTTCGCTCGCCCTCGCGGTCGTCGTCGGCCTGGCCGGCGGCCTGGACAGCAAGGTCCAGTGGGGCCTGATCGCCGGTCTCCTCTTCCTCGTCGGCACCTACGGCATCGCCGCGAAGGTGGAGGGCCGCCGCCAGGCGAAGGACCGGATCGCGACGAACCTGGTCTGGGTGGCGTTCCTCCTCGCCGTCGTCCCGCTGGTCTCCCTGCTCTGGACGACGATCCAGCGCGGCGTGAAGGTCCTGGACGTCTACTTCCTCACCCACTCCATGGGCGTGGTGGCGGACAGCGAGCCCGGCGGCGGCATCTACCACGCGATCCTCGGCAGCCTGGAGCAGGTCGGCCTGGCCACGGCGATCGGCGCCCCGATCGGCATCCTGACGGCGATCTACCTGGTGGAGTACGGCCGCGGCAGCCTGGCCAGGGCGGTCACGTTCTTCGTGGACGTGATGACGGGCATCCCGTCCATCGTGGCCGGCCTCTTCATCCTCAGCCTGATGCTGATGCTGGACATGCAGCCCTTCGGCTTCGCGGGCTCCCTGGCCCTGGCCATCCTGATGATGCCGGTCGTCGTACGCTCGACTGAAGAGATGCTGAAGCTCGTCCCCAACGAGCTGCGCGAAGCGTCGCTCGCCCTGGGCGTGCCGAAGTGGCGGACGATCCTGAAGGTGGTGGTCCCGACCTCGATCGGCGGCATCATCACGGGCGTCATGCTGGCGATCGCCCGCATCGCCGGCGAAACGGCCCCGGTGCTGCTGTTGGTCTTCGGAAACCCGTTCATCAACTCGAACCCCTTCGAGGGTGCGCAGTCCTCGCTGCCGCTGTACATCTATCAGCAGTACGCGCAGAGCGCGGGATCGACGGCTGCCTACGACCGTGCCTGGGCAGCATCGCTCACGCTGATCGCCTTCGTGATGATCCTGAACCTGGTGGCTCGCGGAATCGCCCGCTGGAAGGCCCCGAAGACCGGTCGCTGACGCGGCCACACAGCGACTGATCTGATCTGATCGGGAAGTGAAGTAGAAAAAATGGCCAAGCGAATCGACGTAAGCGGTCTGACCGCCTACTACGGGTCCCACAAGGCGATCGAAGACATCTCGATGACGGTCGAGCCCCGCTCGGTGACGGCCTTCATCGGCCCCTCCGGCTGCGGCAAGTCCACGTTCCTGCGCACGCTGAACCGCATGCACGAGGTGACCCCCGGCGGCCGGGTCGAGGGCAAGGTCCTGCTGGACGACGAGGACCTGTACGGCGCGGGCATCGACCCCGTATCGGTCCGCCGCGAGGTCGGCATGGTCTTCCAGCGCCCGAACCCGTTCCCCACGATGTCGATCTTCGACAACGTGGCGGCGGGCCTGCGCCTGAACGGCAGCTACAAGAAGTCGGAACTGGCGGACGTCGTCGAGAAGTCCCTCAAGGGCGCGAACCTCTGGAACGAGGTCAAGGACCGCCTGAACAAGCCCGGCTCGGGCCTGTCCGGCGGCCAGCAGCAGCGCCTGTGCATCGCGCGAGCGATCGCGGTCGAGCCGAAGGTCCTCCTGATGGACGAGCCCTGCTCGGCCCTGGACCCCATCTCCACCCTCGCGATCGAGGACCTGATCGGCGAGCTGAAGGAACGCTTCACGATCGTCATCGTGACGCACAACATGCAGCAGGCGGCGCGCGTCTCCGACCGCACGGCCTTCTTCAACCTGTCCGCCGTCGGCCAGCCCGGCAAGCTGATCGAGATCGACGACACGGAGCGCATCTTCTCCAACCCGTCGGTCCAGGCCACGGAGGACTACATCTCGGGCCGCTTCGGCTGACCCGACCCCCCCCCTCAAGTCCCCTCGCGGTGCTGCATGGCGGTGCCACCGCGAGGACACAAAGAGCCCGCCCCCCGACAGGGGGGCGGGCTCTTCTGTCGCCTCCGGCGGTTGAACGGGGACCGGGGCACCGGACTCACCAGCCCCGGCCCCAGATCAGGGAGCAACCCCTCACCCACCAAGCCAAGCCAACCGGACGGTCACACACCTGGGCAGCAGGCAGAGGGCAAAGCCCCAAGACACGGACAACCCCTCAACCCACCGAACCGGGCGGGTGCGAGGACGAACACCCGGGGCGCAGGGGGCCGAAGCCCCCGGACGGGGTACAGGGGGCGAAGCCCCCGCGGGGGTCCGGGGCGAAGCCCCAGCTCGGGTCCAGGGCGAAGCCCCGAAACCAGAACGACCTCCCACCCACCGAACCGGGCGAACAGACAGCCACCTGGGGGTGCAGGGGGCGGAGCCCCCGCTGGGGTCCGGGGCGAAGCCCAAGCTCGGGTCCAGGGCGAAGCCCCGAGACAGGGCACCCTCACCCACCGAGTGGGGTGGACGGGCAAGCACCTGGGGGCAGGAGAAAGCAACCCCCGCCGGGGGCCAGGGCGAAGCCCCGAAGTCGGGGCAACCTCCCACCCACCAAGCCGGGGGGATGGGCAGGCACCGGGGGGCGTAGGGGCGAAGCCCCCGACGAGGTTCAGGAGGACGCAGTCCCCGGACGGGGTGCAGGGGGCGGAGCCCCCGCGGGGGTCCGGGGCCGAAGCCCCGAAGCCAGGGCAACCTCCCACCCACCGAGTCGGGCAGACGGGCAAGCACCTGGGGGCGCAGGGGGCGGAGCCCCCGCTGGGGTCCGGGGCGGAGCCCCGGGGGGAGGGTGCCCTCTCAACCCACCGAGTCGGGTGGGTGGGTGGGCATCGGGGGGTGCAGGGGGCGGAGCCCCTGGCGCCCCGGGAGGGACGGGCTCGGCCTACCGAGTCGGGTGGGTGGGTGGGCAGGCTCCCCCTAGAGGAACACCAGGTTCACGACCCAGAACGCACACGCCGCAACCCCCCCGGCCGCCGGCATCGTAATGAACCACCCCAGAACGATGTTCTTCGCAACTCCCCACCGCACGGCATTGACCCGCTTCGTCGCCCCCACACCCATGATCGCCGAAGTGATCACATGCGTAGTGGAAATCGGCGCCTTGAACAGAAACGCGGTGGTGAACATGATCGACGCCCCCGTCGTCTCCGCCGCAAACCCCTGCGGCGGATCAAGCTCGATGATCTTCCGCCCAAGCGTCCGCATGATGCGCCACCCACCCGCATACGTCCCGAGCGACAACATCACCGCACAAGCGATCTTCACCCACACCGGAATCGGATCATCGGCCCCCTGCACATCGCCGATGACCAACGCCATCACCACGATGCCCATCGTCTTCTGCGCGTCCTGCAGACCATGCCCCAGCGCCATGCCCGCCGCAGAAACCGTCTGCGCTATCCGAAAGCCCCGCTTGGCCTTGTGCGGATTGGCCCGCCGGAACATCCACAAAATAGCCGTCATCACCAGATAGCCGACGACCAGCCCGACCACCGGCGAGACGAACATCGGAATGACGACCTTGTCGAGCACCCCGGACCAGATGACATCCGTGCCACCGGCGAGCGCAGCGCCCACCATGCCGCCGAACAACGCGTGCGAAGAAGACGAAGGCAACCCGAAGTACCAGGTGACGAGGTTCCAGACGATCGCCCCGATCAACGCGGCGAACAGGATCCCCATCCCCTTGGACCCGTCGGGAGTCTCGATCAGCCCGTTGCTGACCGTATGAGCGACGCCGCTCCCCAGGAACGCGCCCGCCAGGTTCATCACCGCGGCCATGGCCAGCGCGGCGCGCGGCGTCAGCGCCCGGGTGGAGACGGACGTCGCAATGGCATTCGCGGAGTCGTGAAAACCGTTGGTGTAAGTGAATCCGAGCGCGACGCCGATGGTCACGACCAGAGCAAAGGTGTCCATGAAAGGTTCAGGACTCCTTGACCGCGATGGTCTCCACCGTGTTGGCCACGTGCTCGAAGGCGTCGGCGGCCTCCTCCAGCACATCCACGATCTGCTTCAGCTTGAGGACCTCGATGGCGTCGTACTTGCCGTTGAAGAGGTGGGCGAGCAGCTTCCGGTGGATCTGGTCGGCCTGGTTCTCGAGCCGGTTGACCTCGATCCAGTACTCGGTGAGGTTCTCCATGGTCCGCAGGTTCGGCATCGCCTCGGCCGTCAGCTCCGCCGCCCGCGCCAGTACCTCGATCTGCTGCTCGACGCCCTTGGGCAGTTCCTCGACGTTGTAGAGGACGACCAGGTCGACGGCCTCCTCCATGAAGTCCATGATGTCGTCGAGGCAGGACGCGAGCTTGTAGATGTCCTCGCGGTCGAAGGGCGTGATGAACGAGGAATTCAGCTGATGGAAGATCGCGTGCGTGGCATCGTCACCGGCGTGTTCAGCGGCCCGCATACGCTCTGCGATCTCGGCCCGGGCGGAGGTGTCCGCCCCGAGCAGTTCCATCAGGAGTTTCGAGCCCGTGACGATGTTGTCCGCGGATGCGGCGAACATGTCATAGAAGCTCGTCTCCCTGGGGGTCAGACGAAATCGCACGTGGGGTCCTCAAGATGCATCGGTTTCGGTCAGGCTGATGCTAGGCGCATCATCCGGCCACGGCTAATGGGCCGTCCCCCAGTGTCGCCCATGAGACAGAGCGACCGGCAGGGGGGCGACCGGCAGGGGCGCGACCGGCGGCGGAGCAACCGACGAAGTGCCTGCTCGGGCCGTATACCCACGAAAGTTCGGTACGATATACCCAGTAGGGGTATATGTCTGGAGCTGGAGCGCTGGAGGACACGATGACGACCACCGAGGCCGGCACGGAAGAGACCCTTGCCACCCCAGCCCCCTCGACGGGCCAGGTCCACGGCTACCACAAACAGAAGGCCGAACACCTCAAGCGCCTGCGCCGCATCGAAGGCCAGATCCGCGGCCTGCAACGCATGGTCGACGAGGACACCTACTGCATCGACATACTCACCCAGGTGTCCGCCTCCACCAAGGCCCTGCAGTCGTTCGCCCTGCAGCTCCTGGAGGAACACCTGCGGCACTGCGTCGCCGACGCGGCCCTCAAGGGAGGCGACGAGATCGACGCGAAGGTAGAGGAAGCGACGAAGGCGATCGCCCGCCTGCTGCGCACCTGATCCGCAGCCCCGGAAGCCGGGCCCTTCACCTCACCCCTCACCTCACCTGTCCTCCCCTTCCCCCGCCCCTTCTTCCCTCACCCGCAACACCTGGTCGATGCTCTCCAGGCTGAGCCGTTCCTCCCCGGCCGCGGAGGCCGCGATGATCAACTCCCCGCACAGTTCGATCTCCGCGAGGGCCACGTGGTCCTGAACTGCCGTACCGCCGCCCGGAGCCACGCGCATCACCTCGTCTCTGCCGTCACCGACTTCCTAGAGTAGGGAGCGCTATACACCGCGCGCATGGCACGGACGGGCTAGTCCTTGTGTCCACCCTGTGGCCGAAAACAATCGCTCAGGAGAGCCGGGGGCGGCTTCACTCCTCAGCGATCCGCCCCGCGTAGATGTCCTTCGTCGCGGGCAACCGCACATCGACGGCAGCCCCGAAGTCGTACAGCAGGGTCGTGGAGGCGACCGCGACAGCCTCCTTCTGCTGCCCGTTGACGAAACTGAACCGGTGCCGGACCTTGCGGATCCGCCCCTCGTCGTCGAGATAGACGTCGAACGGCACCCGAGCCGTGGCGAACCCTTTCGCCGCCGCCCGCAGCGAGTCCCGTCCGCCCACGGACGCGTCCTCGGCGGCCACCGTCAGATCGGCGGTCCCGCGATAGTGCCGCACCGCCGTCCCGGCCACCTCGGTCCTCCCCACGTACGTCGCCGTACGCGTCCCGCGCAGCACCTCGGCGGCGGCGAACGGATCGGTGGCCCCGCCGGTCACCAGGTTCCCGTCGGACAGGGTCGCCGTCTCCACCCGCACCCATTTGTCGGCCGGCACCCCGGCCCCCCGGTTCTTCATGAACAGGGCTCCGGGCGCGAGGAGTTCGGTGATCGGCCGGTGCTCGCTGGCCCCGGACGGATCCTGCGGCAGCAGCACCCTCAACTCCCCGCGCTGCTTGCGGAAGTCGTACACCCCCTGGCCGCGGATCGTCACCCGGGTCCCGCCGGTGGCCATCTCCATCGACGTACGGGCCTTCGAGGTGCCCGCTTCGACGAGGGCGTCCGCGGCCCGGTGCAACGTCTCGACGGCATCGGCGGCCCGGCCGTCCTCGGCGGCGGCTCCGCCACCGGAACACCCGGCGGCCCCCGCACAGACCCCACACACCCCCGCCACGATCCCCCACAGGACCGCCGCACCCACCTGCCTGCGCTGCCGCTCCGCCATGGTCTCTCTACCCCCAGCCGGTACGTCCGTCACGGGCCCCTCGTCGTTCCGGCTAACGACGACCGAGTGCCCCTCGTCACGCAGGACCGAAAGCGTGCGACCGCCATACGGGTCCTTTACCGAACGTGGGTAACGTTGTCGGTGTGACACAGCAGGACCGCTCGGCCCACCCCCGCGCCGACGGGGAACACACCACCACGACCGTCGAACAGGGCCATTTCTGCCTGGCCCGCTGCACCTGCGGCTGGCGCGGACCGGCCCGCAGAGCGAGAAGCATGGCCAGAACGGACGCGCAACGGCACACAGACACGTGACTCGCCGACCGGCCCACCGGCCGACCCGACCGGCCGGCGAACGGACGTCACCGTTCCGTCACCGCCGCAACCCGCCGGAACCTGCGGTCCCCTGCCCCCGTCTCGCTCCATGAAGTACATGAAGTACGTGAAGCGCGTGAAGTACGTGCAGCGCACGACGTCCATGACATTCATGGAGCCGGCAGGCGGTCGAGGGTCGAGGGAAGGCGCAGGAACATGGAACGGCGTACGTTCATCGCAGGCGGCACGGCCGCGGTCGCGGCGGCAGCCACCGCCTGCAAGGCGACCGGCGGCAGCGCGAGCGGCCCGGCCTCGACGACCGGAACGGGAACGGGAACCGGGTCGACGACCCCGCTCACGAGCGCCGGCGTCGCCGCCCCCGCCAACTGGACCGCGCTGGCCCGCGACTTGGACGGCACCCTGGTCCGCCCCGGCGAAGCCTCCTGGACCGCGGCCCGCCAGCTCTACAACACCCGCTTCGACGGCCTCAAGCCGGCCGCGGTGGCCTACGTCGCCCACGCCGACGACATCCGTACCGCCATGGCATACGCCCGCGCCCACAAGACGAAGATCGCGATCCGCAACGGCGGCCACTCCTACGGCGGCTGGTCCTCGGGCGACGGCCGTCTGATCATCGACGTCTCCAAGCTGAACCGGGTCCGGGCGAGCGGCGCCTCGGCCGTGGTCGGCGCGGGCTCCAAGCTGATCGACGTCTACCGGGCGCTCGCCGCCAAGGGCATGACGATCCCGGCGGGCTCCTGCCCGACGGTCGGCGTCTCCGGCCTGGTCCTCGGCGGCGGCCACGGAGTGGTCTCCCGCGCCTACGGCCTGACCTGCGACAGCCTCACCCGGGCCACGATCGTCACCGCGGACGGCAAGCAGCTCATCGCCGACGCGACGACGAACAAGGACCTGTTCTGGGCGCTGCGCGGCGCCGGCAACGGCAACTTCGGCGTCGTCACGGAACTGCAGTTCAAGACCCACCCCGCGCCCCAGGCGGTGACGGGCTATCTCACCTGGCCCTGGGCGAAGGCGGCCGCGGTGGTGAAGGCGTGGCAGGAGTGGGGTCCGTCCCAGCCCGACGAGATCTGGTCCTCCCTGCATGTGGCGAACGCGACGGGCGGCGCGCCCACCATCTCGGTCGCCGCGTTCTGCATCGGCACGTACGGCCAGCTCCAGAACGCGGTGGACCGGCTGGCGGACCGGGTGGGGGCGCCGGCGACGAGCGTCTCCCTCCGCCGCCGCACCTACGAGGCGGCGATGGAGATCTACGCCGGCTGCTCGTCCTTCTCCTCGGACGCCCAGTGCCATCTGCCGGGCTCGACGCCGGGCCGCTCTCCGCAGGGCGCGCTGGGCCGCGAGACGTACGCGGCCCGCTCGGACTTCTTCGACGTCTCGCTGACGACGGCCGGGATCCAGACGCTCCTGAACCAGCTGAAGTCGGTCCAGGGCGGCTCGGGCAGCATCGCCCTGACGGCGCTGGGCGGCGCGGTGAACCGCGTCTCCCCCACGGCCACGGCGTTCGTCCACCGCCGCTCGCGCATGCTGGCCCAGTACATCGTGTCCTGGCGGGCGGGCACGACGGGCACGGCGGCGCAGTCCTGGCTGAACACGGCCCACAAGGCGATGTCCCCGTACGCCTCGGGCGCGGCCTACCAGAACTACGCGGACCCGACCCTGACGAACTGGCGCAAGGCGTACTACGGCGCCGCGCTTCCCCGTCTGACCCAACTGAAGAAGCAGTACGACCCGACGGGCGTCTTCGCCTACCCCCAGGCGCTGTAACCCTGGCCCTGGCCCTGGGGACGGCTAGGGCCTGTCCTGCCGATCAAGTCACAGGAATTCGGCGGGGCCTTGGAACACGGGTGAGCGGGGTCTGGTGCGTCCGACTGCAAGGCGGAGGAGGGCGTCGACGCGATGGGGGTCCCCCCGCTCGAGCGCAGCCGAGAGTGGGGGAGTCGGCAACCGACGACAACGCCGCAGGTGGGCGTGCCAGACCCCGCGTCTGGGGCATGATCGGCCGGACAGGCCCTAGGCGGCGAGATCCCGTTCCTCGGCGGCGACATCGGCCCGCGTGCCGGGCACGAACCCGTCCCGCTCCGCGACCCGGGCGGCGCGGCTCCGCACCACCCATCCCACCCGGGGCGACCGGTCGACGGCCTTCAGCACGGGGGTGAGCAGCATGGAGGCGACGGGCGACAGCAGCAGCGCGACGGCGGTCCCGAGCGCGAACCCGCCGACGACGTCGGTCGGATAGTGCACCCCCATATAGACCCGGCAGAACCCCTCAAGCAGCGCGATCCCTATCCCCACCAGCCCGAACTTCCGGTTGGCGACGAACAGCCCGACGGCCATGGCCATCGTCAGGGTGGCGTGATCGCTCACGAAGGAGTAGTCGGTCTTGCCGGAGACGAGCACCTCCAGCCCCTGATGATCGCGGAAGGGGCGGGGCCGCTCGACGAATCCCCGTATGGGCACGTTCACCAGCACGGCGATCCCGGCGGCGAGCGGCGCCCACAGGAGAGCGGCGACGGAGGAGGCTGCCTCCTCGGCCCCACCGCTCCGCCGCCGAACCCCCCACCAGCACCACACGATGAGCAGGATCATGGCGAGGAGCAGCCCGTACTCCCCCACGAACTCGACCACCCGGTCGAGCCAGTGCGGAGCGTCCTTGGCGAGCCCATTGATGTCATAGAGCAGGTCGACGTCGGGGTTCGACCCGGAATCGGCGAGTCCAGCCATGGTGCTGCGGCCCCTTCGTCGTGTTCTGCTCGGCGCACCTCACATGCGCCCGCCTCAACAGGAACGCACGGCCCCCGTTGATACGTTCCACTCTCCACTGAATGATCACTCAGACGTTATCGAAGAGAGACAGATCCCCGCAGCTCAGAGGCCGGGTGGCGGCCTCTGTCACACCGTCGTGGGCAGCGCTTTCGCGCCATCTTCGGTGACCCGGGTGGCCCCGAAGTACTCCGCCGTGTCGATGGGATCGAACCGAATGACGGCGCCCGTGTAGGGCGCGTCGATCATGTAGCCGCCTCCCACGTAGATCCCCACGTGGTGGATGGCCCGCGAGTTGCCGAGATCGGTGGAGAAGAACACCAGATCCCCGGGCAAGAGCTCACTCCGCGCGGGATGCGGCCCGGCGTTGTACTGATCGTTGGCGACCCGCGGCAAGGTGATCCCGACACTCTCGTAGGCGGCCTTGGTCAACCCCGAACAGTCGAACCGTCCACCCTGCTCAGCGGTACCGTTCCCACCCCACAGATAGGGCGTCCCGAGCTTCTTCTGAGCGTAGTAGATGGCCCCGGCAGCCTGCTTGGAAGGATCCACCCGACTGACAGGCGCGGCAAAGCTCTTCTCGAGCGTGCGGATTGTCTTGACGTAGTTCTGCGTCTCGCTGATCGCCGGAACCCCGCCCGCTCTGATGACGCGGTCCGGGCCGGCGTTGTAGGCCGCGAGCATGTTGTTGGTGACGTCTCCCGGCACGGTCTTGACGTACTTGGCGAGGTCGCAGTCGTACGAGGCGGCCGATGGAATCGCGTCATTCGGATCCCAGATGTCTCGGTCGCCGTCACCGTCGCCGTCGACGCCGTGGGTGGCCCACGTACTGGGGATGAACTGTGCGATGCCGCGTGCGTCGGCGGAGCTGACGACGTCCGGATCCCAACCGCTCTCCTGGTACAGCTGGGCCGCCAGCAGGGCGGGGTTGATGGCGGTGCAGAGGTTGCCCCACTTCTGCACGAGCGCCTGGTAGGCCGATGGCACGGCCCCCTTGGCCAGCCCGACGCTCCCCGCGCCGACGCCGTTGACGATGTTTCCGGCTACGAGGTACACACCGATGATGAGCAGCATCACGAAGCTCAGCCCGAGCCCGACCGCGGCTCCGCCGACCACCCAAACTTTTCGCACGCTTCAACCCTCCCCCACCGCAGCCCTGTTTACGGGTCTTTTGCGAACCTGTCCGTGTCGTGTGCGCTACTTCGAGACGAACCCCTTGCAGTCAATGCTCGCGTATTGCTTGGGTCCTTGGACATGGAGGAAGAGCACGGTCCAGTCACCGGGGTCGTTCGCGACGGGGACGGCGTCGCCGGCTTTCTCGCCCCGCACATTCTGCTGGAAGTCGTCCGGATACGTCAGGTCCACCCAGTCGGTGCCGACTTCGACGGGCTTGCTCGTGTACCCCAGTTCGAGATTCTCCTGGAACCCGCCGGCGAAGGGCTTGCCCGTGTCCGCGTCGATCGCGTGCGGAGACTTCACGGCCACGGACACGTAGTAGGGCGTCGAGGGCTCATATTTGAGCCGGAACTCGATTCGGCCCTTGCCGGAGGTGTAGGGAGCGTCGCTGCCCGCTGCGGAGACCGAGCTCTGGAAGTACTGGCTGCGCTCCTCCACCGGCAGATTGCAGGTGCCCTCGCCGTACTGTGACGTCGTGTCAGCTGTCCAGTAGTCGCGCGAGGGGTTCGTCTGCTCGACGTAGGCAGGCGGCTGCACCTTCGACTTGTCGCTGCCGGCGGTCGTGGGAGCCGAGGAGGTAGTTCCCGGCGATGCCTCGCCGCCATTGCCTTTGTCACCGTCGCCGCCCATGTCGGGGAGCAGGTTGAGAGCGGCAACGGCTCCGAGGCCCACCGCCAGACCCGCTGCCCCGGCGATCAGCCAGGGTTTGCCGCGCCGCCGCACGACGGGCGCCGACCGGACCGTCTGCGTGGGCGTGTAGCCGTAGCCGTAGCCGTAGCCGTACGGAGGTGCCGCCGTCGGCAGGTCGTGCGGACCAATCGGGGGATCCGCGGGAGGGGCCGGTATCCCGGGCGAGGCGGCCGGGGCCCGGGGTGGGGCGGCCGGGATCTGCGGAACGGCCTCCGCCAGGCCGACGAGTCCCCCGTAGAACGCGTCCTCGACGAGGGCCGTCCGCACCCCGCACCGCGCTATCAATTCGGCGAGCCCCGGCCGGGCGGTCGGCTCCTTGGCCACGCATGCCTCGACGAGAGCGGCCAGCTCCGCGTCCACGCCCACGAGATCGATGGCCTCGTGCACGGCGCGATAGCTCACTCCGGCGGGCTCCCCGTGACCGAAGGGCGGCCGGCCGGTGGCCGCGTAGGCGAGCGTCGCACCGAGCGCGAAGACGTCCGCGGCGGGCCCGACCTCGTTGCGCAACAGCACCTCGGGGGCGGTGTAGCCCGGTGTTCCCGGTGCGAACCCCGCCTCGGTGAGCGCCGTCTGGGAGGCGCTGCGCGCGATGCCGAAGTCGATGAGCTGCGGGCCCTGAGCCGCGAGGATCACGTTCTGCGGCTTGAGGTCCCGGTGCGTGACTCCGTGCCCGTGCACGGCCTCGAGCCCCTCGGCCAGCGCCGCGAGCACCCCTCGGCACGTCTCCGTGGGCAGCGGCCCGCCGGCCGCCACGGCCTTGCTCAACGTCGGCCCGGGAACATACTCGGTAGCCAGCCAATAAGGCGCCGCGTCCAGCGAAGCGTCGATGAGGTTCGCCGTGTAGGCGCTGCGTACCGCCCGCGCCGTCTCCACCTCTCGCCGGAACCGGGCCAACGCCTCCGGGTGGTCGATGATCTCGTCCCGGATCACCTTGATCGCCACGAGCCGTCCACCGGGCGAGCGCCCCAGGTAGACCTGCCCCATGCCACCCGCCCCGAGCCTCGCGAGGAGCGTGTGCGCGCCCATTCGCGCGGGGTCATGAGCCTTCAGTACATCCACCGAACCGACCTTGCCACACAGATCAGTTCGCCCGGGAGACCGTCCCCCCACCGACCCCCGACCGACCCCCCGGTGAGGTTCCTGTCGATCACCTCAAGGCCGCCCCTGGAGCACGTCAAGCCCGTCCCATCGTTCGACCACGGATTCCCCACCCCCCACCATGATCGGGCAACGCACGCACAAAGGTTTCGGCATCGGCCATACGTTCCACCCCGTGATTTCCGAAGACACTCCCCCCAGAACCGCCCGCCGCGCTCTCCTGCGCGGCGGCATGGCCGGCGCCCTGGCCCTCGGCGGCACAGCCCTCGCCACCACCTCCGCCTCGGCCTCCTCCCCCACCGCCCCCCGCTCCGCCCCCCGCCCCGGCACCGCCGCCGAGGCCCTGCGTGAGCTGGCGGCCGGCAACCTGCGCTGGCGCACCTACCGCGAGCGGCACCCGGACGAGACCCCCGCCGTCCGCCAGAGCCTGACGACGGCTCAGCACCCCTTCGCCGTCGTCCTCGGCTGCATCGACTCCCGGGTGCCCCCGGAACTCGTCTTCGACCAGGGCCTGGGCGACCTGATGACCGTCCGCACCGCCGGCGAGGTCCTGGACGAGGCCGTGCTCGGCAGCATCGCCTACGGAGTGCTCGAACTGGGCATCCCGCTGGTCATGGTGCTCGGCCACCAGTCCTGCGGCGCGGTGAAGGCCGCCGTCCAGGCCGACCTGACCGGCGAGGAGCTCCCCGCCCACATCCAGTACCTGGCCGACCGGATCAGCCCGAACATCGACCGCACCAAGGTCGGCGACGCCCGCGTCGACTCGACCATCGACGCCAACATACGAGCCGTCCGCGCCCGCCTCGCCGCCGAACCCGACCTCGCCGCGAAGATCGCCGCCGGAGAGCTGGCCGTCGTCGGCGCCCGCTACGAGCTGACCACGCAGCGCGTGCACCGTATCGCCTGAGGCTGCCGCCCCCGCGCTGTCACGGGGCCGAGGCCGCGTCCCGGTACAGTTCCGCCGCCTCGGCCCCCAGGACCACGCTGTAGGAGATGTCGGCCGTGGCCCCGCCCTGCTCATGGCCGCCGAGGATGCCGACGACCTCGTCGTCGCCGTTCACCCACGGACTGCCGCTGGTTCCGCCGGTGAAGTCGGGGCAGTCGATGCGCTGCTGGGTGCGGTTGTGCGGGGTGGGCCGGTTGGTGCAGCGGATCGGGGCCTCGATCGAGGTGGGGTAGCCGGTGACGGTCACGGCGGTGGCCCCGGTGGTGGTACCCGTGACGAACCGGTTGCCGCCGACGACGTCCTCGACGTCCTTCCCGCCCCGCTCCCCGACCACGGCGAACGCGACATCGCTGTCCTCGTCCTGCCCCTTCGCCCACCCGTCGGGCAGGAAGACCCGCTGGACGTTCCAGACCCCGTGCGGGGCGACGCCGTCCCGGTATCCCGGGGCGAAGACGAGATCGCCGTCCCCGGCCCCGGTCAGACAGTGCGCCGCGCTGACTATGAGGTCGTGCTGCGGGCTGTGCACCACGGACGCCGTGCAGAAGTGCTCACCGGCGAGCTTGCCGGCGTGCGCGTCGGCGGCGGTGAACAGCGTGCCGACCCGCGCGGTCTGCGCCGTCGCCACCGCGACGGCCGTCACGCCGAGGGGCCCGGGCCCCCCGTCGGCGGCCGCCTCGGAGGCGGAGGTGACGGCCAGCAGGACGACCGCACCGAGCAGGGCGTTTCGCTTCATCGGGTTCACTGTGTCCCACGAAGGTGAGAGAAGCCTCAGATACCTCTTCCGGTCCTTCCGACGCTACCCGCACTCGGCCCACACAACCTTCCCGGCCGTGCCGCCCGACGCCGAGGCACCCACCGCACGGCAAGTTGTAAGTTGTTGGACCCACATACGCAACGCTCCTCGGCGCTCACCCATGTGGGTGACATCGCTCCTCACGACCCTCGAGAAGGACACCCCCGTGGCTGACATCCCCGCCGACCTCACCTGGACCCGAGCCGCCCCGCCGGACGCCACCGGACCCGGCCCCTGGTTCGAGATCGCCTTCGGCGAGGGGGACGGAGAGGACGACACGGAGGCCCCGGTCTACCTGCGCGTGACCGACAACCCGGGGAACGTCGTCACGACGAACCGCCGCAAGTGGGACGCGTTCGTGCTGGGCGTCCAGGCAGGCGAGTTCGACCACTTCGTGGAAGGGCTTCTCCCCGAGCCACCGCACGATGCCCAGGGCGTGTAACGCGCTCGAGGTCAAGTCCCGGCCATCCGCGCACCATCCGCCCGCCATTGATCAGCAATCCCCCAACCCCCTTCGGTATGGCGGAAGTCAGGATTCCGCCGCCTGCCTTGTTGTCGCGTACTCAACAAGGGAACGTCGTCCGCGGGCCGCCGCCCGCACCACGCAGAACCACCCGCACTGCCCCTGCCACCCCACTCCCAGGAGCGTGTACGTTGCGTACGACTTCCCCCGACTCCGCTGCCATATCCGGCAGATGGCGCCGCATCGGCGCCTCGGCCCTCGGCGCCGCCGCCCTCGTGTTCGCCGGTTTCGGCACCGCGGCCCAAGCGAGCGCGGCACCCACCGCCACCCCCACCGCCTCCTCGAAGGTGACCTGGGCGGCCACCCCGTGTGCCACGCCCAAACACAAGGGCGATCTGGCCTGCAACTCCTTCCGCGTCACCGGCGGCATCACCGCCTTCCAGAAGCAGGAGGCCAAGGCGGACGGCATCACGCCCAAGGCCGCCGACGCCTCCACCCCCTCCGGCTACGGCCCGTCCGACCTCCAGGACGCCTACGGCCTGACCGACGCGGCCGCGAGCAACGGTGACGGCGAGACCATCGCCATCGTCGACGCCTACGACGACCCGAACGCCGCCGCCGATCTCGCCAAGTACCGCACGTACTACGGCCTCCCCGCCTGCACGGTCGCCAACGGCTGCTTCAAGAAGGTGAGTCAGACCGGCTCGACGACCTCCCTGCCGACCGCCGACAGCGGCTGGGCCGAGGAGGAGTCCCTCGACCTCGACATGGCCAGCGCGGTCTGCCCGAACTGCAACATCCTGCTGGTCGAGGCGACTTCCTCGTCCATGGCCAACCTCGGCAAGGCCGTGAACGAGGCCGTGACGCTGGGCGCGAAGTTCGTCTCCAACAGCTACGGCGGCTCCGAGTCGTCGTCGGACACGAGCTACGACTCGTCCTACTTCAAGCACCCGGGCGTCGCCATCACCGTCAGCGCGGGCGACGAGGGCTACGGCGCCGAGTACCCGGCCGCGTCCAAGTACGTGACATCGGTCGGCGGCACGGCCCTCTCCACCTCCTCCACCACCCGCGGCTGGACCGAGAAGGTCTGGAACACCAGCTCCACCGAGGGCACCGGCTCCGGCTGCTCCGCCTACGACGCCAAGCCGACCTGGCAGACCGACACCGGCTGCTCGAAGCGCACCATCTCGGACGTCTCGGCCGTGGCCGACCCGGCGACCGGCGTCTCGGTCTACGACTCCTACGGCGTCACCGCCGGCTGGTACACCTTCGGCGGCACCAGCGCCTCCGCCCCGATCATCGCGGCCGTCTACGCCCTCGCCGGCACCCCCGGCAGCAGCGACTACCCGGCCTCGTACCCCTACGCCGCCGCCGGCACCTCCGCCCTGAACGACGTCACCAGCGGCAGCAACGGCACCTGCTCCTCCAGCGCCAGCTACCTCTGCACCGCCAAGTCGGGCTACGACGGCCCCACCGGCGTCGGCACCCCGGAGGGCACGGACGCCTTCACCGGCTGACGCTCAGCCACACCCGCACCAACCCCGAACGGGCCCCGGCACCCAGCCGAGGCCCGTTCGCCGTTCGTCGCCACGCCTGTGAGATGTTCGTCATGAGAACATCGAAACGTACGCTCACCCGACCAGCCGTCAGAAACGGCGCAAGGCCGTGAAGTGGGCTAACGACGGAACCACACCACAGGTTCCGCACCCACCTCATTGCCCGGCGTGACCTGCCGTGATACACAGAGTGACTGTACGAGCCATTCGTACGAATCCCGCCCATCAATGACGCCAAGTCGACATACGACGGCGGCTTTGTCGGCGAGAATAGGCGTGACCTCTGCACACCGGCAGGGGAACTGCGGAACTACCCACCAGGGGCGGTGACTTACATGCTGTTTGCGGCCGACAAGGGCGATATCAACACCATCATCGGTGGGATCGCTCCGGACTGGGGGCCCTTCGGCAGCCTGGGCAACGAGGCCAAGGTGTTGATCGAGGTCGTGATGGCGGTCGCCATCCTCCTCTGCCTCGGCATCGCCATCTGGGGCGCGGCCAAGCAACGCATCGGCGCGACCGCCCTGCGGGACACCTTCAGCGCGGAACAGGGCAAAGGCCTCATCATCGCGGGCCTGACGGGCGTCTTCATCATCGGCTCCCTGGGGACGCTGTTCACGATCGTGTACGGCATGGCCGTGTAGCCGCGTCCCTCCGCACCACCCCCAGTCCCGTCCGGGCACGCCCGGCCCGCCATCCCCACCCACCTGTCGTGCCCACCGGCTGAGGTTGCGTTTCCCTGATGTCCCTGATGTCGAGTCACCACACCGCGCCCGCGCGGGAACCAGCACGGCTACCGTCGTACTTCTACGCGTTCCGGTACGGCAGCGAGGGGGCGTTCGCGGCATGACTCCCGGCGACGAACACGACTACGGCGAATCCGCGCGCACCGACGAGAGCCACGGGTACGGCGGAACCCGCCTCCGACTGCCCGAGAACGACCCCTACGGCGGTGCCCGCAGAGGCGGCCGCTCGTCCTCCCGCAGCCTGGTCACGGTGGTCGGCGTCGTCGTCCTCCTCATCGCAGCGATCGCCTTCGCGAACCGCGGAGGAGACGATTCCTCTTCCACGACGGCAAGCGAAGGCCCCGCCGACAAACCAAACCCCACCAGCACAACAGCAACCGGCACGAAGCCGGTGGAGACGAAGACGGGCGGCATCCCCTCGGGGTTCGCACGCACCCAGCAGGGAGCCCAGTCGGCCGCCGCCAACTACGCGGTGGCGCTGGGCTCGACCGGCATGTTCCAGCAGGACAGCCGGCACGACCTCGTCGACACCGTCTACACCACCGCCGCCGCGGCCAAGCTGCAGACGGCCATGGACCAGGCGTACTCGGCGGACTTCCTCGCGAAGATGGGCCTCGACGCCGACGGCAAGGCCCCCGAGGGCAACACCTTCGTCTCACGTGTGGTGCCGGTGGGCACCACGGCCCAGACCTACTCCGACAGCACCGCCAAGGTCGCCGTCTGGTACCTGGGCCTCATCGGCATGTCCGGGACGACCTCCACCGACCCGGTCACCTCGTCGTGGAAGACCTGGACCTTCGACCTCGCGTGGACCGGCGGCGACTGGAAGATCGTCGACGACCAGCAGCAGGACGGTCCCGCCCCGGTCCCCGGCGACGACGCGGCCGCCACCTCCGACGAGATCAGCAAGGCCATCGAGGAGTACGGAGGGTTCACGTATGCCCGGTAAGCCGCGCCGCCTGCTCAGGCTCGCCGGAGTCGTGACGGCCGTCCAGACCTCGGCCGTACTGCTGGCCACCCGCGCCTTCGCGGCCCCCACCCCGTCGCCGTCGCCCTCACCCTCGCCGTCCGGCAGCCTGGACTGCAGTCTCATCTCCGGCGAGGCCAAGAAGTACTGCGAGAAGGGCAACGCGGACTCCGGTACCACCACCAACCCCGGCGTCTCCGACACCCTCGACCCCCTCTCCTCGCTCGCCAAGGGCTGTGCCGACGCCGCCGCATGGACCGTCGACAAGCTCAGCGAGGCCGTGAAGGACACGGCGAACGTCGACTTCACCAACGAGCGGTTCCTCAAGCAGTACGCCGTCGTCTTCGCCGCCTCGACCGTCCTGACCCTCCTGCTGTGGCTGCTGGCCGTCGCCAAGCGAGCCGTGCGGGGCGTGCCGCTCACCACCGCCATCGGCGAAGCCGTCGGCTTCCTCTGGCTGACCGTCCTCGCCTCCGCCTTCACCCCCCTCATCCTCTACACCGTCGTCTCCGCCACGGACGGCATCACCGACGTCCTGGCGAAGACCACCGGCAACCAGACCGACACGTTCTTCGGCACCTTCTCCGAGGCCCTCGAAAAGGGCGAGAACATCGGCGGCGGCCCGATCATGCTGATCGTCGTCTCCATGGTGTCGATCCTCGCCGCCGGCGTGCTCTGGCTGGAGCTGGTCCTCAGGGCGGCCCTGCTCTACGTCGGCGCGCTCCTCGGCACCGTCGTCTACGCGGGCCTCGTCGACAAGCACCTGTGGAGCCACGTCCGACGCTGGGCCGGCATCATGATCGCTGTCATCCTGGTCAAACCGGTCATCGTGATCGTGCTAGGCCTCGCCGGGGCGCTGTCCGCCGACGACGGCCCGAACGCCTTCTCCGCCGTCGTCTCCGGCCTCTCCATCATCCTGCTCGCGATCTTCGCCAGCGCGATGATCTACCGCTTCGTCCCCGGCTTCGGCGACGAGATCGCCAACGGCCGCAACAACCGCATCATGCAGGGAGCCGAGGGCAAGGCCGCGGCCGTCATCAGCTCCCCGGCGACCCTCGTCGCCCAGGGCATCAAGACGCACAGCTCCCGTGCGGACAACAACGGCGGAGGCGGCCAGTCCGGCTCCTCCGGCGCCCGCCCCTCCAACCCCGCATCCGGCGGGGTCGCCGCGCACAGCTCGCGCACCTCGAACGGGGGCGGCGGATCTGTCCCCTCCGCCGCACCCGCACCCCGCGCGAGTAGCCCGGTCAACACCCCGCACGCCGGCAACACCCGCAACAGCAGTACCAACCGCACGGGAGGTGAAGGGCGTTGACGACCGAGTCCCATGTGTCCCACGGGATCACGCCCCGCCGTACATATCTGATCGGCCGTGCCCGGCCGAACGCGATCGTCGGCCGCAACCGCGAGACCGGCGAGATCGCGCTCATCGTCGTCGGCGCGTTCCTCGGCATGATGTGCGGCCTCCTCGTCCCCGTCCTCGCCCTGCGCATCGTGCTGCTGAGCGGCTTCCCGATGCTCGGGCTGGCCGCGGTCTACGTGCCGTACAAGCACCGCACCTTCTACAAGTGGTTCGAGATCAACCGCAGTTACAAGCGCACCCTCCGCCAGGGGACCACCTACCGCTCGTCCGCCGCCGAGGCAGGCACCCGGATCGACGGCCAGGAGATCGAGATCGGCCCGCCCCCGGGCATCGGCCGCATCAGCTGGCTGGCCGCCCCCTTCGGCCCCGACGAGATCGCCGTCCTCCTGCACGCCGACCGCCGTACGGTGACGGCCGCCATCGAGATCGAGGGCCCGGGCGTCGGTCTGCGCGACAGCGAGGACCAGGAAGCCCTGGTCGACCGCTTCGGCACCCTCCTCAAGCATGTGGCCAACGGCGACGGCTTCGTCACCCGCATCCAGATGCTCGCCCGCACCCTCCCCGCCGACCCCGACGCCCACGCCAAGGACGTCGCCGTCCGCGGGGACGAGAAGTCCCCGGACTGGCTGGCCCGCTCCTACGACCAGCTCCAGTCCATGGTGTCCACCAGCAGCGAGCAGCACCGCGCCTACCTCGTCGCCTGTATGCACTACACCCGCGAGCTGTCCGCCGAGGCGCACGCCATGGCCCGCGCCGCCCGCCCCCGGTCCGGCCGCAAGCTCGACCGCGACGCCGGCCTCGCCGTCGTCATGGCCCGCGAGCTGACGGACATCTGCTCCCGCCTCCAGGAGGCGGACATCCGCGTCCGCCAGCCCCTCGGCCAGGGCCGACTGTCCTCCCTCGTCCACTCCATGTACGACCCGGACCACCCCATCGACCACATCCAGGCGATGACCAAGCGCAACGCCTGGCCGGCCGAGCTGGACGCCATGGAGCCGACGTACCTCCAGGCCAAGACCCGCGAGTCCTCCACCCGAGCCCCCTGGTGCCACGCCACGGCCTGGGTGAAGGAGTGGCCGATGACCCCGGTGGGCGTCAACTTCCTGGCCCCCCTCCTCGTCCACACCCCGGACGTCATCCGCACCGTCGCCGTGACCATGGACCTCGAACCCACCGAGGTCGCCATCGAACGCATGCTCACGGAGAAGACGAACGACGAGGCGGAGGCGAGCCGCGCCGCCAAGATGAACCGCACCGTCGACCCCCGCGACGTGGCCGCCCACGGCCGCCTCGACCAGCGCGGCGAGGACCTCGCGTCCGGCGCGGCCGGCGTGAACCTGGTCGGCTACATCACCGTCTCCTCCCGCAACCCTGAAGCCCTCGCCCGCGACAAGCGGACGATAAGGGCGTCGGCGGGCAAGTCGTACCTGAAGCTGGAGTGGTGCGACCGAGAGCACCACCGGGCGTTCGTGAACACCCTCCCGTTCGCCACCGGAATCCGAAGGTAGGGGCTGATGAGCTGATGCGGGATCCGCTGTCCGTCCTCACGGACGCCTTCACCTCCTTCCTCTTCGGCAAGGTCGAGACGACCCGGCTGCCGGTACGCACCTCCACGGGCCAGGCCCAGGCGGTCTACCTGCCCACGGCCGCCCCCGGCCTCGGCGACTCCGGCGTCATCATCGGCCGCGAGGTCTACTCCGGAAAGGGCTATATCTACGACCCCTTCCAGCTGTACGGCCAGCAGCTCCCGGCCCCGCACTGGCTGGTCCTGGGCGAGTCCGGCAACGGCAAGTCGGCCCTGGAGAAGACCTACGTCCTGCGCCAGCTCCGCTTCCGCGACCGCCAGGTCGTCGTCCTGGACGCCCAGGGCGAGGACGGCGTCGGCGAATGGAACCTCATCGCGCAGGCGCTGGGAATAACCCCCATCCGCCTGGACCCGATGGCCGCCCTGGACATGGGTATCCGCCTCAACCCCCTGGACCCGTCGATCACCACGACGGGCCAGCTGGCGCTGCTGCGCACCATCATCGAAGTGGCGATGGGCCACGGCCTCGACGAGCGCTCCGGCTTCGCGCTCAAGGTCGCCCACGCCTACGTCAACGAGACGATCGTCGACCGCCAGCCGGTCCTGATGGACATCGTCGAACAACTGCGCCACCCCGAACCGGAGTCGGCAGAGGCGATGAACGTCGCCATAGACGACGTTCGGGCCTGGGGCTTGGACGTGGCACTGGTCCTGGACCGCCTGGTCGACGGCGACCTCCGCGGCATGTTCGACGGCCCGACGACGGTCGGCATCGACCTGGACGCCCCGCTCATCGTGTTCGATTTGTCCCACATCGACCGCAACTCGATCGCCATGCCGATCCTGATGGCGATCGTCGGGGTCTGGCTGGAACACACCTGGATCCGCCCCGACCGGAAGAAGCGCATCTTCCTGGTCGAGGAGGCCTGGCACATCATCAACAGCCCGTTCGTGGCCCAGCTGTTCCAGCGCCTGCTGAAGTTCGGCCGCCGGCTCGGCCTGTCGTTCGTCGCGGTCGTCCACCATCTGTCCGACGTGGTCGACGGAGCGGCGGCGAAGGAAGCGGCCGCCATCCTCAAGATGGCGTCCACCCGGACCATCTACGCCCAGAAGGCGGACGAGGCCAGAGCGACCGGCCGGGTCCTCGGCCTCCCCCGCTGGGCGGTGGAGATCATCCCGACCCTCACCCCCGGCATCGCGGTGTGGGACGTCAACGGCAATGTCCAAGTCGTGAAACACCTGGTCACGGAGACGGAACGCCCACTGGTCTTCACCGACCGGGCCATGACGGAAACCTCCGCAGAACAGGCGGCCGCCGACGACGACGCCCTGCTCGCCGCCGAACTGGAACAGGAACGACGAGCCGCGGCCTTCATGGAACAACACCTGGCCGACCTGGACGGCTCGTCCGAGTCGACGGTGGCGTAGGCATCGATGTAGGGCGCAGAGGGACGGGGTTGTCATGAGACCGGGTGACGAGCAGCGCGGCCAGGGCCAGGGAGGCATCCCCGACGGGCTGCTCGTCGGCATACTCGCGTTCCTGCTCGGCATGACCCTGCTGGTCTGGACGGCGACCGGCCTGGCGGCCCTCTTCGCCCACGGCTCCTGGCCCGCGGGCGTCACCTTCACCCGCACCCCCCTCGCCATGCGCCACCTGGTCGCCGAGCCCCACGACATCCCCGGAGCCTGGCCGGAAGCAGCGGCGGCAGACCTCTCGGGCTACGGACTGTTCTGGGGCCTGTTCATCGGCGAGCTGATGATCCTCTTCGTCCTCACGGTGTTCGCGATAGGAACAGTGGCCCGATGGCGCGCGGTGCGAGCGAGACGCCGGACGACACCACAGTCACCGCCCCGACATGACGCACCTGCACATGAGGTGCCTGCGCGTGAGGCACCGACGCATGAGGCACCTACGCATGAGGTGCCCGCGTACGACGTACCGACGCCCAGAACAGAACCGGCACCCCAGCCGACGCCCCAACCGGCCCCGGAGGCGAAGCCGCTGAGCCCCACGCCGGTGCCGATGCCGGCGGCTGCGGCCGCACCGACGCCGATGGAGCCTCTCGGTCCCGTGATCTACGGCCCCCCGGCCACCCGCCATCCCACCGCCGCCCAGGCCGTTCGGGACGCCGAGGGCCCCGCCCTCGTCCTCACCTCCGCCCCCTCCCTCTGGCAGGACACCAAGGACGCCAGAGCCAAGCTGGGCCCGGTCCACCTCTACGACCCCACCCACCGCTGCGACACCCCGGCCCGCCTCCACTGGTCCCCCACCACAGGCTGCGAGGTCAAGGCAACGGCGGCAACGAGAGCAGCCGCCCTCCTGACCCCCGTACGCCCCACCGCCCGCCTGGACCAGACGGTCAGCGAAACGGCGGAAACCCTCCTCCGCAGCTACCTCCACGCCGCCGCGATCGACGGCCGCACGATCCGCCACGTCCACCGCTGGTCCCAGGGCACCGGCATCCAGGAAGCGGTCCGCACCCTCCGCACCAACCCCAAGGCGGCCCCGGGCGCGGCCGGCGAACTCGAAGCCGCCCTCACCGCCCACCCCGAACGCCGGGACATCGCCCAGGAACTGACCGCCCGTGCCCTCTCCGCCCTCTCCACGGTCAACATCCGCGAGGCCTGCACTCCCAATCGAGCCGATGCCCTCGCCTTGGATTCCTTCGTGGACGAGGGGGGAACGCTTTACGTGGTCGGCGAATCCCTTGAGGACCCCAGGACAAACCCAGGCGCGATGCCTCTCCTGACGGCCCTCGTCTCCAGCGTGGTCGAGCGCGGCCGGACCATGGCCGAACGGTCACCCGCCGGTCGCCTCGACCCACCACTCAGTCTGGTCCTCGACGACGTGGCGGCCGTGGCCCCGATCTCCCGGCTCCCGGAGCTGCTGGCCACCGGAGCGGACCGCGGCCTGCCCACCCTGGCCCTGCTCCGCTCCCGCGAACAGGCCCGCTCCCGCTGGCCGAACGCCGAACTACCGGTCTGACCTCACTCGCGCTCCAGGGCGAACTCCAACTCGTTCTCCCCTTGTGCCTGCGACAACGGCACGATGACTCCGGTCGGCTCGAACCCCACCTTCCGATAAAACCGCTGCGCCCGTCCGTTCTCCTCATGCACGATCAGCCGGACGCGCTCGGCACCCTGCGCCCACGCCCACTCCAGGCCGGCGTCGAACAGCACCTCGGTCAGCCCGATGCCCCGGAACTCCGGCTGCACGAACACAGCGACGATATGCCCCTGCCGCTGCTCGACGTCGAACCCGGCCCAGTCGGTCGTCCCGGCCTCTTCCAGGAGCACGGTCAGGGTCCCGACCCACTCTCCGTCCGGCCCCTCGGCGATGATCTGCTGGGCCCCGCCGGCACCCTCGGCAGCGCCCACAGCTCGCTCCTGCCAAAAGGAGTCCGGCCGGGCCACGGCAGTCTCGTAGGTGTCGAGGAAAGCAAGATGCGCGACCGGATCCCGCAACGCGATGAGCCGCAGTTCCTTTGCCGCAGCCCACTCGTCGGCCCGTATGGAACGGATCTTGTAGTTCATGCGGACCACGGTAGCCGAAACGCAGAAAACCCCCGTACCGAATTAACGGTACAGGGGTTTTCTATAATATTTGTTCGGCGGTGTCCTACTCTCCCACAGGGTCCCCCCTGCAGTACCATCGGCGCTGTAAGGCTTAGCTTCCGGGTTCGGAATGTAACC